>NZ_CP129965.1:1412058-2118088 GCF_030503635.1 Corynebacterium sp. P3-F1
CCAACGCCTCCCGCAGAGTCATTTCGCTGGGGAACCTGCCCGCATTCTCCACGCAGTACGCACCAGCAGGGCAGCCCTTTGCTCCGCCTTCGCCCATTCCGTAGACCACGGCGCGGTTCGGCACCTCCAACGTCGACTCCAAGTTGTAGCCGTTCTCGAGGGCCGCCGCGGCGGTGAAGATCTTGAACACAGAACCCGCACCGTTGCCCACCATCGACGATGTTTGCGGCAGCACTGTCTGACTCTCGTCTTGGTCCAGGCCGTAGTCGCGCGAGGATGTCATCGCCAAAATATCGTGGCTGTCCTGCCCTGGCTCGATGACGTTGATGACCTCAGCGACCCCGGGCTGCCCCTTCCGAACAGCGCTCGTTGCCGCTTCATGGGTGATGTCTTGCACTTGGGGGTCCAGCGTCGTCGTGATTGTGTAAGCACCACGCTCAACCTCCTCCGTGCTCAAGCCCTTATCGGCGAGGTATTTCAGCGCGTAATCACACAAGAATCCTGAGTTGCCTGCCGTGATGCACCCCCGGGGGAGAAGCGACGGTTCGTTGAGCACCCCGAGTGGCTGGCTCGCGTACTTGTCGGCGTCGGCCTGGCTCAAGTACCCCGAGCCGACCATTGCCTGGAGCACCATATTGCGGCGCTCCTTAGCTCCCTCCGGGTTCGTGTACGGGTTTAGGAACTCCGAGGATTGCAGCATGCCGACCAGCAACGCCGATTGCGGAACTGTCAATTGGGACGCCGATGTGTCGAAGTACGTGCGCGCGGCAGCCTCGATGCCGTAAGCATGATTGCCGAAAGACACAAGATTCAGGTAGCGGGCGAGGATTTCCTCCTTGGACAACCGCTTGTCCAAGTCCGACGCCATGCGCATCTCCCGCAATTTGCGCGGAATCGACTGCTCGACGGCAGCGGACTGCTCTTCCGTCGTATCGGCGTTCACGAGGAGAAGGTAGTTCTTCACGTACTGCTGGTCGATCGTCGACGCACCCTCCTCGACACCTCCGGCCAGGATATTCGTCACCAATGCGCGGGCGAAGCCTTGCATATCGACGCCCTCGTGCTCGTAGAACCTCCTGTCCTCGATAGCCACCAAGGCGTCTTTGGCGGACTGGGCGATTTCGTCCGGCTCCACCTCGTAGCGACGCTGCGCGTAGATCCATGCCATCGGATCGCCGTTGGTGTCCGTGATCGTCGTGACGCCGGGAACAGCTCCGTCAGTCAAGTCGGCGAGATTGGACTGCATCGTGTTATCGACGCGCGTCACAGCAGCCCCTCCGATACCCGCAGCAGGCGCGAGGCACACCGCCATGCCAAAGCCCGCCGCCACAAGGCCGGTGAGCAGTTTTCCCAGGGAACTTAGCGCAGACACCTCTCTTACACTACGGCCTTACATCCGTCAGCGGAATTGGCACCTACCCCCGCGTGTGTGATCTATTCGACAATAAACCTTGTGCGTGAATACACTTACATAGCGACGGCATGGTGAAAAAGACCTAGCCTCACTACCTGAGTGAAATGGCCCCGGAAGGAGACTGTGGTGACCGCTACGATCAACAACCGCGCACTGGAAAACGTCAACCAAGCCCTACGGACGGGGCGACCGGTACCTCAGCGCATCACCACAGACTCCGCGGATTCCACACGCTCCTTCGAGCGGGGCGAATGGGTCACCATGGCCGTTTGTCGCTCCGGCGACCCGGATGCCCTGTTCGTCCGGGGTGCTGAGCAGCGCAAAGCAGCCGCCATCTGCCGCAGCTGCCCCGTCCAAATGGAATGCCGCGCTGATGCCCTGGACAATAAGGTTGAATTCGGGGTCTGGGGTGGGCTGACCGAGCGCCAGCGCCGCGCAGTCCTGCGCAAGAACCCCAATGTGACCGACTGGGCAGCCCACCTGGCAGCGGGTAAAGAGATCATCGGCCTCTAACGCGCTAGCGGCGTCAGGCGGGCCCGAGCTGGCTCACGCTGACTCGCGCGGAGTTTCGCCGTGTTCACGTGAGCTGACTCGCACCGCACCGCGCTGACCCGAGCTGCGCCACACTGACCCGCATTGGGTTCCGCGCTGTTCCAGACCTTTGCACCCCGCTCGACCTGTAGTGTGGTGCCCATGAAGAAATGGGAATACGCAACCGTTCCGCTGCTCACGCACGCTACGAAGCAAATCCTGGACACCTGGGGCGAGGACGGCTGGGAGCTCGTCACCGTGACCCCGGGGCCGAACCCGGAGAATGTCGTCGCCTACATGAAGCGGGAGCTCTAATGGCGGGCGAATCGAATGGCGGTTTGAAGGACGCCCCGTCGGCAGGCATCAAGGCTCGCCTCGCGGAGTTGGGAATCGATCTCCCGCAGGTCGCGGCACCCGTTGCCGCATATGTTCCCGCTGCCCGGGTGGGCAACCAGGTGTGGACGTCTGGCCAGCTCCCGTTCGTCGACGGAGCCCTTCCAGCAACTGGCAAGGTCGGCGCAGAAGTATCCGCAGACGACGCGTACGGCTACGCGCGCACCGCTGTGCTGAATGCACTGGCTGCCGTGGACTCAGTAGGTGGCTTGGACAACGTGACCCGTGTGGTCAAGGTCGTTGGCTATGTTGCATCGGCGCCGGAATTCACTGGTCAGCCGGGCGTCGTTAATGGCGCGTCGGATGTCGTCGGTGAAATCTTCGGTGAGGCTGGTGCCCATGTCCGTAGCGCTGTCGGTGTCGCGGTTTTGCCGCTCGACGCCCCGGTGGAGGTAGAGCTCGTGGTCGAGGTTTCCGACGCGAGCTAGCCCACATCCCCCAGCGAGAAATGGCTGTACTCCAGTCACTGACGGTAGAGTTGGGGTTATGCAGCATCCTGCCTACAGTCAACTGCGTCCTGTAACCCCGTCCGCCGCTGTCGTGCTGGCACCGAACCCCAGCTATGCCGCGCTGGAGGGCACGAACTCTTGGGTGATCCGCGACCCGGAAGATGAGTTCAGTATCGTCATCGACCCGGGCCCGGAGGATGAGGGACACCTGAACGTTCTGCAATCTGCCGCGGACAAGGTCGCGCTGGTGCTGTTGACGCACCGTCACCACGACCACGCTGACGGGGCACAGCGTTTCCGCCAGCTCACGGGAGCGTCGGTGCGCGCGTTCGACGAGCGTTACTGCATCGGCGGCGAGCCGCTCGAGGACGGCGAGATCATCAGCATCGACGGCGTTACTCCGCGCATCAAAGTCGTTCACACTCCTGGCCACACCCAGGACTCAGTTTGCTTCTACATCTACTCGGGTGATCCGGAGTCGACGAAGCTGGAAGGCATTGTCACCGGCGACACGATTGCCGGCCGTCACACCACAATGATCTCCGAGACCGACGGTGACCTAGGTGCGTACTTGGAGTCGCTCGCCAAGCTCGAGGATGACGGTGCAGGCATGACGTTGCTGCCCGGACACGGCCCGGAGGGGGACAACCTCGCGGAATTCGCCCGCAAGTACATCGACCGCCGCAACTACCGCCTCGACCAGATCCGCAAGGTCCGCGAAGAGCACGGCACGGATCTGAGCATCAATGAACTTGTTGACGCCATGTACGATGACGTCGACCCCGTTCTTCGCGGTGCCGCCGAGCAGTCCACCCGCGTCGCGCTGAGGTATCTCGACAGCAAGAATTAAGCTTTTCGCTTATCGACGTCCCCGCCTAGGCACCCGTCTCACTGACCGGACGCATCGACCGGTTTTGGGCGTGGTTTTTGGCCCCGTCTCCGTTTGTTGTGTTTGGGGATGGGGTCGTTGGTGTCGGTGTCTGCCTCCCGCTGAGTCTTTCCCCTGTCAGCGTGTCAGTGCTGCCTTCCGCTGGTTATTCCTGTTGTTTTCCGAATAGCAGGTGCATTGCTCCGTACTGGTGGGTGGTGTTCGCCACCGGTGTCCCCCTCGGTGAGACCCATACGGGTGTGCCGCCCCGGATCTGTATCCTGCCCCGGTGTTGATGTGCGGGGTCGTCGTCGTTGGTGCGGTTGTGATACCTGCACAAGATGGACAGGTTGTCCATGTTCGTCGGTCCGCCCCGTGCCCACGGTGTGACGTGGTGGACCTCGCAGTTATCCGCCGCGTGCCGGCACTCCGGCACCGGGCAGGTCGTCAACGTCGCCCGGGCTAAATCCCGCTGCTTCTGGTTCGCGAACCTGTGACCGGTGTACAAGTTCACCGGTCCTGCCTGCGGGTGGAACAACGCCACCTCAAGATCCTCCCCGCAGAACCGGGCCAAATATTCCGCACCGGTGATCGTGGTCCCGTCTGATAACCCCAGGACGGTGTCGTCGCCGTCCCCGCGCAGGATTGTCGTGTGTTCCTCTAGTGGGACGATTACTAACGGGCGGGGAACAGCATCGGCGACACCACCGTCGCCTTTCAGGATGCCGGTGAGTGCTTCATACATTTGCGGGCCTGCAGGACGCCGCGGATCAAGACCCTGGCGCAGGGCGTATTCCAAAGCGGCGATATCGCGCTCGTGACCGGTGGCGGTAAAAGACCGTGTGCCTTTTCTTGTTTTGCTGAACCGGACCGTGGACTCCGGTGCTGGCTTGTCCAGATCGGGATCGGGAATGATGTCCCTCGCACGGCGCTTGAGTGTCTCGTAATTCCCCCGCACCGACAACAGCGCACGGCGTAGCCGCCACTTCTCGGACGGGTTTGACACAGCTTTGAGTTGGTTTTCGATCAGTACCAACTGATCCAACGACTTGTCCGTCTCACGGGCAACACGCACCGCCTGGGCTTGCTTCCGGGTGAACCGGGTCGGGCCGAAATAGACCCGGTGGAGTGTGTCCCAGTCGTTGATGGTTGCAGGTTTGACGCCGGCAGCACGAGCTGCCTGGCGGTCGAAACCAACCAGGATGTCCAACGGGCTGCCAAGAGAATTCAAAAAAGCGTCAAACGAATTCACGCCCCACACGCTAAAACCAACCTTGAAAACCCGAAAGAACACCACCTGAAACCTGTGGACGACTAAGTTGACACATCAGTGTTCTGTGGAATGTGCTGAACAGACCGTGACGAAACCACCCCGCTGACAAACGAAAGGGGGGGGGGGGGCGGTTCCATGAACCCCGGAAGAGTTTAGCGGGCGCGGCGCGCCAAGTGCTCGGTGTCGACGATGAGGACGGATTTGCCTTCGAGGCGGATCCAACCGCGCTGGGCGAAAGTGGCGAGGGCTTTGTTCACGGTCTCGCGGGAGGCGCCGACAAGCTGGGCGATTTCTTCCTGGGTCAGGTCGTGGTTGACGCGCAGGCCGGAGCCTTCTTGGGTGCCGAAGCGGTTGGCCAGCTGTAGCAGGGTCTTGGCAACGCGTCCGGGAACATCGGTGAAGATGAGATCTGCGAGCGATGCATTGGTGCGGCGGAGCCGGCGTGCGAGGACGCGGAGGAGCTGCTGGGAGATCTCGGGGTGGTCGTTGATCCACGTGCGGAGCATCTCGGAGTCCATGGTGGCGGCTTCGACTTCGGTGACGCAGACGGCGGAGGAGGTGCGTGGACCCGGGTCGAAGATAGATAGTTCGCCGAACATGTCGGACGGCCCCATCACGGAAAGGAGGTTTTCGCGGCCGTCGGGAGCGTGGCGGGCGAGCTTCACTTTGCCTTCGATGATGATGTAGAGGGTGTCGCCGGGTTCGCCTTCGTCGAAGATAGTGGTTCCGCGGGGGAATGACTCCGTCTGCATTTGTGAGATCAGGTTGACCACGGCGTCGGGGTCAACACCTTGGAAGATCCCAGCGCGGGCGAGTGTTTCCTGCACGCTTTGCATCGAGGCTCCTTGTCGTTGTAGGCCGTGTGGAGTTGGTCACCGGAGTGGCAGCTCGCGGGCCATGTCACAACTGCCTACATTATCATCTCGGATCGGTCTGGCTGCCGTCGATGAGAAGCGTGACTGCCCGGGGATGAATCACCGTTGGGTGCGCCGTCGTTCATTGTTGCGTCTCGGCATGGACGACGGCGGTTTCGAGCCGTTCCATGCTGACGAGAAAGACGGCGAGGAACACGGGCGCGAGTAGCGCGAGGAGAATGCTCACCATACTGGCTCACTATAGTGGACTGCATGTCTGGTTCTGGTTCGACGACGCCTCAGCGGTTTCGCCGTCCGGGTTCGCATCCGGCTGCTAGGGGGACGGAGACGGCGTTGGGGCTCACGCGTCGTGCGAGGCGGATCAATAGGACGTTGGCGGTGGCGTTTCCGGACGCGCATGCAGAGTTGTTGGATTTCACGACGCCGCTCGAGTTGCTGATGGCCACCATGTTGAGTGCCCAGACGACAGATGTCCGGGTCAATCAGGTCACCCCGACGCTTTTCGCACGCTTTTCGACGGCCGCGGCTTACGCCGCGGCTGACCCCGCCGAGCTGGAGGAGATTATTAAACCGGTGGGGTTTTATCGCGCGAAGGCGGGCCATTTGAAGGGGATCGGCGAGAAGCTGGTGGCGGATTTCGGGGGCGAGGTTCCGGTGGCGGTCGAG
Organism: Corynebacterium sp. P3-F1; assembly: GCF_030503635.1. NCBI lineage: Bacteria > Bacillati > Actinomycetota > Actinomycetes > Mycobacteriales > Corynebacteriaceae > Corynebacterium > Corynebacterium sp. P3-F1. The sequence goes on from NZ_CP129965.1 coordinate 1,418,528, forward strand.
GACTTGGTGACGTTGCCGGGTGTCGGGCGGAAGACTGCCCATGTGGTGCGGGGGAATGCTTTCGGTTTGCCGGGGTTGACGGTGGATACGCATTTTCAGCGTTTAGTGCACCGGCTGGGGCTCACGGATGAGAAGGATCCTGTGGCGATCGAGAAAGCGGTGGGGGAGTTGATCGAGAAGTCGGAGTGGACGATGTTTTCCCACCGCCTTATTTTCTGTGGCCGCCGGGTGTGCCATGCGCGGAAGGCGGCGTGTGGTGCGTGCCCGTTGGCGTACGATTGCCCGTCGTTTGGCCGAGTTGGCCCGATTGAGTGGCAGGACGCGGAGAGACTGGTCACTGGGCCGGAGCGTGACCATATCCTCGCAATGGTTGGAGATGGTGCGTAGTGAGGAAGCAGGTTTGGGCGAGCGTTGCTGTGCTTGTTGCGGTGACGGTCGTGGTTGTCGCGGCGGCGGTGTGGATGCTTCGGTCCGGAGAGTCGACGCAGTCCGAGCCCGAGCAGTCCGTGAATAATACGGGGGATTCCGCTGACTTCGAGCAGACGGAGGCAGCGGTGCAGCGGCGCCCGGATTGCCCGGGTCAGACTGTTGGGGGCGTGGAGCTGCCGTGTCTCGGGGGAGGGGACAGCGGCGCGCAGAATAACGGTGCCGATCACAAAGGAGCGGACCGCGTCGGCGCTGATCGCATCACTGTCGCCAACGTGTGGGCGTGGTGGTGCGAGCCGTGCCGGGCGGAATTGCCGGCGCTGGACGAGTTCGCGCGTGAGCATCCCGAATACACGGTGGTCGGCGTGCATGCCGACACGAACGCGGCGAACGGAGCGGCATTGCTCAATGATCTCGGAATGGAGCTGCCTAGCTACCAGGACAGCAGCAACGCCTTCGCCGGAACGCTGGGGTTGCCGGGGGTCGTTCCTGTCACTGTGGTCTTCCGGGGGAAGAGAAGGTGGGGGTTTTGGGGAGGGGCTTTTCGTCGTCAAGCGAGATTGCGCGAGCTGTCGAGGGGGTGCTGTAGATGGCGTTGTGGCTGGAAGAACTGGCGGGCGTGCTCTCTGCGCCGGGCAACGCGTCGCTGGTGAACACGATGCAGGGGCACATGCGGCTGGTGTCGCGGAAATCTCGCAAGTCGGCGGTGCTGATGTGTTTTACGGGTGACGCGCACGCGGCGGATCTGCCTGATGATGCGCAGATTCTGCTGACCCACCGAGCGCCCACGTTGCGGAACCACTCGGGTCAAATGGCGTTTCCCGGCGGGCGCCTGGAACCTGAGGACGGCGGCCCCGTCGATGCTGCTCTGCGCGAAGCTAATGAGGAAACGGGTCTGGATCCCGCGCGCGTGCAGACATTGGCTGTGCTTGAACCAATCGGCGTGGGGCCGTCCGGCTACCCGGTGAATCCTGTGCTCGCGTACGCGGAGAACCCTGGTGATGTGTGGTGCGCGAGCCCGGAGGAAAATGACGACGTCTTCTTCGTGGACCTTGCGCAACTCATCGATCCAGCTAATCGCTTCCGTGTCACGCGGTTGGGATGGTCGGGCCCGGCTTTCGATGTCAACGGTTACCTCGTGTGGGGTTTCACCGCGTCGTTGCTTGCGGTGATGATCCGCGAAGCCGGCTGGGAAGAGTCGTGGGAGCACAAGGAACCGATTGATCTGCGTAAAGCGCTGCACGCGTCGCGCAACGGCGAGGGACATGAGGTTTAGACTCCGCGGCGCGTAGGGTGACCTTCCGTGACTGCTCTCATCATCGACCTTGCGCTTGTGGTGCTATTCGCGGCGGCGCTGGCGGGTGGTTGGCGTCAAGGAGCGTTTTCTGCCGGATTCGCAGCGGTGGGGGTCACGGCGGGTCTCGTGGTGGGGCTCGGCGCGGCGGGGCTGTTGATGCGGGTATCGGAAAGCACGAATATGCGTGTGCTCCTGCTTCTCGCGACGGTGGTGCTGTTTGTGGGCGCAGGCAATATCGTCGGTGCGACTGTCGGTTCGGCGTTGCGGGAAGGACTGCGGTCGAAGGCGACGCTGCGGTGGGATTCGCTCGTGGGTTCGCTGTTGCAGCTGTTGATGGCGGTTGTTGTGATGTGGCTCGTGGCTGTGCCCGTCGCCGCCAATGTCGGTGGCCCATTCGGTAGCGCGATCCGTAGTTCGCGGGTGCTCGGCGCGATCGATAGTGCGGTTCCGGATTGGGGTAACAAGCTGCCTACGCACATTGCGCGGCTTATCGACGTCACCGGCCTGCCCCCATTGGTGTCCCCTTTCCAAGGAGACGGCGCTGAGGTGGAGGAGCCGGACCCCGGCATCGTCAACCAGGAGGTTGTGGAAGCTGTGCGCCCCAGTGTCGTGCATGTGCTGGGGGACGCGGAAAGCTGCCGCCGGCGTTTGTCGGGGTCCGGGTTCGTCTCTGCGCCCGACTACGTGGTGACGAATGCGCATGTCGTTGCTGGCACCGAAACGGTGCAGCTGGACACCGTGCTGGGGTTGAAGCAGGCAAGCGTGGTGCTGTACGACCCGGAGGTGGATATCGCGGTGCTACACGTGCCCGATCTGGGGCTTGAGCCACTGCGGAAAGCAGCCGGAGCTGCGCGCAGCGGGGATAGTGCCATGGTAATGGGCTTTCCCGGCAACGGTCCGTTCACAGTCTCGCCGGTGCGTGTGCGTGAGCGCCTGAATATTTCGGGGCCGGACATCTACGCCACCGGCCGCACCGAGCGCGAGGCGTTCACGCTGCGCGGGTCGATCCGGCAGGGCAATTCCGGCGGGCCGTTGGTTTCCGGGGCAGGGGAGGTACTCGGGGTCGTCTTCGGCACAGCGGTGGATGGGAGCGACACGGGGTATGCCCTCACCATTCCGCAAATGGACGAGGTCGTTGGGGATTATGTCGGGCTGACGAAGCAGGTAGATACCAAGGGCTGCGTGTCCTAGCACGTCCCAACACGGTCCCAGTTTGTCCCAGTGCGTCCCAGCACGTCCCAGTGTGTGTCCCAGCACGTCTTAGCGAACTCTAGCGCAGAAACGACACGAGTTGATCCACGAATCCGTCTGGGTTCTCGATGTGTGGGAGATTCTTCGTGCTGGGGATCGAGGCGATGACGGGGGCGCGGGTCAGGCGCCGGGCGGATGCGGCGTCGATGTCCCTCCACAGGGTCTGGGAGGGGTGGATGAGGAGCGCGGGGGCATCGACGAGCGTGGTGCTGGTACGCGGTGACGCGGTGAGCAACCGTGTGTTGCGCACGATTCCGCGCAGGGCGTTGTCGATGCGCGCGGCGCGCACCCGCAGGCGCAATGTCTCCTCGAATTCCGGCGTGTCCGCGAATTCAGGGTGGGTGTTGAGGGCCAGCTCGCGGCGCCACACGCGGGGAATGAGCGGTGCGCACCTGTGGTGGAACCAGAGCGGCAGCCGTCCGACAGTGACCCGCGTAAGCATGAAGATTAACTCCCACGGGCGGGTGCGCATGTGTCGGCGAAGGTCGGCTGGATGGGCAGCGGAAACGGTGATGAGGCTGGCCGCCCGGCCGGGATAGGTGGACGCGTGCACCCACGCAAGTGCGCCGCCGGTGTCGTGGCCGACGATGTGGGCGCGGTTGTGGCCGAGCGCGGAGATGATGCCGTCGATATCACCTGCGGCGATGAGGGCGGGATCCCCGGCGCGGGCCGGTGGTTTGTCCGACATGCCGTAACCGCGCATGTCTACCGCCGCGACGTGGAAGCCGTGGGCTGCAAGCGGCGCGATGACGTGCCGGAAATCCAGCCACGCCCCGAATGTGCCGTGTACCAGCAGGATCAGCGGGTCTCCCGGATCGCCAGCGACGGCGGAATGGAGGCGGATACCGCGCGTATGCAGCAGGACGTGCTCGAATGGACCGTCAAGCGCGACAGCTTTCGGGGAGACGGGGTGAGTACTCATAGCTGGAAAAGCGCCCCGGGCGCAGTGCCGTGGGCGCTTTGGTGTGCGCATTGTGCGGAGTGCGCCCGCGGAATGCGGGCTTCGCGCTCAGTTCCTAGTTGGCCTTTGTGGAGCCGCCGGCAGCACGTCCGGGAACGGTGGTGCCGGTGCCGTAGGAGGTGTAGAGCTCCGAGGTGTCCTTCTCCAGGTTCTTCTGGGCCTGGCCCGGGACGAGGTTCTTCAGTTCGTTGACGGACTCGATGGTCTTCTCCGGTTTGCCCATGGCCTTGAAGCGCTTGATGCCGACGAGGGCGAGGATGCCGGCGGTGATGAGCATGAGCAGGAAGACGATGCCGAAGCCCCAGGCGTCGTTTGTCCAGATGGCGATCAGTTTGGCCAGGAAGAAGAAAAAGAAGAACGAGGAGAACGCTGCCACGACACCTGCGACACCGAGGAGGCCGCCGCCGACGGCTGCCTTCTTAGCTTCGCCGACAACCTCGGTCTTGGCCAGCTCGATTTCGCTGCGGACCAGGCTGGACACCTGCTCAGTCGCGTTGGACACCAGGGTGCCCAGGGAGTCGCTGCCCGGCTGCGTGACATCCGTGTCGCGGAGCGGGATGGAGTCGACCTTCGCCTTGTAGCTGGTCGACCCGCTGGTGTAGAGACCCTTGTCGCTCATTTCTCAACCTTCCTCGATGCGCACCGCTTGCGCCGGTGTGTCGTCAGTTATAACCGATCTTATAGTAACGCACAGCACACTATGCGGTGGTTCTGCCGGTGCCGCCGCGGCCTCGCTGCGCCAACCAGATGCCGAAGGCGGTCAGGGCGGTCACTGTGACCACTACGCCAGCGCCGATGCCGATCTCTTTGGCGCCAGGTGGGTTGAACAGGGGCTCGGGGTTTTTGAAGCTGCGAGTTTCCCAACCGTGCTCAACCGCGTGTTTTTTCAGGCCGCGTTCAGGGTTGACGGCGACGGGGTGGCCGACGAGGGCGAGCATGGGGACGTCGGTAAGCGAATCTGAGTACGCGTAACTCGCGGCGAGGTCGTAGCCCCGCTTATCGACGAGCTCCCGCATCGCCTCCGCCTTCTGATCCCCTTTGAGGTAGCGGGTGATGGCACCGGTGAGTGCGCCGTCGACGATCTCGATTTCGGTGGCGACGATGGTGTCGATGCCTAGTTCGTCAGCAATGGGCTCGACGAGCAGCGACGCCGATGCGGAGAGAATGACGATGTCGTGGCCCTGCTCGCGGTGCCAGTTGATGAGTTCGCGCGCTTCGCGGTAAATGGCGGGAGTGACCACGGTGTTCATCGTGTCAGCGACGACGCGGCGCACGTCGCTGACCGGCCATCCCGCCACCATGTCGGCGAGGCGGTCGCGTGTTGCGTCCATTTTTGAGCTCGATTGGCCGTTGAGCATGTAGGACGTTTTAGTGAGGAAGAGCTCGAGTGCTTCGCTGCGGCTGATCATGCCGTTATCGAGGAAACCGCGGCCGAAGGCAAAAGCCGATGAGGTGGCGATGATTGTTTTGTCCAGGTCGAAAAACGCCGCCACGCGGTTTTTTGAGCCCGAATTTGTCATGGGCAATAGCTTACGCCCGCTGCCCGGGGCGGGAGCTCGGTGAGAGATTGGGCATTCATTGTGATTTAGTCGTGGTGTCATTGTGTTCTGCTGTGGCGTTATGCCATAATTACTCGCGCACGGCCCCGATATACAGTGCGGCCGGCCCCGGCCCTACCCCCCCTTTGTGGCCGGGTTACGGCGGCCCGCGCACCCCCCGATAGCGCGGGCCGCCCCTTTTTCTCTGCTAAAGGCTTGTTCTCTGTTGGAGGATCGTCTTTCTGGTTCCTGGCCGGAGGGGGTGCTGTGGCTATGTGAGTGACTTAGCCGCTGGTTTCGCAGCCGGATTCTTGCGGTTAGGCGGTTCTTTTCTCGGGGTTATCCACAGCGCGTTGGTGACGCGTCCGCTAAAACGGGGGTTATCCACAGGTTCGCAGAGCGGTCCTTGAGTACGGCCCGTGTGTTCGGCGATGGTGAAGCCATGACCAGCGATACTGCACCCATTCTCATCGCCGTCGGGGATGCGCTCTTGCACCCGGAGGCCACTCATCTCGCCGCGGCAACGGGCCGGCCGATCATCGATTCACAGGGGCCGGATGATTTCGTGCGCCATTATTCACGCGCGTTTGCGGTGTTCATCGATACCGCTCGCGCATCCGACCTCGACCCTCTGCCTCGCCGTGACGGAGTATTCCTCGTGTGTTCTGAATCCAGCGAGGTGCCCGGGGAGGTGGACGGAGTCACGGATGCGTTCATTCTTCCCGCACAGGCCGCCGAGCTGTTGAAAGCTTTGGGCCGGTTAGCTCTCGCAGGGCCGCGGGAGCGGCACACACCCAGCGCGCAGGCAGCGGAGTCGGGAGGCAGACCGCGCGGGAGCAGGGCGGGCGACGGCGGTAGTGCGATCGGGTCCGTCGGTACGGTGCTGTCGTTCGTGGGTGCCGCAGGTGGCGCGGGGACATCGACGTTGGCTGCGTCCGTGGCGCGGGTGGCGTCGCCTGATGCGTACCCCGTGGTGGTGGATGCCCACCGCTATTCCGGCGGCTTGGACCTACTGCTGGGGGTGGAAGAAGTGGTCGGCGCACGGTGGGGTGACATCGACATCGGGGAAGGCAGCGTGGATAGGGCTCAACTGCGTCAAGCATTGCCGCGGACGACAGACGGAATTGCCGTCTTGACGGGAGCCCGCACCACAGTAGCCGCGGCGGCGGGGCAACCGGGTGGTCTGCCTGCGGATGTGGACCGGGTGACCACGGTGTTGGGCGCAGACGGTCTCACCGTGGTGGACGCGCCGCCCGATGCGTTGCCGAACAGATGCGACCACGCGTTCATCGTCGTTCCGGCGGAGGTGCGGGCAGCTGCTTCTGCGGCGTTGATCAGCGCGGAGAGCCGTGCGACCAACACTCCGGTGTCACTGATTGTGCGTCGCCGGGGATGGTCGGGGATGAGCACTGCGGAAGTCGAGCGGGTTGCTGGTGCGGAAGTGGTCGCCGAGGTCAAGCACCTGTCGCGGTTGGTGCGTGAGACGGAGGTCGCCGGGCTCCCGATACGGCTGCCACGTTCACTCGCGGCGGCAGCCGAGGCAGTGCTGGAGGCAGCCAATGGATAAAGCGATGATCATGGCGAAGGTACAGCGGCGTCTTGCTGAGGAACCCAACCAAAACACTCCGGCGGAGCTCGCGGCGCTCATCCGCGAGGAAGCGGTGGTGATCAGCGACCTCGACGTGCTGGACATCATGCGGGCTCTGCGGGATGAAACGGTGGGGATCGGTGCTTTGGAGCAGCTCCTCGCGCTTGACGGCGTCACCGACATCTGCGTTAACGGGCCGAACGGCATCTTCTTCGACCGCGGGCGTGGTCTCGAGCGCGCCTCGTTCACTCTCAGCGGGGAAAGCGAGGTGCGGCGGCTTGCGACACGGCTGGCCAGCAGTTGCGGGTGCCGGCTCGACGACGCCCGACCCTTCGCCGACGGGCATCTTTCGCGTGACGACGGCACCGTGCTCCGCTTCCACGCCGTCCTTTCCCCGACTGCCAACTGCGGGACCTGCATGTCCTTTCGGGTGCTGCGCAGCAAGACGGCGACATTGGACCAGATCCAAGCCTCGGGGGGTGTGGACGGGGAAAGGGCGGCGGTGCTTCGGGGGATCATCGATAAGCGGAAAGCCTTTCTTGTTGTCGGTGGAACCGGAACGGGCAAAACGACGCTGCTCGCTGCGATGCTGGCGGAGGTCGCAGCGAACGAGCGGATTGTGGCGATCGAGGACACCGTAGAGCTGACACCCGCGCACCCGCACGTGGTGAACCTGACGTCCCGTGGCGCGAACGCAGAGGGCGCGGGCGAGATCAGCATTGCTGATCTGTTGCGGCAGGCACTGCGCATGCGGCCCGACCGGATTGTGGTGGGGGAGATCCGCGGTGCGGAAGTCGTGGATCTGCTTGCCGCACTCAACACCGGGCACGACGGTGGCGCGGGCACGGTGCATGCAAATTCGATCGGGGAGGTGCCCGCGCGCCTGGAGGCGCTCGCCGTGCTCGGAGGCTTGAACCGTGAGGCGCTGCATTCGCAGCTCGCAGCTGCTGTCGACGTCGTCGTAGTGATGCGCCGCGGGCGCGACGGCACTCGACGCGTGCAGCAGATCGGGGTGCTCGAATCCAATCCGGTCGTGCCACGCGTGGTGTGGGATGCCGATGCCGGGCCGGGCGATGGCTACGGCGCCCTGCTGGAAGAGCTGGAGGTCGCATGATGTCCCTCGTCCCGATTTTCACGGCCGCTGCTCTGGCGATTCCGCCAGCGCAGCCGGCGCGGCGCGTCGGCGTGGTAGACCGCCCTGTCAACCTGTCTGCGTTGCTGCCCGTGGCGTCCGCGGCGGCAGTGCCGGTCATCCTGGCGACCGGCAGGCTCTTCGTCGTCCTCGCTGCATGTGCTGCCGGTGGGACGGCGGCCCACACCGTTGTGCGTTCGCGTCGGGCAAAAGCAGCCGCCGCGCGCCTGGAATGGACGGCCACCTACCTCGGCCACCTCGTGGCCGCGTTGCGTGCCGGGTCCACAGTCGCGCAAGCGTGCGAGCGTGCTGTGCAGAAGCTGCCGGACGACGCTCCCGTCGACCTCGTCCGCGAACTCGAGCGCGCCGCAGCCCATGCCCGCCGCGGTGGTAACGGGGCTGCGATCTTGGCCGACTCGCCTGTCGACGAGCTCCGCGACGTCGCTTCCCTCTGGCTCCTGTCTTCCCAGCTCGGCATTCCCATGGCGGATCTGCTGGACAGGGCTCGCTCCCGCATTGACAACGACCTGCGTCACCGCCACGCCACCACCGCCGCTCTCGCCGGGCCGCGTGCCACCGCCGTCGTCCTCTCCGTCCTGCCGCTCGCCGGGATCCTCATGGGCCAGGCCATGGGCGCCCGCCCCGTGGCCTGGCTCACCGGCGGCGGGCTCGGCAGCCTTCTGCTGCTTGGCGGGACCTTGCTGGTGTGCGCCGGGTTCTACACTTCCCAATTCATCATCGGGAGGGCCGCCGGATGATCAGTCTTCCCGCCGCTGCATTCCTCGCTGCCGCACTAGCTCTGCCCGGTGCCCAGCCGCACTACCGTCTCACCCCGGAACCCTCCACCCGCGAGGCCAGATCGAAGACCCCGCGCGACGGGCCGCCCGACAGACACCGGATCGCCAGCGATATCGAACTGTTCGCCGCGTGCTTCCGCGCCGGGTTGACCGTCTCCGCTGCGGCGGGGGCTGTGGCCGATAGCTACGGCATGGGCGCTGGAAGCGGGGAGTGGTCTCCGCTCGCCCTGAAATGGCGGCGGGTGGTGGCGTTCTACGAGCTCGGGGTCGAACCAGAACGGGCGTGGTCCGTGATGGATGGCGTCCCCGGGTGCGAGGAACTCGCTTCCCTTGTCGCCCTGTCGCACGCGTCCGGTTCAGCTGTCGCCGACGGATGCGACCGCATCGTGTCCAAGCTCCGCGAGGAAGCGGCCGACGATGCGACTGCCGCAGCCGAACGCGCAGGGGTCCTCATCAGTATTCCGCTCGCCGCCTTCTTCCTCCCGGCTTTCTTCGTCCTCGGGCTCGCTCCCGTGGTCATCGGTTTGGGGTCGCAGATGTTCGGCGGGCAGTAAGGAGGCAGTACAGAAGCACACCAGAAACGAGTTAAGCACACATCCCACTATCCGCAGTGACCCGCTTATTCAATCAACGAACACGCATCAAGGAGAACAACCATGACTGCAGCAATCACCACAACCAGCACCTCTACCTCCACCAATACCTCCACCAACTCCGTGAACGAATTCCTTACCCGCCTCTACATCGAGGCGGCCACGCGAGCGGCGGCGCTGCGCAGGGACGATGGGATGAGCACGATCGAATACGCCATGGGTAGCCTCGCGGCGGCAGCGCTTGCCGCGGTGCTGTACATGGTGATCAACGGCAACGGTGTGGTGGACGCGATCGAGGGCATCATCACCGACGCGCTGTCCAACCGCCCGTCCTAACAGGTCAGCTATGTCGCGGTTCATCCCGCTTATCGACGACCGCGGTTCCGTCACCATCGAAGCCGCCCTCGCCCTGTCCGTCCTGGTCACGGTGGCGGCGGCGATCGTGGCGGGGATTGCCACTTTGGGGTCGTACATCGCGGCGGTGGACATCGCCGGAGCGGCTGCGCGCTCCCACGCGATCGGCGTGTCCTACGAGCCGCCCCGCGCCGGTGTGACCGTGACCGTCACGGAACAGGCGGGGGTGGTTCGAGTGACAGCTCAGGTCCCGGCCCCCGTCCGGGCGATGACCGCCTCCGCCGCGTTTCCCGTGGAGGCACCGTGACTGCCCCTTCCCGGCCTACCCGAGCTGCCCGCACCGCCCGGGTCGGCCCGCTTATCGACGACCGCGGTTACGCCACCGTCCTGTCCGCCGGCGTCATCGCTGCTGTGGTGGCGTTGGCGCTGGTGGTTGCGGCGGTGGTAAGCCGGGTGGCCGACACCCACCGTGCCCAGGTCGCCGCCGACTTGGCGGCGGTCGCTGGGGCCACCGCACTGTATACCGGGGGCGACGCCTGCGACGCGGCTGGCGAGACAGCGGAGCTGAATGGCGCCGCGGTCACCGATTGCCGGATCACCGGCGCAGATGTCGTTGTCGCAGCGACAGCCGGCAGAGGTGAGGCGGTGGCGAAAGCGGGACCGATTTAAGTGTCACTCCGGCACGTCCGCGGACATGCCCGCAGTCATCGCGGTCAGAGCTCCGAGCAGTTTCAGCGCGCCGGCTTTGTCCAGCGGCTGGTTGCCGTTGCCGCACTTTGGGGATTGCACGCACGATGGGCAGCCGGAAGCGCACCCGCAGGACTTTACGGCCTCGTAGGTCGCGGAGATCCACTCGTGGAAACGGGCGTACCCCTCGTCGGCGAAGCCGGCCCCGCCGGGGTGGCCGTCGTACACGAAGACGGTCGGCTGCATCGTGTCGGGGTGCAGGGCGGTGGACACGCCGCCGATGTCCCACCGGTCGCAGGTGGCCAGTAGCGGAAGGAGACCGATCGCGGCGTGTTCGGAGGCGTGCAGGGTGCCGGGGATGTCACCAGCCGTAATACCCATTTTCTCCAGCGCGAGAGGGTCGATGGTATAGGCGACGGCCCGGGTGAACAGTTTCTGCTCGGGGAGGTCGAGGGGGATGTGTTCGGAGGTGGTGCCGTCGGCAAGCGTGACCACGTAGCCCGTGACACGGTCGGTGACCTCGACGTCGACGCGCGCGACCCATAGTCCTGGGGAGGGGTTGCTGCGTTCATGCGCTTCACCGATGACGGCGATGTCGGTCGTGGAGCGCGCCATCGTGCTGTAGTCCGGCACTTCCGGGTGAGCGAGTGCGATGTAGCTGTCCAGGTCGAGTTCGTCGATAATGAAGTATTCGCCCTGGTGGATGTACACGGCACCGTCGTGGACCTGCGCTGCGGCACGCACGGAATCGATTGTTCCGAGCAGTCGCCCGTCAGTCGCGTCGACGATCATTACCTGCTCGCCGGTCCCGCCGCGCAGCGTGACGGAGCCGTGGGCTGTCTCTGGGGAGATGTCGCTGTCGATCTGGGGGACTGCGAACCAGCCGCGCGCCCGCTTACGCAGCAGCCCTGCCGCCTCGAGCTCGACGACAACATCCTGCGCCTCCAGCTCCTCAACCTCTCTGTCGGTGAGGGGCTTCTCCACGGCGGCGCAGTAGGCGTGGCCGCGGAGAATGAACGGGTTCGACGGGTTGAACACGCTGTTTTCCACCGGTTTATCCAGCAGGGCTTCGGGATGGTGCACGAGATAGGTGTCCATGGGATCGTCGCGTGCGACCATAACCACCAGCGACGACTGCCCGCGGCGTCCTGCACGGCCCGCCTGCTGCCGGAACGACGCGACGGTGCCAGGGAAGCCCGCCATGACCACGGCGTCGAGCCCTCCGACGTCAATGCCCAGTTCGAGGGCGTTCGTGGTGGCCATGCCGAGCAGGTCGCCGTTGTCCAAGGCGTGCTCGAGCGCCCGGCGGTCCTCAGCCAGGTACCCGGCGCGGTAGGAGGCGATGCGGCGTGCGAAGTCGGCGCGGCCGGCAGCGACGAGGTCTTCTGCGGCGCGCATGGCTACTGTCTCGCTGGCCCGGCGCGACCGCACGAAAGTGAGTGTGCGGGCACCCGCCGCGACGAGGTCCGCCATCATGGTTCCCGCCTCAGTAGTGGCGGCGCGGCGGACGGGGGCGCCGTTTACGCCCTCGGCGCCTTCGATGAAGCCGGGTTCCCACAGTGCGTAGGTGCGTTCGCCTGTCGGGGCGCCGTCATCGGTGACTGCGGCGACATCGCGGCCGCACAGGCGGCGGGCGTGCGCCGCCGGGTCCGCGGCCGTGGCTGACGCGAAGATGAATGTGGGGTGCGCGCCGTAAGCCCGAGCAATTCGGTCGAGGCGCCGGAGCACCAGCGCCACATTCGCACCAAAGACACCGCGGTACGTGTGGCACTCGTCCACCACAACGTATTTCAGGTGCCGCAGGAACCGGGCCCACCGCACATGCGAAGACAGGATCCCCGCGTGCAGCATGTCCGGGTTGGTGAACGTGAAGCGGGTCGTTTCCCGGATGGTTGCCCGGGCCTCGGTCGGGGTGTCGCCGTCGTAGGGCGCGGGGTTGATGCCCTTCGGCCCCGACAGCGCCGGGTGCCCTTTGATCAGGTCGCCGACCGCCAACAGCTGGTCCGATCCCAACGCTTTCGTCGGGGTGATGTAGAGGGCGCAGGCGGTGGGGTCGGCGGCCATGGCACTCAACACCGGCAGCTGGTAACCGAGGGATTTGCCGGATGAGGTGCCCGTAGCCACCACGACATCGCGCCCCGACCAGGCTAGGTCGGCGCATTCGCGCTGGTGGATGAATAGGTTCTGGATGCCTGAGTCCACGAGCCGTTCCCGGAGACCGGTGTCCACCCACTCCGGCCACGGAGCTGTCCGCGAGGGGGAAGCCGGCACCGTCCGCACGTGGGTGAGGGTGCCGGAGGGGAGGGCGCGGGTGAGGCCGTCGATAAGCTCGCTAGCGAAGCCATTCGACCCTGCGTGAGCCATACGATCTCCCTTCCTGCGGATTCCACGTCCGACGTAAAAGGATAAATCATGGCAAGATAATCAGTGGTCGCAGATTTTGTGTGCGCCTTTCACGGGGTGCTCGCGAGTTTTGCCAGCACGACCGAGAAATACCGGCAGAAGCCGGAAAATAGGAAAGGTTTTAATCGCAATGGCTACTGGAACAGTGAAGTGGTTCAACGCTGAGAAGGGCTTCGGCTTCATCGCTCCCGACGACGGCTCCGCCGACGTTTTCGTCCACTACTCCGAGATTCAGGGCAGCGGCTTCCGCACCCTCGAGGAAAACCAGCAGGTGGAATTCGAGATCGGTGAGGGCAGCAAGGGCCCGCAAGCGCAGCAAGTCCGCGCACTCTAAATACCCCGCGTACTTTCGCACTAGCACAAACCCCGGCTTTTCCGGCGCCGTTTAAGCGGCGTGGAGGAGCCGGGGTTTTGCGCACCGTGCCCACAGTGCCCACATCGCACACAGTGCCCACATCCAACGCGTTGCCGGAGCACCGTCAGATGACGGACACACCGCGCCTGACATCGTTCCACTCCGCCATGTTCGTCTGCAGCTTTTGAATGGCCAAACCGACCAAAGAGCCGAGGATCACGCCGACCACCATGGCTAGCAGGGGGTAATCGGACATGATCGCCCCGCCGACGTATCCCACGCCGACACCGATGGTGACCCACATCATCACACCGATGGTGTCGTAGAGGAAGAACAGGAACCAGTTGTAGCGCACGGAGCCGAGCACGATGGTGGCCACCCACCTAGCCCACGGCAAGAACCGGGCCACAATAATGGTCACCCCTGCGCGTTTATTCATATTCGACCGCACCCACTCGATGGTCTTTCCGGCGCGGGAGTCCGGGTCGAGCTGGTTGACCACCCGGATGAGGCGGCCGCCGAGCATGAAACACAGGTTGTCGCCGATGATCGCGCCGATCGCGGCCGCCGCCATAATCCACCGGACATCGGGCACTCCCTGGGAGCCGGAGAACGCGCCGGCGAGGTTCAGAACAGTCTCTGACGGCACGAGAGGGCACAGCGCATCGATGGTGATGAGCAGGCTCAACAGGGGGTAGAACACCGGTGTGGTCATGAGCTGCTCCAAGAACCCGACCAGCGAGTCCACTACTTCTGTCACAGCTGCTGTCCTTCCGTGTTTGCGGCGTCAAGCCCGGCGCGTGCGGGACTCGACCTCTTGCGGAAAGTGTAGTGGGGCGGGCGGTGGTGGGGGAGGGCAGTGTTAACGTCGATAAGCGAAAAAGCGCTACCCCTCGTTTACGCTGCCGAGAAAATAGTGGTAGTTGTCTTTGAGAGAATCGTTGACGCGAATATTTAAGGAGTCACCCGGCGTGGCTGAGCAGAACGGACAGGGCAAGACCCTGGTCATTGTGGAGTCGCAGACGAAGGCGAAGAAGATCCAGAAATACCTGGGCGACGACTACTTCGTCGAGGCGTCTGTGGGCCACATCCGCGATCTTCCCGGCCGCGCCGCGGACATTCCCGCGAAGTACAAGAAAGAGCCGTGGGCGAAGCTCGGCGTGAACCCGGAGGCTGAATTCCAGCCGATTTACGTGGTCAGCACCGACAAGAAGAAAAAGGTCGCCGACCTCAAGGACAAGCTGAAAAAGAGCGACAAGCTGCTGCTCGCCACAGACCCAGACCGCGAGGGTGAAGCGATCGCGTGGCACCTGCTCGAGGTGCTCAAGCCGAAGGTACCGGTCGAGCGCATGGTGTTCAACGAGATCACCGAGTCCGCCATCAAAGAGGCCGCGGAAAACACGCGCGAGCTGGACATGGACCTCGTCGACGCGCAGGAAACGCGCCGCATCCTCGACCGCCTCTACGGTTACGAGGTCAGCCCCGTGCTGTGGAAGAAGGTCATGCCGCGTCTGTCTGCGGGCCGCGTCCAGTCCGTGGCCACCCGCGTCATTGTCGAGCGCGAACGCGAGCGGATGGCGTTCATTTCCGCCGAGTACTGGGACCTCACCGCCTCGCTGGCCCGCGATTCCGAGACGTTCGACGCCAAGCTCACGCTTATCGACGGCTCCCGCATCGCCCAGGGCAAAGACTTCGACGACCGCGGAAAACTCAAAAACGATGAGCTCGTGGTGGTCGACGAGCAGGACGCCCGCGCCCTCGCGGAGGCTCTGACCGGTCAAGACATGACGGTCACCAATGTGGTGTCCAAGCCCTACACCCGCCGGCCGTACCCGCCTTTCATGACATCGACGCTGCAGCAGGCCGCCGGCGCGAAGCTCCACTTCACGTCAGCCCGCACCATGCGCATCGCGCAGCGCCTGTACGAGAACGGCCACATCACTTACATGCGTACGGACTCGACCTCCCTGTCCAAGCAGGGACTCGACGCCGCCCGCAATGCCGCCCGCGAGCTGTACGGCGCGAACTACGTCACCGACGCCCCGCGCCGGTACGACCGCAAGGTGAAGAACTCCCAGGAGGCGCACGAGGCGATCCGCCCTGCCGGCGAGCGCTTCGCCACCCCCGGCGAGCTCGCACGGTCGCTGGACGCCGAGGAATTCAAGCTCTACGAACTGATCTGGCAGCGCACCGTCGCCTCCCAGATGGAAGACGCGCGCGACACCTCGGTCACCGCGACCATTGCAGGTCAGGCGACCAGCGGCGAGAACGTCGAACTGTCCGCCTCCGGCCGCACCGTCACATTCCCCGGTTGGCTGCGCGCCTACTCTGACACGCAGGACAATAAGGAAAAGCACCTGCCGCAGCTCGCGGAAGGCGACGCCCTTGTTGCCCGCGAGGTCACCGCCGACGGCCACTCCACCAACCCGCCGGCCCGTTACACCGAGGCCAGCCTGGTGAAGAAAATGGAGGAGCTGGGCATCGGCCGCCCGTCGACGTACGCGTCGATCATCAAGACCATCCAGGACCGTGGCTACGTCGCGCCGCGCGGCAACGCCCTCGTGCCCACGTGGGTGGCGTTTTCTGTGGTCGGCCTCATGGAGCAGAATTTCGACGCGCTGGTGGATTACGAGTTCACCTCGTCGATGGAAGACGAGCTCGACGAGATCGCCCAAGGCAACGAGAACCGCACCCAGTGGCTCACCGGCTTCTACTTCGGCGACGCCGACGCCAACGAGTCCACCGCCGAGGCGATCGCGCGCCGGGGTGGGTTGAAGTCCATCATCGAGAACAACCTCGAATCCATCGACGCCCGCCGCGTGAACTCGCTCGAGCTCTTCCGCGACGACGAGGACCGTCCCGTCCACGTGCGCGTCGGCCGCTACGGCCCCTACCTGGAGCGCCAGGTGGGCACCACCGCCGAGGGGGAGCCGGAATACCAGCGTGCCAACCTCCCGGAATCGACGACCCCGGACGAGGTCACGCGCGAGATGGCCGAGAAGCTCTTCGCCACCCCGCCGACCGGCCGCGAGCTGGGTGAGAACCCTGCCTCCGGCCGCACGGTCGTGGCCAAGGAAGGCCGTTACGGCCCGTACGTCACCGAGCTCGTGCGCGACGACGAGCGCGCCACCGCCAAGGCCCGCGCCGAGGAGATCATCGCCGCCGAGCGCGCCGAAGAGGACGCCCAGCGCGCCGCAGAGGGCAAGCGCGCCAAGAACTGGGAGACCAAGACCGCCACCGCCGCGAAAGCAAAGCGGATCGAGCAGCTTATCGACGAACAGCTCAAACCCGCCACCGCCTCCCTCTTTACCTCCATGGAGCCGTCGTCGGTGACCCTGGATGAGGCGCTTCAGCTTCTCTCACTGCCACGCGAGGTCGGTGAAGACCCAGCCGACGGCGAGATGATCACGGCCCAGAACGGCCGCTACGGCCCGTACCTGAAGAAGGGCAGCGACTCCCGCTCCCTGGCCAACGAGGACCAGATCTTCTCCATCACCCTGGACGAGGCGCGCCGCATCTACGCCGAGCCCAAGCGCCGCGGCCGCGCCGCAGCCAAGCCGCCGCTGAAGATGCTCGGCGACAACGACGTCTCCGGCAAGCCCATGACCGTCAAGGACGGCCGCTTCGGCCCGTACGTCACCGACGGCGAGACCAACGCGTCCCTCCAGCGCGGCGACACCCCGGAGACAATGACCGATCAGCGCGCCAACGAGCTGCTGTCCGCCCGCCGTGCCCGCGAAGCCGAAGAGGGTGCCGGCGGAGCGAAGAAGACCACTAAGAAGACCGCGAAAAAGGCGTCGAAACGCGCTGCTAAGAAGCCGGCGCAGACGACGAAGCGCGTGGTCAAGGCGGGCTCGCGCGAGAAATAGCGCGGCCTGCAACGTCAGCGCCGTGTGTGGGGCGGGCTTAGTACTTGTCTGCCATGGTGGCGCGCACGGGGCGGGCCAGCTGCGTCATCTTGTTGCGGCCGCGCAGCTCAATGGACTTCATGACGGTCCAGCGGGCCTTCTCCACCTCGTTGGCGCCCTTCAGGGTGGACAGGTTGGTCAGAACGCGTCCGGGGGAGTCCTTGGCCAGCTCGGTGAGACGTGCCGCCGTGTTCACAGCGTCGCCGATCACGGTGTACTCGAAGCGGTCTTGGCCGCCGATGTGCCCAGCGACGACGTGGCCCGACGCGATGCCGATTCCTGCGTCGAGCTCGAGGCCGCGCAGATCCTGTCGCAGCTCGCGAGCGGCTTGAAGGGCGTGGGATGTGGAGTCGTTGAGAGCGAGCGGCGCGCCGAACACGGCGAGTGCCGCGTCGCCCTCGAACTTGTTAATCACACCTTTGTTGCGGTGCACGACGTCGACGACGATCTCGAAGAACGCGTTCAGCGCGTCCACAACCTCTACCGGGCTGTGGTTCACAGCGAAGTTGGTCGATCCAATGACATCGACGAACACCACCGCGACCTTGCGGTCTTCGCCGCCGAGCTCCGGCTGCTCCTCGAGCGCCTTCGCCGCGACCTCGCTGCCCACATACTGTCCGAAGATGTCGCGGACACGCTGGCGTTCATTCAGGCCGCGCATCATCTCGTTGAAACCAGCCTGAAGGACACCGAGCTCGGAGGCATCATAAATATCCACTTGGGTGTCGGTCTCACCGCGGCGCACGCGGTTGATCGCTTGCTGCAGCTCCTTGATAGGGTCGACGACGCTCATGGTGGCGAAGGCGGTGCCTGCCATCCCGGTGATGATCGCGGTCAACGCAAGTGCGGAGACGGACGGCATCAGCTCGCCCGGCGTGTTATCGAAGAAGCCGTTGCTCTGCGCAGCCAAGAGAAGCAGGATGCCGATGAGCGGCACACCCGATGTCATGAACCACGTCATGTATAGGCGCTGTTTGATCGGCGGCTCCAAGGTGGTGTCCGCAAAGCGCTGCGAAAGTGTGTCGGCGGCGATCGGCCTGACGAGGCGCTCCGCCTGGACGTACGTGAGCACGCATGTGACCAGGCTGGCCATGAGCGTGGACACCGCCACCACGAGGGCAAGGCTGCCGGTGACACGCGACGCTGCGGCAGTGGCAATGATGATTCCGATGAACCAGATGATGGCCACCACCAGCGTCTGCAGTACTGGGATGCGCAACACCAGATTGCGCACTACATACGGGTCGACGTCGTCGGGGTTGCGCTGGTAGCGCAGCACCGAACGGAAAAGCCCATATGAGACGAGGCCGCCGACGATGACAGCGAAGATCAGATAGACGATTCCGACAGGGGCGAAGCCCGCCGCGACCTTGCCGAGCTGCCGGGCTTCCGGCATCGGAATGAGGTAGCGGACGAACGCCATGATGGCGATCGCGCTGGCGACGTTTGTGAACAGCAGCACAGAGGCATAAAGGGGCCATGGGGTTCCCATGAGCCAGCGGAGGCCGTGCCAAA
This sequence comes from Corynebacterium sp. P3-F1, assembly GCF_030503635.1. NCBI lineage: Bacteria > Bacillati > Actinomycetota > Actinomycetes > Mycobacteriales > Corynebacteriaceae > Corynebacterium > Corynebacterium sp. P3-F1. The sequence goes on from NZ_CP129965.1 coordinate 1,437,333, forward strand.
ATCGGTTCACGCTCAATCACTCTACGTGGCCCGCGGGCAGCGATGTCTCAATACCGGTGCTGTCTGAATACCGCCGTCGACCGAGTACCGGTGTTCTGACAATCCTGCTGCCGGTACGTGTTAGGGGAAGCGTGCGGTTCGTGGCCGGTGGTCCGGGCTCCGCAGTAGGCTGTAGCGCGTGACCGCCCCGACTGATCCGACTGATTCGGCATCTGCGCCGACCCCGCCGACTTACAGCCAACACGCTGCGGCTCGGAGCGTGGCTGAACGCCTCGCGGACATTCCCACGGTGCGTTCGGTGATCATGGCCGCGGCTGCTGCCGCGCGCGGGGTGGAGGGAGCGGACCCGCACGCAATGACGCACTCGTGGCTCTTCACAGGCCCGCCGGGCGCAGGGCGCTCGACGACGGCATTGGCGTTCGCGGCTGCGCTCATGTGTACCGATCCTAATGAGATCGGGTGCGGGCGGTGCCAGGCGTGCCGTGACGCGTTGTCTGGGACGCACACCGATGTCGTACATGTCGTGCCGCAGGAATTGGGCATCAAAGTGGACACTGTGCGCGGAATCATCCAGCAGGCTGCGCGGTTGCCTTCGGTTGGGAAGTGGCGGGTCGTGGTTATTGACGATGCAGACCGCTTTTCCGCGGCGGCGGCCGACGCGTTCCTCAAGACCGTCGAGGAGCCGCCTGAATCCACCGTGATCATCATGTGCGCTCCGTCCACAGACCCGGAGGATTTCTCGACCACGCTGCGGTCGAGGTGCAGGCATGTGTACATCCCGGCGCCGTCGACAAGCGAAATCGTGCGGTTGCTCGTGAGTGAGGAAGGGGCCTCGGAAGGTGATGCGCGGCTGGCGGCGGCGACGTCGCTACACCATGTCGGGCGCGCGCGGCGGCTGGTGAAAAGCGAGGCGGCGCAGCGGCGGCGTTCGAGCGCCATCAACCTAGCTGAGCTGGTCTTTCATGGTGATCAGGCATTCCAGGCGGTCGCTGCGCTGGTCAAGTCTGCCGATGCGGAGGCGAAAGATGCATATGCGGAAGCGGACGAGGCCGAGCGCGAGAAACTCGAGAACGCCCTCGGCATGGGCGCGAAAGGCAAAGGCGCAGCGCGAGCGCTGAAGGGCACGTCCGGGTCGCTGAAAGAACTCGAAGCCAAGCAGAAAGCGCGCGGCACAAGGAGGCTTCGCGACGTCCTCGATCTCACCCTCGTCGACCTCGCCGGTATCTACCGCGATGCCATGGTGATTGGCGCCGGCAGCGGCTTGGAGCTCATCCACCCCGACTACGAAGGACTGTCGCGGGACATTGCCGGGCGTGTCGACCTGGCAGGGCTGGCCGAATGCCTCGACGCGATCGCCCAATGCCGCGAGCGCCTCGACCAGTCCGTGCTACCCGTGATTGCATTCAACGGGATGCTCGGACGCATCCGGCAGGCCTGCGGCGCCACCTGATCGATGCCCGAAAGCATACTTCCGCCTGCGATTTTTGTGCGGGGGCACTCGTCGATTAAGCTATCCCCTCGGAACACGACGCGCATTTGCGCAGATCCGGCCGCCTTAGCTCAGTCGGTAGAGCATCTCACTCGTAATGAGAAGGTCGCGAGTTCGATTCTCGCAGGCGGCTCCGCTAAACCCCAGCTAAAACACTGTTTTAGCTGGGGTTTCGTCGTGCGCTACTTCTTCTGGTTCAGGCGGTAGTACACCTGGCGGCGCACGTGCGCGACAACGTCGCCTTCCTCGTCGGTGATGTCCACCTCGAACCAGTGGAGGTATTTGTCGCCGTTCTTAGTTTTTTCTTTGATGAGTTCGTAGGTCTCATCGGGGATGCGCACGTCGGCGGTGATTTTTCCGCGGCCGGGTTTGATGAACTGGATTTCGCCGGCGGTGTCCCAAATCTTGTAGTCCTTGCCCAGGCGGTGCATGGAGGCAAGCATGAAGAACGGGTCGGTCATGGCGGACATGGTTCCGCCGAATGCGACGCCCATGGCGTTCTTGGTCAGCATGTTCGGTTTGTGGCTGACCACGACGCGGGTGCCGTCGTCGGTGAATTCCTCGATCTTCACACCGGCTCCGAACAGTGGAGGCCAGAATTGCATGAAATACTTGAGCTGTCGTGCCGAAAAGTGAGCCACTGCTTGCTCCTAAAATAAATCGGTTAAGTGTCTCGGGATAGTTCGTTGTCTGCGCGACCTTGGGCCGGAGCAAGAATCTGTGGGCCAGATCACGAGCCTCTCAAACTATACGCCGGGCCAGTGTGCGTGAGGCATCGCGGGTTTGACGGTAGGTGAGAGACCGGAGTCATCGATAAGGGCGGTGCGTTCGGGGCAGCAGCAGGATCCTTACTCGACTGAGCGCGGCGGTGATGCCCCAGCGCGGAAGATCGCCGAACCCGCGGAGGAACACCCCCAGGGTCGCCTTCTAAGCTGAAGATCTTGCGACGCGCGATCAATGAGGCGAGCTCGACGAAGGCGCCGACACGTTGAATGGGGGGAGTAGCCGGTCTAGTTCGCCATGAAGATCCTTCACATAGTTCCGATTGTTCTAGTTCCGATTATCCGTACTGGTGATTCTTGTAAGGGGCATCACATGGTCATCTGATTCTTGTAAGGGGCATCACATGGTCATCGTTTTGGAGACGGTACTTCGTTAAATGAAACAGCCGAAAAGGTGACGAGAGTTGCCAAAGTGGTTAATGTTTCCTGTGTGGTCGTTGCCGGTGTAACGATCTTCTGGGAGAAGCCGACCACGTAAATGTGAGGCGGTTTACGCCGCTTTGAAAGTGGATAGCGCGCAAAACGACCGAGACCAGCACAGCAACCTACAGAAAGTTGATGGATGATGTTCACCCGCACCCGCCGTCGGGTCACCGCCTTCGTCACCGCCGCCCTGATCGGCGTGGGCATGATTTCCGGTTCGGCCGCCCAGCAGGCTAGCGCCGCCAACGGGAACATGGTCATTTTCGGCGACTCCGTCGTCGCCGATGCCCCGTCATTGGAATATCTGGAAGCACGGGTCGGCCTGCACCCGAACGGTAAGCCCGATCCGGCACGCTGGTGCCCGACAAGCCCCAATAACTTCGGTATGCAAGCCGCCCGCCACATCGGTCTGCAGCCGCGCGATTTTTCTTGCCCCGGTGCGGTGACCATTTCCCGCGGCCCGAATATCGCGGCTCAGATCGACCGCGCAGTGCGCGAACGCGGCTTGGACGGTGCCACGAAGCGTGTCGTGCTGCAGGTCGGTTTCAACGACACCTACAACCACCGTGGTGAAGACCCGAACAAGATTCGCCGCGACTACGTGAATTACATGCGCCCACAGGTGGACAAGATCCGCCGGGCAGCGCCGAACGCGCGCATCCAAATCGTGGGGTACCCCACCATCACAGGGGGCGACCGCGTCTGCCTCTTCCACATCGGGCCGAATATGTACGACGCGACTCCGATGCCGGAAGTGAGCTACTGGGAAAACCTCGCGCAGTGGATGAACGTCGATTTGGCGCGCGCGACTGGCACTCAGTTCGTCGATTTCAAGCCGGACACCCGCAACAACGGCATGTGCGCGCGCGACGGCGAACGTGAATTCGCGGGTCTCATCGACTTTTACGCCGGCCCCGGCAACATGCCGATCCACGCCACACAGCGCGGCCACGCCCACATGGGACGGATTCTCGCAGCGTCCTAGCGATTATTTCGCTACCCTCGGGGCATGACGAATAGCGCGACAACCCCCGAACGAACACCCGAGCAAGAAACTGCGCAGCAGACGGTCAAGGGTGTCATCGCCCGCGAAAAAGGGGCGGAGGTGGAGCTCGCGGACATTGTGATCCCGGCCCCAGGCCCTCACGACGTGGTGGTGAAAGTGCAGGCCACCGGCGTATGCCACACGGACCTCGCATACCGGGACGGCGACATCGAGGATGCCTACCCGTTCCTCCTCGGCCACGAGACCGCTGGTGTCGTTGAGACCGTCGGCGAGGATGTCACCCACGTCGCGCCGGGCGATTTCGTGGTGCTTAACTGGCGCGCGGTGTGCGGCGAGTGCCGCGCCTGCCGCAAGGGCGACACGAAGAACTGCTTCAACACGCACAACGCGTCCCAGCCGATGACGCTTGAGGACGGGACGGCTCTCACGGCGGCACTCGGCATCGGTTCGTTCGCCGAGAAGACCCTCGTGCACGAAAAGCAGTGCACCAAGGTGAACCCCGACGAGGACCCAGCCGCCGCAGGTCTTCTCGGCTGCGGGATCATGGCGGGTCTCGGTGCCGCGGTGAACACCGCGGACGTTCAGCGTGGCGAGACTGTCGCCGTTTTCGGCCTCGGAGGAGTGGGTCTCGCCGCCGTCGCAGGAGCTGCTCTGGCAGGGGCGACAAAGGTGATTGCGGTGGACGTCGATAAGCGGAAATGCGATGCCGCCACCGAACGCTTCGGTGCAACCCACACGATCTGCAGCAAGGACCTAAGCGAAGACGCAGTCATCGAGAAGGTCCGCGAGCTCACCGGCGGCTACGGGCCCGACGTGACCATCGACGCTGTGGGTATTCAGCCCACTTGGCGTCAGGCGTTCTACTCGCGCGACCTCGCTGGTCGCATGGTCATGGTCGGCGTGCCCAATCAGACCGACCACGTGGACATCCCTGCGATTGACCTTTATGCACGCGGCGGCTCCATCAAACCGGCTTGGTACGGCGACTGCCTCCCGGAACGCGATTTCCCCACCTACGTCGACCTGCACTTGGACGGCCGGTTCCCGCTCGGCGAATTCGTTTCCGAGCGCATCGGACTGGGCGATGTCGAAGAAGCATTCACCAAAATGAAGCAGGGCGACGTTTTGCGCTCTGTTGTCGAAATCTAAGGAGCACAACCTCATGCCAGGATTGAAGATCGAGAACGTAGTCACATCCGGCCTGTTCAAGCTCGACGGCGGCGAATGGGAGGTGGACAACAATGTCTGGATCGTCGGCGACGATTCCGAGGTTTTGATCATCGACGCCGCGCACGATGCTGAAGCGATCGCCAAGGCCGTCGGTGACCGCACCGTGAAGGGCATCGTGGCCACACACGGGCATAACGACCATGTGGACGCTGCGCCGCTGCTGAGCAAGCTTGTCGACGCCCCTGTGTACCTCCACCCCGGCGACGACATGCTCTGGGGCGACGCCAACCCGGCCGAGCCCTTCGAACCGCTTTCCGATGGTCAGGTGTTCACCATCGCCGGCACCGAGCTCAAGGTGCTGTCCACGCCGGGGCACTCGCCCGGATCCGTGGTGCTCTACGCAGAGGAAGCGAGCGAGCTCTTCTCCGGCGACACCCTCTTCCAGGGCGGGCCGGGGGCGACAGGACGCAGCTTCTCCTCCTTCGACACCATCATCGAGTCGCTGCAGAAGTCGGTGCTGGACCTGCCGACTGAGACGGTTGTCCGCACTGGCCACGGCGACAGCACCACCGTCGGGGCGGAGGCTCCGCACTTGGAGGAGTGGATCCGGCGCGGATACTAGCCGGCCCGTGCGCCGCCGCCAGCCGCAGTCACGATGGGGGCGACGGTGCAACGGCTATTTTGGAACAGCTATTTCTTTGAACAGCTATTTCTTTGACGTCTTGTTCAGCTCGCCGTTGATGACCTTGCGGAAGTCGTCGATGGGCAGTGCACCGCCAATGAATTCGTCGTTGATGATGAACCCGGGTGTTCCGCTGATACCCAGGCCCTGTGCGTAATCGAGGGCCTCCTCGATCGCCTTGTCGTACTTGTCGCTGGTAGCATCCTCTCGGAATTTATCCATGTCCGGTACCCCGGCGGCCTCCGCGAAGCGAACGAAGTCTTCAAGCCCGAAGCCCGGATGCCCGTCAGTTCCGCGCGCCTCGTCGAAATACGCTTTTTTGTACTCCGCGAACTTGCCCTGTTCAGCGGCAGCGCGACCTGCCCGGGCAGCAGCGTGAGCTGCCTCGCCGTTAATTGGCATGTCATTCCACTCGATGCGGACGTAGCCCGGCTCCACGTACTCCTTGATCAGCTCCGGTTCCGTGTCCACAGCGTGGCGGATGCAGAACGGGCAATCCCAGTCGGTGAATTCTGCGATGACGACTGGTGCGTCGACGGCTCCGATCGCGAACGGGTCATTCGGGTCGCGCCGGGCCGAATTGGAGATCTCCTGACGCGAGTTGATCGGCGCGCCGGGGCCTTGAATCAGGGCGGCGTCCTCGCTCGCCTTCGCCTCGGTGAAATCGGTGCCAGGTTTCGCATCGTCCGGAATCTCTGTCACGGGAGCGGAGCTGTTCGTCTCTTGCAGCTGACCTGCTTCCGCCGCATCTACAGCTCGGTCATAGCCGTGGTTGTCGCCGAGAATGTAGCCTCCGACGCCGATACCCAAAGCCAGGACAGCTGTGAAAGCCCACATCAATGGTGGGATTCTCGTCCCTCCACGGTCCTTTTTGGTGTCCCGACTGCCCTGTTTTCCTGTCGTGTCCTCGGTCGACTTCGCGCTCATGGGGACTTAGCTTAGCCGGATTGGGTGCTACTGGCTGTTCTTGGTCTTGTTCTCGGCTGTGGCATAAGGGCCTGCCTCCGGGGGCACCGCGTTTTGCAGGGCTACCGCCCTGGCGAGGCGCGCGTAGCGAAGCTCCTGTTCGCGGAAACGCACCCACGTGGACAACGTGGTGAAGAAGAACGCGATGATCAACACGTACAGCATGAGGTCGGTGCCACGGTCGACGCCGAGCCAGTTCGCCACAACGGTGACATCGTCGGGCCGCAGGATAGCCCATACAGCGGCGAACACCATGAAGACGAAGCCGAGCTTGACCCATGCTTTCGCGTTAGCCTTCTTGCGGTTGGTGAAGAAGTACAGGACAAGCGCAAACGCCGCCAGGAGCAGCAGAACTTGGATCATGGGAGCCTCCTGGCGACGAGACCGTCGGCGAGAATATTCACGCCGTTGACCAGCGATTGCCCCTTGGACATGGAGTAGTCGGTGTAAAGGATGTCCACCGGTTCTTCGGCGACGCGCCAGCCGTGTGTGTCCATCATGGCGACAATCTCGGATGCGTGGGACATCCCGTTCATCCGGATATTCATCTCCGAGGCGACCTTCGCGTTGAAAGCGCGGAGCCCGTTGTGGGCGTCGGTGAGCCCGAGCCGACGGCTGCGTGGGGAGAGGAACACGACGGTCCTGAGCACCAGGCGTTTGATCCAGGGGACGTTTTCTGTGTTGGCTCCGTCTGCGAAGCGTGTGCCTACGATGATGTCCACCGGTTCTGTCCGGAGTCGGTCGACCATGCGCACGACGTCGTGGACTTGGTGCTGTCCGTCGGCGTCGAAAGTGACGAAGTATGTGGCGCCCGGTTGCGCTCGCGCGTACTCGACACCGGTCTGGATCGCTGCGCCTTGTCCGAGATTCACCGGGTGGTTGACTAAGTGGGCGCCGGCAGCGTGAATATCAGCAGCGGAGTTGTCCACGGAGCCGTCATTGACCGCGACAATGTTGGGGAATGTCTTCAGTGCGTTCCGCAGCACGTCCCCGATGACGGGACCCTCGTTGTAGCACGGAACGACGAGCCATGTGTCGTCGAAGCGGCGCTGCTGGGTCATGAACGAGACTTTAGTCCGCGCGGTGGAAGAGGCGGGAGTAAACGCGCCGCATGGCGCCTAAGGGGAGCGCGCGGTAGAGGTTGCGCACGGCGAAATTCAGCACGGCGCGCGGGCGTGAGACCAGTCCGTAGCTCACGAGCGCCCGCTGCATTTCCCGTTCCGCGCGCCGTGTTTCTGGGGTGGCGCGGCGCTTCATCTGGGCGTCGTCGACACGGAAGTAGGTGAGGGGTTCCGGGAGGTTGTGGAGTTTCTTGCCGCCCGCGATCAGGCGCGCCCACAGGTCGTAGTCCTCCATGTTGTGCATGGGGCGGTAGCCGCCGACCTCGCGGACATCGGCGACCCGCATGAGCACGGAGGGGTGGTTCAGCGGGGAGTTGATTTTCGCGTACCGCGCGAGCGCGTCGTGGGTTTCGGGCAGCCGCCGGATGCCGCCGAGGGCGTCGCCGTCGAATTCCTGCATCGCGGTGCCGAGCACGGCGATGTCCGGGTGCGCGGCCATAAACGCCAGTTGTTTTTCCAGGCGCTCCGGGAACGCCGTGTCGTCGGAGTCGAGCCGCGCGACGAATTCCGTGTCCACCTCCGCGAGGCCTTCGCGCAACGCGATGCCGAGCCCGCGGTTGTTGGGCAACGTCACGGTGTCCACGGAAGCAAGCAGCTTATTGACGTCCCCCTGCACCGGCCCATCCTTGACCACCAGCACGCGCTCCGGTGGGCGCGTCTGGGCAGTGATGCTGTCCAAGGCGTGTTCGAGCTCGTCTGCCGTGGTGTTGCGGTACACCGACATGAGGACGGTGACGGCTCCGGGTGTCAGGCTGGGACTGGCGGAATGGTGCGCGTTCATGGTCACTCCCGGGCTGCGTCGAGAAGGTACTGGCCGTAGCCGGATTTCAGCATTGGTTCGGCGAGGCGCTCAAGGGCTGCGGCATTGATGAAGCCCTGGCGGAATGCGGCGACTTCGGGGGAGCCGATGACGGTGCCGGTACGTTTCTGGATGACTTCGACGTACGAGCTGGCCTCGCTCATCGAGTCGATGGTGCCGGTGTCCAGCCACACGTCGCCGCGGTGCAGGCGGTGAACTTTAAGGTCGCCGCGCTGAAGGTAGGTCTCGTTGACACTGGTGATTTCCAGCTCGCCGCGCTCAGAGGGGGTGATTGTCTTGGCTATCTCCACCACGTCGTTGTCGTAGAAATACAGTCCCACCACCGCGAAATTGGATTGCGGGTGCTCCGGTTTCTCCTCAATGGCGGTGGCGGTGCCGTGCTCGTCGAAGCTGACCACGCCGTAGCGCTCGGGGTCGGAGACTTCGTAGGCGAAGATGGCGCCGCCAGCGGGGTCGAAGGCGTCGCCCATGAGGCGGGTGAGCTCGGCGCCGTCGAAAATGTTGTCGCCGAGAACGAGGGCCACGGAGTCGTCGCCGATGAAGTCCTCGCCGATGATAAAGGCTTGGGCGAGTCCGTCGGGGGAGGGCTGGACGGCGTAGTCGATCATGAGGCCCCAGGAGGAGCCGTCGCCAAGTAGGCGCATGAATGCGTCCTGGTCCTCGGGCGTGGTGATGATCAGGATCTCCCGAATGCCCGCGCTGATCAGCGTGGACAGCGGGTAGTAGATCATCGGTTTGTCGTAGATGGGCATGAGCTGCTTCGAAATACCCTTGGTGATCGGGTACAGCCGCGTGCCCGATCCGCCGGCGAGAATGATGCCCTTCATGGTTGGGAGTCTAACTGGGGTCGCGGCCTAATCGATGTACAAGGCGAGTGCCACGCGCCAGTTGGTCGGGGAGAATCCGGTGGCCTCGATCTTGTCCAGAGTCAGGGTGGATTCGGCCGGCCGCGGCGCCTCGGGCCCGAACTCCGCCTGGTACTCAGCGGAGCTGACGGGGTGGACATCGGCGGGGTCCGCGCCCGCGGCGACGAAGACAGCCATGGCGATCTCGTCGCGGGTGGCGGCATCGCCGGAGGAGGTGATGTTGTAGATGCCGTACTCCGCGCCCGTGTCCACCAGGTGCACGATTCCCCGGGCGAGGTCCTCTGCCCAGGTGGGCCGCCCTCGCTGGTCGTTGACCACCTTCGGCGCCGCGCCCTTTTGCGCCAGCCGCGCCATCGTGGACATGAAGTTGCCGCCGTCGCCGAAGACCCAGCTCGTGCGCACAACGTAATGCTTCGCCGCCGCGGAAGCAGCAGCCTCGCCCGCGCTTTTCGACGCCCCATACACCCCCAGCGGGCTCGGCGGCTCCTCCTCGGAGTGTTCTACGACCGTTCCGTCGAACACGTAGTCCGTGGACACGTTCACCAGGGTGAGGTCGTAGCGGTTAGCTATTTGCGCCAGCTTCGCCGGGCCGAGCGCGTTGACCTTCCACGCCGCCGCTCGGCCTTCCGTGCTCTCGGCCCCGTTGACATCGTTGAACGCTGCCGCGTTGATGATCGTCGAGTACTGCGAAAAATCCCTCGTCTGCAGCATCCGCTCCACAGACCACGTCAGGTCGAAGTCGTCGTGGCCGCAGAAATCCGCGTCCGGCAGCAGCTTCCGCAAAGCGCGGCCCAACTGACCGTCCGCCCCGGTGACGAGAGCGCGGCGGTCAGGGACAGCTGTGGCGTCGATAAGCGGCGGATGCTGCTCGTCTTTGGCGGAGACTTCCGTGGGCTCGAGCGGCCATTCGATCTCCTTGTACGAGCAGAATGCGTAATTCGCGTCCGGCGACCAGCGCGCGTTGCACAGATAGGTGTACGTGGTGCCGTCCTCGAGCGCCTGGAAACCGTTCGCCACCCCGCGCGGCACGAAGACCGCCGTGTCCGGCCCGATCTCGCACCCGAATTTCTCGCCGTACGTTGCCGAGCCCTCGCGCATGTCCACCCACGCGCCGTACACCCGTCCCGTGGCCACCGAGACGTATTTGTCCCACGGCTCCGCGTGCATCCCCCGCGTCGCACCGCGTGAGGCGTTGAAGCTAACGTTGTTCTGCTCTACACGCAGCGGCGGTGTGCCCGCCCAATTCTCCTTGAACCACCCGCGGTTATCGCCGTGGACGGTGAGGTGGTGGACCGTGAGACCGTGGATCGGGGAAACGTTTGTCGAGCGTTCCAGCATGCCTGCGAGTCTAGTTCCCAGCCGGACCGCGCCGAGCCTAGAACGGCGACTGGATACTGCCGTTCATCGGGTTTTGTCATTTTTTGCGAAGCTCCCTCATTGCCCCCGTGCCGCGTAGCCGTGTTCCACAGCATCTTTCGCGCTGTGCCACCAAGCCTCGTTCTCCTCGTACCAGCGGATAGTTTGCTCTAGTCCAGTTCGGAAGTCGCCTCCATATTGGGGCGTCCAGGACAGTTCTTCGCGGAGCTTCGACGCGTCCATCGCGTAGCGCTGATCATGTCCCGGTCGGTCCGCGACGTGTTCGTACGTGCCTCCCATCAATTCGCAGATGAGCTCGATAATCTCCTTGTTCGAGCGCTCACCGCTTGCACCGATGTTGTATGTCTCGCCTCTCCGGCCGCGTTCCAGGATTGTGAGCACCGCGTCATTGTGGTCGTCCACATGAATCCAATCGCGGACCTGCTCGCCCGTGCCGTACAGTTTCGCAAGGCGTCCCGTTAGCAGATTCGTGATCTGCCGTGGAATGAACTTCTCCACATGCTGGTACGGGCCGTAATTATTCGAGCAGTTCGAGATCGTCGCGTTGATCCCGAACGAGCGCACCCACGCACGCACGAGGTGGTCCGAGCCGGCCTTGGTCGCAGAATACGGAGACGACGGCCGGTACGGAGTGTCTTCAGTGAACCGCGCTGGGTCGTTCAAGGCGAGGTCGCCGAACACTTCGTCGGTGGAAATGTGGTGGAAGCGGTTACCGTGCGCGCGCACAGCTTCTAGCAGCGTGAACGTGCCCACGAGGTTTGTCCGCACAAAAGGGGAGGGATCCCGCAGTGAGTTGTCGTTGTGCGATTCCGCAGCGAAATGCACGACCGTGTCCGCTTCCGCGCACAGCTCATCGACGACCCCAGCATCCTCCACGCGCCCCTTCACCAGCTCGACTCTGTTGTGGTCGAGACCTGCGAGATTCTGCGCGTTGCCCGCGTACGTCAACGCGTCCAGAACAATGATCTTCGTCTCGGGTTGCCGCTGCGCGACCATGCGCACGAAATTCGAGCCGATGAAGCCCGCGCCCCCTGTCACGAGCATCGTGGAACGGTACTGGTGCGGAGCGGGCTCGTGAGTCATGTGGGCCATGCTATCTGCTCGAGGAGTTGCTCGAGCTGCGCGTCTTGCCAGTAGCTCCCGCCAAACCGGCAAGGTGCACCGCGGCACCGACGAGGGGGCCGGCGGTGAGAGCTACGATCACTGTCGCAGTCACACCCGTTCCTAGGGCGATGGGAAGAGCGAACAAGAGTCCGAAAGCAGTCGCTGCACCCGCGACCCAGCCTGCGACGTACCAGGAGTGCTGCTCGATCGCGAGGACTGCGGTGCCGGTGATAATGAGCGCCCCCATGATTGCGGAAGCGAAAGTGAGCAAGCCGAGTGGCAGCCCGGGCACGAAGAGCTCGGCGGGGAAGAACGCCCGTAGGATCCATGGGCCAATCAGCCACGCCGCGACGAAACCCACAGCGCCAACGCTGAGAATCGCACCGATAGGCACAGCGAGCGACGTGTAGATGCGATCGCGCTGATGAACGAACCGGACAACTAGCGCGGATTGGAAACGCTGGAGAGGAACAAGCACGGGGGCACGTGTCAGCAGCACCGCTTGGTTGACCGCAGCGACGGTGGCTCCGGTCCCAGCGACTGCCCCGGCCCCTCCGGAGGAGAAGGCCGCGGTGGCCATCGCGGGGAAGCCGGTGATGAGCAAAGCGGATGCCCCTGTCGCCACAACGGCAGACAGCACCTGCCGCAGGAACATCCCGCGGTCGACATCCAAAGCCACCCGAATCCGACTGCGGGCCTGGCCCGACGCACCTAGAACCACAACCCACGACGCCGCACCGATCACAGTGATGCCGAGGAAGGCAGGCAGACCCCACCCAGCCCACCACGCCACACCGGCCACAATGAGACGGATGCCTGAATCCAGGGCGACCAGGCCAGCGTACTGGTTCCACAGCCCTGAGCCGCTCAAGATGCCCGATAACACCGCTTGGAAAACATAGCTGGCGAGGCCGAAGACCAGCAGGCTCGTGGCGAGCTGCGGAGTCGGGGGAACGAAGTGCGCCATGGTCAGCGCCCCCAACGCCGCTGTGAGGACGGCAACCACGGCTGCGCCGGCACCCGCCAGACGCCACGGGTTGGCGGTACCGCGAACCCCCTCCTGACGGGCCGCAGCGACTGCGCGCGTGGTCTCTTGGGTGATGCCGTCGATGAATCCGGCCGACGCGAAGAAGAGGCTCCAGTACGCCTGGAACAGTGGCATCTGCGTCTCGGCGTCGAGGGTCCACGACGCGACCCACAGCACCACGAAGCCGGAGAGTGCGGCGAACAGGGTCGCGAATGACAGCGATTTCATCGTAGGGTAACTCTACCCGCGCACAGCGCGGACCCGAGGCGTGATTGGGGTTGGAGAGAGTCCGCCTGAGCCAGCTCGTTGTCATGCTTCGAAGAGATTCTGGCCCCAATACTGCCCATCCGATGTGCCGTGGGGAACAGCGAACAAGGCGGAGCCAATATGGGTGATCCACTCGTTGAGGCGGTCGGCGCTGTCGAGGCGTTCCTGGATGGCGTTGAACTGGGCAAGCGGGTTCTTCTGGTAGCAGATGAACATCTGGCCCGCGTTCGACGTTCCGCGGGAATCGGGGCCCGGCGGAATCTCGTAGTTGTAGGGGCGGCGGAAGATTCGTTCGGCGGGGTCAGCCGATTTCGCGCGCGCCATGTGCGATTTAGGGTCGATGACGGGAAGACCGTATTCGTCGCGGGCATCGAAGTCGGGATCGTCGAATTCATCGGTGCCGGTCAGCGGTGCGCCGTTGTCGAGGCGTCGGCCGGTGACGACCTCGCGGGAGGGGCGGTCGAGAATGTCCCATTCGTCGAGATGCATGGCGATGCGACGCACCACCATTGCTGTGCCGCCCTGAAGCCACGCGGGGCCATTGTCGATCCAGACGACGTCGTCGAATTCCTCGACTGGGGGGTTACCGGAACCGTCGAGCTGGCCGAACAGATTGCGCGGCGTTTCGCCCTGCTGGATAGATTCGCGCGAGTGCAGAAAGCCGTCTTGGATCCACGTGACATCAGCGTAACTGCGTGCGGCTTTGACCATGAAACGTGCGGCATGCGCAAGGGTGAAGCGGTCGTCCGCGCAGATCTGCAGGCAAATATCACCGCCTGACCATTCGGGGCGCAGCTCGTCGCGGCTGTATTCGGGCAGGTCGCCGAGCCAATCGGGGGCGCGGTCGCTAAGACCCAGCCTGTCTAGCAAGCTGCGGCCGTAGCCCACTGTGATTGTGAGATTCGCGGTCGAACGGAGGTTCTCGGGCTCGAGGTCGGCGAGTCCCGCGCGGCCGCCGCACATTCGGCGGGCATCGTCGGTCCACAGGCGCATGAGCCTCACCATGTCTGCCGACGTGCGCTTGTCGTCCTTCACGTCGAAAGCGATCAGCTTGCAGAAGGATTGCTCCGGCGTCGCAATCCCGGCTTGGTGTTCGCCATCGAACGCCACTGTCGCATTGTCGTCCGCGGTTCCTTGCCCGGGCCACGCATCAGCAGGCTTATCGGCGCCCTGTTCGCCCCCTTCCTCTTCCTCCCCGCAGGCGGTCGCACTGGCCGCTACTGCGGTGGCGGCGCTAGCTACCCCGACGCCACGTAAGAATTGGCGGCGGGGAACCCCGGCGAGTTGAGCCTGCTCCGCAGCGCGGGTTGCAGTGTTGTCAGTTTCAATAGTGCTGTTAGTGGGCTTGGTGGGATGCGTGGTCACCGCCGTGCTCACCACCCGCATAATCCTCTTCGCCGGACGGCTGCTCACGCACCGGGAATTCGGTGGTGAACTCGGATCCGTCGCCCATGATTAGGTTGAAGGTCAAGGTGTCGCCCGCCTGGATCGGATCCGGGTAATTCAGCACCATGAGGTGCTCACCGCCGGGAGCGAGTTCATGGGAGCCGTTCGCGGCAATCGTGAACCCGCCCTCCTTCTGGCGCATCTGCCCGTCGACGACCTCGTGCAGCTCGGTCGAGGCACCCGCGAGATCCGGGGCGGTGAAGGATTCGACTGTGATGACGGTGCCCGAGGAATTGGTGAGGGTGCCGAAGCAGGCGGTCATGTCGGATTGAGGCTCTTTGGCGCGGCAATAGCCGTCGGCGAGCTCTATTGCTGATGCCTCATCGTCGGCAGTGACGGATTCGCTGCCGGCAGCTGGGCTGGAAGCAGCTGCGGTGCTTGCGGTGGCTGGGGCCTCTGTAGTTGCTGCGTTGTCTGTGCCGTCGTTCGAGCAACCGGCGAGTGCTGCAGAGCCTGCGCACAACAGAGTTGTCAGGGCCGTGATCTTCTTTCGCATGGGAATCCTTTCGTGAAACTGGGGCCAAGCACACAATCTGTTTTTCAGGGGTAGTCGGAAGTTGGTCGTGAAAAGTTCCGGGCTCCATGTGGTTAGGTACCGATTCGAGCGTCAAGCCAGCCGTAGACGAGCGCCTCCACCCGTGCGATCTGCTCGTTGTCGGCAGCGCCAGCGTGGCCTCCTGCAGTGTTCTCGAAGTAGTCCACCGGATGGCCGGCTTGTGCGAGGGCGAGGGCGAAAGTACGCGCGTGCGCTGGATGAACGCGGTCATCTCGGGTGGAAGTAGTTACGAGTGCTGGCGGGTACTCCGCGTCTGGGGAGATGTTGTGCAGCGGCGACCAGGTCTCGATCGCTGCGCGCTCACCGGGGATGTCCGGATCCCCGTACTCAGCCATCCAGGAGGCCCCGGCGGACATCGTGTGGTAGCGCAGCATGTCAGTCAGGGGAACCTGGATGACAGCGGCACCGAACAGCTCCGGGTACTGGACCAGTGCCCCTGAAGTGAGAAGTCCACCGTTCGAACCGCCCCGAATCCCGAGCTGGTCAGGGGTGCTGTAGCCGCGCGCGACAACGTCCTCGAGCACAGCTCGGTGGTCCTCCCATACTTTGTGGCGGTTCATCTTCACGACTTGAGAGTGCCATTCCGGCCCGAATTCTCCGCCACCACGCAGATTCGGTTGAACAAAGAAATATCCTTTCTCTAACCACGCGGCACCGCGAACGGCGGAGTACCCGGGTGTGAGTGACACTTCGAAGCCGCCGTAGCCTCCGACAAGGGTGGGGCGTGCACCGAGGGAGAAGTCACCGGTGATGAAATAAGGAATCTCTGTCCCGTCCGTGGAGGTGGCCCAGTGTTGACGGGTCTCGAGGCCGGTGGCGTCGAACAGGTCGGGTGCCCGGCACACTACCTCCCCGTTTCGCAAAAGTGACGGCGGGGTAGTGAACGAGGAGGCGTTGATCCACACCTCATCGCCGTCGAGGGGACTGGTGCCGACCACGTTCGCAGTCGCAGCTTCCGGAAGATCCAAATCCGTGCGCTCCCACGTGCCCAGCTCAAATGAGCTGATGCGTGTCACGACATCGTCGAGGGTGGTCACCAAAACCGTAGAAGCGGTGAACGAGATGTCTTCCACAGTCGTTCCGCCCACCAGAACCTGCACGTCTCGGTCGCCGGCAAGGAAGCTGTTGAGGTCAATGACACCGAGTTCGCCGCTGGCTAAGCCTGCGAATTCGGTGCGGGGAAGCAAGAAAAGCCATTGGCGGTGGGGGATGGGGGTGCAGTCGGAGGGGACGTCGATAAGCGTGCCGTCGATGTACGTGTGCTGGTTGTAGAAATCGAGCGCGCGCATGAAAATCGTGCGTTTGGATCCGGGGGTGTGATCGCGGTACGCGCCGACCGCGACATCGGAGCGTTCGCCACGGAATTGCACTTCGGCGTCGGCCAGATTTGTGCCCCGGTGCTACAAACGCACCTCGACCGGGTAACCGGACGTCGTCAAAGAGTCTCCGCCCAAGTCCGTGCCCACGAGCAAGGTATCGCGGTCAATCCAGCTGGCCTCGGATTTCGCCTCCGGGAGCTCGAATCCGCTGAACGTGAGTGTGGCTAAATCGAACTCGCGCACCACGACAGCGTCGGACCCGCCGCGTGACAGCCGAACAAGCGCGCGGTCACAGACGATGGGGCGAACGGAAGCACCTTTCCACACCCAATCCTCACCCTCGGACGCGGAAAGTTCATCGATGTCGAGAAGAAGCTCCCACTCGGTGTCTGCCGCGAGGAAGCGTTCTAGAGTTGTCCGGCGCCAAAGGCCGCGGGGATGAGCATGATCGCGCCAGAAATTGTAGAGATGGCCGCCACGGCGGGTGACGTAAGGGATCTTGTCGTCGGTGTCGAGAACCCCGCGAATCCGCCGAGCCAAATCGTCTGTGTCGAGCGCTGATTCTGTGAGGCCCGACCACTCCTCTGCCCAGGTAAGAGCTGCGCGCCCGGTGATGTCATGCAACTCAGCGGGGTCGATAGTCAGATCGGGGACGGGGGAGCGAGTGGAATCTTCCATACAGCCACCCTAAGACCTCGCCGTCGTTTGCCGAGCTAGCGATGCAGTGATGACAACGATCGGGCAAAGAAAAAGACTCCGGAACGAGCAGATTCCGGAGTCTTTGGGTGGTGCTTAATTGTTACATTTTGAATGCCGGCTTGATGGTCTTGTTCCAGGAGGTTTCCATGTCCATGCGCCAGAACGGCCAAGAGTGGGTGCCCACGTTACGGAACTCGTAGTGCGCCGGAATGTTCAGGCTGTCCAGCTTGGCTTTGAGATCGTGGTTGCAGCTGTTGATTGCAGCTTCGATCACACCTCCCTCGACCTGGAGGACCATGGATGTTTTGTAAGCTGCTCCTAGGCTGGCACCCTGAGCAGCGAGGTAGCCGACCATGTCCTGCTCCGCAGCGAGACCTGTGGCGGTGGAAACATAGAGCTCCGTGCCACGCAGTTTGTCCGCGTTCAGGAGGGCGTCGTTAGCGCGGTTGTACGGGCCACCCATGGGCCCCCACATCTGCTCCGGGGTGACCGTCTGGAAATTCGCGGCCGAACCAGCGCCACGGTTCACAGTCAGGCGGGCGAAGTTGTACGCGGCCGGAGAAGATGTAGCGGCGCATCCGGAGAAGCTTGCTGCCGCATCGTAGAAACCGGGGACTTTTTCCGGGAGCAGAAGGGCAGAGGTACCGGACATTGAGAAGCCGATGATCGCGCGACGGTTGTCCGCACCAAGGCGCTGCTCAATCGGCCCCGGCAGTTCCTTGGTCAAGAATGTTTCCCATTTCTGGGGGCCCTTGAAGTAGGCAGCCTTCGGGGTGTTCAACCAGTCGGTGTAGTAGGAGAACGCGCCCTCCATCGGGATGACGACGTTGACGCCCTTCTTTTCGTAGAACTTCTGCGTCTCCGCGTAGGTCAGCCAGTCAGAATTCTGTTCCGCGCCGCCCGCACCGTTGAGCAGGTAGATCGTCGGAGCGTTTTTCACCAGCTCGCCCTGAGCGTTGCGGGCCGGGATGACTGCAACTGGGATGTCACGTCCCATAGATGGGGAGTGGACCCAGAAAGCCCAGACCTTATTGTGGTCGACGCTGTTGACCCACTTTGCAGTCTCACCGGTGAGGACCGCTTGAGGGGCAGGGTGCGCGTTCCAATTCTTGACCGTTCCCACTGCGGCGTTGCCCGCCGCTTGTTGAGCACTGACGGGAGCTGCGCTTAC
Organism: Corynebacterium sp. P3-F1; assembly: GCF_030503635.1. Taxonomy (NCBI): domain Bacteria; kingdom Bacillati; phylum Actinomycetota; class Actinomycetes; order Mycobacteriales; family Corynebacteriaceae; genus Corynebacterium; species Corynebacterium sp. P3-F1. Next base: position 1,455,624 of record NZ_CP129965.1, read on the forward strand.
CGTATTCGCGGATGCTGCGCCGAAAGTGAGCGCCGTAGCGGCCGCGATCGCGGCGACGGAGCGGAAGAGCTTCATGTCTAAGAATCCTTATTTGTTTTGACGGGCTGTTTCAATGACACCCCAGCCGATATGGTTCCACTCCGAATTTCGCTGCGCGAACGCATTCCGTTACCGCTACGCGTATACACGCCTAAGATTCTTGGAGTGTCCTTGACTCTAACCTTGGGCCAGCTGACGCACAACCGATAATTCCGTTCCAGTTGTGTCGGATGTTAAACGTGTTACGATCCGACCTGCGTGTGTTGTCGTTCGGTAGCCTCGGACAAAAATTTTTCGGGCAATGTCGTAACGAGGACGCAATCCAGCGCGAAACACCCAACGAAACGAACGCGGGCGACCCACTCAAATTTTAAATAGCTCGGAGCCGCACTCAGGAGATGGCTTAGTGGGTGCCCCGACAATGACTACGGCAACAGAAAAGGACACTCTTCATGAAGAACACCCCGCTGAACCCCATCGAGCAGATCCAGCTGATGATCAACGAGTTCTTGGGTGGCCTCACCCACCAGCTGTCTTCTACCTCTTCCACGATCGCTCTCGGCCTAGGCATGTTCTAGGACGACGCCCAAGCGAGGACACTCAACCGGCCGGGCTTCCGATCTTTCGGGGCCCGGTTTTCGATGGGATTATTCTCTTGCCTTTTTCAGTTGCCGGTTAGGGTTCAAGCCACTCCGAACGCAGATTACCGTGTCGGGAACAGATAGCCTCCCACGACACCGGGTTCATTTTCACGACCATTCGGCGGTCACAGAGGGGGCAGATGCGGGGCGCATCGTAGGGGCGAGCCGGATCATGAGGTAAGTGGATCTCGCCGCTCAGGACGGCGTCGGCAAGCTCCGTGGAGTCTGGGATTCGCATTAGAGGGACTTCAACGTGCTGTATAGGACACCGTGATCGGCGCGGTGCGATTGGTCAACGGGTTTAATGGAGAGGTTTAGTCTGGACTCCATCGCGTGGTCGATCGCGTCTCGGTCCTTTTCCATCGGGCGTCCGAACGTTGTGAGGTAATTCCCGCCGATGATGGCGTTAGCGCCGCCGAGCAAGCCGGATTCCGTGCCGTCGTCGCCGAGGGCAAGCTCTGTGCCGCCAGCGAAACGCAGTTGCGTCGACGGCATGGCGAGACGCAACGCGGCAACCATTCGGAGGGCTTCTCCTTGGGGAACCAGAGGACGGTTGGCGAACGGCGTGCCGGGACGAGGATCGAGGAAGTTTATCGGGGTCTCGTGCGGGCCGACCTCCGCGAGCTGCGTCACGAATTCTGCGCGCTGCTCGACGCTCTCCCCGAGCCCAATGATACCGCCGGAACACGTCTCCATTCCTTCAGCTCGGACATTCTCCAAAGTGTCCCTGCGCTCCTGCCAGGTGTGGGTAGTGACCACGTTGGGAAAGAACGACTTCGCTGTTTCCAAGTTGTGGTTGTAGCGCATTACACCCATCTGTGCCAGCCTGTGAGCGTCTTCACGAGTGAGGGTTCCCAGTGAGGCGGAGATTGAGATGTCCACTTCGTTTTCGATCGCGATGACAGCCTGTGCAACCTGGTCTAATAGAGATTCAGATGGGCGCTTTACAGCCGCGACTATGCAGAATTCTCCGGCGCCCATCTTCTTCGACTGCTTCGCTGCCTCGACGAGTTCTGCGGTGTCGAGGGTCACTGAGCGCACGGGTGATTCGAACAGGCCGGACTGGGAGCAGAATTTGCAGTCCTCCGGACAGCCGCCCGTTTTGAGGGAAACGATGCCCTCGAGAGAAATCTCGACACCGCAGTGACGGATCCGCACTTGGTGTGCGAGGTCCAGCAGATCCTGCAACCTATCGTCTTCAATCATCAGGGCTTTATAGATCTCCTGCTGATTGAGCCCTTCACCATTCTCGAGGCATTTCTCTCGAGCAATGTCGAGGATAGAGAGGGAGTTCTGGGTATCTCGGGTGTCAGGCTTGTTCTGGGAAACCGGTGGGACCATAACGATTATGCTAACAAATCGATCAACTAATAGCAGCATAGAGGCGGTTTTGAACACCGTTTAACGGTCTGGCCTCACCAGTTAGTGATTCCGGGGGTCGTCAGCCGCAACGATCAGCAGGCTGTTTGCGGCCGGTATCGAAGCTGGTCTTGCGCGGTCCATCTTTGAACTGGGCGCTCGCGGATTTTCCTATAGGCGGGTAAATGGAATGACTTGGCGCGAAGCACCATGATGTCGTCGAACTCGTGCGTTGCCGCGAGCGGGATAATTAGAGATGTAGATAGCCTTGTCACAGATCCTTCGCTGATTCTTGAAGAGGCTGCGTTAATCACGCCAAAGGTTGGCCGAATATGTGGGGCGATGGTCCGTCGCAGCGCTTTATTGCGCACGCACGTATCCTAGTGGGCGTGGCTAATGAACATTTTGACGTTGTAGTACTTGGCGCTGGCCCTGGCGGCTACGTTGCAGCAATCCGCGCAGCCCAGTTGGGTAAAAAGGTCGCGGTCGTAGAGAAGCAGTATTGGGGCGGTGTGTGCCTGAATGTGGGCTGCATCCCGTCGAAGTCCCTAATTAAGAACGCTGAAGTGGCGCACATCTTCAACCACGAGGCGAAGACGTTCGGCATCAAGGGCGATGTTTCCTTCGAGTACGGGGACGCGCACAAGCGTTCCCGTAAGGTATCGGAGAAGATCGTCGGCGGCGTTCACTACCTGATGAAGAAGAACAAGATCACCGAGATCAACGGCCTCGGTTCCTTCAAGGACGCAAACACGCTGGAAATCACCGAGGGCGAGGACAAGGGTAAGACTGTCTCCTTCGACGATTGCATCATCGCGACCGGTTCCGTGGTGAAGACGCTGCCGGGGATTGAGCTGTCGGACAACGTGGTGTCCTACGAGGAGCAGATCCTCAACCCGGAGGCCCCGGAGAAGATGGTCATCGTGGGTGCCGGCGCGATCGGCATGGAGTTCGCGTACGTGCTGTCCAACTACGGCGTGGACGTCACGGTCGTCGAGTTCATGGACCGCGTTCTGCCGAACGAGGACAAGGATGTGTCCAAGGAGATCACCAAGGCGTACAAGAAGCTCGGCGTGAAGATCCTGACGGGTCACGCGACAACGGCTGTGCGCGACAACGGTGATTCCGTCGAGGTGGACATCCAGAAGAAGGGCTCGGACAACACGGAGACCATCACCGTGGACCGCGTGATGGTGGCTGTTGGCTTCCAGCCGCGCACCGAGGGCTTCGGCCTGGAGAACACGGGCGTGGAGCTCACCGACCGCGGCGCGATCGCGGTGGACGAGCGCATGCGCACCAACGTCGACGGCATCTACGCCATCGGCGATGTCACCGCGAAGCTGCAGCTCGCCCACGTCGCTGAGGCTCAGGGCATTGTCGCGGCTGAGATGATCGCTGACGCTGAGACCATGGAGCTCGGCGACTACCAGATGATGCCGCGCGCCACCTTCTGCAACCCGCAGGTCGCATCCATGGGTTACACCGAGGAGCAGGCTCGCGAGAAGTTCGCGGACAAGGACATCAAGGTCGCCACGTTCCCGTTCTCGGCCAACGGCAAGGCATTGGGTCTCGCGGAGTCCCAGGGCTTCGGCAAACTGATCGTCGACGGCGAGTACGGCGAGATCCTCGGTGCGCACTTGGTCGGTGCGAACGTGTCCGAGCTCCTGCCGGAGATCAACCTGGCGCAGCGTTTCGATCTCACCGCCGGCGAGATCGCTCGTAACGTGCACATTCACCCGACGTTGTCCGAGGTGCTCAAGGAGATCGCGCACGGCGTCGAGGGCCACATGATCAACCTGTAGCGCTTTCGCTTATCGACGCTTCTTGGCCGCCCCCGCTGGTTCCCACCAGCGGGGGCGGCGTTTCTGGCTACAAACGTTTTGCCATATCCGGGTAGTTAAAAACTACTCCGTCTTCGTCGACCGTGAGCTGCACATCTACCCCTCGCGTGCCGCTTTGGTACCGTACCGTCTGCTCGTCGATCGAGCTGTAGTACTGGTCCGACGCGATGACCCTCAGCGACGGCATGTCGATCCACGCCATAATCAGTTTCGTCTCCGGCACGTTCCGGGTTAGAAGGTCGAGGCGTCTAATCGGCATGGTGTTGGTTACCGGGCAGAGACCGAGGTCGCAGTCCAGTGCGGCATTCAAGTCCTCGCCGGGCACGATGCCAGGCGCCATTTCCGGGCCAGCGAGCTCGGTTGGCTGAGCGCCACTTACTGAAGTCCTACTCGTCCACACACCGTCCGCGTCCCGCTCCAGCTCAAGATGCCGGTTCCACCCTTCGCCGTGCACGTGGACCTGGACGGCCTGTGTTTTCCAGTCATCTAACGCTTCGAGCACCCACCGGGCCGAATACCCCGTGCCCGTCTGAATTCCGTGAGCCCTCAGCCCACCAGGCTCGAACGAAACCTCTGCCTGGTTTTGGATCTCTGGTCCATCTGGGTGTTCCCAGTAGTAGTCACGCTCCATGCCGGCGAGCCTAGTCAGATATACAACACCCGGCCCCGCTATCTCACGTTCGAGATAGCGGGGCCGGGCGGGCGTGCGGCGGGGTTAGCCCTTCTGGGTCGGGTTGTCGGTGCGGTCGACAGCGGCAGCGAGAGCTGCGAGGGACTCTTCCATGGCGGAGTCGTCGAAGTTCTCCGACATCTTGCGTACCGCGTCAGACTCGATCTCGCTGCGGTCGTAGGTCAGGGTGACGGAGGTGCTGTCCGCGCCCTCGGAGGAGAGCTCATAGAGCCACTTCGCGCCGACCTCGATGTCGGCGGTGAGGTTCTTCAGGTTCTTCCAGCCGATGACTTTGTTCTCCTGGAAGGCGTACACCTCGTTGCGGGTCTGGTAATCGCCGTCTTCCTTGGTCATGTTCATGACGAAGATGTCGCCGACCTTCTCCAGCTTCGCGTCGGTGTCGGCGGAGACGACCATGCTGGAGTTATCCGTCTCTGCGTGGCGGGACGGATCAGAAAGGATCGCGAAAATGTCGTTGGCGGATGCGTCGATTACTCGGGTTGCAGAATTCGTATCGGTCATGTGCCCCACTGTAACGAAGAGTGGCGGACCGCGAGCACCGGTGGATAAGGGTGAACTAACAAACCAAAGTTCGACACCCTTCGGGGTGATGCTTGTGGGGTAGTGCGCGAAAGGCTCACTGAGGTGCGCTATTTCACATTTCGCGCATTGCGCCAACGTCGAAAAGCTGTTGCTGATGTGAACTGGGGTGTTGGCGACGCATCGGCAAGCGCGCGAGGCGAATGCGCCGCGTGCGGGGCAGGCGCGGGGGTGGCCCGTCGCCACGAGTAGTGAGGAACCTTCGGTTAATCGTAAAGTTGAATCGACACTGGAGGTGCCATGACTGTTCAACATGCAGATCGTGACGCAATTCGTCACGGCAAAATCACTGAGGAGCCGCTCCGCGAACGGCCCGGAGTGCCTACATGGGCACTCAAACTCACAATGGCCGTCACCGGCCTGATTTTCTTCTTGTTCGTCATCGGCCACATGGTCGGTAACCTCAAGATCTTCATGCCTGACCACGGCCGGACCGCTGCCATCGATGAGTACGGCACGTTCCTGCGTGAGATGGGCCAGCCCCTGTTCCCCGGCAGCTCGCTGCTGTGGATCATCCGCATCGTCCTGCTCGCCTGCCTCGTGCTGCACATCTGGGGCGCGTTCACCCTGAAAGCACGGTCGAGCAAGTCTCGCGGCAAGTTCCGCCGCACCAACCTGATGGGCGGCCTGCAGTCCACGGCCGCTCGCTGGATGGTCGTCACCGGCGTCATTCTGCTGCTGTTCATCATCTTCCACCTGCTGGACTTGACCATCGGCGAAGTTGTCGCGTCCGATGCGTTCGTTCACGGCGCAGTGAAGAACAACCTGATTGCCACGTTCGCACCCGGACGCTGGCCGGTGACGCTCTTCTACGTCATCGCGATGATCGCACTCTTTATGCACCTCACTCACGGTGTATACCTGGCGGTCTCCGACCTGGGCTGGCTGGGTAAGCGCGGCAACGCCATCATGGTCGTGCTCGCCTACTGGATCCCGGCCATCGTGGTTATCGGCAACATTGTGATGCCTTTGGCCATCGCATTCGGAATGGTGTCATAGGAAGGGCTGGAGGAACGTCAATGACTACTGCATACAACGCGGGCAACGAGAAACCGGAGAAGGCTCCCGCTAACGATGTGAACGACTTCACTAACCCGCAGTCGAAGGCCGCCGGTGTCGTTCCGGGCAACATCCTGGAGAACAACGAGCCTAAGGGTATCCCGATGCGCGACATGTGGACTTACCAGAAGGACCACATGGAGCTCGTCTCCCCGCTGAACCGCCGCAAGTTCACGGTCATCGTCGTGGGCACAGGCCTGTCCGGCGGTGCCGCGGCTGCCGCCCTCGGCGAGCTCGGCTACAACGTGAAGAACTTCACCTACCACGACGCTCCGCGCCGTGCGCACTCGATTGCTGCTCAGGGTGGCGTGAACTCCGCCCGCGGCAAGAAGATGGACAATGACGGCGCGTACCGTCACACCAAGGACACCGTCAAGGGCGGCGACTACCGCTGCCGCGAGTCCGACTGCTGGCGCCTCGCCGTGGAGTCGGTTCGTGTAATCGACCACATGAACGCCATCGGCGCTCCGTTCGCCCGCGAGTACGGCGGTGCGCTGGCTACCCGTTCGTTCGGCGGTGTGCAGGTGTCCCGCACCTACTACACCCGCGGTCAAACAGGCCAGCAGCTCCAGCTGTCCACGGCATCCGCACTCCAGCGCCAGATTCACCTGGGCAACGTGGAGATCTTCACCCACAATGACCTGGTCGACTTCATCATCACTGAGAAGGACGGCAAGAAGCGGTGTGAGGGGATTGTCACCCGCAACCTGATCACCGGCGAGCTGGTGCCGTTCACCGGCCACGCTGTGATTCTGGCCACCGGCGGGTACGGCAACGTGTACCACAAGACCACCCTGGCGAAGAACTCCAACGCCTCGGCCATCATGCGCGCCTACGAGCACGGCGCATACCTGGCCTCCCCGGCGTTCGTGCAGTTCCACCCGACGGGTCTGCCGGTCAACGCGAAGTGGCAGGCGAAGACGACGCTGATGTCGGAGTCCCTGCGTAATGACGGCCGCGTGTGGGTGCCCAAGGAACAGGGTGACGACCGTAACCCAGCCGACATTCCCGAGGAGGAGCGCGACTACTTCTTGGAGCGCCGCTACCCGGCATTCGGCAACCTCGTCCCGCGCGACGTGGCTTCCCGCGCCATTTCCAAGGAGATCAACGCCGGCCGCGGTATCGGCCCGCTGAACAACGCCGCCTACCTGGACTTCGCGGACGCTATCGAGCGCCTGGGCAAGGACACCATCAAGGAGCGGTACTCCAACCTCTTCGAAATGTACGAGGACTCTATCGGTGAGGACCCGTACGAGGTGCCGATGCGCATCGCGCCGACCGTCCACTTCACCATGGGCGGCCTGTGGACCGACTTCAACGAAATGACTTCCATCGACGGCCTGTTCGCCGCCGGTGAGTGCTCCTGGACCTACCACGGCGCGAACCGCCTCGGCGCGAACTCGCTGCTCTCCGCGTCCGTGGACGGTTGGTTCACCCTTCCGTTCACCATCCCGAACTTCTTGGCCGGCCACCTCAACGAGGAAGTGCTGAGCTTGGAAGCGGACGAGGTCACGGCGGCCGTGAACCGCTCCCAGGATCTCATCGACCGTTTGATGAACGTCAACGGTGAGCAGCCGCACGGTCCGGACTACTACCACGAGCAGCTCGGCGCGATTCTCTACGAATCCTGCGGTGTGTCCCGCAACGTGGAGCTCATGGAAAAGGGTCTGAAGAGCGTGCGCGAACTCCGCGAGGACTTCTGGGCCAACGTGAACATCCCGGGCGATGCGATGGACATGAACCAGACCCTGGAGAACGCGATCCGCGTCGCGGACTACATCAACCTGGGCGAGCTCATGATCGTCGACGCTCTCGACCGCGACGAGTCCTGTGGTGCCCACTACCGTGAGGACCACCTCTCCGAGGACGGCGAGGCAGAGCGTGACGACGAGAACTGGTGCTTCGTCTCCGCATGGGAGCCGGCAGGCGACGGTAAATTCATCCGCCACGCTGAGCCCCTGTACTTCGATTCGATCCCGCTGATGACAAGGAACTACAAGTAATGAAACTGACACTTGAGATCTGGCGTCAGGCCGGACCCGACACCGAGGGCAACTTCGAGACCGTGCAGGTCGACGACGCCGTCGAGCAGATGTCGATCCTGGAGTTGCTGGACCACGTCAACAACGCCCGCGTCGAGGCAGGCGAGGAACCGTTCACCTTCGCCTCCGACTGCCGCGAGGGCATCTGCGGCACCTGCGGTGTGTCGGTCAACGGCCGCCCGCACGGCGCCGGCCAGAACACCACGGCCTGCCTGCAGCGCCTGTTCAACTACAAGGATGGCGACACGCTCCGCATCGAGCCGTTCCGTTCTGCCGCGTTCCCGGTGATCAAGGACCTCACCGTGGACCGCTCGGCCCTGGACCGCGTGATGCAGCAGGGCGGCTACGTTTCGCTCCAGGCGGGCACGGCCCCGGATGCGGATACGCTGCACGTCAATCACCAGACCGCCGAGAAGGCGCTCGACTTCGCTGCCTGCATCGGTTGTGGCGCGTGCGTGGCTGCCTGCCCGAACGGTGCTGCGCACCTGTTTACCGGCGCGAAGCTCAGCCACCTGAAGCTTCTGCCGATGGGCAAGGAGGAGCGCGGCAAGCGCGCACGCCAGATGGTCGACGAGCTGGAGACCAACTTCGGCCACTGCACCCTCTACGGCGAGTGCGCGGATGTCTGCCCGGCGGGTATTCCGCTGGAGGCTGTCGGCGCAATCAACAAGGAGCGCGCACGCGCGGCCTTCCGCGGCAAGGACGACTAAGAACGGGGGCCACATGGCCCCGGTAGGCGGACAGCAGGGTCTTTCGACCGGCCGAGCCCGCCTATACTGAAAGGCATAGCTGCGGAAGCAGCGCTTGAATCACGGGCACACCTGCACAAGGAAAGAGAGACAGTTCCATGAGTGGACACGGAGGACCCGCACCCGTTGCGGACATTTCGGCCGAAAGCTTCCCGGAGTACGGCACGAGCATTCAGGACGGTTACGTCGACGGCTACGAACCGGTGTCGCTGGCGGCGCCGCACTCCTCGCTGGTCAAGCACATCACCTGGGTCGGCATGGCGCTGATCCTCGCTTCCCTGGCGGGATTCGGCACCCTGATCTACGGTGCGGCAACGAGCATCTGGGGCCACGGTGCCAGCACCGACATTTCCCAGACTGTGCTGATTGTGGGCGCTGTGCTCACAGCAGTGACGCTCATCGGGGGCTTCCTCACCATCCGTGCCGGCCGCTCCGGTTACCGGGACTACCGCAAGGCCACTGGCCGCCGTAACTAAGTCCTTTCCCTTATAAGGGAGCCCGCAGAACCCCCGGCTCGCGCGCGTGCGTGAGCCGGGGGTTCTTTTGCGCTTTAATCGATGCATGGCTAAGCATGCATTGGACCAAGAAGGGGAACAGGGGACGTCGATAAGCCGGCTTGCTGTTCCCGGGCCTTCGCCTGAGGTGGAAGCGGAGCGTCGTCGTTCGCTGCGGATCCACAAGACGTGGGTGACGGGGCTGCTCGTGCTGGCCGCTGTGATCTACATTGCGTGCGAGTGGTGGATCACCCGTGGTGGCGTCGCGGGCTGGGCGCCGTATGTGCGTGCGGCAGCTGAGGCCGGCATGGTCGGGGGTTTGGCGGATTGGTTCGCGGTGACGGCGCTGTTCCGGTACCCGATGGGTATCCCGATTCCGCACACGGCGCTGGTGCCGAAGAAAAAGGACCAGATTGGCGGGGCGCTCAGCGAGTTCGTGGGAGAGAACTTCCTCAACGCGGAGCTGATCACGGAGAAAGTCTCCGAGGCGAATCTGGCGGATCGTACGGGTGCGTGGCTGTCGCAGGAGGAGAACGCGGAGAAGGTCTCGGAGCAGGTCGGCCGCTTCACGGGCAATGCTATCGCGGCAATCGATCCAAAGGACGCGGAGGCGTTGATTAACCACCAGGTGCTCGACCGGCTCGCGGAGCCCGCCTGGGGGCCACCGCTCGGACGCATGCTGGACGGGCTCATTTCCGACGGCAAAGTGGAACCCATCGTTGAAGACATCATTTCCTGGGGCCGTGCGAAGGTAGGCACGATGGAGGAATCCGTCGTGACCATGATCGACGAGCGGATGCCCAACTGGGCTCCGAGGTTCGCGAAAGAACTCGTGGGGGAACGCGTCTACCGTGAACTGGCGGACTTCATGTGGGAGATCGACACCGACCCGAACCACGCGGCACGCCAGGCGATTCGCCGCACCATTGCACAGTTCGCGGCCGATCTGCAGTTCGACCCGGACATGCTCTCGCGTGTCGAGGAACTCAAAGGCGACATCATGGGTTCCACGGCCGCGAAGTCCGTCGCGGGGGAGCTGTGGGCCACCGTTTCGCAGTCGCTTATCGACGCCTCCTTTGACCCCGCTTCCCCGCTCCGCCGCCGCGTAGCTGAGCTGGCGAAGGAATGGGGCGGACGCATTGTCGAAGAGCCGGAACTGCGCGAATCTTTGGATCAGAGAATTGAAGGCGCTGCCCGCTTCGTTGCCGACAATTACGCCTCTGACATTACGGCGATCATCTCCGACACCATTGAACGCTGGGACGGCCGAGAGGCCGCCGACAAGATCGAGCTGATGGTGGGCAAGGACCTGCAGTACATCCGCGTCAACGGAACGATTGTCGGTGCACTTGCGGGCCTGGTTATTTACACTGTGACGCAGATACTGTTCTAGCTTTTCCGATTCTGCTTTCCGCTTCAGTCAACCTGAGCCCCCAAAGGAGACCACGGTGACCGACAACACCGCCAACCCAAATAATTCCGCCAACGTTAACGGCAACGCCGACGGTGAGGACAGCATTCTCAACACTCTCAAAGGTGCTGGTGAAGCATCCTTGAATGCGTGGTCCCGGCTGGGGGATTTGGCCGGTGAATTCGGCCGCAATTTCCGTGCCGACCGCGATGCCGATATCTCCGGTGGCGCTCACGCTGCTGACACCGAGGATCTCACCGACGACCACGCTGGTTTCGGCGACCAGTTCAAGGCCGCCATTGCGAATGCCCGCAAGGCGTATGAGGGGGCGGAGAATGATCGCGATTTCCGCGCCGCAGCAGCCTCGCTGGCTGGCGATGCGGAGTCCATCTTCCGTGATTTCGCAGGTAGCGTCACGCGTGCCGTCGACACTGCCCGCGAGTCGGATGAAGCCGATAAGATGAAGTCCGCGTTCCGTGACGCCGCCGATGAGGTGCGCGAGTCTTTCAACGTCGCGGTGAGCCAGGTGCGCAATCGCGGTGGCGAGGGCGCTGGGGCCGCGGATGCGGAGAACACCGCGAACGCATCCGACACTTCAGACGCTTCGAAGGCCGCGCACGACACTGAGGACATCATCGCCGACATGCGTACGCGTTTGGATAACATGATCAACCGTTTCGGGTCTGTCTTCTCCTCCGGCGAGTCCGAATCGCCCGTGCCGGGCAACGGCTCCGATGCAGAGCGCAAAGAAGCCTCCGATATCATCGACGGCGAAGTGGTCGAGGACCACGGATTCGACGCCGGTAATTCCTCGGAGCCTGGTACCGGTACGAAATAATTTGCCCTCTATTCGCCCGCGGCTGCGGACAGATCATCCGCAGCCCCTACCCCTTTTAAGGCAGGACCGATTACCCGATGACGCTGACCCAGTTGCCCGAACTCTCCCTTGAGAGCTGGATCGTGCTCGCACCTGCAATGCTGCGCATGTTTCTCGCAGCGATCGTAGGCGTCGCGGGGATCGTCGGCGCAGTGCTGGCCGGCCTCACCCGTCCTGATGCCTTCGAGGCGGGGGACCGTATGCCCAAGATGGCGTGGGTAGCCATCTTGCTTTTTAGCGGTATCGCGTGCCTGAGCGGTATTCCATTCCTCGCCTTGATCGGCTGCATTTTCATCGGGCTGTACTTCTTCGATGTGCGCCCGCAGCTGAACAACATCCTTCGCGGCAATTACGGCTGGTAAATCGGGCGCGTAACGGGAAATGACGGATGGAGGCGAACTCGCCTGGCTTTCTGGTCGGGTGGGCAGAGCGGACTACCACTTGTTCTCAGATGTGGCCTGCCCGGAAGCGAGTGAGTTCGCGCAACTCGTTGACGGCGCGGGTGCCGGTATCGTCTGCGAACCGACCCAGATCAGACAGGCGAAACGAGCCACGCCTGATGCTGGCGGCGCGACTCATGTCATCGCATTGATCGGGTGGCCGACCGGGCGTCACCACAGCCTGATCAAGGCGGCGGAGGCGCGTCTGGCTGTTGAAGAAGGCGCTGATGAAGTGTGGGTGGCCGTTGCTGTGCCAGGGTTGGTGGACACCGACACCATCAACGCGGTGCTCGCCGATGTCATCGCTGTGAGCCAAGTGGTGGAAGAGCCGACGCGGTTCGGGGTCACCTTTCCGGCTTCTCTCGGCGCACGGGCTGTCCATCAGCTCGCGGATGCGGTGGGGAAGGTGGGGGTCGATGCGGTGGCAGTCGGCGTCGATAAGCCAGGCGCTCTCGATCTACCGTCTGTGCCATGCGGCCTGGCGGTGCACGGACGCGTGCATACGCTGGATGCGGTGGCGGACGCCCTGTTGGCAGGCGCTGACCGAGTGTTTCCCGTGCGTGGTTAGACTGGTAGCTGCCTCAGGTGTACTTGCTCGCCAGAGACTGTGATGCTGAACCCGTTGTCCACAACGTGGAAATCCTGTACCTGCAACGGCCCCACAATATCTTGGTTCAGGCCATTTTGAAGCGCGTCACTGACAGCCTCGGAGAAGAAATCGGGCAATTTACGGCCCAGGATCTGAGTGGATTCAGCGATGAAGGACATCTGGCCGTCTTGGACTTGTGGGCGCAATTCCACACCGAAGGCCCCGTTAGAGAACGTGACGTTGAAGGTGCCATCGGCCGGGTTGGTGCGGACATCGGACACAGTGAGAATCTCGTCATACTCGGCGAAGCGCCCGTCCTGAGCTTCGTTGAGCGAGTGTTGCAACTCTTGCTGGAGCATGTCTCGCACCAAGGCCTGGGGGAGTTCAGTGTGGAGGACTAATTCGTCGGCGCTGGGGTCGTCCTGGTCGAGGACAAAGCCGGTGGCGTTGATGGTGGCAGGCGGGTTTCCCACGATTTCGTCGCTGTCCGGCACCAAGGTCGACGGCACGTCAATGTCGAGGTGCTGAAGTTTCCCGCGCGCGATCCCCAGCAGAACCGGGGAAGCCCCGAAATGCACGGATGTCTCTTCGCGCATGTCTACGGTTTCCGGGGCAGAGTCCCGGACACTGGACCGGATCTGCTGCGCAATGAAAGCGCGGATTCCGATCTCCGCGATGAACAGCAAGATGACGAGTCCTGCGACGATGCCCAGAGCGATTTTCCAGCCCCGGCCTGAGGAAGTGCGGGTCATAGATGCCAATTGTGCGCGACATCACTCGGTTTTGACAACCGCGAGACCAGCTCATGGTGCCGCAACTTAGCTGGTCGGAGCCACAGCGGACCAATCCACAGTCAATGTGTTGTCGCGTATGCGGCGGCGCACAGGTTCGACCGGCCAGCCGGCGGCGAGGAGGAGGCGGTGGGCCTCCCGCCACCTCACGCGTGGGCCGTGGGGAGCCCATCCGGCGGAGCGTTCCCAGGCCTCGTCGGCTGCGGCGAGTAAGTCGTGTACGGGTTCACCGGGAACGTTGCGGTGGATGAGCACTTTGGGGAGGCGTTCGGCCACATCGCTGGGACGTTCCACATCTTCCGGGTCCCAGGCGAGGGTGAGAGAGCGGGGGCCCGCGGCATCGATAAGCAGCCATGCAGCGCGGCGACCCAGCTCGTCGCACGTGCCCTCGATAAAGAGTCCGCCGGGCGCAAGCCGCGAAGTGACGGTGTCCCACGCGTTCGGCACTTCATCAACATCGTATTGGCGCAAGACGTTGAAGGCGCGAACGAGGTGCGGCTGGTAACCGGCGAGTTCAAAACCACCGAGCTCGAAGGTCACGCCATCCCGGGGCGGCAAGACCCGGTCGGGGTGGATCTCCAAACCGACGACGCGGGTGGCGGGGTTGATCTCTCGCAGCCAGCGGGCCCATTCGACGGTGGTGGTGTGGGATGCGCCGTAGCCCACATCGACGGCCAGCGGTTCGTCGACGCCCGACAATAGCGATTGCACGTCGGGGTTATAGCGCGTCCACCGATCGGAGCGGCGCAGCCGGTTGTAGCCGGTGGTGCCCCGGGTGATTACGCCGTAAGGCCGACCATTCCCGCCCTGCGCGCGCAGGTTGTGGGCATGGTCGGCCATGGTGAGGAACTACCTCGTGCTTACAGGTTCTCGGTGATCCACTTCTCGGTGAGTTCGCCCTCCTGGTTGAACAGGTCCTCGAGGGCTTCTGCGACCTTCGGCTCGATCGCCGGGCCCATGAACGGGATGTTCACGGACGTTTCAGTCTCGTAGTTCAACGTGGTGGTGTCGCCTGCGCCGGCGAGCTTGATGGAGCCGCCGAAGTCGACGGGGGTGCCCTTCACGTCGGCGGTGAACGAGATGTCGGCGTTGTCGCCCTCGAGCGCACCGATATTGATCACGCGCTTGACCTTCAGTGCCTGGGAGACCATCGCGCGCACTGCTTCGGGGAGGAGAGTTTGCGGAAGAACTTCGTACAGGGTGACGGAGTTATCGGTGAACTCGTTGACCTCGCCTGGCTCGGGGGAGAGGTGCTCGGCGATGTAATCCCAGTATTCGCGGGTGGAGTACGCCTTGCGGACCTTCTCGGCAGGCTGGTTGATGGTAACGGTGTTGTCGCTATGAGTAGCCATGTGTCACAGACTACCGTTGTTGTGGTGGCTGAAACATCTGCGACTCATCTGGATTTGGAGCCTTTGGACGGCGTTCGCCTCAAGGATTTGACCACGTTGCGCGTGGGAGGGGCGCCACGTGCCGCGTGGCGGGCACGTACGGCGGAACAGTTCGCGCGCGCAGTCGAGCTTCTCGACGCCGCAGGCGATCCCCTGATCATTCTCGGAGGCGGATCGAATCTCGTGGTGGCTGACGGTGACCTTGATCTGACCGTCGTGGTCGCGGGCAACGACTCGATCGAGGTGCTGCAAGGCGGTGTGGTGCGCGCCGGCGCTGGAGCAGTGTGGGACGACGTCGTCGCTGCTGCGGTGGAGGCGGGCCTATCCGGCATTGAGACGTTGTCGGGAATTCCGGGGTCAGCGGGCGCGACACCGGTGCAGAACGTCGGTGCCTACGGGGCCGAGGTCTCGGACGTGCTCACCCGGGTGCGCCTGTACGACCGCGAGACGCGGGAGATTGAATGGGTTCCGGCCAGTGACTTAGATCTGGCGTACCGCTATTCCAACCTGAAATTCACCGGTCGCGCTGTCGTGTTGGAGATTGAGCTGCAGTTGGCGCCGTCGGAATTGTCCATTCCTCTTCGCCACCTGGGTGGGGAGCAACTGCCATTAGCGCAAGCACGCGAGGAAATCCTCCGCGTTCGCGCCGCGAAAGGTATGGTCCTCGACCCGCAGGACCACGACACATGGTCGGCGGGGTCGTTTTTCACCAACCCGGTCGTGGCGCCGGAATTGGCCGACGAGATCGCCCGCGCTGTGGAGACTGAGCGGCCGGGCGAGGGGGTGTCCATGCCCCGCTTCCCTCAGCCGGATGGTCAGGTCAAGCTGTCCGCGGCGTGGCTCATCGAGCGCGCCGGGTTCCACAAAGGGTTCCCAGACGAGGATGCCCCCGCCCGGTTGTCCACCAAGCACACTCTGGCGTTGACGAACAGGGGAAAGGCGGGGGCAGACGACGTCGTTAAGCTGGCGCGCACTGTGCGTGACGGTGTGCGCGAGCGTTTCGGTGTCGGGCTCGTGCCCGAACCTGTGTGGATCGGGCTGACGCTCGACTAGCCACCGAGTTTTCTCGCTGGCTGCTCAGTCGCTTTATTAGCTGTCCTCTTCGAGGCGGTGGCGGCCGGCGTCGTCGGCGTCGGTGCCTGCCTCGGCAGCGTCAGCTTCCGGCGTTGCGTCGCCGCGAGATTTCTCCAACGACCAGCCGTTCTCCTTTTCGCCCTTCTCCACCTCTTCCGGCGACGGCTCCTCGGGCGTGCCCTCGGCGTTCTCACCGTCGGCGGCCGTGCCTGCGTTGAGGCGGTCGATGAGCGACTGCTGCACCTCGCGGCGGCGGATCTTGCCGGTCATGTCGCGGTTGAGTTCCTCGAAGTGGTAGAAGGTGCGCGGCACCTTGTACGGGGTGAGGCGCTCGCGGGCGTAATCCTGCAGACCCTGCGGATCCAGCGCGGCACCTTCCTCAAGGGTGACGCAGGCAACGACGTCCTCGGAGCCGTCCTCGCGCGGGCGGCCCACAACGGCGATGTCGGCGATGTCGCGGTGCGCGCGCATCACGTTTTCCACCTCATCCGGGTAGACGTTGAAGCCGCCGGTGATGATCATCTCCTTGATGCGGGAGACCAGGCGGATCCAGCCGTCTTCCTCCATGACACCCATGTCGCCGGTGCGGAAGTAGCCGTCGACGAAAGCCTTCTCGTTTGCCTCCGGCTTGTTCAAGTACCCCTTCATCACCTGGGGGCCTTTGACAATGAGCTCGCCCGGCTCGCCGTCCGGCATCAGCTCAGCCGGGTTGTCCGGGTTGACAATGCGCACGAGCGTGTTCGGGAACGGAACGCCGACGTAGCCCGGGCGGCGGCTGCCGTCCATCGGGTTCGCAGTGACAATCGGGGCGGTCTCGGTGAGGCCGTAACCTTCAACCAGCTTGCCGCCGGTGACCTTCTCCCATGCCTCGACCGTGGAGATCGGCAGGGTGGATGCGCCGGAGAAGGAGTTGCGGATGGACGTCAGCTTCTGACCCTTCTCCTGTGCCGAGGCAGCAATGCGCTGGTACAGGGTGGGCACGCCGGGGACGAAGGTCGGCGGGTTGCGCTTCAGGGCGTCCTGGATGAGGTCCGGTTCCGGAGACGGCAGAAGGGTGATTTCCGCGCCGACCAGCAGGCCCAGGCCGAGGTTGAGGGCGAGGCCGTAGACGTGGAACAGCGGCAGGACCGCCAAGACCTTTTCATCCTCCTTGCCCAGGTCCTTCATCCAGGCTCGGCCAGCCTTCATCTGGTGGTTGAAGTTCCCGTGGGTGATCTGGGCGCCCTTCGGCTCGCCGGTGGTGCCGGACGTGTACAGGATGACGGCCGTGGTGTCCTGGTCGATGTCCGGGTTTTCCAGGTTGTGGCCTTCGCCGCCGATTGCTGCCGACAGCAGGGTCTCGAATGCGATGGTGTCTGGGGCCGGGCCGGAGAGCTTCTTGCGGGATTCGCGCAGCTTCTTCAGCGGCACGTACTTGAGTGCCAGCTCCATGTACTTCGGCATGGCCTTGGTCATGTCGACGGAAACGATGGTCTCCAGCGGAGTGTCATTGCGCAGTTCCGCCAGGTTCTCCACGGCCTTGTCCCACATGACCGCTACGCGGGCACCGTGGTCGTTGAACTGGCCGCGCAGTTCGTGTGCCGTGTACAGCGGGTTGTGCGCGACGACGGATGCGCCGAGGCGCAGGACCGCGAGGAAGGAAATGACGAACTGGGGGCAGTTCGGCATGACCAAGGCGACGCGGTCGCCGGGACGGACACCGAAGGCCTTCAGGCCCGCGGCGCAGCTGCGGACCTGCTTATCCAGCTCGGAGTACGTGATGGTGCGGCCGAAGAACCACATAGCGTTCTTGTAGGACCGCTTGGACAACGTCTCTTCATAGAGGTCCAGAATGGTGTCGTCGCCGAGGTCGACCTCCGGCGGGGTCCACTCTGCGTAGCTCGACAGCCAGGCTTTTTCTTCGAATGCCGACATTGTTCTGCCCTCCATGTAGGTGTCTCGTTGGTTGGTCGTACGGCGATCAGTAAATTCCCGATTGATTTACTTCGACAAAGTATATAAGTGATTTCAGTAGCTTGTCAGATAATTTATGATCTTGGTCACGAAAAGGGGGCAAAAGGGACTCACATCTCGATGCCTCTTCGCTGCGCACTGAAGTAGACATTCCCGCCCACATGCGCGCATCCACCCCACGTAGTGTCGCGGTAGAAGAACACTCATCAGCCAAATGCCTTGGGGGAGAGCACGTGACTGACATGCAAACCGAGATGCAGTACCGCAGGTACGCGAACACCGGATTGGGGGAGTGGGTGCCGGAGATCGGCGCAGGATTGAGTCACGCACCCGATAGCCAAGCGGCCCCGGGCCAATCCATTGCCGCTGTTGACTCGGCCGGCCCGTCCGGCTTCGCCGACCCGGTTGTCTTCGCCCGTCCGGCTGACCCAGCCGCTACAGCTGGACCGGTTGATGCAGCGGAATTACCGCATGGACAGGGGTCACGAACGCTCGACCGCATCGACATTGTGCGGCCGGTGAAGGCACCGCCGCGGCAGGGGTGGCGGAAACTTGTGCACGGGGCGACGGGCGGCAAGGTCAACCCGGGCCAGTCGCTGCGGGAGCAGCAGCGGGCGCGGGTCACCGAGGCGATCCGCACGCCGCTGCGCGGGGATTACCGGATTGCGGTCATGTCGCTCAAGGGCGGGGTAGGAAAGACCACCACCACGGTCGCCTTGGGGTCAGTGCTGGCTCAAACGCGCGGGGACCGAGTGATCGCCATCGATGCAAACCCGGACTTCGGCACACTCGCTCAGCGAGTGGCCGCACCGGGCCCGGCGACGATTCGAGATCTGCTCGGCGCAGAGGACACATCGAGGTACCCGCAGATCAAAGCATTCGCGACACAGGGTGCGTCTCGCCTGGAAGTGATTGGCAGTGAACGTGATCCTGCAGTGTCCGAGGCCTTCAGTGAGGATGATTACCGCCGCGCGGTGGATATCCTCCAGCACCATTACAACCTCATCCTGACAGACTGCGGCACGGGGTTGATGCATTCGGCAATGGCGGGCGTTCTGGATTTGGCTAATACGCTGGTCCTCGTTTCCTCACCGGCGTTGGACGGGGCACAGTCGGCCTCGGCCACCCTGGACTGGCTGGAACTGCATGGTTACGGCCGTCTGGCAGCGAACTCTGTCGTGGTGGTCACTGCACCGTCCTCGCCGAAAGCAGCAGTGAACATGGATCGTGTGATCTCGCACTTCGCCGCCCGCACACGCGCCGTTCAAGTTGTGCCGTACGATCCGCATCTCGCAGAAGGGGCCGTGGTGGATCTCGAGCGGCTGCGGCCAAACACGCTGCGCGCGTACCGGAATTTGGCGGCGACGATCGCCGTCGATTTCGGGCAATGGCACAAGCACGCGAGGTGATCCTGTAGTTACGAGCAATCGAGCAACGGCGGATCTTCGGGCTTTCTAGACTTGTGCTCATGCGCGTCGCGATGATCTCAATGCACACCTCTCCGCTCGAGCAGCCGGGCTCCGGCGATGCGGGCGGAATGAATGTCTACGTGCTCAACCTCGCACGTGAACTCGCCGCAACTGGAATCGAGGTGGATGTCTTCACCCGGGCCACACGGCCGAGCCAAGGTGAGGTGGTCCGCGTCTGTGACGGGTTGCGGGTGGTCAATGTCGTGGCCGGCCCGTACGAAGGGTTGGCAAAAGAGGAGCTTCATACTCAGCTAGCAGCCTTCGCTGGCGGTGTCGTGCAGTTCGCCCGGCAGGAAAACCGCGATTATGACCTGATCCACTCCCACTACTGGCTCTCCGGTCAGATAGGGTGGCTGCTGCGTGATCTGGCGCGGGTACCCCTGATCCACACGGGGCACACTTGGGCGGCGGTGAAGAATGCGGCGCAGAAACAAGCGGGCGGCGATTCACCCGAGACAGAGGCGCGCAGGATCTGCGAGCAGCAGTTGGTGGACAATGCGGACGTGCTGGTGGTCAACACCGAAGATGAGATCGACCAGTTGAGCCACCACTACGATGCCGATCCCTCGCGCATCCGGGTTGTCACTCCGGGCGCGGACACGCGCCTATTCACCCCCGGAACGAACCGCAACACGGAGTTGGCGCGGCGTCACCTGGGTATTCCGCTGGACAGCCAGGTCGTGGCGTTCGTCGGACGTTTGCAGGAGTTCAAGGGGCCGCAAGTGCTTTTGCGGGCGGTCGCCGAAATCGTGGAGCGGGACCCGGAGCGCAACTTGCGGGTGATTCTGTGTGGTGGGGCGTCGGGAAGCGATTCGTCCGTGGATTGCTACCGTGCGCTCGCGCACAAGCTGGGCTTAAGCCGCACCGTGCGGTTTTTGGGCCCGCGCCCGCCGGAGGAATTGGTGGACATTTACCGGGCTGCGGATCTGCTTGCGGTGCCTAGCTACAACGAATCATTCGGCCTTGTCGCGGTCGAGGCGCAGGCCACCGGTACTCCGGTCGTGGCTGCACGGGTAGGCGGGTTGCCGCTCGCCGTTGCGGACGGGGAAACGGGTGTGCTTGTCAGCGGGCACGAGGCAGAGGCGTGGGCCGACGCGATTGCGGGCCTGCTTGACGACGACGTCCGGCGCCTCGCCATGGCCGAAGCCGCAGTCGCCCGCGCCGCACGGTTCAGTTGGTCCGAATCCGCTGCGAGCCTGGCGCAGGTGTATGAGCAGACGCGCGCAGGCTTTCAGCCGGCGACGGAGCGCCGGCGCGCCACGGGCGACTAGTAGCTTTTAGTTGTAACCGAGCTCGTCGAGCGCCCAGTTCAGGCCGGCGCCGGCGATGTTGTCGGCGTGAGCGGATGCGTAGGACCCGACGGCGTTGTTGAAGCTGTGAGCCGCATCGCCGACCTCTGCGGGAGTGGCCTCGCCGGCAGCGAGGGCAACAGCGGCGGAGACAGCGAAGGTCTGCGTATCGCCGGCGATGGCGGCTGCGTCCTGCTTCGCGGCGTTGACAGCAGTATCGAACTGCTGCTTCGGCGTGGGCGGGGTGAGCTGTTCTGCGGTGAACGAGGGGTTGTTGTCCAGCAGATACTGCTCGATCTCGGCATTCTCTTCAGCGGCGGGGACGAAGTCGGCGCGAATATCCCCCGGAGCAGCCGGCGTGAACTTCTCGTTGACCTTGCCGTCGGGAATGTCGTATCCGCTTTCGATCGCACGGTCGGCGCGTTGGGCAGCACCGAGTGGGCCCACACCCATTGATGTCATGCCCACGATCTGGCCATTTGACGGATCGAAATTCACCCCGCCGGAATCGCCCGGGGCGTAATCGAGCCCCCAGCTCCACACGGTTTCGGAGGTGTACAGCAGTTGGACGCCGCACTTCCGGCTTCCCACGGAACCGTCCTTGCACAGCGGCTGGCCGAAGTTGTCCAGACGGAACTCGCCGGGAGCGAGAGTGGGGTAGTCGCGGACCCCGGTCAAGTGAACTGGTCTGCTCGGCTGGCCGCCGAAGCGGTCCCGGGATGCCGCGGCACCGTCGACCGGTGTCGAGGGATCCAACACGACTACTCCCCAGTCCGTGGAGTTGCGGGCTTTGCGGGTGGCCACTGATAAGCCGTCGTACCCGCCGGGAACGTTGACCGTGCGCACGAGACCGACTGTTCCCACTTTCTGGTAGCCGCCTCGGACCGGGGCGTAGACATCTTGCCCCATAACAACGCCCTGATCCGACACGCCTGCCAGGCAGTGCCCGGATGTGAGCATGATCCGCTGTGTTCCGCCGTTTTCTAACGTGACATCGCCGACCGGCCCTTGCGAACACACCGTGGTGAACGTCTCCGGGTGAGTGCGCACCCCGGTCGATTCAAGGACGCTCGGCTGATCCGGGCCGAATGGGTGCTCCTGGTCGTACGGGCGGACGCGCATCGGTGCTCCCGGAGCGGCGGTGGCGCCTGCCGGGGTCTCTCTACTGGTACCGGGATCCGGTGCCGCCTGAGCTACTGGAATGGTGCTCAGTACGAGACTGAGGAGGGCAACTGGAGAAAGGATTCGACGCACGATCACACAAGTGAATGTAGAACACTTCGGTCACTTCCGTGGCACGGCAATCCTGTGAATCGTGTTGTTCCAGTTGAGGCCACAGAACACTCATTTTTGGCAGCGGAAGGCGCGCGAAACTGGCATGCTGGAGGCCATGAGCAATGGAAAGTTGATCCTTGTCCGCCACGGTCAAAGCAAGTGGAACGAATCCAACCAGTTCACCGGATGGGTCGATGTCGACCTGACCGAAAAAGGCGAAGCTGAAGCTGTCAACGCAGGAAAGCTGATGAAGGAAAAGGGGATCCTCCCCGACATCGTTTTCACTTCCCTGCTGCGCCGAGCTATCCGTACCGCCAACATTGCCCTCAACGAGGCTGACCGGCACTGGATCCCGGTCGAGCGCAACTGGCGTCTCAATGAGCGTCACTACGGCAAACTGCAAGGCCTGAACAAGGCTGAGATCCGCGAAGAATTCGGGGAAGAGCAGTTCATGGAATGGCGCCGTTCCTACGACACTCCGCCCCCGGAGATCGAACCAGACAACCAGTACGCGCAGACCGATGACCCGCGCTATTACTTCCTGCCTGAGGTGCCCCGCACCGAGTGCCTCAAGGACGTGGTGGAGCGTTTCACTCCGTACTACATCGACTCTGTTCTGCCGCAGGTGCTCGCCGGAAAGAACGTCATGATCGCCGCGCACGGTAACTCTCTGCGCGCTCTGGTGAAGTACCTGGACAACATTTCCGACGAGGACATCGCCGGCTTGAACATCCCGACGGGTATGCCGCTGGTTTACGAGTTCGACGCTGACGGCAACGTGATCAACCCGGGCGGCACCTACCTCGACCCGGAAGCTGCGGCCGAAGGCGCAGCTGCAGTGGCAAACCAGGGGAATAAGTAGAACGCTTCGTGAGCACCGTGACCGCTTTTCTTGCGGGAGCGTTGGTATCTGCCCTCGCCGCAGCTGGAGCCGGCTGGTTCCGTCAGCGGCGGGGGCGAAACCGTGCGCAGGCGACTGTCGACGACACGAAAGTCCGCACGGTCAGCCAAATCCTGCATTTAGTCATCCAAGGGTCGCCGACCGGTATCACCGTTGTCGACCGCAAGGGTGAAGTGATCCTGTCCAACTCGGCAGCGCACCACATGTCCATCGTGCACGACCGCACCTTGAACCCGGAAGTGTGGAACGTGGGCAAGAAAGTCTTCCAAGACAAGGAAGCGCGCGTTTTGGACATGAATCTGAAGCACCGGTTCACCGGGAGCCGCGTGAACAATGTCAGCGCGGTGGCCCAGCCGCTGACGCTGTCCGAATCCGACTACATCATCGTTTATTCCATGGACGAGTCGGAGAACGTGCGTATGGAAGCCGCGCGCCGCGACTTCGTGGCCAACGTGTCGCACGAGCTGAAAACCCCTGTCGGCGGCATGTCTCTGTTGGCTGAAGCGCTGCTGGAAGACCCAAGTGACCCCGACTTGGTCACTTATTTCGGCGAGAAGCTGCTGGGAGAGGCACGCCGGATGGGTGCGATGATCACCGACCTGATCAATCTGTCGAAGCTGCAGGGTGCAGAAGCTTTGCCGGAAATGGCGCCTGTGCGCGTGGACGACATTATCGACGAGGCGGTGGAGCGTAACCAGCTCTCAGCGGAAGGCCACGAGATCGAGCTGACCCGCGGTGAGCGTTGCGACACGCACGTGATGGGTGACAAGTCGATGCTTGTCACTGCCTTGTCCAATTTGATTTCCAACGCGATCAATTACTCGCCGAAAGGCCACCCGGTGAGCGTGACCCAGAAGGTCGTGCGGGATTCAGTGGTTCTTATCCGTGTGACCGACCGCGGCATCGGCATCGCACCAGAGGACCAAAAACGGGTGTTCGAGCGGTTCTTCCGGGTGGACAAGGCTCGTTCGCGCCAAACCGGCGGGACGGGGCTGGGATTAGCCATCGTTAAGCATGTGGTGGCAAATCATGGCGGTAATATCAAGTTGTGGTCGCGGCTTGGAACAGGGTCCACGTTCACGATCGAACTGCCGGTCTTCGCCCCGGATAAGCTCGCATCAGCGGTGGTCCCGACCGAGATTGCGGATTTGGACGGCTCCGTGAGCGGAGACGAACCGGGCACGCAGAAGGCCCGCCGGGTGAGCCGCACAGCAGCGCACCCGCAGGACCATGAAGGCTAGCGCAGGCTAGTGAAGGCTAGAGAAGGTTAAGGAATCGCACATGACAACGACCATCCTGATCGTCGAAGATGAGGAATCGCTGGCAGATCCGCTCGCTTATCTCCTGGAGAAGGAGGGTTTCAACGCCCTCGTCGCTGCAGATGGCCAAACTGCTCTCACCGACTTTGCCGCTAACAACGTGGACCTAGTGCTGCTGGATCTCATGCTGCCGGGCATGTCAGGTACCGACGTGTGCAAGAAATTGCGTGCCACGTCCGACGTTCCGATCATCATGGTCACTGCCCGCGATTCCGAGATCGATAAGGTGGTCGGGCTTGAGCTGGGTGCGGACGATTACGTGACTAAGCCTTATTCGACCCGCGAGCTCATCGCCCGTATTCGGGCGGTGCTGCGCCGCCGCTCCGACGTGGCTGAGCCGGAAGCCGAGGCCCCGTCGGACAATGTGCTAGAGGGCGGGCGTGTCCGGCTTGATGTGGAGCGCCACACTGTTTTTGTCGATGACACTCCGGTTCCGATGCCGCTCAAGGAGTTTGACCTGCTTGAGTACTTGATGCGTAACACCGGCCGCGTTCTTACCCGCGGCCAGCTCATAGACCGGATCTGGGGGTCCGACTACGTGGGCGACACTAAGACCCTCGATGTGCACGTCAAACGTCTGCGCACGAAAATTGAGAAAGAGCCGTCGCGCCCGGAGCAGCTCATCACTGTCCGAGGCTTGGGCTACAAATTCGAGGCCTAAGCGTCGTTTTTCGCCGCGGTCGCCGGGTGGACTGACTTCGCTCCCGCCGGCAGGCCCGCGCGCGCTCGGCAGTGCTTTTCGACGATCGCGTACGGCTTCTCGCCGATTAGCTGGACGAGCTCGTCCCGCATTGACTGCCACACCGGCGTGGAATTACCGGAGTGGCAGACAGGGTCGTTGGTGCACCACCAGTCGAAGTCTTCGCCGCCGTCACCCCACTGCCGGCGGTCGTATTCGCCGATGGTGGTGCGGAGGATCTCCTGGCCGTCGCTACGCTCCTGCCACTCGTCTTCCCGGGAGAACGGAACCTGCCAGCACACCTCAGGTTTTGAGCCGATGATGTTGCGGCCCTCTGCCATGGCCCATTGGTGTAGGGCGCATCCGGGGCCGGTGGGGTGGCCGTGGCGGTTAGCGAAGATGCAGGCACCGTCCACGACGAGTGTTTTCAGTGAGGGCTCTTCTTCGTCATCGTCCCATTCAAGGTCCCATTCAAGCCATGGTTCGAGTTCCACCGGGTCGGCTGCGGCGATGTAGCTGTCCACGTCGTTGGGGCGCAACTGCCAGTACTTGGCGGGCATTTCGGCGACGGCGTTGTACAGGTCATCCCGATCGTGTTCGTCCGACAGGTATGCGCCATGAATGCAGCACCCGACAACCGGCAGCTCGCTGGAAATACCTCGGCATTCAGGTGTGCCGAAGCGGCATGACCAGGTGGATTCCAGCCACGTCAGGTCAATACTGAAATAGTGGTGCGGGTCGTCGGGGTGGGTGAATTCGAGCCATTCACGGGGAAAATCCGGGGGCAGTTCGTGCCCGGCTCGGATCGATTTTCCCGCGGGAGAATCCTTCGGAAAACCCAGAAATACAGGTTGGTTCACACTGGACCACGGTAGACGGTCTAGTGTTGATTCTGTGCGACTAGGTGTATTGGACGTGGGCAGCAACACTGTCCATCTCGTGGCGGTAGATGCCCACAGTGGCGGACGCCCGACCCCCATGAGCGACTGGAAGCAGCCTTTGCGGCTCGTGGAGATGCTGGACAAAAATGGTGCCATCGATGACAAGGGTGTCAAGAAGCTGACGGAGGCTGTGCAGGAAGCTGCCGATCTGGCAGGTAACCTGAAGTGCGAGGAATTCCTCGCTTTCGCGACATCGGCCGTGCGATCCGCAACGAACTCCGACGACGTGCTTGATCACGTGGAGAAGAAGACCGGTGTTCGACTGCGCGTGCTCTCGGGTGAGGACGAAGCTCGCCTGACCTTCTTAGCCGCGCGCCGCTGGTACGGCTGGTCAGCTGGCCGCATCACCAACCTGGATATCGGCGGCGGCTCACTGGAAATGTCCACCGGCACCGACGAGGTGCCCGATGTGGCGGTCTCTCTGGATCTGGGGGCCGGGCGTTTGACCCACGAATGGTTCGAGACCGACCCGCCGGAAAAGAAGATGGTCAACACTCTGCGGGATTACATTGATGCTGAGCTGTCCTCCGTGGCGGACGACTTCCTCGACCAGGGTGAAGCCGGGCTCGCGGTGGGCACCTCCAAGACTTTCCGGACACTTGCGCGTTTGACGGGTTCCGCCCCTTCTTCGGCTGGGCCATACGTCAAGCGCACGCTCACCGCACCTGGCTTGCGCCAACTGATCGCTTTCATCACCCGCATGACGGCATCCGACCGTGCGGAACTGGAAGGGGTCAGCTCCGACCGCTCCCACCAGATCGTTGCGGGGGCCCTCGTGGCGGAAGCGACGATGCGTGCCCTTAATCTTGATAAGTTAGAGATCTGTCCGTGGGCGTTGCGCGAGGGCGTGATTCTCCGGCAGATTGATAAAGGTCAGAACTAAGGAGACGACGAGATGGCTGATAAGCAACTGACCGTTGCGGAGTTGATGGCCCGGGCACAGCAGGATAACCCGGATGCCCAGCCGCGCCGCCGTCGTCGGCGCAGCCTCGACGAGGGCGGCGTGTCCGTCGCCGAGTTGACGGGATCCCTCAAAGCTGTCGATGCCCGCCCCGCTGAGGTCAAGCACTCTTCTGTCCCGATCGACTCGGATGCCAAGCCAGCTGATCCCGCTCAGCCTGCACAGCCCCCACAGCCGTCGCAATCCGCTCCGTCCACGCAATCCGCTCCGAAACCAGCCGCGTCCAAGAAGATCGACGTGAAGCCGGAAAAGGCCGCACCGGAGAACAAGACGACCACGACCACGCAGGCTGAGAAGGCCGCACCGGCCCAGCCGAAACCGGTCGAGAAGCCTGCAAAGCCGGCGGTGAAGTCACCGGTCCCGGAAAGACCCGCCCAGCCCATGACACAACCGAAGGCGGAGGCGGCATCCCGTGACAGCTTCAAGGCAGTTGCGCCTCAGCCGTCGAAGACGGAACAGACCGGCCAGATCAGTCGGGTGGTTTCTCTCGGTGACCGTCCGGCAGCGGATCAGTCACAGCAGGGCGGGACGTTGACCAAGGAGAGGGGCGACGTCGCTAAGCCTGCCTTCCGTGAGCCTGAAGCTGACTCGGAAGTCACGCAGGAAAGCCCGGTGGTGCGCGACGAGCACTTGCCAGAAGAGCCGGTGTACCGCAACGATGCACCGGCCGAGGTCGAGGACAACAGCGTCAACCCGATCATGCTGGTCTTGCTCGTGTTCGCCGGCCTCGTCGTCGGTGTGCTGATGTTCCTCGGCTTCCAGTACCTGTGGTCCTCGCTGAACCCGTTCCTCGCCGGAGTTCTCGCGCTTGCTGTGACAGGCGGTGTTGTGATGCTTGTCCGCGCAATGAAGACGGGGCGGGATGCGCTGACGATGACTCTCGCCGCGCTCGCCGGCGCCGCGATGACGTTCGGCCCCGCCCTCGTCACCGCTGTTTAACGGCGTTGCCGCGGTAGCCTCCTGCGGGGCTGCTGTGGCACTCTTGGGTGCATGAGCACCTCCATCGCAGTCATTGGTGCCGGAAATATCGGGGAAGCCCTGATTTCCGGCCTTGTTTCTTCCGGCGTCAACCCGGAGACCATCACGGCGACGAACCGCACGGAATCGCGCCGGGAAGAACTAGCGCAGCGCTACGGCGTTATCACCACAGACGACAATATTGAGGCGGTGACGGATGCGGAGGTCTGTTTTCTCTGTGTGAAGCCGTACGCCGTGGCCGAGATGATCGAGGAATTGTCCGAGGCAATCGCGGCTAATGACACGTCGACGGTTCTTGTGTCGATGGCGGCGGGTGTGACGCTTGAAGCGATGTCGGACGCGGTGCACAGTGCGGGAACTCCGCTCGCGCGCGTCATGCCGAATACCCCGATGCAGGTGGGCAAAGGTGTGTGCGTCGTCTCCTTCGGCCGGTTCGTGGAAGACGATCAACGGGAGTTGGTCACGGACCTGCTGGGAGCGACAGGCGAAGTTGTCGTCGTGCCCGAGAAGCTTATCGACGCAGCCTCGGCCATCTCTGGCTCCGGCCCCGCCTACTTCTTCCTTGTGGCAGAGGCTCTCGTCGATGCGGCTGTCGGCCTCGGCGTGCCCCGCGACACCGCCGCAGTTCTGGCATCCGCTACTGCGGAGGGGGCGGGGGCGATGCTCGCACACTCCGGCAAGACCCCGGTGGAGCTCCGTGTTGGGGTGAGCTCCCCGGCCGGTACAACGGTGAAGGCAATCCGGGAACTGGAGGAATCCGGTGTCCGCGGCGCGTTCTACCGTGCGACGGAAGCCGCGGCTGCACGCGCGGCTGAGATGGGCAAACAACGCTAGAAATTCTTTCCCCGGTTCGCCGGCTCATCGGCTCGCTGTTTGAGCTGGCAGTGGAGTCAGCGATTCCAGAGAGCCGAGAGGGAACTGTGAACAAAGTTAAGGTTTTCCGGCTATTGAGTCGCATGTGACACGGGTTTCACGCTAGGCTGTTCTAGGCACGTGCGTGTACGTCCTGTGGGAGGGGAAGCCTACAGCGCGCCACAGTGCTGGAGGATGATTGAACACATGGCAAATGAAGATAAAGGCAAGTTTCTGACGGTGGCCGAAGTGGCGGAAATCATGCGTGTTTCCAAGATGACGGTGTACCGCCTCGTCCACTCCGGTGAGTTGCCGGCAGTGCGCGTTGGCCGCTCGTTCCGCGTGAACGAGACCGCTGTCAGCGAGTACCTGGAATCCTCCGTCTACGACGTGGGATAAGCCGGCTGCCCGGCCTTTTACAGTGGCGGTCCGCGCCGACAACCTGAAAAAATCGACATACCCCCGCGACCGGTTCTTCTGCAACAGTAGGTCGCAGCTGTTTCCGGGTTCATGCTCGGGAAAACGGTGTTGATTTTCTCAAGGCATCTGGCGCGGGCCGCCGCTGTTGTGTGCACGTGTGTCTCAAGGCGTGTTTTCGGGCGCGGTCGTGTCGAGGACCAGCCGCGGCGGGCGTGGATCCGCCGGGGTTGTTTTTGGTTTTGCCCAGCCAGGACGGTAGAATTTGCGCAGTATTCGTGCCGTGCACGCTGGGCTGCCCGCCTAGCCTCGTTCCGGGAGTGCACCCCGGACGCGCCGCCGGTCCAGGTGGCGGATGCGGTAGGGAACTGTACGTACGACAGAGGAAAAGTGAGGAAACCTGATGGGTTCTGTGATCAAGAAGCGCCGCAAGCGCATGTCCAAGAAGAAGCACCGCAAGATGCTGCGCCGTACGCGCGTTCAGCGTCGTAAGCTCGGCAAGTAGAGCTTCGCCGCAGGCCGCGCATTGACGGCCTTCATAGACGCACCCTTTCGCCGTGTTCGCCCCACTCGGGGCGCGCGAGGCGGGAGGGTGCTTTGCATGAGGATGCGCGCCAGTTCCTGGACAAGGTCCACAACTCCAAGCTCATTCTGCTTGGCGGCCTGACCCAGCGCGAGCACTTTGAGAAGGGCTACAACGAGGGCTTCGAGTTCTTCGAAATCGGCCGCGCACTGCTGCGCGAGCCGGACATGATCCAGAAGATCCAGGAGAAGCCGCAGTACCGCACGCTGTGCGACCACAATAACTACTGCATGCCGTCCGTCTTTGGTAAGACGCACTGCATTTACTCCCCGGACTACGCCATGAAGGCCGAGGACCGCGAGATTCGCCCGGCTGAGACCGCGGGCGCCTCCGAGCGGATCGAGGACTAAGACAGGGCTGCTTAATCTAACCCCGCTTGCGCCGCCGGAGGGCCACGAATGCCCCGGCGGCGACTGCGGCGAGGCCTGCGGGGAGCAGCCAGCTCAGGACGAAACGGCGCACAGGACGGTAGTCGCGGATGAGCCAGCCATGCTCCTCTGCATGCTTACGGAGTGTTTTGTCCGGGTTGATCGCCACGGGGGTGCCCACCATTGACAGCATCGGAATATCGTTGGCGGAATCCGAGTAGGCGGTGCATTCGGCGAGCTCAAGGCCTTGGATCGCAGCGAGTGCAGCGACAGCGTGAGCTTTACCCGGGCCATGAAGGATGTCGCCGACCAAGCGTCCCGTGAATTTCCCGTCCTTCTCTTCGGCGACGGTGCCGAGGGCACCCGTGAACCCCAGGCGCGTGGCCAGGAATTGTCCCACTTGCACCGGGGTGGCTGACACCAACCAGACTTGCTCGCCGGCGGCCAGGTGCATGGCTGCGAGCTCCCGGGTTCCCGCGTAGGTGCGGTCGATCAAGCTGCCGTCGACAATGTCGCTGCAGATCTCTTTAAGCGACTCGACTTCTCGGCCCTTCACAAAATTGAGGGCCATTTCGCGTCCAGATCCGATGGCATCGGGCAGCTCCGAGCCGAACACGCGGTATTGGATCTGCGCCACAAAGTACGGGAAGATTTCCCTCAGAGTGAGGAATTTGCGTCGGAATAGCTCAATCCCGAGCAGGATGAGCGAGGAACCTTGAATCAGCGTGTTGTCCACGTCGAAGAAAGCGGCAGCGCTCGCGTTCTGGGGGATGTCAGGATCCGGCTGGGTCAGGCGCATGCCGCCAGCGGTCGCCGCAGCACCGGAGACAGAATCGACACCAGTGGCGAACTGCTCGATCCCGATGCCGAAGGTCTCCTCGATCGCTGCTTCGGCGGCGGCTTCGCCGGCGGCGCGCTGATGGTCGTCGTCGATAGGCGGAAGCGCAGTCTCTTCGATGAAGCGGCGCAGGTTTCCTCTGGAGATGGACCACTGGGCGAGATATTCGCGGCCGGGGAGGGAACCGTTTTCGGGGCTCACGGCTGTGTGGTCTCCTTTCCGCGTGTGCTCTAGATGGTCGGCGGGTAGCCTGAATAAACCTAAGTAACCATCGTATGCCTTTGCAGGCGCGTATCGACGAGAAGGAGCCCCTTTAGATGGCACATACCGTGCACGTGATGGTCCGGCAAACTTGCGGATCCTGCTCGCGGGTGGTCGAGCAAATCACCCCCGTCGTGGCTGCGGCTGGGGCGCGGTTGGAAACGGTGGATGTGGACTCGTGTGAAGAGCTCGCTCACGAGTTCGGCGACCGGGTTCCGGTGATCCTTGTTGACGACGAGGAATTTGCCTGCTGGGAAGTGGACAATGAGGAACTCGCCGCAGAGCTAGGGGTCTCTCGCGGGTGACCCCGGCTCGGGCAGGTGTTTTCAGCAACACTGTCAGGCGGGGGTAGTCTTTGGGTTGACTTGGGGTGCAACTAATGTGCTGTAAGTCGAGTGAGTTGGTCTGGAGGAAGATTTCGTGAGCGTTCTCGTGGTGGGCATGTCCCACCGGTCGGCGCCTGTGGCGCTGCTGGAGCGGTTGAGCATGGACGAATCCGTGCAGACCAAGTCCGCGTCCGCGCTCATCCAGCAACCGAGCCTGTCTGAGGCGATGATCATCTCCACTTGCAACCGGCTCGAAGTCTACGCAGTCACGAATGCATTCCACACTGGTGTCAACGATGTGCTGCGGGTCCTAGAGAAATTCTCTGGGGTGGAGGCCGCCGAGCTGCGCGGGTATCTGTACGTCCGCTACGCCGACGCCGCTGTCGAGCATCTGATGCGCGTCGCTTCCGGCTTGGACTCCATGGTGGTGGGGGAGCAGCAGATCATCGGCCAGGTTCGCGCCGCCTACCAGGACGCCTCGGACCGTGGCACCGTAGGTCCGGCACTCCACGCGCTGGCCCAGTCCGCGCTTCGCACCGGAAAGCGCGTTCATTCGGAGACAGCGATCGACGAAGAGGGAGCCTCCATGGTCACCTTCGCTCTCGATGAGGCGATGAAGAACATGGGCATGGATCCGTCCGACTCGCTGTCGGGGCGGACCGCCCTCGTCCTCGGTGCCGGGGCGATGTCGTCGCTGGCGGCGACCAATCTGGGCAAGCGCGGCGTGGATCGGCTCATCATTGCCAACCGCACCCGTTCGCGTGCGGAGCGGCTCGCCGAGCACGCCCGCGAAGCCGGGGTCGCGGCCGAAGTGGTCGACTTCTCAGCCCGCGCCGGGGCCTTGTCGCGCGCCGACATTGCCGTGTCTGCCACCGCCAGTGACGGCTTCACCCTGACGGCCGAGGACATCTCGGGTCCGACAACGCTGGTGGATCTTTCGCTGCCGCGCGACATCGACGACGCTGTGAGCGAACTCGACGGGGTCTCATTGATCAATATCGAGGCCTTGCACGCGAAGCTCGGGGAAGACGACGTCAACCCCGGTTCGACAGAAGAGGGCAGTTCAGCCCGTCGCCGTGCCGAGGAGATTGTCACCCAGGAGACGGTGGAATTCACCAGCGAGCAGCGCGTCCGTGATGTCGCACCGATTGTGACCCAGCTGCGTGTCAACGCAGCCGAGACCGCTAACTTCGAGCTGGAGAAGCTGCGCGCGCGTATGCCGGAGCTTGACGAAGCTTCCTTCAACGAGGTCTCCAAGACTGTGAAACGGGTGGTAGATAAGCTCCTCCACCAGCCGACGGTGAAGATCAAGGAATTGGCGGCCTCGCCTTCCGAAGTCAGCTACGAAATCGCCATCGAGGAGTTGTTCGGCCTGACCGGAGGCAAAGACACGACCACGGGTTTGGCTGGCGGAGGCACGAGCCCCGGCCCCGGTATCGCACCCGCCGGTGGTTACGAGAAGAATTCCTTGTCCGGGTTCTGCGAGAAAGGAAACGATAGTGACTGACACGCCCACCGCTCCAACCGGCGGGACGGAGACCACATTGCGCTCGTTGCGCGTGGCCACACGGGGGTCGCAGCTCGCCCGCACCCAGGCCGGGCATATGCGCGACGCGCTAATCAGTGCCGGCTACGCCTCCGAGCTCACGATTGTCACGACCGCGGGCGATCTGAGCCAGGCACCCGTGGAGCGCATCGGCGTGGGCGTGTTCACCACAGCGATCCGCCAGGCCATCTTCGATGGGGAAGCGGATGTGGCTGTCCACTCCCTCAAGGACCTGCCCACAGCGCATGAGCCGCGCACGCACCTGGTCATTCCGGTGCGTGAGGATCGCCGGGAGGCGCTTATCGCCCGCGACGGTATGACGCTGGCGGAGCTGCCCGAGGGTGCGCGGGTGGGCACATCAGCGCCGCGGCGGATTTCCCAGCTCAAAGCGATCCGGCCGGATCTGGATATCCAGCCGTTGCGCGGCAATATCGACTCACGCATGGGCCGGGTCACCAGCGGCGAGCTGGACGCAGTCGTCCTGGCCTACGCCGGTTTGAGCCGCGTGGGTTTGGGCGACCGCGCCACGCAGGTCTTCGACCCGAACGAGGTCATGCCGGCTCCTGCACAAGGGGCCTTAGCGGTGGAGTGCAGGGTGGACGACGAGTACGCACGCGGTGCCGTCGATAAGCTGGCTAGCCCCGACGACACGCTGTGCGCAACCGCCGAGCGCACGGTGCTCGCTGAACTCGAGGCGGGCTGCACGGCACCGGTGGCGTCGACCGCGACGATCGACGGCGGGCAGATTACCTTGCGGGGCGGCGTGTTCGCGCTCGACGGGTCCGCCCAGCTCATCGAGGAGGCCACGGGTGCAGACCCGGTGGAGCTTGGACGCGAGGTCGCGAAAGCGCTTTTCAGCGGTGGCGCTGCCCGCTTCCTCTAAGCCCCAGTTCCCGCGGGAATTTCTGGAATTCGGCGCACTAAATTAAGGTGTAGTTACCATACGCCGTCAGCGCCGCTTCCCATGTGGTCCCCCTTGCGTGTTTCCGGGGGTCGTCAGCAGGCGCGATGTGCAGCTTTGTAAGTAATTTTTGTCGCGATCTGGCTAGAAAAGATTTGAGTCAATGACGAGTGCCGCCATGCCACTGTCCGCGGGTGAAAACGCGTCTTCCGCCGACCCCTCGGTTTCTCCGACCCCGAAGGGGAAAGTCGTTTTCGTCGGCGCGGGTCCGGGCAACCCTGATTTGCTCACTATCCGCGCCCGCGAAGTTCTCGAGCGCAACGCCGTCGCCGTTGTGGATCCGGATGTGTCCGCTGGTGTGCGTGACGTCGTCGGCTCTACTCTTCCGGTTCCGGAGGAAAAGCTGAAAGCCGCGCAGGAGGCCTACGAGGACATGTGCGCGAAAGCCAAGGAGGCCGGCGCGCGCCGCAAACCCCCGAAGCCGGCTGATCCCACGGCTGCGGAGCTGTCCGAGGCTGCACCCCAAGGCGAGGGCATTGTTGCGCCGCTCGAAACGGCTCTGGATGAGGCGGCTTCCGCGATCGACCGTGGCGAAGCGGGCGACGGTGACGTGATCCGTCTTGTGGCGGGCAACCCGCTGACCCGTAACGCGATCATGGAGGAGATCTCCGCCGTAGCTGCCGCCGGCCTGGAATTCCAGGTGGTGCCGGGAATGTCGCTTCCGTCGACGGTGCCGTCCTTCGCCGGAATTGGTCTGGGCTCCACCTACACTGAGGCTGACTTGGGCAATGAGCCCGTCGACTGGGACGGGCTCGCTGCAGCTCCCCAACCACTGGTGCTGCAGGGCGAAGCGCGTCATCTCCCGGTCATCTCTGAGGAGCTCACCGCGCGTGGCTATAGCCCGTCGACTCCGTTGACTGTCACGGTCAACGGCACGACGCGTTTGCAGCGAACGTTCGATGCGACGCTGGGGACCGTCGGCAAGCTGGATGCTGATCTGGACGGCACCCTCGTAGTCACGATCGGCGCTGTCGTCGACGACCGTTCGAAGTACTCCTGGTGGGAGAACCGGCCGCTGTATGGCTGGCGCGTACTCGTGCCGCGCGCGAAGGAGCAAGCCGGACCAATGAATGCGCGCCTGACCTCGTACGGCGCTATCCCCCAGTCAGTGCCGACAATCTCAATGGAGGCACCACGAAATCCCGCGCAAATGGACCGCGCGATCAAGGGCATCGTCGAGGGCCGCTACCAGTGGATCGTGTTCACCTCGGTCAACGGCGTCAACGCAGTGTGGGACAAAGTCGAGGAGCTCGGCTTGGACGCACGCTCGTTCGCGGGTGTGCACCTCGCCGCCGTGGGAACGAAGACCGCTGAAGCGATCCGTGCGCGCGGCATGTCTCCCGAGCTGCTGCCGCACCGCACGAAGCAGAACGCGCAGGGGCTCGTCGACGTCTTCCCGGAATACGTCGAGGAAATCGATCCGGTGGGGCGCGTGCTCTTGCCGCGCGCGGACATCGGCACTGATGTACTCGTGGACGGCCTGGTCGAGCGCGGCTGGGAAGTCGACGACGTTGTCGCGTACCGCACAGTCCGCGCCGCCCCGCCCGCCCCGGAGGTGCGCGACATGATCAAGACCGGCGGTTTTGACGCGGTGTGCTTCACCTCCGCCTCGACGGTGAAGAACCTCGTGGGCATTGCCGGAAAACCCCACTCCCGCACCATCATCGCTTGCATCGGACCGATGGCGGCCGCCGAAGCGAAGGAGCAGGGCCTGCGGGTCGACCTGGTGCCCGAGGTAGCCGACGTTCCGTCCCTCGTCGACGCTCTGGCCGAACACGTCGCGGGCCTCCGGGCCTCCGGCCAGCTGCCGCCGCCGCGCAAGAAGCGCCGGGCCCGCCGCTTCTAGCTTCTGCATCATTTTCGCCCGGACCACGAACTTCCTAAAATGGGGGCCGTGTCTGATTCAGCTCTAAATTCCCTCAATTCTGGTCCAGTGCGCCGTCCCCGCCGGTTGCGCCGTTCCCCCGTCATGCGGGCGATGGTTGCCGAGAACCGGCTGCACCCAACGGATTTCATTCTGCCGCTCTTCGTCGCCGACGATCTCGGTGAAAGCGGCGGCAAGCGGGAGATTCCCTCGATGCCGGGTGTGTACCAGCACAGCATGGACTCCCTGGTGGAAATCTGCCGGGAAGCCGTAGAGCTCGGCGTGCCCTGCGTGGACCTCTTCGGTGTGCCGCGCGACGCGGACAAGGATGCGCAGGGGTCCCAGGCATGGGCTAAGGACGGAATTCTCAACCGTGGTGTGGCCCGTCTGCGGCAGGAATTCGGCGACGATCTGCTCATCATGGCGGATACCTGTCTGGACGAGTTCACCGACCACGGCCATTGCGGTGTGCTCACCACAGATGCCCACGGCAACCACGTGGTGGACAATGACACGACGCTGCCCCTGTACGCGAAGATGGCGGTCTCCCAGGCGGAGGCCGGTGCCCACATTGTCAGTCCCTCGGGCATGATGGACGGCCAGATCGAGGTTATCCGGGCCGCACTCGACGATGCGGGATGGCAGGATGTGGCGATCATGGCTTATTCCGCGAAGTATGCTTCCGCGTTCTTCGGGCCGTTCCGCGACGCGGTGGGTTCGTCATTGACGGGGGACCGCCGCACCTATCAACAGGATCCGGCCAATGTCCGTGAATCCTTGTTGGAGGTTGAGCTGGACGTCGCTGAAGGTGCGGATTTCGTGATGGTCAAGCCGGCCATGCCGTACTTGGATGTGCTGGCCGCGATCGCCGAGACATCCCCGGTTCCGGTTGCGGCGTACCAGGTCTCCGGCGAATACGCGATGATCCAGGCGTCCGGCGCCAACGGCTGGACCGACCGCGACGCCACCATGATGGAGTCCCTCATGGCTATCAAGCGCGCCGGTGCGGATCAGATCTTCACCTATTTTGCGCTTGATGCGGCCCGCATTCTGGCCGGCGGCTCCGCGCAGGGGAAGTGAGCGTGCGATGACGGTACCTAATCCGGGCATGCTGCCCGCGAATCCGGGCGGTGGGCCTGCTCAGGCACGAACAGGCGCGGGGCGGAATCCGACTGACCCGAATCAGCCACCGGAGACCGTGCGCTACCTGCTTTTCGCGTGGGCGGTCATGCTCGGCGGCGAGCTGATCCACCAGCTGTTCAGCATTGCCATGGCATTTCTGAATCCCTCGGCGTTGATGGAGTCCGCACGGGAGGCCAACAAGACGGTCGGCGGCGATGCGGTTCCCAACGATCAGATCTCGCTGATCGTCTACGCCTCGATAACGTTGATGGGGCTGTTCATGCTGGCGTTCGTTCTCTTGCTGGCGGCTGCGCTCAACGCCGTGGCCCGGCAGAAGAAGTGGGCAGATAACGCGGTGAGATTGCTCATGGTGTTTTCCGCTTTCTTCGTGCTGCGCATGATCACCGTCTTCCTCGTCGTCGGTGCCAGTACCAACGAAATCCCGACTGCTGTGGTGGCCCTTGACGGTGTTATCCAGATCATCACGGGCGTGGCGGCGATCTGCGGGCTGATCTTCGCGTCACAGGACGAGGCGAAGAAATGGTCTGCTAAGCAAGATGCCAAAGGCGGGCGGGGCAACCATAATGATTCCAGTCCTGTTGCCTAGCAACACCAACACTTTGTCATGCACTGACATGACCTTGTCTTGATCGGGAGTCCCACACCACCATGCCCGGAATGTTTCCCACGATGGCCAGCCATCCGGATGACGCGAACCGCCGTTACTCCGGTCAGGTCGGTGACGAGTGGCCGCGTAATTTGCAGGTCGCTTTCTACCTCATTTGTGCCGCGGCAGTGCTCATGCTGCTCACAGCAATGCTCCTATTGAGGCAAGGACTCCCCGAAGGGGCCGATGAGGCGGTGCGCGGCTATTACATGACCAACATGCGGGTGGCGGCCATCGGCAATATCGTGCTGGCGGTGCTGCTGGTGTCTGCCGCGGCTTTCTTCCGCCGGGGAAGTAAGAAGGCCCGCCGGTGGGCCGCTGGGTTCACGGGCTTGGCGCTGTTTCTCAATCTCGCCGCATTTTGGGCGCAAGTGATGACAGCCTGGTCGGCGATGGGCATTGTCATCCTGCTGGCATTCGCTATGCTCTTTGCGTTCCGGCAAGATTCAAATGCCTTCGTGGATAAGATGAGCCCGCGATTCTAGTTCCGGCAACTGGGCAATGTGGCGCCGCCAAGAATTGGCTACGGCGTCGCCGGCTGACACATCGACTGCTTGGAAAGGGGTGAAACAGTGGCACAGGGAGCGGACAACGGCAACTTCGAAGAACCGTTGAATTCCAGCGGCACCGACGACGTAGAAGAAGCGGGCCGTTCCGGAGCACCGGGAGGCGGCCTCACTGAGGGCGCCTCCCCAGCAAGCGCGGAGGAAGCAGCCGGCACCGTCGAGGTCGCCGATGCGGCGGAACCGGGCGATACCGCTGAAACCGGTGAGCTGGGCCGCTCCATTGAAGACGCGCACGAGGCGGCGCGTAAGGCAGGTTTTGCCATTGGCGGCGCACCGCACGGCACGGACCACTCAGGATGGGCCGCGCTCGGCGATCTTCCGGATCGGCCCCACGTGTCCTATTCCTTCTTGTTGGAGGGCCTGCCTGCTGTCCCGGATGTGGACAAGATTGAGGCGGCGGTGGAGAAACTCGACGGTGTGCAGTGCCGGATTGTGCACCCCACTGCCACGGCGTGGGTGACAGCTCCGGACGATATGAGCCCGGACGTCATTGTGAAACTGTTCGCGGAGTACGGGGTGGCCGCCACGATGTCGGAAACGTCCCTGCTGCGCTACGCGGCCAGGGCGCAGACTGCCGAGCACCATACACGGCGCAAGCCTGTCAAAGACATGCCGTCACGTATTCGCCGGCGGCGCCGTTTGGCGGCACGCTCGCTGGATCAAGCCCGCCGCGCCGGGTACGGGCAGCCCCGCCGGCAAGAGAAACACGACGATGTTCTGTACACCGCCCGTGATCTTGTCACTCCGGCCCGAATGTGGCTCGCTCTCGTGCTCACGGTCCCGGTGCTGGTTCTGGCCTACGTTGAGCCCGCGCAATTCGACGGCTGGCAGTGGGTCTCGCTTGCCCTGGCTACGCCGGTAGTCACGTGGTGTGCTTTTCCCTTCCACCGGGCAATGCTCGGCGGCGTCCGGCGCGGCATTGCCGCATTGGACGGCGCGAGTTCGATTGCCGTGATCATTGCTTATGTGTGGTCGGCTGCAGTCATTGCGTTAGCGCCCACCGGGCACCGGGGCTGGCATTCCGGATTCTCGTGGTTCGCCACGACACAAGGCACCGCTGGTGGACCTGAGCTGTTCCTCGACGTCGCGTGCGGGATCACGGCGTTGCTGCTCATCGGCAGGAGGTACTCGATCCGCGCGCGCACGCTGCTTATCGACGAACTGGCGGATGCCACCCTCGACCTCGAAACCGAGTACACCCGAATTTGTAAGAAACGCGGCGCGGCCGACTGTGCCGAGGAAAAAATTCCTGTGTCGGAGATCAACCGCGGCGACGACATTGTGGTGCGCCGCGGAGACGTCATCCCCGTGGACGGAAAGATCATGGGCGGGCGGGCACAGCTCCGGCCCGGGCTCATCGACGTGCACGAGCCGACCAGCGTCAAGGTCGGCTCCGTGGTGTACGCCGGGTCCGTCATTCTCGAGGGAGAGATCAAGGTCCGGGCGCAGCGCACCGGCCACGCCACCCGCTGGCACGCTGTGCGGCACTGGCTGAGCGACGTGGAGCGCCGCCAACGCCACGCGTCGGTGCAATACGCCCGCGGCGCGGCGCTGCTTCTCCCAATTGCGATGACAGTCGCGTTCCTCAGTTTCATTCTGTGGGGGTTGATTGCCCGCGACTACAACGCCGCTTTGCGCACGGCCCTCGCCGTGTTGTCCGGCGTTGCTCCTCCCGCGCTTGCGCTGTCGCCGGCTCTGGCGCTCCGTCTTGGGGTGGAGTCGGCGGCCCGCCATGGAATGCTGCTGCGCGAGGGCGAGACACTGCGCAACCTCGACGCGGTGGACACCGTGGTGTTCAACCGCGTGGGCACGCTCGCAGAATCGAAGATGTTCGTCGAATCCGTCACCGTTCTCGACGGCGAGAGCGAGGAGATGGTGCTGCGTATCGCGGGTGCCTTGTCTATGGAATCGGCGTATCCCTATTCGCGCGCTCTGGTGCAGGGGGCTCGCGAGGCGCGTTCCCAGTCAGACCACGAACCGGATATGCCCATGCGCTACGAGCTCGTCAGCATGGAGGAGGAGCCGAGCGGGGACATGACCGGGCGTGTGTCGCTCACGTATGTGGACGAGGAGGGGCACGAGACCGTCGCACAGGTGGATGCACGTCTGTGGCGTCCAGTGAACATGTCCAATCTGCACGGTGCCTTAGCTGTCGCGGCTACCTCCGGCGGGACTCCGATTGTGGTGGGGTGGAAAGGCAAAGACCGCGGTGTGATCACCTTGTTCGACCCGTACAAGGACGACGCGGACAAGGCGGTCATGGCACTGGAATCCCGCGGCCTGGAAACGGTGATGCTCACCCGCGACACCTACCCAGTAGCGCGCCGTTTCGCTGATTACCTGGGTATCTCCACAGTTCTCGCCGGGATCACCAACGACCGCAAACCGGGGGCGATCCGCAACCTGCGCGCCGGCGGAGCTCGAGTGGCCCTTGTCGGCGACAACACTGTCACCGCGGCCTTGCGCGCGGCGAATGTGAGCCTGATGTACGCCACCGCCGACGACATCGAGACCGGCCAACAGCGTCGCCGGAAGTTGTCGGCGGTGGTGCTGCGCGAGGATGTCATGGCCGTGCCGCAGTTGATTGTCCATGCGCGGCGCGTGAGCGCGCTCATCGACAGAAATCAGTTCCTGGCGTGGAGCTACAACATCGCGGTGCTCGTTGCCGCGGCAGCCGGCGCCATCCCGCCGATCGTGGCGACGGTGCTCATGCTAGGTGCCTCGTTGCTCATCGAGGTCCTGTCTATGCGCGCCCGCCGCTTCCCGCGGGTCAGCCGGTTGTGACACCCGGGGACCCAATGGGTCACAATGGACTGCATGACCAGACGTGAGCTGACCCAAGCCCCCATTGTGGAGGCCGCGTGCGGCCGCACGCCATCCCGGACCCCAGTGTGGTTCATGCGGCAAGCCGGACGTTCTCTGCCGGAGTATCGCGCTGTGCGCGAAGGCATCGCCATGCTCGATTCGTGCTTCATGCCGGAACTGCTGGCGGAGATCACGCTTCAGCCGGTGCGCCGCCATGATGTGGATGCCGCAATCCTGTTCTCCGACATCGTTGTGCCGCTCAAAGCTGCGGGCATGGATGTGGAGATCGTGCCTGGCCGCGGCCCCGTGATGGCCCAGCCGGTGCGGACGAGGGAGGACGTGGCAAATCTGCCGGTCCTCGACCACGAGGTCGACGAGGTCGCCCAGGGCATCAGCCACATTCTGGATGAATTGAACGACACCCAGGCACTCATTGGTTTCGTCGGCGCACCGTTCACCCTGGCCAGCTATTTGGTTGAAGGTGGGCCGAGCAAGAATCACGAGAAAACCAAAGCCATGATGCACGGTGACCCGGAGACGTGGCACGAGCTCATGCGCCGCTTGGTGCCCACCATCACAGCGTTTCTGCGGACGCAGGTCACGGCTGGCATCGATGCGATGCAGCTGTTCGATTCCTGGGCCGGCTTCCTCACCGAAGCGGATTACCGCCGGCACGTCCTGCCGTACTCGACGGAGATCCTGGAATCCGTCAAGGGTGAGATTCCTCGTATCCACTTCGGCGTGACTACTGGTGAGCTACTCGGCGCCATGTCGGAGGCCGGGTCAGAGGTGATGGGTGTGGACTGGCGCGTGCCGCTCGACCGCGCGGCGGAGCGCTTCGCCTCCCCGTGTGTCCTGCAGGGCAATCTCGACCCGGCAATGCTCTTCGCAGGGGCCGATGTATTCCGCGAAGAGATCCACCGCATCAAAGGGGAGGCGGCACGGGCACTCGAGGCAGGCACCGCAACAGGCCACATCTTCAACCTTGGCCACGGCGTGCTGCCGGATACCGACCCCGACGCCATCACGGAAGCCGTCCGGATCATTCATGACGGCAGTAAGGCAGGAGAATAATGCCACAGAAGATCGCCATCATCGGCGCCGGACTGGCTGGCCTGACCACCGCATACGAACTGCACAAGCTCGGTGCGGACGGTGGCACGCCCACGGTCGACGTATATGAGGCCACCGACCGGATTGGCGGCAAGCTCCACACCGTCGCCTTCGAGGCGGGGCCGACGGACATGGGGGCGGAGGCGTTCATGGCGCGACGCCGGGATGCCGTCGAGTTTTTCACGGAACTGGGGTTGCAGGATTCGCTCGTCGAACCGTCCGGGCTGCGCTCTCTGGTGTGGATCGACGGTGAAGCCCGCCAGCTCCCCACAGGCGGCATCATGGGCATCCCGGGGTCGTCGACAAGCGTCGCGCACCTGGTTTCCGAGGAGACAGCGCAGCGTATCGACGGCGAATCCGACCGTCCCGGCTTCTACTGGCCTCAGGACGGGGATCTGAACGTCGGTGCGCTCGTGCGCGAGCGTTATGGCGACGACGTGGTGGATAATGTGGTGTCCGCGCTTCTCGGCGGGGTTTATTCCTGCACCGCCGACGACCTCGGGGTGCGCGCCACCATTCCGCAGCTGGCGGCCGAATTCGACCGCCTCGCCGCGGAGTCGCCGGAGCGGTCCATCCATCTTTCCACGGCGGTGCGCAACCTGGAGGAGCGGCAAGCGGCCAAGCGCAAGGAGCTGCCCACCGGCCACGGAGCGGTGTTCAACGCATTCCGCAACGGGTACCAGGAGTTCTACGAGGAGCTCGCGGAGAAGTCCGGCGCCGACATCTACATCGACGCGTTCATCTCCAGGATCGAGCGGGTGGAATCGGGCTTCCGGCTGAAGGGAGGGGAAGACACCGTCTACGACCACGTCGTGCTGGCCGTTCCCGCCCCGACTGCCGCGCTTTTGCTGAAACAGGTCGCACCTGAAGCGTCTCGCACGCTGTCCACCGTGAAGCTGGCCAATTCAGTGGTGGTGGGCATGCGCTTCGCCACAGACGCAGGCCTGCCGGAGAACTCGGGCGTGTTGGTGGCCACCGGTGCGCAGGACGTTCAGGCGAAGGCGTTCACCTTCTCCTCCCGCAAGTGGCCGCACCTCGCTGAGCGCGGCGGGGCGCTGGTCCGCGCCAGCTTCGGCCGTTTCGGCGACGACATCGCCATCCGCGCCGACGAAGACGACCTCGTGGACTGGGCGCTCGACGACCTGCAGACCATTACCGGTTTCGACGGCCGCGAGGCAGGGCTGGAAGAAATCTACGTTCAGCGGTGGTTCGGCGGGCTCCCGCGTTTCGACGAGAAGCATGTGGAGACCGTCGCGGACGTCGAAAAGCAGCTTGCGCAGGTCGACGGGATCTCCGTCACCGGTGCGTGGGCCGGCGGAGTCGGCGTGCCCGCTGTGATTGCGCATGCCCGCGAGGTTGCGCGGAGCCTGTCTAGCTGACGATGCGCACCGTCGACGCGGTAGGTTAAGAAACCATGCCGCAGGACAGCCAGGAACCAAACCGGACAGAACCGGAAAACAAACCATCCGCCCACGAAGCGGAGCGCGAATGGTGGGAAGAGCCCGGCATGCCGTGGAATTCCAAGCCCACCAAAGAGGACTACTGGTGCTTGGGGTGGTTCGGATTCGTCGGGCTCTTCGGCTTGGCTCTCATTCCGCTGCGCGCGTGGCTGCTGGGGCTCGATCCGCCGATTCTGCTGGCGCTGAC
Source organism: Corynebacterium sp. P3-F1 (assembly GCF_030503635.1). Lineage (NCBI taxonomy): Bacteria > Bacillati > Actinomycetota > Actinomycetes > Mycobacteriales > Corynebacteriaceae > Corynebacterium > Corynebacterium sp. P3-F1. Next base: position 1,499,392 of record NZ_CP129965.1, read on the forward strand.
GGGCTCCCGAATCGGTGCGGCGTCAACCGGCGCCCTCGCCGCGGTGGGGGAGGCGTCCGGCTGGATCTGGTACGTCCTCATCGGCTCGCTGGTGGCCATCAAATTCGACTGGGTCTACTGGTGGGCCGGCAAACTCTGGGGCCGCGGCATTCTCGATGTCCAGGCGGAAAACTCCAAACGGATGGCCAAGAACATCGACCGCGTCGAGGGCTGGTTTCACAAACTCGGGTGGGTGGCCATCTTCATCGCCTATGTGCCCATCCCGCTGCCGATCAAGTTCGTGGTGCTGGTCATGACGGGTGCCACCGGCATGTCGGTGAAGAAGATGCTTGTGCTCGATTTCGTGGCCAAGACCGCGTGGACGCTGCTCTACTTCTGGCTCGGGTGGATGATCGGCGAACCCGTTGTGTTCGTCCTCGAGCAGTACGCCAAAGTGGCCAACTGGATCGCCATCGGCCTGCTCGTCGTCGTATTCGTCGGCGTGTTCAGGCGGCAATCGAAAAACGCGTAGGGCGTGTAGGTCGGTCAGTCCGCCGCGGCCGGGGCGAAACCGGCGCGTTCGGGGAAAAGTAATCTACCTCCATGCCTTCGAAGGTTTATTCGGACGCAAGGCGGCCAAATATTTCATGGAAGGGCAGACCTTTGAGTGTGCAACCAACAAAGAAGCGTGGTGACGCTGCGCTGCGACGGGACATGAGCGTAAAGGAATTCGATGATGGCTACTTTTACGCTGCAGAGTTGAAGCGGTTTGCCCGAGAGATCGGCATTTCTGTAGGAAACCGTAGGAAGTTCGAGGTTGAAGATCTGATCAGATCATTCCTTGAGACCGGTGTTGTTCCAACTAGCCAACCGACCTTGCCAAGAAACAAAGGAGAAGAAAGAGACAGATTAGCTCTAGATGAACAGGTCCGAAATTATGTGGATGACAAGGAGACTAAGGAGTTTCTTCTCCATGCGGTGCGCAGTTCCTCACCGGGCATCAAAAAGAAGTCTGGTCAGTGGTACTGGCTCAACGACTGGAGGCGAAAACAACAGGAACGTCAAAGGGTCTTTACGTATCAAGACGTGGTCGATCACTTGAGCAAACTCATGCATCAGGAAGGAAGGCTGCCGCAGGTTCCTTCTGCACGGATGAATAACTTCATTACGGATCTGAGAGCTGACCCGGCGAACAGTGAAATGACACGAGATGAGATTCAGCAAGAGTGGCGATGGCTAAAGAAACAACCTGGACCCAAGACGTACGCGGAATACCAGCGAAGGAAAAGACAGCAGGACTAACGGATCAAATCGGGAAAGGGAATGCAGTGGAAAATTTCAGGATGGTTAGATCATCCATCCATCAATGCATTGGTCCTACATAGGGGCGCGCTAGCTCTTCTGACGAGGGGACCTGCGCACGTGGGTCGACATGTACGGCACCGGCACAAAGACCTTTGTGCTTCTGGTTCTGGGTGGGTTGCATCGTCGATCCGGGGTTCGCAGCTTTGGGGAGGCTCTGCCCTAGAATCGGGACCATGACTTCTTCTGCTTCTGATCTGCCCACCGCCCCGACGTCGCAGAACACCGCCCGCTCCGCCGAGCTGTTCGAGCGTGCGAAAACGGTCACGCCCGGCGGCGTGAACTCGCCGGTGCGAGGCTTCGGTTCGGTCGGCGGGCAAACGCGCTTCATTAAGGAAGCGCACGGCTCGACGCTTATCGACGTCGACGGGAACTCCTACGTCGATCTAGTCGGTTCCTGGGGGCCGATGATCCACGGAAACACTCACCCTCAAATCGTGGAAGCGGTGGAGAAGGCCCTGAAGGACGGCCTGTCCTTCGGCGCCCCGACTGAGGCCGAGGTCGTCCTTGCGGAGCAGATCGTGGAGCGGACCAGCGTGGAGCAGGTCCGCATGGTCAATTCCGGTACGGAGGCCACCATGTCTGCTGTGCGTCTGGCCCGAGGATTCACCGGGCGGCCGAAGATTTTGAAGTTCGAGGGCTGCTACCACGGCCACGTGGACGCATTGCTGGCATCCGCCGGCTCCGGTGTGGCCACTTTCGCCCTGCCCGACACCCCGGGCGTGACCGGTGCCCAGGCCGGGGACACGATTGTGGTGCCCTACAACGACCTCGCGGCCGTTCGGGAGGCATTCGCCGCGCACCCCGGTGAGATCGCCGCGATCATCACCGAGGCTGCCGCAGGAAATATGGGCACTGTCGCGCCGGACGAGGGCTTCAACCAGGCGTTGAAGGACATTGCCCACGCAGACGGTGCGCTGCTGATCATCGACGAGGTGATGACCGGCTTCCGCACTTCTTACCGCGGCTGGTTCGGCGTCGACGGGGTCGCCGGGGACCTGACCACTTTTGGCAAGGTCGTTTCCGGCGGCCTGCCCGCGGCGGCTTTCGGCGGCCGCAAGGAAATCATGGAGAAGCTTGCCCCGACCGGACCCGTGTACCAGGCAGGCACCCTGTCGGGTAATCCGGTGGCGATGGCGGCAGGTGAGGCGTCGCTAAGCATTGCCTCAGAGGAGATCTACCCGCAGTTGAACGCCAACGCCGACCGGCTGGCCACCTTGCTGCATGAAGCGCTCGACGGTGCGGGTGTCGCGCACAATATTCAGCGCGCGGCGACCATGCTGTCCGTGCGCTTCGCGGAAGGCGAAGGCCGCAATTTCGCGGACATGAAGGCGGCGGATACCTTCCGTTACGCGCCTTTCTTCCACGCGCTGCTCGACGCTGGGGTTTACGCTGCCCCGAGCGCCTTTGAGACGTGGTTTGTGTCCACGGCCTTGACCGATGCAGACTTTGACAAGATCGAGAAGGCGCTGCAACCGGCAGCTGCCGCGGCGGCGGCGGCTATGCCGGACGCCTAAGAGACCAGGTAGAACGCCGGGCGGAGAGGAGCTCAATATGGCGAGAACCGTTGTGCACCTCGTGCGCCACGGGGAAGTATTCAACCCGGGCAAGATCCTGTACGGCCGGCTCCCGGATTTTCACTTGAGTTCCCGGGGGCGCTCCATGGCGGCCCGAACAGCCACCAGCTTCAAGGGCCACGACGTGACGTATCTGGCGGCCTCGCCGCTCGAGCGCGCGCAGGAGACAGCGGCACCGATTGCCGAGGTGGTGGGAATGGGCATTCACACTGACCCGGACCTGATCGAGTCCGGTAACCGCTTCGAAGGGCTGCGCACAAAAGGGTTCCCGTCCCAGTTGATGAATCCGATTCGGTGGCGCCACATGACGAATCCTCTCGAACCCAGCTGGGGCGAGCCGTACACGGAGATTCTCCAGCGCATGGAGCGCGCCGTCGATTCTGCCCGGAAGCATGCGGAAGGACATGAGGCAGTGCTGGTGTCCCACCAGCTGCCTATCGTGATGGTGCAGCGCAACGCCGCCGGAAAGCGGTTGGCGCACGTTTCCCGGCAGTGCGAGCTAGCCAGTGTCACCTCCTTGACTTTTGACGGGGACACGCTCACCAGCTGGACCTACGACGAACCGGCGAGGGATATCTAATGCTCGGAGGAACAACCAAGGCACTGGCGGCAGCGTGCGCCGCCGCCATGACTTTCTCGGCGTTGACGGCATGCGCACCGACGAACTCGGGCGAGACTTTCTCGTTCCACTCGCCGGGTGGCCAGGTCGAGATTTTCTACGACGAGGAAGAACGGGCCCCTCTGGAGGATTTCTCCGGTGACTCCCTGATGGAACCGGGCACGGAGATCTCCCTGTCGGATTTTGAGGGGCAGATCGTGGTGCTCAACGCGTGGGGCCAGTGGTGTGCGCCGTGCCGCGCGGAAGTGGATGACTTGGAAGAGGTGCAGCAGCACCTCTCTCAGCCGGGGGAGAACGGCCAGCCCGCAGGCACGGTGCTGGGCATCAACGTCCGCGACCCGCAGCCTGAAATCGCCCGCGATTTCGTTCGCGATAACGGGGTGACCTACCCGTCGATCTACGATCCGCCGTTCCGCACAGCAGGTGCTCTCGGCGGTATTCCCACCTCCGTCATCCCCACAACGGTGGTCCTGGACAAGCAGCACCGCCCGGCCGCGGTGTTCCTGCGGGAGATCTCAGCCCAGGACGTCATTGACGTGACTGACCGCTTGGCAGCTGAGGCGTAGATGGGACAGACGTTCGCCGATCTAGCTGCTTCCGGGCCTTTGGTGCTCGGCGTTTTCGCGGCGGCGCTCGCCGGGCTGGTGTCGTTCGCCTCTCCGTGCGTTATCCCGCTGGTGCCGGGCTACATGTCGTATCTGACCGGCATCGTCGGCGGGGAGATGACCGTGGAGCGCGGCGAGCTGGCTGTCGGCCGCAGACGCAAGTGGGCGGTCGTCGGCGCTGCGGGTCTGTTCATTCTCGGCTTCACCGTGGTGTTCCTGCTCGCTACCGTCACCGTCTTCGGGGCGATCAGCCTGATCAGGCTCAACGAGGAGACCCTCATGCGCGCCGGCGGTGTCATCACCATCCTCATGGGGCTCGTGTTCATGGGCACCGTGCCCATGCTGCAGCGCGACACCCGCATGCAGCCGAAGAAGTGGGCGACCTGGCTCGGTGCGCCACTGCTCGGAGGTGTCTTCGCGCTCGGCTGGACGCCGTGTTTGGGCCCCACGCTGGGCGCGGTGATCTCCGTGTCGGTGGGCACCGACGGCTTCACCGCGGTGCGGGGCATCATCCTGGTTGTCGCGTACTGCCTCGGCCTGGGGGTTCCATTTCTGCTCATGGCGCTCGGCTCCGCGCATGCGGTGGAGGCCATCGGTTTCCTGCGCAAGCACTCGCGTACTATCCAGATCATCGGCGGACTGGCCATGATCGTGGTAGGCGTGCTGCTGCTCACCGGAACCTGGAACGTGTTCATCGGTTGGACCCGCCAATGGGTGGACGGCTACGGCACCACCTTGCTGTAGTGGTAGTGGACGTGAAAATGATTCGGAAACGACATGCTTAACACCGCGACGACGTGGGCGAAGAAACTCTGGCACTGGCTGACCAGCATGCGCACGGCGCTGGTCCTTTTGTTCTTGCTCGCCCTCATCGCGGTTCCGGGTGCACTGCTTCCGCAGCGGGAAATCAGCGAGAGCCAGGTCAATGAGTACCTCGCAGCGAACCCTGTCATGGGCAAGGTCTACGACAAGCTCATGCTTTTCGACGTCTTCTCGTCCCCCGTCTTCGTCGCCCTGCTCACGCTGCTGATCATCTCCCTGATCGGCTGCATCATTCCGCGCTCGATCGACCACTACAAGGCTTACACTGCCCAGCCGACCCGCGCGCCGAAGTACCTGCACCGCATGCCGCACCACGCCGCCGGCGAGGTGGAGATGTCTGCGGAAGAGGCTGCCGCGCACGCGGAGCGCACCCTGCGCAAGTGGCGTGTGGCGCGCTACCAGCCCGAACAGGACCGGGCAGGGGAGCTCTCGTTGTCCGCGGAGCGCGGGTACGCCCGCGAGCTGGCGAACCTGCTGTTCCACGTTTCCATCGTCGCGCTGATCGCCGTCTTCGCCTACGGCCGCATGGTCTTCTACGAAGGCCAGGTCATTGTGGTGACCAACTCCGAGTCCGAATACGCGGTGCCCGTGGAGCAGTCGCGCGAATTCTGCAACACGTCCCCCGCCAACTTCGACACTTTCCGCGCGGGCCCGCTTTTCGACGGCACAGGGCTCACCCCCTTCTGCTTCATCTCCCACGACTTCACCGCGGAGTACCTGCAGAACGGCCAAGCGGATTCCTTCGGTTCCCGCATCTCCTACGCCGCCGGCGACGACATGACCACCGACCCGTCCACGTGGGAGGACTACACGCTCCGGGTGAACCATCCGCTGCGCATCGGCGGCGACCGCGTCTACCTGCAGGGGCACGGGTTTGCCCCGCAGATCACGGTGACGTGGCCGGACGGCGAGACCCGCACGCAGATGGTGCAGTACCGCCCCACGGACCTGACGTTCTTCCTGTCCAACGGCGTGATGCGCTTTGATCCTCCTGCGGGCATGTATCCGGACCTGACCGAGCGCCGTCAGCACCAACTGGCCATCGAGGGCGTCTTCGCGCCCACGGCGCAGTGGACCGGCCCGAACGGCGACATGCTGCAGTCCGCGTTCCCGTCCATGGATGACCCGGCTGTCACCCTCGACGTGTACGCCGGCGACGCCGGCTTGGACACCGGCCGGCCGCAGAACCTCTTCACACTCGACCAGACGTTGATCGCCAACGGGCAGCTCCAGCGTGTCGATCGTGTGCAGCTCGCTGCCGGGGAAGAAGCGCAGATCCCAACCGGAAAGAAGACGCCCGACGGGAAGGAGGAGGTAGTTACAGTCCGGTTCGATGGCGCCGCCGAATACGCGAATTACCAGATCTCCCGCGACCCGACTCAGGGGTGGGCGCTCGTGGTCACCGTGATCATGCTCGGTTCGCTAGTGGGCTCTCTTTTGATCAAGCGTCGCCGCATCTGGGTTCGTTTCCGCCCCGTCGACGGAATTACTGGAGGCGGAAGCGCCGAAGGCGGGAACACCGAAAACGGGAACACCGAAAACAGAAACACCGGGAAGATCCGCATCGAGGTCGCCGGTCTCGCCCGCACCGACCGCGCCGGGTGGGGCAGCGAGTTCGACGAGGTCGTCGAGAAGCTGCTGAGCGGCGGCGCCGGCGACGATCGAGGAACAGGCGGTGCCTGCGGTGACGAGGCGTACGCGGACGATGACGATGAGGAGGAGTGGCACTAGGCGGCTCCCGGCTCCACGCAGCCGCACCCGGTGCTTTCACCCCCCAATAGAGCCAGCTGGGCCGAGGGGTCCTTGGTCCTTCAGGTGACGTGGAGTAGCTTAATTTTCATGCACGTCAACACCTCGCTGGCTCAAGTGTCGGACTTGTCTTTGCGGACCGCTTTCGCGTTCTACATCGTTTCTCTGGTCCTGGCCTGCATCCACTACATGCGTTCGCAGGCGGTCATCGACCTGCGCCGCGAGCAGAAAGCAGCTGCCGCGGACCGTGAACTGGTCGCGGTGGGGCAGGGGGGATCGGAAACGGTCGCCGTCGATAAGCCTGCTGCTGAGGACAGTGAGCTTGAGGCTGCGCGTGAACGCTCCCGCAAAATGGCGGGTGCGGCGCAGGGCCTGATCTGGGTAGCGATTGCGTTCCACGTGGTGGCCACGGTGACCCGAGGCCTGGCGGTGAGCCGCTTCCCGTTCGGCAACATGTACGAGTTCGTGCTCACCTTCACGGCGGTGGCCATGGTCGTGGCTGCCGCCATCATCCAGAAGAAGCGTTGGCACACGATGTGGCCGTGGATTCTCGCCCCGGTGATCGTGCTGGTCTTCCTGGACGCGACCGTGCTGTACGCGGAGGCCGCTCCGCTGGTGCCGGCGTTGCGCTCCTTCTGGTACCCGTTCCACGTCTCCACCGTGTCCATTGGTGCTTCGCTGGGCCTGATCTCCGGCGTTTTCTCCCTGCTGTACCTGCTGCGCATCTGGCAGCCGCGCGGTGAGGAAAAGGGCTTCTTCGGTGCTGTGGCCAAGCCGCTGCCGAGTGCCAAGAAGCTCGACTCGTACGCGTACAAGACCGCGATCATCACCCTCCCCGTCTTCGGTATCGGCATCATGCTCGGCGCTATCTGGGGCGAGGTGGCCTGGGGCCGCTTCTGGGGCTGGGACCCGAAGGAAACCGTCGCCCTGATCACCTGGATCCTGTACGCGGCGTACCTGCACGCGCGCGCCACGGCCGGCTGGAAGAACGTGAAAGCCGCCTGGATCAACGTTGCCGCGTTCGCCACCGGCGTGTTCAACCTCTTCTTCATTAACCTGGTCGCTTCGGGTCTGCACTCCTACGCCGGCCTGAATTAACTCCCAGCATTTCCCCACGGTTTTCGGGGGTCCCCGGCCACATGCTTGTGTACAAGTAACTGTTGTTCCTTCGTCCGCATTCGGCCAGAAAGAGTCAGTTGGTGCCTTCACCCCGTAAGAAGCTCGGCAAGCCCGCAAGCGATATCCCTGTCTTGATCAATCTTGGTGAGGCTTTGGCGCAGCGGCGCCGGGAAACCGGGCGCCTGCAGCAGGAGGTAGCCTCCTCGGCGGGCGTATCTCGGTCGACACTGCACACGATCGAGCATGGCGGCGCCGGTGTCCGCTGGGAGAAAGTAGCAGCCGTCGCTGAGGCTCTCGGCCTGTCCATCGAGTGGGTGGAGACCTCCGAGACCTCCGAGGCTTCCGGGGCTTCCGACACGTCCGGGAGCGACGCGAAGTCCTAAGCCTCGGGCTTACAGGCGCGGCTCTTCGGGGCCCTGGCCGCGGTGATCATCACCCGACTTCTCCGGGCTGCTCCCACGTTCGCGCCGCAGCCGGCGCTCCTCTTCTTCCCGCGCCTTGCGCTCGGCTTCTTCCTTGGCGCGGCGCTCCTTGAAGCGATTCTTCTCAATATTCCACAGGAACTCTTCGTCATCGTCCGGCCCCTTGATCGCCGGGGGCTCCTGCTGTTGCTTTGCCGGGCGGATTGAACCGTAACGCTCGTTACTGCCGGGCCCGAAGGCGCGCCACAGCAACCACGCCGCGACGATGACCAGAAGAATGAGAATGACGCGTCCCATACCCTTAGGTTACTGGTTCGCTTCCGCCCGTTTGGGGCGGGTACGCTCTACAACCGTGACAGAGCCAGCAGCACCCCAAACCAGCGTTGACACAACCTCCCCCGCCTTGGACGCTTCTGTGCGCAAACGCGCCAACCGCGCGGCACTCGTTTACGGCGGACTGCGTCTCGCTCTTTTTCTCGTTCTCACGGTGCTCATTGAAGGGGCGGCCTTGCTTATCGACGCCCCCGTGCCCCTCGTCATGTCCGCCCTCCTCGCCCTGATCGTGGCGTTCCCACTGTCTATGCTGATCTTCCCCAAACAGCGTGTTGCCGCCACAGAGGCGATGGCCGCATGGAACGAGCAACGCCGCGCCCGCAAGCAGTGGGTGAGTGACGAGCTGGCGGACCGCTAGAACACGGTTTCCGCTACGAGTTTTCTCCGCTAAGGTTTCATCCCCGCTCGAGCCCCTTTTCCTAGAAACCTTTTCCGAACAGCAGCGCGATGGCGATCATCGCGGGCAATGAAGCGAATGTGGTGATGAAGACGGTGTCGCGGGCCACGGTCTCTCCCGCGCGGTAATTGGCGGTGTAGTTGAACACGTTCTGCGCCGTCGGCAACGACGAGAGGATCACAGCCGCGTAGAGCGCCGTGCTGTCGAGTCCCGCGAGCAGGCCCAGCACCCAGGCCGCGGCAGGCATGAATGCCAGTTTGAGCAGCGATGCCGTGATCGTGGCGGGCCGGTCCGGGCCTGGCGCCAGGACGCTGCCGCCGCGTAGGCTCGCACCGAAGCTCATGAGGATCATCGGGATTGACGCGCCGCCGAGAATCTCCAGCGGCTCCATCACCGGCGCCGGCACCGTCCAACCGGCGGCAGAGACCGCCAGCCCCGCCAGCGGCGCGAGCACCACCGGGGCAGTGAGGCCCGTTTTCACCGCTGTGAGCACTTTCTTCCCGCGCGAACCACTCGATTCCGGGTTGACGTCCAATCCTGCGATGACGACGGGGGAGACGATCACCATCTGCATGAGCAGCACCGGGGCGACGTACGTCGCGTCGCCGATGACGTAGACCGCGATGGGCAGCCCGATATTCACCGAATTGAAATAGCTCGCCGAGGCCGCACCCGCCATGCGCGTCGGCACATCCGCCGTGAAGAACATCGCCGAAATGATCCAGAACACCGCCATTGTCACTGCCGTGGCCAGGAACACCACCACGACAACAGGTGAGAGGAACGTCGACGTGTCAGATGCGGCCACCGTGGTGAACAGCAGCGACGGGGACGCCACCCAGTAGGCGACCCGGTTGAACATCAGGCGCTGCTCACCGTCGCCGATCACACCGCGTTGGGCTAGGACGTAGCCCGCGCCGATGACGACGAAGATGATGGCGAAGCCGGTGATGACGTCTAACACAGGCCTAGCTCTGCATCATCGAGTCGGGGACGTCCATGGTCCAGCCGAAGTCGGTGTAGGGGACCGTCTGACCCAGCTGCATGAACGGAGACCCGGCGATAAGAGCGCCAGCCATGATGACGGCCCAGATCAGCATCGCCCGGCCATTGGCGCCCAATACCGGGATGAGCTCGGCTCCGGACGCGCCGCGCTGCACCTTCAGCACCGAGCCGAGTGCGAGCGGCAAGGCGGCAAGCGCCAGCAGGGTGGGGGTGTAAGCGGCACCGATGAACACCGTGATCACGAATGGAGTCAGGGTCAGGACGGTAAAGAGGCGGCGGGCGCGGACGTCGCCAAGCATCACTGCAAGTGTGCGCTTTCCTGCTTCCGTGTCGGTGGGAATGTCGCGGATGTTGTTGGCCAAATTTATCGCCGCGGAGATCGCGCCGACACCGACGGCGCAGCCGACACCCACCCACGAAATCGTTCCGACCTGCGTGTATTGCGTGCCTAGCACCGCTACGAGACCGAAGAAGACGAAGACGGAGAGCTCACCGAAACCGCGGTAACCGTACGGGTTTTTCCCGCCTGTGTAGAACCAGGCGGCGAGGATGCACGCTGCACCCACGAGAATGAGCCACGGCGCACTCACCGCCGCAAGAATCAATCCCGCCAACGCCGCGATGCCGAAGGAGATGAAAGCCGCGAGCTTCACCTGTTCGGGGCGCGCCAAGCCGGAGGCGGTCAGCCGTGTCGGGCCGGTGCGGTCGTCGTCCGTGCCGCGGATGCCGTCGGAGTAGTCGTTGGCGTAATTGACACCGATGATCATGCCCATGGCCACGATGAGCGCCAACAGCGCCAGTGGCAAGCTGAGCCAGAACTCGAACGCGGCAGCGCCCGTGCCCACGATCACGGGAGCGAGTGCGTTGAACCAAGTGTGCGGGCGGGCCGCCTCCCACCAGTCCCGGCGGGCGGCGTGAGCGGAATGGGTGTCTTCCTTCGCCGTGTTGGTGCCGGAGCTACCGTTCGGATCGTCGGGAATGGGGGTGCTGTCATCGCTCGCGCTCATGACACCCATCATGCACTCAAAACTTATTCCGGGCGAAGCTGGACTAAAGTATCCCTTCATGTGGATCGACTATGCCGTCCGCCAAATCCTGCACACCGCAGGGACGCTTGCACGCCAGCCTGGCCTGCTCTTGGCCACCCGTGCGCGGCGGTTGTCGTTCCCTGAACTCGGCCAGGCAGGTGATGCAGACGAGCATGACACGGTCATTTCTCTGACCACGCACGGCAAACGCTTGTCCACCTCGGTGTACTGCATCGCGTCCCTGCTCGTGGGCACCCGCCGGCTTCCGGTCATTCTCTGGCTGGACGAGGAAGACTATCACGGCCAGTGGCCACGAGGCCTGCGCAACCTCCAAGAACGCGGGTTGACCATCCGTTGCTCGGACGGGAAGTACGGCCCGCACACGAAGTACTACGGCACATTCCAAGAATTCGCTGGCACCGGCACTCGAGTGATCACCGTCGATGACGACATGATGTACCCGCGCTGGTTCGCGGAGAAACTGGTCAACGCGGCGGACGCCGACCCCAGATGTGTGGTCGCGTACCGCGCCCACACAATCACTCTCGACGAGAACGGCATGCGTCCTTATAAGGAATGGCGGGCGACCCGTACCACCGAACCGTCGGCGCGCCACTTCGCCACCGGCGTTTCCGGTGTCGCGTATCCGGCGTCCATGGTCGATTACGTTGCGGAACTAGGAACGAACTTCCAGGACAAAGCACCGCGTGCCGACGACGTCTGGCTCAACCATTGCGCCCTCCGCTCCGAGCACCTGGTCCGGCAGGTGTACCCCCACCCCCGCGAATTCTCCGTTATCCCGGCAAGCCAGCGCGAAGCACTTGTCCACCACAACCGCTGGCGCGGCGGGAACGATGCGCAGATCGCCGCGACGTACACGGAGGGGGACGTCGATAAGCTCCAAGCCGCTGTCCCGGAGGATTAGATCGGTTTGTTCGCCCTCGTTTTTCAGAGACCGACCTCACCCGACCAATAGTGGGTCCACACCAACCGGTGAATTTGTTTACATTCCCCGTATGCTCAAGTACTTATTAGACCAGGTAGTGGGATTTTGGGGCTGTTGGGGCGCCCTGCGGATGTAAACAGATTCACCCGTTGGTGCGTACCAATCATTTCGCCAGCTGGTCAGAACAGGTCTCGCACTGCGATTCGGTCGACTTTGCCCGGTCCGGTCTGCGGCAATTCCTCGACGCGGCGCAGGTCCTTCGGAACCTGCCAGCGGGGAAGGTCGTCGAATGCCTCCATCAGGGCGCTGACCGCGGCGGTGCCGGTGTAAACAGCGCAGATTCGGTTGCCGTAGCGCGGGTCTGGAACTCCCACGACGCAGGCGGCGGTAACTCCATCGATGCCGAGCATGTAGAACTCGAGGACCTCCGGCTGTAGTTTCAGACCGCCGGTCTCGATGATGTTGTCCAGGCGGCCGGTGACGCGCAGGGTGCCGCCGATCAACTCGCCCGCATCCGAGGTGGCGTACCAGCCGGGCTCTGCAAAAGCCTCATGGTCGGGCAGGTTCCGGTAACCGCGGGCGATCATGGGGCCACCGAGATAGATTCGGCCGCCGGTGACACGCACCTTCGCCCCGGCGAGGGGAGTGCCGTTGTAGACGCAGCCGCCGGCAGTCTCGGAGGAGCCGTATGTGGTGACGACATTGATGCGCAGTTTCGCGGCTGAGGTGAGCATCCCGGGGTCGATCGCTCCGCCGCCGACGAGGACGGCGCTGAACAGGCGGAGTGCCTCGATCCCGGCGAGTGTGCTCATCGTCTTGTCTATTTGCATCGGGGTGAGCGCGGTGTACATCCGTTCGCCCGTGGCGGCGAGGTCCTCGGCCCGCGCGGCGAATTCACTGACGTGAAAGCCACTGGTGAGGTCCACAAACGCTGGTTCCACGCCCGCGACCATGCTCCGCACCAGCACCTGAAAGCCCGCGATGTGGTGGGCCGGCATGGCCAGCAGCCACTGTCCCGGCCCGCCCAGAAACTGGTGGGTGGCGTCGGCGCTGGCCACCAGATTCACGGGAGTGAGCTCTGCTCCTTTCGGCGTGCCCGTTGACCCGGACGTCGCCAGCACCGCCGCTACGGAATCGTCGATAGAGTGGCCCGCCCGCATTGTGGTGCACAGGGTCTCCGCGCGGTGCCGGTCAGACTTCGGTACCGGCAGCACCGCGCACTGCCCCGCGATCGCGGCCTCCACATCCGGCATGACCGCCAGCGGGTCAGCGAGGTCCACGGGGAGCAGTTCGAGAATGTTGGGCACGCGCGTCATCCTAGCGTGAGTGAATCTCCTCCTACGGGAGGAGGAACCGTGCACAGTGAGCCGGATAGGCTCGAGCAGGTGCGAATGAGAACCGGTGAACTCGTGGTGTCCCTGTTGGGGGCCTTACTAGCGCTGATGCACACGGCGCTTCTCTTCACGGGTCAGCGCGAGGTGGCTGACTGGGTGCAGACGCTCCTTTCGTGGAGTTTCGTTGCAGCGTTGACCCATTGGCAGCGTCGCCCTATAACCGCGTCGGCGCTCATGGTCGGGTTGAATGTGGCGTGGTCGGTGCTGTGGATGGCGTCCCCGACAAATATCGGCTACACGTTCTGGATCGTCCTGGTGCCACTGTCGGTGTACACAGTGAGGCGTCATGCCATTTCCGCGGCCGAAGGAGAACACACCTCACCGCCGGCCGTGATCATCGCTCTCACAGCTTCATTGTGGTGCGTCATCTCCCCGTTCATGTGGACGTGGGATGAGCGTCTTGTCTTGTTCTACCGTGGGCCGTTCGATGCCGCCATGATGCTCGGCTTGCACTGGTCAGTCATCGCAGTTGCGTACCTGCTGGGCGCGAACAGTGCGGCGGAAGCGGAATCGAATATGCGAGAGGCCCGGATGCGGGAAGAACGGATCATCGCCGGGCGTGAAGAGGAACGCTTGAACACTGCCCGGGATATTCACGATGTACTCGGGCATTCGTTGACGCTGATCAAGGTGCAAGCGAATGCGGGGCTCGCTGCGGGTACTGAGCGTGAGTCGCTCGAGCTCATTCGCGACGCAGCCTCCGATGCTCTGCGGGACATCCGGTTGTTGGTGAACGGTCTGCGTGATAAGGGGCCGGGAGTTGAACCGGCAGGCGGTGTCGAAGAGATTCCCCGCATCATCGAGCGTTTCCGTGGTGCGGGAATGGACATCACACTCGATATGCCGACAGACCTCGACATCCCAGCAGTCACGGCGCAAGCGGCGAACCGGATCATGACTGAGGCGCTCACTAACGCGCTCAAGCACCAGGTGAATCCCGTGACCAAGGTGGCGGTGAAGGCTGCAGTGGAGTCGGGGGACGTCGTGGTGGCCGTCGCATCGACAGGCCGCGCGGAACCGCGCCCGGGCGCCGGAACGGGAATCGTCGGCATGCGGGAGCGTGCTCGTGCAACGGGCGGCAAGCTAGACATCACGCAGGAGAACCAACGCGAAGAAACCACGGTCACAGTAACCGCGACGTTAGGAGTGTGACATGCGCGTCCTGCTTGCCGACGATCAACCAATGCTCCTGTCGGCCTTGACCACCATCTTGAACACGCAGCCCGATATTCAGGTGGTTGCCATAGCCTCGAACGGTGAAGAGGCCGTGGAACAGGTGAAAACCGTCAACATTGATGTTGCTGTGCTGGACATACGGATGCCTGTGCTCGACGGAATCTCCGCCGCGCGCCATATCTTGCCGCTCGGACCCAAGGTAATCATGCTGACCACCTTCGACGACGATGAGCTGGTGCAGGCAGCGATTGAGGCCGGCGTCCACGGATTCCTTCTTAAAGACGCAGAGCCCGATGTGCTTGCCGACTCAGTGCGTACCGTTGCGCGCGGCGAGTCCGTCCTAGCCAGCGGGGTGACGGGACGGGTATTGGAGTGGGTGCGAGACGGCGTGGACAGAGGGAATGCTTTGAGTGTATTCGAACGTCAAGCGCTGTCGCTGCTCACTCCCCGGGAGGTGGAGGTGCTCGCGGAAATCGGCGCAGGAGCGAATAATGCAGAGGTTGCACAGCGGTTATTCATCGCGGAGACGACGGTGAAAACGCACGTGAAGAGCCTGCTGGCAAAGCTCGGCGCCCGCGACCGAGTAGCGCTGGTGCTCGTTGCCCAGCGCGCGGGGCTGGTTAGATGAAAAACCCTCCCGTGGGGGGATCTCACCGCAGCCCGTGGGCATCAGAATTGAGGGCATGAACGAATCACACCTTGCTTGCTCCGATATATCCGTGACCTTCGGCGGCCATGAAGCGTTGAAGGGGGTGTCGCTGACTACTGTGCCTGGGCGCGTGCACGCGTTGCTCGGTCCGAATGGTGCCGGCAAGTCGACGTTGATGTCCGTCCTCCTAGGGCTCATTGAGCCCGATGCAGGCGTGGTGACGCTCATGGGTGAAAGATTTGACCGCCGCCAGCTGAGATTCGTCGGAGCGTCGATCAACGACCCAGCGTTCTACGGCCACCTCAGCGCACGCGATAATTTGCGGGTGCACACGACGTTGCTTGGCCTGCCCGATTCAGAGGCTGACCGGGTGATTGAGCTCGTCGGCCTGCCTAGTGCAGGCAAAAAGAAAGCATCGAATTTCTCCACCGGCATGAAAGGGCGCTTAGCGCTTGCGCAGGCGCTGCTTGGAGAGCCGCCGGTGCTGGTACTCGACGAACCACAGAACGGCCTCGACCCGGAAGGTATTGCGTATTTGCGCGAGTACCTCAAAGACTATGCCCGCGCGGGGCGCACGGTTTTGGTCAGTTCACACCAGCTCGGCGAGGTATTGCACCTAGCTGACGATGCCACTGTCATTGCCGACGGTTCTGTGCGGTTTGCTGGCGAGTTGCGCGAGCTCGGGCCGAATCTGGAAGAATCTTTCTTCCAGCTCACCCGCGGCAATGCCGCGTTGGGGGAGGTGCGGTGAGCCGATGCGGGAATTTCGGGCTGAATGGATCCGCGCGAAGGGCTCCGTCCTGTGGTGGCTCGCAGGCGCTGGCGCGTTATTGGGACTGGTGCTTTCCGTAATGTCCTTGGCAGGTGCGGTTGAGGACGCCACCGACATGCTCAACTGGCAAGCGCTGTTGGTCACCGGCATGCTCGCGCCGGTGGCTGCTCTCTACGCGGGTCTGGTGGAGAAGCGTGAGAAGGAGACGCGCTCCGGCGGGACCTTGTGGCGGCCGGTCTCGGATCGGGCGACTCGGGCGGCGCGTCTGACCGTTGTGTGGGCGGCACTCGGGTTGTTCTTCCTTTTTGACTTTGGCGCCACGTGGGCACTTGCATTGCTATTCGGGCTGGTCAATACGTCGCGGGTGCTTGTGATCGCCGTTTTCGCCTGGATTGGCTCCCTCGGTCTGGCCGGTCTGGCAGCCGCGGTGAGCCGACGATGGGGCCTGCTCGCAGCACTCGCCGGTGCTCTCGTGTGGCAGTTTGCCCTGGGCTTTTTGTCGGAACGCGACTGGTGGTGGAGTAACCCCGGTGCCTGGCCAATGCGTTTGGTCGTGCCAGCGATGGGCCTGCACATCAACGCGACACCGCTGGAACCGGATTCGCCGCTGCTGGGCGAATCGCCCTGGCCTGCTTTCGCGCTATGCATGCTGCTGGCTGTGGTGGGGATGGCGGTTGCGGTTCTCACCCCGCCGCGGACTTCTCGGGTGCACCGCCGGCGCACGACGGTCCATGAGCTCACCACTCCGGCACCGCACACTTTCGTCAGGCCAGCGGTGAACCGCCCATCGGAGGCACCAAGATTTGCCGCACTGCGCGGCCTTCACCGGGCGGCATTGAACCCGGCTGTGATGGGGTGTGTGATCTTGTCCGTGCTGGTCATGCTCTTCGCCCTGCGTTATGACCCGTCTGTCCGCACGGCACTGTTCACCTACCTCATTCTTCCCATTGGCGCGGGGCTTCTCCCAGTGCTCGTGTGGCCGCAGCTGCGCTCGGCATGGTCGCTCATGCAAATTGAGAACCCGCGCGTGCGCACGGCATTGCTTGGATGGCTGCTGATCGTCGTCGCCCTCGTTGCACTTGTCGCGGCAGTCACCAGCGGGGCCACGCTTATCGACGTCGCCCGCCGCCTCCTCCTCGCCCTCCTCACCGGTGGCGCAATGACCTTTATCTCGCTCACGATCACCGCTCGATGGGGCGTTGGCTGGGCACTCACGCTGACGCTGTTTGTTGCCATCTTTTCTGTCACCATCGGTGGCGATGTTCTCGCCGACGGGCCGATGTGGATCATTGCGCCGACAGCATGGCCGGAGACCGCAACCACCTTCGTTCGGTTCGCTATAGCGACCATCGTGGGCACGGCTATCTTCGCTGGTAGCGCTGTTATAACGCATCGTCGGTTGAGCGGGTATCCGTCAGGTAACTAGGGCTCCCTAGGAAGAGGCCTAGTAGTAGAACGGGAACTCATCCCAGTTCGGGGGTCGTTTCTCCAGGAAGGAGTCGCGGCCTTCCACGGCTTCGTCGGTCATGTACGCCAGTCGGGTGGCTTCGCCGGCGAAGACTTGTTGGCCCATGAGGCCGTCGTCAAGCAAATTGAATGCGAACTTGAGCATGCGCTGGGCGGTGGGGGACTTGCCGTTGATTTCGCGGGCGACTTCGATTGCCTCGTTTTCGAGCTCTGCGTGGTCGGCGACGATGTTCACGGCGCCCATGCGGTGCATGTCTTCGGCGGAGTAGGCGCGGCCGAGGAAGAAGATCTCGCGGGCGAATTTCTGGCCGACTTGTTTGGCCAGGTAGGCGGAGCCGTATCCGCCGTCGAAGGAGCCGACGTCAGCGTCGGTCTGCTTGAAGCGGGCTTCCTCGCGGGAGGCGATGGTCATGTCGCAGACG
Organism: Corynebacterium sp. P3-F1; assembly: GCF_030503635.1. NCBI lineage: Bacteria > Bacillati > Actinomycetota > Actinomycetes > Mycobacteriales > Corynebacteriaceae > Corynebacterium > Corynebacterium sp. P3-F1. The sequence goes on from NZ_CP129965.1 coordinate 1,517,235, forward strand.
ACGTGGAGGGAATGTCCGCCGCCGGCGGCCCAGCCGCCCACTACGGCGATGACCACTTTGGGCATGGTGCGGATGAGGCGCTGGACCTCAAGAATATGCAGGCGGCCGCCCTCGGCTTTCACGCGGGCCTCGTCGACGTGGTCGGCGGTGGCGGCTTCGACGTCGTCGTCGTGGCTGGTCGCGTACTGGTAGCCGGAGCGGCCGCGGATGCGCTGGTCGCCGCCGGAGCAGAACGCCCAGCCGCCGTCCTTCGGAGACGGGCCGTTGCCGGTGAGCAGAACGACGCCGATGGATGGGTCGCGGCGCGCGTGGTCGAGGGCGCGGTAGAGCTCGTCGACGGTGTGCGGGCGGAAGGCGTTGCGCACCTCCGGGCGGTCGAAGGCGATGCGCACGATCCCGTCGGTGCGGCTCTTACCCACGTGGCGGTGGTAGGTGATGTCGGTGAAGCCGTCGGGGTTTTCACCTTCGAGGGTGTCGATGGAGCGCCACTGGGAGGCGTCGAATGGCTGGGCGGTGGAGTAGGACATGGCTGTGATCTTACGGTGGTGCGCTCACGATCTTCCGGTGCCTCTCTGCGTAAGAGGGTGGTCAAGTGGCGGTGGTATGGTTAGTCCACAGCGGTGGACTAAGCGAACAGGGTAGGAGCGGGGTACATGGAAAACATCAACGTTCATGACGCGAAGACGAACTTCTCCCGGCTTCTCCGACGCGTGGAGGCTGGGGAGGAACTGGTGATCTCTCGTAACGGAAGTCCTGTGGCGCGGATGGTTCCGCTTGAGGTCGATGTGGCTCGCCCGCTCGGCTTCGTCGACTACACACTTCCGGACACTTTCTTCGACGATCTTCCCCAGGAGGAACTGGAGGCGTGGGAATGACAAAGGGGGACAGCTATGTCCTTGATACCCACGCGTTCATGTGGGGCCTGACGGAACCTCAGCGGCTGGGGGAGACAGCTCGTGAGGTGATGAGCGCGCGGGAGAACCGTCTCTTGGTTTCAGCAGCTTCGGCGTGGGAGATTTCGGCGAAGTTCAGGCTGGGGAAACTGCCCGGGGCAGATTTCATCGTGCGCAATTTCGAAGGATTCGTAGCTGAATTAGGGGCTCAACCCCTTGAGATTTCTACCTCCCATGCATTGCTGGGAGGAAGTTTGGACTGGGGGCACCGCGATCCGTTCGACCGAATGCTCGCCGCGCAGTCGCTGATTGGAGGCCACCGGCTCATCTCGCGCGATGTTGTCTTCAGTGACGTGCAAGGACTGGAAGTGATCTGGGATTGAGCAGAGTAGATATAAGCGACATTCTCGACCGCGCCCACGTTGTCGCTCTGCCGATGGTGGTCCCGTTTCGAGGGATTACCACGCGTGAGGCGTTGCTGATTGACGGCCCCGTGAGCTGGGGCGAATTCGCGCCGTTTGTCGAGTACGGCGATGCGGAGGCCGCAACGTGGCTCGCCGCTGCGCTCGAGGCGGCGTATGCCGGGTATGACGATATGGATATCGGCGACGGCTGGGTGGAGGTCAACGGCACAGTGCCCGCGGTGTCGCCGGAGCAGGTGCCAGAGGTGCTCGAGCGGTACCCGTCGGCGCGCACATTCAAGATCAAGGTCGCGGAAAAAGGGCAGACGCTTGACGACGACGCGGCGCGCGTCAACGCCGTCCGCACCCTCCGCCCCGACGCCGCACTGCGCGTGGACGCCAACGGGGGCTGGACCGTCGATACGGCAGTCCGCGCGGCAGAGGTGCTGGGGGAGTTGGAGTACATCGAGCAGCCTTGTGCCACCGCCGAGGAATTAGCCGATGTGCGCCGGCGCGTGTCCACGCCGATCGCGGCGGACGAGTCGATCAGGAAAGTCTCAGACCCGTACCGCGTTGCGGAGCTGGGGGCGGCCGATGTCGCAGTGGCCAAGGTCGCTCCGCTCGGCGGGGTGCGCCGGTTGATGCAGATCAGTTCCGACTTGGGATTGCGTGTAACGGTCGCGTCAGCGCTGGATACGGCAGTGGGGATCCACACAGGGCTGATCGCGGCGAAAGCAGCCGACTCGCAAGCGGCGGGCTTGGCTACCCAGCGGCTGTTCGTCGAGGATGTCGCCGAGCCGTTCGAGTTCGTCGATGGGCGCATGCGCATCGCCGACATCACTCCCGATCCGGACCGTCTCGCCGCGCTAGCAGCGCCGGGGGAGCGAAAAGACTGGTGGTTTGAGCGGCTCCGACGGTGTTGCACATATTTGGGGGATTGAAACGGGCATGTCGAACTCAGTGCTGGGGGACTTTGGGGGTGATTTTTTCGCCTCGGGGGTAGTGGTGTCTTAAGTTGTGCGTAGGAAACTCAAAGCTCGCATACAAGAGAGAGCCTCAATCATGACCCACAGCTATTCCACCGCCGTGACGCAGGACTCGACTGAGTTCTCCGACGGCGACCTTGCTACTGCACCTGAAAAGGGGGAATGGCGCCGGCAGTTGATCGGCCTCGTGCTCGGCATCGTGGCCGCGGCCATCGTCTATTTCATCTTCCCCTCGGGTGCAACCGACACGGTTCGGGAATCCGCCGGTGCGAAGGCCGATGTGGAGTATTCGGCCCAGAGCATGCGTATCGTCGCCGCTGTAGCGGTTTGGATGGCTGTGTGGTGGATGACCGAGGCGATTCCGCTCGCCGCCACCGCCTTGATTCCGCTGGCCGTCTTTCCGCTGGCTAATGTCGCGGAATTCAAGGCGGTCAGCGCCCCGTACGCATCGTCGACCATCTTCCTGTTCATGGGCGGATTCCTCCTCGCGCTGGGCATTCAGCGCTGGAACCTGCACCGCCGCCTCGCGCTGTGGGTGGTCATGGTGATCGGTACTAGCCCGCGCCGCATCATTCTTGGATTCATGGTGGCCACCGGCTTTCTGTCCATGTGGGTGTCCAACACCGCTACGGCGGTGGTCATGCTTCCCATCGGTGTCTCGGTTCTCACCCTGACCGCTGATCACGTTGGGGGCATGGACAAGCAGAAGAAATTCGCCACCGCGCTCATGCTGGCTATCGCGTACTCTGCATCCATCGGCTCTCTGGGCACCCTGATCGGCACCCCGCCGAACGCGCTGCTGGCCGGTTACATGAAGGAATCCCACGGCATCGAGATCGGATTCGGCCAGTGGATGCTCGTCGGTGTTCCGATTGCTGTCGTGTTCACCCTGGTCTCTTGGCTGGTGCTCATCAACGTGTTCAAGCCGGAGGTGGATGAGATCCCAGGCGGTAAGGAGCTCATCCGCGAAGAATTGGACAAGCTCGGCGGGTGGACCACTGGGCAGATTCTGTCCGGGATCATCTTCGTCGCCGCTGCCCTGTGCTGGGTTTTTGTCCCGTTGGGCTTGGACTACTTCGGGTGGGACATCGGCTATGACGACGCCGCTGTAGGCATCATCGCCGGTCTGCTCATGTTCACCATTCCGGCGAAGTCCAACGGCACCCGCCTCCTGGACTGGGAGACGGCCAAGGATATTCCGTGGGATGTCCTGCTGCTCTTTGGCGGCGGTCTGTCCCTGTCCGCGATGTTCACCCAGTCTGGTCTGTCGCTGTGGATCGGAGAGGCGGCGAAGAACCTTGACGGCCTTCCGGTGATTCTCCTGATCGCGGCAGTAGGCCTGCTCATCCTGCTGCTGACGGAGCTGACATCGAATACGGCTACCGCGGCGACCTTCCTCCCGATCATGGGCGGTGTCGCAGTCGGCATCGGCCTGACTGCTGCCGGCGACATCAACGTTCTGGTGCTCACCATCCCGGTCGCGCTGTCCGCCACATGCGCGTTCATGCTGCCGGTGGCTACTCCGCCGAACGCGATCGCCTACAGCTCCGGCTACGTCACCATGGGCGAGATGATCAAGGGCGGAATCTGGCTCAACATCGTCGGGCTGGTGCTGGTTACCGCCGCCACTTACCTCATTGCGGTCCCGGTCTTTGGCCTGACGCTTCCTTAGCAGTGAGCGGTCGTGGTTCCATGTTGGGTCTAGAATGACCCCCATGGATAATGAGACCCGACAGTTTGGGCGTCACGGTGACGATGTCTCTGACGCGAGTACCCGTTACCTGTCCCCGTCCCAGTCCTCCTCCCAGGGCTCCCGCCAGCCCGGTCCGCGGCAGTACATGCCCGGGGAGGGGGATTCGCGCTACGCGTCCCAGGCAAGCTACCCGGAAACCCAATATGGCGGAGGGTACAGCTCGGGCGGGTACGAGCCTTATGAGGAGCCGTACCGCCCCGAACCGTCCAACTCCGGCAGCAGCGGTAACGGTAGCGGCGGGTCCACATCGCTGGTGTTGTCCGTTTTGGCTATTCTGTTGGGGCTGGCCGCGATTGTCCTGTTCTTCATGTGGCGCGGTGCAGAGACCCGGGCCAATAAGCCTGAGCCGGCACCGGTGACCATCACCCAGACGGAAACGGTGACCACGACTCCGTCGGGCATCCTGGACGACCTGTTCAAACGGGACCGCCAGCGCGACGGCGGCCAGCCGAGCCCAGGGGAGTCCGCTCCCGCATTGCCGGAGAATTTGCCCACAGAGCTCCCGAACGACATTCCGGAGGAGTACCGGCAGGGCGCCGAGGATCTCCTGAACCAGCTCGACGGGTACCTCAATGCCGGATAGCAGCTTCCGGACGACGCACAACAACGCGACCGAGCTCGCCGCATATGTAGTGGACAGGCTGGCGGAGCACGTCACCGATGTCGTGCTCTGCCCAGGTTCGCGCAATTCGCCGCTCGCATTCGCATTGCTCGCCCGCCGCGACATCACGGTGCACGTGCGTATCGACGAACGTGTGGCCGCCTTCACCGCCCTCGGTCTTGCCCGAGTGCAGCACCGACACGTGGGGGTCGTTATGACCTCCGGTACGGCAGTGGCGAACACCTACCCGGCTGTGATTGAGGCGCATATGTCGCACACCCCGCTGGCCATTGTCAGCGCAGACCGGCCGGAGCGGCTCGTGGGCACGGGTGCGTCCCAGACCATCTGGCAGCAGGGCATCTTCGGCAGGTACGCCGACACTCAGCAGGTGACCCGCACTGGGGACGAGATCACCTTCGATGCCGACCAGGTGCACATCAACGTCGCCTTCGACACTCCGCTGGTCCCGTCAGGGCTACCGGAGCCGACGGGTGCACTGCGCCGGGTGGGGCCTGGGCGTTTGCGCCCGTCGGAGGGCCGAGGTGCCGCCGTCACCGGCCCGGCGGGATCCGTCGACTACGGCGAAGTCGAGGTGGACCTGACAAAGAACACGCTGGTTATTGCCGGTGACGAGGCGTGGGAGGTGCCCGGCCTCGAGCACGTTCCCACTATCGCGGAACCCACCGCGCCGACTCCGTTCCACCAGGTACATCCGCTGGCGGCCCGTTTCTTCACCCAGGACGAGGTGGCGATCAGCCACGACGGCGGGAACTTCGCGGCTTCGACGAAACCAGATCAGGTCATCGTGGTAGGCCACCCGACGCTCCACCGCGATGTGCTGGCGCTCATGGCTGACTCCACCATTGAGGTGATCGGCATCACCCGCACCGCCACAGTGACGGGCAATCCAGACCGTGTGGGAAGCCGGGTGAAAACAACCGGTCAACCGACGGACTCGTGGTTGAAGATTTGTGAGGCCGCAGGAGATGTCGGAGCGCAGACGGTGCGCGACACCTTGGAGGACGCCGAATTCGGTTTCACCGGCCTGCACGCGGCCGCCGCCGTGTGCGACACTCTGGCGGTGGGGGACACGCTCATCCTCGGTTCTTCTAATCCGGTCCGCGACGCGAGCTTGGTGGGTATGCCGTTCGACGGTGTGAGCACGTACGCCGCCCGCGGCGCCGCAGGTATCGACGGAACACTGTCCCAGGCGGTCGGTGTGGCGCTGGCGACGCAGGCGCTGCACCCGGAAGAAATCCGTGCGCCGCGCACCGTCGCGCTGGTGGGGGACCTGACGTTCCTCCATGATGCCGGCGGCCTGCTTATCGGCCCCGACCAACCGGCTCCCGGCAACCTGACCATCGTCGTGGCGAACGACAACGGTGGCGGAATTTTCGAGTCCCTCGAAGTCGGGGCGCCGGAGCTCCGCGGGAATTTCGAGCAGGCTTTCGGTACACCGCACGAGGCGGACATCGAGGCGCTCGCCGAGGGATACGGAGCGGCCTACCGCAGGGCGGAGACGGTGTCGGAGTTGACGGAGGCGCTGCTGGACGGCGTCGATAAGCCTGCTCCCGTGACTGTGATTGAGGCCGTGACCACCCGCGCAACGCGCCGGGCGCTGGCCGGGCGTCTGAAGAAGTAGCCGTGCCCGGAATCGCGATCGCGCGGCGGCGTCTTCACCAGCTCATAATCGTGCTGTACCTGTGCGCGATGCTGGGCAGCGTCGCCATGGTCGCTGGGCCGGCGTTGAATGATTTCACGATCTCCCGCGACCCGGGCCGCGGCATTGCCACCGTGACGGGTGTCGGATTCACCCACACATCCGTCGAATACCAGGACGAGGAAGGACGCTTCCATTCCCCGCAACGCGGCCTGCTGTATCCGTCCGGGCTCGGCGAGGGGCAACAAGTGTGGGTGACGTACGCGAAAAGCGATCCCGACATCGTGAAAGTCGAAGGCCGTGGATGGACCCTGGCGGTGGTGCCGGCGCTATCGGTCGGCGCCGTGGCCACAGTGGTGGCGGAGGCCGCCTGGCTTGCAGTGAATGTCTTAGGTGCGACCCGCCGGACACAGGGGCGAAAATTCACCTTGCGTTCCCGTGTAAGCAAGAACTAATTAGCGCTGCGGGTGAATAATGCCCGCATGCGTGTAGCCATTGTCGCCGAGTCCTTTTTGCCCAATGTCAACGGAGTGACCAATTCGATCCTCCGCGTCCTGGAGCATCTGCAGCGGACCGGCCACGAGGCCATCGTGATCGCACCCGGTGCACGTGCCAATCAGGAAGAAGTCTCCGAGTACGCGGGTTTCCCTGTCGTTCGCGTGCCTACCGTGATGGTGCCGCTGGTGGATTCTTTGCCCATCGGTGTCCCGAACGGCACGATCACCCGCACGCTGCGCCAATTCAAGCCGGATGTGGTGCATTTGGCCAGCCCGTTCGTGCTGGGGGGTGCGGGCGCTATCGCCGCGAAGCGGCTCAACCTTCCCACGATCGCGCTGTTCCAAACCGATGTCGCCGGGTACACGGCGCGCTATCACGTCGGCTTCCTCGAATCGGCGGCGTGGGTGTGGGCGCGGAAACTGCACAACATGACGCAAATGACGCTTGCGCCTTCGTCCGTGACCATTAGGGAGCTGGAAGCCCACGGCATCGAGAATGTTCGCCGTTGGGGCCGCGGCGTGGATTCGGAGCTTTTCCACCCGGACCGTCGTTCCAAGAAGCTGCGGACGAAGTGGGATCCGACGGGAGAGAAGAAAATCGTCGGTTTTGTTGGACGCCTCGCTTCCGAGAAGGGGGTCGAGCGTCTCGTGGCTCTGCAGGGGGACCCCGGGATTCAATTGGTCGTCGTGGGCGATGGCCCGCTGCGCCGCGATCTGGGCAAGCGAATGCCCACCGCGGTATTCACCGGTCAACTCGCCGGCAAAAAGCTCGCCGCCGCCTACGCCACGTTGGACCTCTTCGTGCACACCGGCGAGTTTGAGACCTTCGGGCAGACCATCCAGGAAGCCCAAGCATCAGGTACCCCGACCATCGGCCCGCGTGCTGGCGGGCCGATCGATCTGATCCAACCCGGATACAACGGCGACTTGCTCGACGTGGACACGTTCGAGCGCGACCTGCCCGCTGCCGCAGCGGCCATCCTGGTTCCTGGCAGGCTAGAGGAGATGAGCCGTAATGCCCGAGCCTCTGTCGCCGACAAGACGTGGCCCGCGCTGTGCGACCAGCTGCTTGGGTATTACGCAGAAGTGATCGACGGCTACCCGAAGAAACGCCGCCGCCCCTTAAGCCGCTAACCGGGAGGAGCACCGAGGGGAAAGGCCGACTCCGGGCTGGCCCAGTAGGGCCGGCGTGTCTCGTTGGCCTAAACTCGACTGCTATGGCCAAGGCGAACCTGGAAAAGAACCCGCTGGATGTCGCGGGAATGTTCGATGAAGTAGGAAAGAACTACGACATCACCAACACCGTCATGACAGGTGGCCTGGACCGCTATTGGCGCAAGCGCACCCGTGAGCGGCTTGACTTGAAACCGGGGGAGAAAGTTCTCGACCTGGCTGCGGGCACCGCCGTTTCCACGGTAGAGCTGGCCAAATCGGGTGCGTGGTGCGTGGCCTGCGATTTCTCCCAAGGCATGCTGGCTGCCGGTCATCACCGCGACGTGCCCAAGGTGGTGGGGGACGCAATGCACCTGCCCTTCGCGGACGAGAGTTTCGATGCTGTGACGATCTCCTACGGCCTGCGTAACGTCCACGACTTCGAGGCGGGCCTGCAGGAAATGGCCCGTGTGACAAAACCTGGTGGCCGTCTGGTGGTCAACGAGTTCTCCACCCCCGTCGTGCCCGGGTTCTCCGCCCTGTACCGCGAGTACCTACCCCGGGTGATCCCTCTTTTGGGCAAGGCGTTCTCCTCCAACCCGGAAGCCTACGAGTACCTAGCGGAATCAATCCGTGCCTGGCCGGACCAAGAGGACCTCGCAGCCGCGATCAACGCCAACGGATGGCAGGACTGCGGCTGGCAGAACCTCGCGCTGGGCATCGTTGCTCTGCATGGGGCGGTGAAACGCTAGACCCCTGGATCCCAGAGGGGGGTGTCTGCTCGTACGCGGGTGATCGCGGACCCAGCCGCGCGCCACACCCGTGCGACGAGGTCCCAGTCATCGTCTGTGACGAGGTTGCCCATGAGACGGGCAGCTGCGGGCATGAGATAGCGGCCGCCGATTCCGCGCAAGGCGAGTGGCCCGGCGGCGGGCAGGAACTGCGGGTAGGTCAGCGTGCGCGCCAACGTGCGGGCGAGGACAAAGGCCTCCCCGTACCGGCGGCGCAGCTCGTGCGGCCACATCAGGGTGAAATCCGGGCGTGTGCCGGCACTGTCCGTGATTAGATCGACAGCCATGATGGCTGTCTCCAACCCATAGTCGATGCCCTCGCCGTTGAGCGGATTGACGCAGGCGGCGGCATCCCCGATGAGCATCCAGTTCGGTCCGGCCACATTCGACACTGCCCCTCCCATCGGCAGCAGGGCCGAGGTGACTTTCTTAGTCTGACCGAGTTGCCACTCGTCCCGCACGTGGACGGCGTACTGCCCCAGAAGCTTCTTCGTGTTCACCTTCGCCGGGCGGGCATCGGTGGACAGGGCACCGCAGCCGAGATTCACGGTGCCGTCGCCGAGCGGGAAGATCCAGCCGTAGCCGGGCTGGATCGCTCCGTTTTCATCGCGCAACTCTACGTGAGAGTGCATCCACGGCTCCGCTGAGAATGGGGTGGAGCAATACGAACGTGCCGCGATGCCGTAAACCTCGCCGCGGTGCCAGGTGCGGCCCAGTTGTTTGCCAAACGGGGAGCGCACCCCGTCCGCGACGATGACCCACTTCGCGCCGAGGGTGCCCTGGGGTGTGACCACGCCGGTGATCTGACCGTCCGTGCCGAACTCGACTCCGGCCGCCGGACAGTCGTACAAGACGTCGGCTCCAGAAGATGCGGCGAGGGAGGCAAGTGCGGCGTCGAAAAGCGAGCGGGGCGAGGCGGAACCTTCCGTTCCGTAGTGCCCCTCCGGCCATGCGGCAGTGACGGCCCCTCCGTAGCCATGCAGCTTCAAGCCTTTGTTGCGGTAAGTGGGCAGCGCAGAGTCCAGTTGCAATTCCTGCAGGGCGTGCACCGCACGAGGGGTCAAGCCGTCGCCGCACGTCTTGTCGCGTCCGGCGGCAGCGGCGTCGACGACAGCCACCTCAAGACCGGCCCGGCGGGCGGCGATCGCGGCAGCGGAACCCGCGGGCCCCGCGCCGACAACGACGCACTCAAACGATTTCACCGCACATATTGTGCCAGATGACTTATGGGTGGACTACGGTAAAGGGGACGCCCACCCAGCACGACCCTGCAAGGACGATAGATGACCAACGGCACTCCCACGTCGCCCGCCGTCGACAGCCAGCTCAGCCTCGGCGACGAGGTTCTGGCGCGGCGCGTTAACGAAGGGTTGAACCGGGTGGAGGAGCTCATGTTCGAGCGTCTCTCCGGAGGCGAGGATTTTCTGAGCGAACAGGTGACGCACCTGGCTAAGGCTGGCGGCAAGCGTTTCCGTCCTCTCATGGCTGTCTTGGCCAGTGAATTCGGCCCCGAGCCCCAGTCGGACAACGTGATCCGCGGCGCAGCGATCGTGGAGCTCGTTCACCTGGCCACGCTGTACCACGACGATGTGATGGATGAGGCGGTGAAGCGCCGCGGAGTGGAATCCGCGAACACGCGGTGGACGAATACCGTGGCCATCCTCTCGGGGGATTTCCTCCTCGCGGAAGCATCGCGTCTCATGAGCGAGATCGACACCGCGACCGTCCGCCACTTCGCGGAGACGTTCAGCGATTTGGTCACGGGGCAGATGCGCGAGACGGTCGGCGCTCGCGGCGGCGACGCAGTGGAGCACTACCTCGAGGTCATCCGCGAGAAGACCGGTGTGCTCATCGCCTCGGCTGCGTACCTCGGCGCCACCCACGCGGGCGCGGACGAGGCCACCGTGCGCACCATCGAGGAGCTTGGCGAAGCGATCGGCATGGTGTTTCAGATCGTCGACGACATCATCGACATCTTCTCCGACTCCAACCAGTCCGGGAAGACTCCGGGAACAGACCTGCGCGAGGGCGTGTTCACCCTTCCAGTCCTCTACGCCCTCCAGGACGAAGGGGAAGCGGGGGAGGAGCTCCGCGGACTTCTCACGGGCCCGCTCACCGACGACGCTGACGTGGGGCGCGCGTTGACGCTCATCGCGCAAACGGACGGCAGGAAGCGCGCGCTTGACGACGTCTACCGGTACCTCTCCATCGTCGATTCCCGTCTCGACGAACTGCCCGATATTTCGGCGAATGCTGCCATGCGCCAGATTGCACGGTACACAGTTGACCGGGTCGGCTAAATAGGCCCGATTTAGCCTCTCTCAGCTGCAGGTTTGCTAGTTCTGAGGCCGGCTACTGTAAAGTAGTCCAAGCACGCCAGGTTGCCCGAGCGGCCAAAGGGAGCGGACTGTAAATCCGCCGGCATTGCCTTCAGAAGTTCGAATCTTCTACCTGGCACAACGTGAACGCGCCCCACGATGAAGTTCGTGGGGCGCGTTTTCATGCTCTGATTAGCCGGATGGCGCTATGTCTCGGCCCTTCTGCGGCCGCCTCCGGGGCATCGCCGCGGACGCTATGCACAAGTGCTATTGAAGCGCTTAAAGCCCCGCAGAAATACGCTCTGGCCAGGTGATTTGGAACAGCGGTATATGCCGGGTTAATCTTTCAAAGGCTTCAAACGAGCGGGTAAACGCTTAAGAGGCTTAAGCCCCCTTAGCTCAGTCGGCAGAGCGTCTCCATGGTAAGGAGAAGGTCAACAGTTCGATTCTGTTAGGGGGCTCTGTTGTTTGCTGGCAACGGCAAACACATGGCGGTGTAGCTCAGTGGTAGAGCAAGCGACTCATAATCGCTGTGTCGAGAGTTCAATTCTCTCCATCGCTACTCATCACTTCGGTTTCGGCCGAAGAGATGTGCTCACCCTGTCCGGGATCCAACTGGAACCGTGGTAGGGTTGGCGTACTGTTACCCGGGTTACCTGAGCGATCAGGGATCTGTGGAAATGACAGTGCACCTAGGGGCGTGGCGCAATTGGTAGCGCAACGGTCTCCAAAACCGTAGGTTGCAGGTTCGAGTCCTGTCGCCCCTGCCACATAGACCAAGTCGAGGAGAGCTGTGACTGATAACCAGCCTGGACGGAACACCGCAAAGCCGACCGGCAAGCGCCAGCGCAGTGGTGCGAGTACCGTCACCTCCGAGTCTGACCAAGAAAAACGCGTTGACAAGGCCGCTATAGAGGATCACGGCACGACCGGCAACGGTGTTGCAGCGTTCCCGGGCGAAGTCGTCGATGAAATGCGCAAGGTCGTCTGGCCCACGGGCCAGCAGATGGTCAACTACACCCTGATCGTCTTCGGCTTCTTGATCGTTCTCACCGCTCTTGTGTGGGGCATTGACCAAGGTGCGGCTTGGGTAGTTGAAAAGGTTCTGGTCCCTTAAGCTATACTCCGCAGTAGAGAAAACATCCCGCCTCCCAGCCACTGGGTAAGGCGGGATCAGTTTTTCGCCCGACGGGTAAACTGGGCGGCACTCGAGAACCGAAAACCGCCACGATTCACCGCGCCGGCATCTGCGGCGCGGACCCGAGACCCTTTCAAGCCCAAGTTCAAGGAAGTGCAAGGAGCGGACATGGCCGACGATAACCAGTACAGCAAGGAAGCCAACGAAGCCGAAATGGTCGGCGAGGGCGGCGCAGTGCAAGAGTCCACCGATCCGGAACCGACGGACGGCGACAGCTCGGAAGGTGAGTCCGACTCGGACACCGACGGTGCTTCTGCCGAGTCCGAGGCTGGCACCGAATATGAATCCGCGGACACCACCGACCTGCAGAGCGAGGAAATGGTTGCAGAGGGCGATGTCCCGGAGCAGCCGGTCCAGGAGGCCGACGCAGAAGGTGTGACTGACCCCGAAGCTGCGCTGGGCGCTGAGCCCGAGGAGAACGCTGACGCGGAATACAAGCGCCGCCTGCGCGAGTACACGCGCGAGCTGAAGAAGCTGCCGGGCTCCTGGTACATCATCCAGTCCTACTCGGGCTACGAGAACAAGGTGAAGACCAACCTGGACATGCGTATCCAGACGCTCGAGGTGGAGGACTCGATCTATGACGTTGTCGTTCCCATCGAGCAGGTGGTGGAGCTCAAGGACGGCAAGAAGAAGATCGTCAAGCGTAAACTTCTGCCGGGCTACGTACTCGTCCGCATGGACATCAACGACGCGGCATGGTCCGTGGTGCGCGAGACCCCGGGCGTGACGTCCTTCGTGGGCAACGAGGGTAACGCCACCCCGGTGAAGCACCGCGACGTTGCCAAATTCCTCATGCCGAAGGAGCCGAAGGTCGACGCTGACCTGTCCAAGACTGACGCGAACGCCGAAGGTGAGACCGTCATCGCTATGCCGGAGGAAGAGTCCAAGCCGAAGGTCGCCCACGACTTCCAGGTCGGCGAGGCCGTCACCATTCTCTCCGGCGCACTGGCCAGCGTCTCCGCCACCATCAACGAGATCGACCCGGAGACCGGCAAGATCCAGGCTCTCGTGTCCATCTTCGGCCGTGAGACCCCGGTTGAGCTCACCGCTGACCAGATCGAGCGCATCATGTAAACACACCGGGGGGCCCGCCGCCAGAACAGGGGGGGGGGTGAGGCTCGTCCCCGCTTCCACAAAGACCCGGCACTTCTGCTGGGTCTTTGTGATTTGGGCTGGTGGCGCTAGGCGGATACACTGACTCCTTGTGCTTTGGCAGAGCTGGCCCGACTAGCTGCTCCGAAGTGCGTAGAAACGTAGACATCCCCGGTGGCTGCGTCGATAAGCGCCAATGCTTCGATGCGGCATCCGGAAGGCCCAGTTATTCATCGTGGCTGCGGCCTGTACCTAGGAAAGAGGTAATCCGATGGCAAAGAAGAAGGTCACCGGCCTGATCAAACTGCAGATCGAGGCTGGTATGGCTAACCCGGCACCGCCGGTCGGTCCGGCGCTCGGTGCTCACGGTGTCAACATCGTCGAGTTCACCAAGGCATACAACGCTGCAACCGAGTCCATGCGCGGCAACATCGTCCCGGTGGAGATCACGGTCTACGAAGACCGCTCCTTCGACTTCATCCTGAAGTCCCCGCCGGCTGCGAAGCTGCTGCTCAAGGCCGCTGGCCTGCAGAAGGGCTCCGGTGTTCCCCACACTGACAAGGTCGGTTCCGTGACCTGGGAGCAGTGCAAGGAGATCGCTGAGACCAAGAAGAAGGACCTCAACGCCCGTGACATCGAGGCAGGCGCCGCCATCATCGCCGGCACCGCCCGCTCCATGGGCATCACGGTGGAGAAGTAAAAACTTCGCTACTGCGGCGCGAACCCCACGGGCGCGCCGGTGGGAGGGTCTGGTCTGACCCGAACCACACTTCCATCTACTAGCAAGTAAGGAAATCAACATGGCCAAGAAGCACTCCAAGGCTTATGCGGAGCAGCTGGCTAAGGTTGACCGCGAGAGCGTGTACACCCCGCTCGAAGCTGTCAAGCTCGCCAAGGAAACCGCATCCGAGAAGTACGACGCAACTATCGATGTTGCGATGCGTCTGTCCGTCGACCCGCGCAAGGCTGACCAGCTGGTCCGCGGCACGGTCAACCTGCCGAACGGCACCGGTAAGACCGTCCGCGTGGCCGTCTTCGCCGAGGGCGAGAACGCCACCAAGGCGCAGGAAGCTGGCGCAGACATCGTCGGCTCCGACGAGCTGATCGAGCAGATCAACGCCGGCAACATCGACTTCGATGTCGCCATCGCCACCCCGGACCAGATGGCAAAGGTCGGCCGCGTCGCTCGCGTCCTCGGCCCGCGTGGTCTCATGCCGAATCCGAAGACCGGCACCGTCACCCCGGACGTGGCTAAGGCTGTCGGCGAGTCCAAGGGCGGCAAGATCGCCTTCCGCGTGGACAAGGCTTCTAACCTGCACGCTGTGATCGGCAAGGCATCCTTCACCCCGGAGCAGCTCGCCGAGAACTACGGTGCTCTCCTGGACGAGGTTATCCGCCTCAAGCCGGCATCCGCTAAGGGCATTTACCTGAAGAAGGTCACGGTCTCCGCGACCCAGGGCCCGGGCATCCCGGTCGACCCGTCGGTGCAGAAGAACTACACCGAGGCATAAATTTTCGGTGTGCGCTTAGCTCCTGCCCCGTGACTAGCTCCAGCAAATCGCAGCGGTTCACTACGAAGCCCCGAGCAGGCGTTCCCTTGAGTGGGAGCGTCCGCCCGGGGTTTTTCGTGTTCTGGAGTGTGTTTGGGTTTGGGAGTTGGACTTTCTTGCATGGACTGATCTTCATGTACTGATCTTCATGGACTGATCTTCATGAATCGTCCTGCATCAACCGAGACGCTAGAGCCTTGGTCTTGATTGGGCGTGAAATCTACTCGGTTCATGCGGAACAGTTCATGGTGATCAGTTCATGCAGTATCGGCAGAAGGCCTGACAGCCTCGCTCTCCAGACCCTTCCAAGCCAAGGCACACTCCAACGGCCGAGCGCAATCCCTTGCGTATTAAGCGCTGCGCCGTCTCAAATGCATCTGATAGTCGGCTGTCACTTCCTCGACTACCTGGTCTGACCTGTTCATGAGGTCAGACGGGGAGTATCGAAGCAAACTTCGGCCTGTGTTGCGAATGCGGTTCTCACGTATCTTTTCCGCCCGTATCACCTCTGCCGCCGGCCCGTAGGCTCCGGAGTATTTGACTTCTCCATCGATCTCGACCACTATGCGGTCGCCGATGAGAAGGTCGACGCGGTAGAGGCCGTTGCATACGGGCACTTGAGCGCGGACAGGTAGCTTGGCCTCGATGAACAGTGCGCGGGCATACGGCTCAAAAGGTGAGTCCGAGCAGTCGACGGAGTGCTCTACAGCCCTCCGCACAGCTTGAATACCTTTGAACTTCCCAAGCAGAGTAGTTTGATGTTGCAACTCGGATTTAGAGATCCCTTTGGCTCGCACCCAATCAGCTGCAACAAGGGCGTCGGAGAAGCCGTAATGGCGCCCGATCTCAGCCAGAATTCGAAAGATTCGGGGTGTGCGCACACCATGGGTTTCAATTATTTCGCTAGGCGGGAGATTGATGTACCGGTAAACAGTTCCCGGGTTCCACTGGCTGCGTGGCGGAATGCTTTTCGACGCAAGCTCGACAGGCTCACGGTTATGGCCCGCTACCCACATTCCCCTCACTCGGGCAGCCGACAAACCTGTCAGCACTGCGCAGTGCGCTCCCATCCCGACTGCCAGTGTCCGGGCCAATGTTCTGTCGTGTTCCGGTAGTGACTTGAGAAATTTCGTTTCAATCGCCTTATCGCGGCTGAGCAGCGTGAGGCCGCCGTCAATAAGGCCAGCACGAATAGCACGGCCTTCGGCGTCGGTGTTGCTTAGCGCGCGTAGGTTGATGATCTTGTTTCTGATGCCCCCGATATGAGTCATGGAATCAGAATGATGGCTATTGCCCAAGAAGGCGAGGATGAATGTGTTTGCCTGTGGAAAAGGCTACGTTTTCCACAGGCGGAGAACTTTCGAGTTGCATTCAGAGTGAAAACGTTGCAAGCGGTTGTGCGGGCGGGGGGGACAGACGCGTCGTGTAGGCGGGGTGTGGAAAAGCCGATTTGGAGAAAGCTGAGGCGCAGCGTTAAAGTGATCAACCGAAGTTTGAACGGGAGAGATCCCGCGCTCAAGTTTCACCGAAGACCGTCGGCCATCCCCAGTAAAACGGGGATCGAAGACTCCATCCACGGAGTGGCCCACGCAGGAGAAACGTGGCTTTTAACGCGCATTGCGCATATTGCCTCGTGCTTCTGCACGGGGCATTTTTCTTTGCCCCGGGCGGACAAGACATGAAGTAATTGGAAGGAGGCGTGTGTCATGGCAAACCCGAAGAACGTCGCAGAGCTGGCTGAACTGAAGGAGAAGTTCGAAGGCTCTTCCGCCGTGTTCCTCACCGAGTACCGCGGCCTGACCGTGGGTCAGCTGCAGCAGCTGCGTGGTGAGCTCGGATTTGATGTTGAACTGCACGTCGCCAAGAACACCCTCGTCAAGATCGCTGCTAACGAGCACGGCATTGAGGGTCTCGACGATTACCTGACCGGCCCGACCGCTGTCGCATTCATCAAGGGTGACGCGACCGTGGATGCCGCGAAGACCATGAAGAAGTTTGCCAAGGACAATGACCAGTTCATTGTCAAAGGCGGCTACATGGACGGTAACGCTCTCGACGCATCCCAGGTGGCTGCCGTCGCTGAGCTGGACAACCGCGAGACCACTCTGGCCAAGCTCGCTGGCGCTTTCCAGGGCTCTATGGCGAAGGCTGCCGGCCTGTTCCAGGCTCCGGCATCCAAGACGGCACGACTCGTTGCCGCGCTGCAGGACAAGCAGGGCGAGGCCGCCTAGAACCGGCCCGTCCACAACAAATTACACCCACCAAAAAGTCGGCCTGAGGCCGCAAACAGAAAGGAAGCCACCATGGCTAAGCTCTCCAAGGACGAGCTCATTGAGCAGTTCAAGGAAATGACCCTTATCGAGCTCTCCGAGTTCCTGAAGGAATTCGAGGAGGTCTTCGACGTGACCGCTGCCGCTCCGGTTGCTGCTGTTGCAGCTGCTCCGGGCGCTGCTGGCGACGCTCCGGCTGAGGAGGAGAAGGACGAGTTCGACGTCGTTCTCGAGGCCGCTGGCGACAAGAAGATCGGTGTCATTAAGGCTGTCCGCGAGATCGTCTCCGGCCTGGGCCTGAAGGACGCTAAGGAGATGGTTGAGGGCGCACCGAAGGCCATCCTCGAGGGCGCTAACAAGGACGACGCTGAGGCTGCCAAGGCCAAGCTGGAAGAGGCTGGCGCTACCGTCACCCTCAAGTAAGCTCCTTGTAGCTTCACGCGCATTAAGCCCCCGTCGCCTATCGACGGGGGCTTTCGCCGTTCCTGAACTCCCCTTAAGTTCTAGTGGTCGTTGCAACACTGATCTGAAGGGTTGGTGTTGGTGATGACGGTGTCACGGTGGGATCCACCGGTTGAGGAGATCACTCGGTTCCACCAGTTGGTGGTGGGTGATGGTTTGTCGGTGCGTGCGGCTGGGCTGGATCTGGGATGGTCGTTAGCTACGGCGTATCGGATTGCGCATCGTGATGGGTTACCACTGCGGAATAAGACGTTGTCGTCACAGGTGGTTGACGAGATTGTTGCGTTGTTTGCCCAGAATGTCGCGCCAATGGATATTGTGCGGCGGTTGGGTGTGAATCCTTCGTCGGTATACCGGGTGGGGATATCGATTGGTGCGCGGCCCCGTCCTGCTCCTGAGGGTCGGCGGGCTGTGGCTACGGCGCGGCGAGTGGAGTATTTGGAGCTTCGGGCCTGTGGGTTGGATCGTCGTTCTGCTGCAGCTGCGTGTGGGATGGGGTTACGTGGTGCGCTTGATGTTGATAAGGGGGTGATTAAAACACGTGGTCGGCGTGTGCCGTTTGTGCCTGATGGCCAGGCAGTTTATCGCTATAAACGGCTTATGCAGGTTCTTGCGTATGTTGATGGCCGGGTCAGTGTTCCGGTGGAGGTGTTGCCGCAGGCTGCGGTGGAGAAGGTGATTGACCGGCGGTACTTGTCGTTGGTGGAGCGGGAGCGCATCGCGGATCGGGTGAATCGGAATTTATCGGTTCGGGCGATTGCGCGTGAGCTTGGGCGTGATCCGGGGACGATTTCGCGCGAGATTAGTCGCAATAGTGGTGATGATGGCATTTATCGCCCGTATGAGGCGCACCGGAAGTCAACGCTTCGGAGGTTTCGGCCGAAGGTGTCGAAGATTGCGGCGAATCCGCGGTTGAAACAGCAGGTGTGGCAGTGGTTGCGGATGGAGTTTTCCCCTGAGCAGGTGGCTGGCCGGTTGCGCAGGGAATTCCCTGGCGATGAGACTATGCATGTGAGTCATGAAACGATCTATCAAGAGCTGTATTGCCAGGCCAGAGGCGAGTTGAAGAAGGTGGTGGCCCATGCCCTTCGTACGGGGCGGACGCGGCGTAAACCGCGTGGTCAGCGTGTTGCGAGGAGTCGGTTTATTGATCCGATGATCATGATTGCCGATCGTCCTGCTGTTGTTGAGGATCGGGCTGTGCCGGGGCATTGGGAGGGTGATCTGATTATCGGTGCAGGTGGAAGGTCTGCGATTGGGACGTTGGTGGAGCGGACGACGCGGTATGTGATGTTGCTGCATTTGCCGGATGGGCATGGTGCGGTGGCGGTGCGTGATGCGCTGGTGGAGGCGATTATGACGTTGCCGCAGCATCTTCGGGGGTCGTTGACCTGGGATCAGGGTTCAGAGATGGCTGGTCATAGGTCGTTTAGCATTGCGACGGATTGTCCGGTGTATTTCTGTGATCCGGGGTCGCCGTGGCAGCGGGGGACGAATGAGAACACTAATGGGTTGTTGCGTCAGTATTTTCCGAAAGGTGCGGATTTGAGTGTTTATGGGCGGGAGGAGTTGGAGCTTGTTGCTCATCGGTTGAATTGTCGGCCGCGTAAGACGTTGGGTTTTGCTACTCCTGCGGAGCGGATGGCGGAGCTGTTAGGTTTAGCTGAAAGCTAGGAAATGTTGCAACGACCCCTAGAATCCGCCCCCGCCTCCCTCCGTCACGACCGGTTCTTGGCCATTCCCTTTTCCTCCGTAGTCGGGTGTGCTTGTAAAATCGCTCGCATGCTTCCTAAGTCCCGCATCGTGGCAGCCCTGTTGGTCGGGCTGGGTTTGGCGCTTGTTGTCGCGGGACTCGTGGCGCCGAAATTCCTCAACGGCGATGCCCGTTTCCCGTTGGGGCTGGAGAACACGACGTGGACTATCCATGATCCAGACGGGAAAGTGGGGGAGGAGAAAGAAGACGGGCAGTTCGTCAATTCAGTTGTCCCGTTGACCCGCCAACTGCACATGACGGTGCAGAACCCCGCGAATGATGAAGTAGCTGCTTTGCGTATCGGGGATTCGCTGTTGCGGGGCGACAAGGATTCGGACTTTGACAACCTCGTTGCTGCCTCGACATGGTCGCTGCAGATGGACCGCAAGACAGGTGGGTTTGTCGCTCCCGCAAAATTGAGCACGGTGATGGCTTTCCCGGAGACTGATGTGCCTGTCGAGGGTGTCTGGCTGAAGTTCCCCTCGAATGTCGCGCAGCAGGAGTACCAGGTCTTCGATCCTGCGCTGCGGACTGCGGCTCCCGCCAGTTTCACCGGGGAAATAGAAGCGTACGGCCGCACGCTTTACACCTTCGAGCAGGAAATACCCGCCACGAATGTCGCCTCCCTGTACGCCGACGCCCAGAATACGATGACGGTTCCGGTGCCCGGTCCGGACGGCGGCCAGCAGCAAGTCTTTCGGCACCACACCGCCAAGCGCGAGTTCATTGTCGACCAGATCACGGGGCTTGTCGTCGGCATGAATGAGAGGGTGGACGACTATTACGCGGACCGGGCTGGGAAGAGAGTGCGCACAATCGTGTCCTATGAGGGGCGCATGGATGAGGCCCAAACCCGCGCCCTCACCGAGCAACTTCCAGCGGTCACGCAGAAGATGTCGCGAAGCGTCACCCTCGCCGTCATCGGTCTCGGCGCGTTGACTGCTATAGCCGGGTTAGCGGCGGCGATGCGGCCTGCCGCGCCCCGGCATCGGCGAAACGGATAAAGCGGCAGCCTCGGCCGCGCACGTTGCCTGCGTCGATTGCAAACGCGGAGCCGCAAGGTGGTAGAGTTCCCGGCGAATCCGATGACGGACGCAGCAGTCGGCGGTAGAGCCGGACCGCAGGATTCGACGGCAGGTTTTGACTGCGCCGACGCTTTACAAAGAGACAACGGGGGTATAAGCTGTCTCCTTGCGCTGGAAGCCGTCGCCAGTGTGTATGAGGAAACCTTGGATCAACGCAAAAACGTTGATTTGACAAGGTGATTTTGTGCATTCTGGATATCCGGGGGCTTCCACAGCTGTCGCAGCTAACAATAAACGCTAATTATCCAGCGGGTGACCAGTGTATATGCGCCGTGCACGGGCCCCGCGTGAGGTGCTGGAAGGACCCATCTTGGCAGTCTCCCGCCAGACCAAGTCAGTGGCCACAATTCCCGGAGCTCCGGAACGGTATTCGTTTGCGAAGATCGCCGAGCCGATTTCCCTGCCCGGGCTTCTCGATGTTCAGTTAGAATCCTTCGCTTGGCTCGTCGGCACGCCGGAATGGCGTGAGCGCCAGGCCGAAGAGCGCGGTGCCGATGCCCGCATCACGTCCGGTCTCGAGGACATACTGGAGGAAATCTCCCCGATCCAGGACTACTCGGGCAACATGAGCCTGTCTCTGTCCGAGCCGCGCTTTGAAGATGTCAAGTACACCATCGACGAGTGCAAAGACAAGGACATCAACTACTCCGCGCCGCTGTACGTGACGGCCGAGTTCATCAACAACGACACCCAGGAGATCAAGTCCCAGACTGTCTTCATCGGCGACTTCCCGCTGATGACGGACAAGGGCACGTTCATCGTCAACGGCACTGAGCGTGTCATCGTCTCGCAGCTCGTGCGTTCCCCGGGCGTCTACTTCGACGAGACGATCGACAAATCCACGGAGCGTCCACTGCACTCCGTGAAGGTCATCCCGTCCCGCGGTGCTTGGCTCGAATTCGATGTGGACAAGCGCGACACTGTCGGTGTCCGCATTGACCGCAAGCGCCGTCAGCCGGTGACCGTCCTGCTGAAGGCTCTGGGCTGGACCGAGCAGCAGATTAAGGACCGTTTCGGCTTCTCCGAGATCATGATGTCCACTCTCGAAAACGACGGCGTGGCCAACACCGATGAGGCACTGCTGGAGATTTACCGCAAGCAGCGTCCGGGCGAGCAGCCGACGCGCGACCTCGCGCAGTCCTTGCTTGAGAATGCATTCTTCCGCGCTAAGCGCTACGACCTTGCACGAGTGGGCCGCT
The DNA here is from genome assembly GCF_030503635.1 of Corynebacterium sp. P3-F1. Taxonomy (NCBI): domain Bacteria; kingdom Bacillati; phylum Actinomycetota; class Actinomycetes; order Mycobacteriales; family Corynebacteriaceae; genus Corynebacterium; species Corynebacterium sp. P3-F1. Next base: position 1,538,899 of record NZ_CP129965.1, read on the forward strand.
ACAAGGTCAACCGTAAGCTGGGCCTCGGCGGCGACCACGACGGTGAGATGACCCTGACAGAAGAGGACATCGCCACCACGCTCGAGTACCTCGTGCGCCTGCACGCCGGTGAGCGCGAAATGACTTCCCCGGAGGGCGTTGTCATCCCGATCAACACGGACGACATCGACCACTTCGGCAACCGTCGTCTGCGTACTGTGGGCGAGCTGGTGCAAAACCAGGTCCGCGTCGGCCTGTCCCGTATGGAGCGCGTTGTGCGCGAGCGCATGACCACCCAGGACGCCGAGTCCATCACGCCGACGTCTCTGATCAACGTGCGACCGGTCTCTGCTGCAATCCGCGAGTTCTTCGGCACCTCCCAGCTGTCGCAGTTCATGGACCAGAACAACTCCCTGTCGGGTCTGACGCACAAGCGCCGTTTGTCCGCGCTTGGTCCGGGCGGTCTCTCCCGCGAGCGCGCCGGCATCGAGGTCCGCGACGTGCACCCGTCGCACTACGGCCGCATGTGCCCGATTGAGACTCCGGAGGGCCCGAACATTGGTCTAATCGGTGCGTTGGCGTCCTACGCCCGCGTCAACCCGTTCGGTTTCATTGAGACGCCGTACCAGAAGGTGGTCGACGGCAAGATCACCGACGAGATCGATTACCTCACCGCCGACGAGGAGGACCGCTTCGCCATCGCCGAGGCGGCCACCGCGCACGACAAGGACATGAACATCACCGCAGACCGCATCGAGGTCCGCCTCAAGGACGGCGATATCGGTGTTGTGAGCGCCAAGGATGTCGACTACGTCGATATCTCCCCGCGCCAGATGGTCTCCGTCGCTACCGCGATGATTCCGTTCCTGGAGCACGACGATGCTAACCGTGCCCTCATGGGTGCGAACATGCAGAAGCAGGCAGTGCCGTTGCTGCGTTCGGAGGCCGCGTATGTGGCCACCGGTACCGAGCTGCGTGCTGCTTACGACGCGGGCGACATCGTCATTTCCAAGAACGCCGGTGTCGTCGAGGATGTCTCCGGCGACGTGATCACCATCATGGACGACGAGGGCCAGCGCGAGTCCTACCTGCTGCGCACGTTCGAGCGCACCAACCAGGGCACCTGCTACAACCAGACACCGATCGTGTCTGCCGGCGACCGCGTCGAGGCCGGCCAGGTCATCGCCGACGGCCCGGGCACCAAGAACGGCGAGATGGCGCTGGGCACCAACCTGCTCGTCGCATTCATGCCGTGGGAGGGCCACAACTATGAGGACGCGATCATCCTCAACCAGCGCGTGGTCGAGCAGGACATCCTGACGTCCGTGCACATTGAGGAGCACGAGATCGACGCCCGCGACACCAAACTGGGCGCCGAGGAGATCACCCGCGAGATCCCGAACGTCTCCGAGGATGTGCTCAAGGACCTCGACGAGCGCGGCATCATCCGCATCGGTGCGGACGTCCGTGACGGCGACATCCTCGTGGGCAAGGTCACGCCGAAGGGCGAGACCGAGCTGACCCCGGAGGAGCGCTTGCTGCGCGCCATCTTCGGCGAGAAGGCCCGCGAGGTCCGCGACACCTCCCTGAAGGTGCCGCACGGTGAGACCGGCAAGGTCATCGCAGTCCGTCGCTTCTCCCGCGAGGACGACGACGATCTGTCCCCGGGCGTCAATGAAATGATTCGCGTCTACGTGGCTCAGAAGCGCAAGATCCAGGACGGCGACAAGATGGCCGGCCGCCACGGCAACAAGGGTGTCGTGGGCAAGATCCTCCCCGAGGAGGACATGCCGTTCATGGCTGACGGCACCCCGGTGGACATCATCCTGAACACCCACGGTGTGCCGCGCCGTATGAACATCGGCCAGGTCCTTGAGGTTCACCTCGGCTGGCTGGCCAAGGCCGGCTGGACGGTCAACCCGGACGACCCGGCGAACGCGAAGCTGCTGGAGACCCTTCCGGAGCACCTGTACGACGTTCCGCCTGAGTCCCTGACCGCCACCCCAGTGTTCGATGGTGCGACCAACGACGAGATCGCAGGCCTACTGGCGAACACGAAGCCGAACCGCGACGGCGACGTCATGGTCGACGGCGACGGCAAGACAGTGCTTTTCGACGGCCGCTCCGGCGAACCGTTCAAGTACCCGATTTCCGTCGGTTACATGTACATGCTCAAGCTGCACCACCTCGTGGACGAGAAGATTCACGCTCGTTCCACCGGCCCGTACTCCATGATTACCCAGCAGCCGCTGGGTGGTAAGGCGCAGTTCGGTGGCCAGCGCTTCGGCGAGATGGAGGTGTGGGCGATGCAGGCGTACGGCGCCGCCTACACCCTGCAGGAGTTGCTCACCATCAAGTCCGATGACGTGGTGGGCCGCGTGAAGGTGTACGAGGCGATTGTCAAGGGCGACAACATTCCGGACCCGGGTATCCCGGAGTCCTTCAAGGTGTTGCTCAAAGAGCTGCAGTCACTCTGCCTGAACGTAGAGGTGCTCTCCACCGACGGCACGCCGATGGAGCTTTCCGGCGACGACGACGAATACGACCAGGCTGGATCCTCGCTGGGCATCAACCTGTCCCGCGACGAGGGTTCCGCAGCCGACACGGCATAAGCGCGAAAAGCGCTTCTGCCGTGCGTCGGCAAGCAAATACGACTTAAGACGAAGAATTAATTCAACTTCAATCCTCCCCGGTCACTGGGAGGTGAAAGGGCATTTACGTGTTTGACGTAAACCTCTTCGACGAGCTCCGCATCGGCCTGGCCACCGCCGACGACATCCGCCGCTGGTCGCACGGCGAGGTGAAGAAGCCGGAGACGATTAACTACCGCACCCTCAAGCCGGAGAAGGACGGCCTCTTCTGCGAGCGCATTTTCGGTCCCACCCGCGACTGGGAGTGCTCCTGCGGCAAGTACAAGCGCGTCCGTTACAAGGGCATCATCTGCGAGCGCTGCGGCGTCGAGGTGACCAAGTCCAAGGTTCGCCGTGAGCGCATGGGCCACATCGAGCTGGCCGCGCCCGTCACCCACATCTGGTACTTCAAGGGCGTTCCGTCCCGTCTGGGCTACCTGCTGGACCTGGCGCCGAAGGACCTCGAGCGCATCATTTACTTCGCCGCCAACATCATCACGTCCGTCGACGAGGAGGCACGTCACAACGACATGTCCACCCTCGAGGCGGAAATGATCCTGGAAAAGAAGGAAGTCGAGCAGGACACCGAGGCGGAGATCGCCGACCGCGCCCAGAAGCTCGAGGAGGACCTCGCCGAGCTCGAGTCCGAAGGCGCTACCGCTGCTGCCCGCAAGAAGGTGCAGAATGCTGCCGACAAGGAAATTCAGCACATGCGCGAGGCGGGCGAGCGCGAGATCGAGCACCTCGACGAGATCTGGAACACCTTCATCAAGCTCGCTCCGAAGCAGATGATCATCGACGAGAACCTCTACGAGGAACTGGTTGACCGCTACGAGGATTACTTCACCGGCGGCATGGGTGCGGAGGCTATCCAGACCCTGATCCGCAACTTCGACTTGGACGCCGAGTCCGAGGAGCTGCGCACGATCATCGCTGAGGGCAAGGGCCAGAAGAAGGTCCGCGCGCTGAAGCGCCTGAAGGTCGTCGCCGCATTCCAGCGTTCCGGCAACGACCCGGCCGGCATGATCCTGGACGCGATCCCGGTCATCCCGCCGGAGCTGCGTCCGATGGTTCAGCTGGACGGTGGCCGCTTCGCCACCTCCGACCTGAACGATCTGTACCGCCGCGTGATCAACCGCAACAACCGCCTCAAGCGCATGATCGACCTCGGTGCACCCGAGATCATCGTCAACAACGAGAAGCGCATGCTGCAGGAGTCCGTTGACGCGCTGTTCGACAACGGCCGCCGCGGCCGTCCTGTCACCGGTCCGGGCAACCGCCCGCTGAAGTCTCTGTCCGACCTGCTCAAGGGCAAGCAGGGCCGCTTCCGCCAGAACCTGCTGGGTAAGCGCGTGGACTACTCCGGCCGTTCTGTGATTATCGTCGGTCCGCAGCTGAAGATGCACGAGTGTGGTCTGCCGAAGCTGATGGCTCTCGAGCTGTTCAAGCCGTTCGTGATGAAGCGCCTGGTAGACAACGACTACGCGCAGAACATCAAGTCCGCGAAGCGCATGGTGGAGCGCCAGCGCCCCGAGGTGTGGGATGTCCTGGAAGAGGCCATTGCGGAGCACCCTGTGCTGCTCAACCGCGCACCGACGCTGCACCGCCTTGGTATCCAGGCCTTCGAGCCGGTCCTGGTCGAGGGTAAGGCCATCCAGCTGCACCCGCTGGCATGTGAGGCGTTCAACGCCGACTTCGACGGTGACCAGATGGCTGTTCACCTGCCGTTGTCCGCAGAGGCGCAGGCCGAGGCCCGCATCCTGATGCTGTCCTCCAACAACATCCTGTCCCCGGCATCCGGTAAGCCGCTGGCAATGCCGCGCCTGGACATGGTGACCGGCCTGTACTTCCTGACCATGCTGAAGAGCGAGGGCGAGATCGGCGGCGAGGGCGCGTACGCTCCGGCCGATGAGAACGGTCCGGCACGCGGCTTCTACTCTGACTACCGCGAGGCCATCATGGCCTACGACCGCGGTGTGCTTGGCCTGCAGGCTCCGATCAAGGTGCGCATCAGCCACCTGCGTCCGACGCGCGAGATCGAGGCTGAGCAGTTCCCGGACGGCTGGGAGAAGGGGCAGTCCTGGACGGCTGACACCACCCTCGGCCGCATCATGTTCAACGAGATGCTTCCGTTCAACTTCCCGTACCAGGAAGGCGCAATGGTGCGTAAGGGTGGCGGCGCCGGCAAGGTGCTGCTCGGCGACATCATCGCCTCCATGGTGGAGAAGTACCCGATGATCACCGTCGCCCAGACGATGGACAAGCTCAAGGACGCCGGTTTCTACTGGGCGACCCGCTCGGGCATCACCATCACCATGTCCGACGTGCTCGTGCTCCCGAACAAGATCGAGATCTTGGACGAGTACGAGAAGGAAGCGGAGGCCATCGAGCGCAAGTTCTGGGAGAAGGGTGCTCTCACCGAGGAGAACCGCTACGACCGTCTGGTCGAGCTGTGGCAGGACGCCACCAACAAGGTGGGTCAGGCCGTGGAGGACCTCTACCCGGACGACAACCCGATTCCGATGATCGTGAAGTCCGGTGCTGCCGGTAACATGCGCCAGATCTGGACGCTGGCCGGCATGAAGGGCATGGTCGTGAACTCCCGCGGTGAGTACATCACCCGTCCGATCAAGACGTCCTTCCGCGAGGGCCTGTCCGTGATGGAGTACTTCAACAACTCCCACGGTTCCCGCAAGGGTCTGGCGGATACCGCTCTGCGTACCGCGGACTCCGGTTACCTCACTCGCCGCCTTGTCGACGTCGCCCAGGATGTCATCGTTCGCGAGGACGACTGCGGCACCCACCAGGGTGTCAAGGTTCCGGTGGCAGAGGCTGCCGGGACCGGCCGCTTCAACCGCCACGACTTGGTGGAGACCTCAGTCTCCGGCCGTGTTCTGGCCGCGGATGCGACCGATGCTGACGGCGAGGTCATCCTCGAGGCAGGCAGCGACCTGTCCGAGGAGCGTATCGACGCCCTCGTCGAGGCCGGCGTGGAGACCGTCAAGGTCCGTTCCGTGCTGACTTGCCAGACCCCGACCGGTGTCTGCGCGAAGTGCTACGGCAAGTCCATGGCCACCGGCAAGCTGGTGGACATCGGCGAGGCTGTCGGTATTGTCGCGGCGCAGTCCATTGGTGAGCCGGGTACCCAGCTGACCATGCGTACCTTCCACCAGGGTGGTGTCGGCGGTGACATTACCGGTGGTCTGCCGCGTGTCCAGGAGCTGTTCGAGGCCCGTGTGCCGAAGAACCGCGCCCCGATCGCGTCTGTCGCCGGCGAGATCTCGCTGGAGGATGAAGGCAACTTCTGGACGTTGACCATCCACCCGGAGGACGGCTCCGACGATGTGGTCTACGAGAAGCTGTCCAAGCGCCAGGGTCTTGCTCAGGTGCGCCGCCCGATGGAGTCCAACCCGGACGCCATGATCGAGCGGTCCCTGCGCGACGGCGACACCGTCAAGGTGGGCGACCGCCTGCTGCGCGGTGCCGCCGACCCCCACGACGTGCTAGAGGTTCTCGGCCGCCGCGGTGTGGAGAAGCACCTGATCGACGAGGTCCAGGCTGTCTACCGCACCCAGGGTGTGTCGATTCACGACAAGCACATCGAGATCATCATCCGCCAGATGCTGCGCCGCGGCACCGTCATCGACGCGGGCTCGACCGAGTTCTTGCCGGGCACCCTCGTGGACCTGTCCGAGGCACGCCAGATCAACGGTCAGGCTGTCGCCGAGGGCGGCGAGCCCGCGGAGCTGCGCAGTGAGATCATGGGTATCACCAAGGCGTCGTTGGCGACCGAGTCGTGGCTGTCCGCCGCCTCCTTCCAGGAGACGACGCGTGTGCTTACGGATGCCGCTATTAACAAGCGCTCCGACAAGCTCATCGGCCTGAAGGAGAACGTGATCATCGGTAAGCTGATCCCGGCTGGTACGGGCATTTCCCGCTACCGCAACATCTCCGTCAAGCCGACTGAGGCTGCTCGTTCCGCCGCGTACTCGATCCCGTCCTTCGGCGATGCGATCTACGGCGACGAAGGCTACGGCGAGTTCACCGGCGCGTCCGTGCCGCTCGACGAGTACGGGTTCGACCAGTTCTAAGCGCCAACTAAGCCGCCCGCTTATCGACGAAGCCCGGCTCCCCTCCAGCCCTGACACGCACAGGGAAGAGAGGGGAGCCGGGCTGTTTCGCTGCACCCATTTACTCCGTATCGACCCGGCCCCCGGCTCCGCTGGAACCGTTGTGAATCGTCCCGCATATCCCCAGGCGGCATGTGACCGGTGGGAGAGGAGAGGTTCTGGTTCCAGCTGCATCTAGGTGCGGTGCGTAACAAGGGGCTCAGGCCTGATTGTTGAATGCCGTAGATCCACTGGATCGGATGGAGGCCGAAGGCCGTGTGCTCCGGACCAGCGGGGTGTGGGTGTCGGCGGTGCAGAGCTGGATGTGGTGGTGGTCTGTCGAACGGAAATCATGTGTTCAAGAGAGGTAGTCAATTCGACGGTGAGCGTTGCGGTTCATTATTTCCCGAGCCGCCCACATGCCGATGCCGGCCAGCGCCATATCCGTTGCCCGAGTTGTCAGATTTCGCCGCCGACGGCGAAGAAAGCGAGCACTCACAGGGTCGACTCGGATATGATGGCCAGGGAAAAGTCAGCTAAGCCGAGCGTGCGCTGACTGCCGCGTACAGACCCGCAACGACCAATACGGCGGTTTGAGATCTCCCCTCTACGACGTTCGCACAGCTCCCAATGTAACGGAATGTTATGTCCAGCTCAGACACTGCGAGATTGCAGGAAAAAGGGTGTGTGCGAAGGTGCGAAGGCCGCTGCGCGTCCTGGCTGAAGAGCGAAAGGGGACACCCGGGCTGGGGTAGGCGAGACGCGGGAGACGTCTCGTGAGGCCGGCCGGAAGGAAACTGGCAGCGCTTGATTAGGATCAGTCAGCGCGTGCGTTGCGCGAAGCGCGGACCACGCTGACCCCGCCCATGAGGCCGATCCCACGGAGGCGGATGAGAGGAGCAAAGGCCGGGACATCGTCGATAAGCATGGTGCACGACGGGTGGTCCTTGATGCCGAAGCCGCCCATGATGCCGAGGCCATCGCTGACTACCCGGACATCTTCCGGGACGACGATCTTGATTCCTCCCATGATTGAGATAGCGTCGATGACGGTCTCCTGAGCCGAAAGCTTGGCGCAGCGCAGGTCGAGATAGGTGCCGCCCATGAGAGCGAACGACGTGTGGTGCCGGGCAATATGCCACGAACCTTCGTGCACGGAGCCGCCCATGAGGGCGAATGAGACGGACGATCCCCCTGGTTGCGACACAATATTCCTGCTCGCCTGTTGTTGCCCGGGGGCCGGATCGCCGGTGCTCTGAGGCGCATTCGTGACATCCAGGTCGGCCGTCAACCGCTCGAGCTCGTCGGCGAATGTGATCTTCCAAACCTGAGATGACCTGGCATCGAATTCGGAGAGATCCAACTGCCCATCGGCGAGAGCGGAGGCGAGGGCATCCGCCGCGAACTGGCGAGCGGACGATGATGCGCGCTTACGGGGCAGCGGGGACTCGGATCGCTCGATGTCAGACGACATGAGTTGAGTTTAAACCGGAAAGTACGCGATCGCATTGTGATCATGAGTTCCTGCCGCAAGAGTGGAGACCCGCGATTTGCTTTCGAGGGCCGGGAACGGGTAATTTCTCTAACGATTCCGCCTCGCTCGCCGGGGTTGGGAAACCGTTGAACTCCGCGCACCTTCTGGGAGTGCGTTGGCAGCTCACGCGAAAACGGCAGGGCCCCGAAGAAGAGCCCCCATTTTTGCATGTTTGGCTGCCTTCGTCCCCACCAGGGGAGTGCGCAACCGAACAGAAAGAGTTGGTATGCCAACTATCCAGCAGCTGGTCCGCAAGGGCCGTCACGATAAAAGCAAGAAGGTGGCAACTGCTGCGCTGAAGGGCTCCCCGCAGCGCCGCGGCGTGTGCACCCGCGTGTACACCACCACCCCGAAGAAGCCGAACTCCGCACTCCGCAAGGTCGCGCGTGTCCGCCTGACCTCCGGCATCGAGGTCTCCGCCTACATCCCGGGCGAGGGCCACAACCTGCAGGAGCACTCCATGGTGCTCGTGCGCGGCGGCCGTGTGAAGGACCTTCCGGGTGTCCGCTACAAGATCATCCGCGGCGCACTGGACACCCAGGGCGTCAAGGACCGCAAGCAGGCTCGCTCCCGTTACGGCGCGAAGAAGGGACAGTAAAGAACAATGCGTAAGCAGCAAGCTCCGAAGCGTCCCGTTGTCAAGGACCCGGTTTACGACTCTGAGCTGGTCTCCCAGCTGATCAACAAGATCCTCCAGGACGGCAAGAAGTCCACCGCGCAGCGCATCGTCTACGACGCGCTGGAGATCTGCCGCGAGAAGACCGGCACTGATCCGGTGGGCACCCTGGAGAAGGCTCTGGGCAACATTCGCCCGGACCTCGAAGTCCGCTCCCGCCGCGTCGGCGGTGCGACCTACCAGGTTCCGGTCGAGGTCCGCCCGGGCCGCTCCACCACCCTCGCACTCCGCTGGATGGTCACCTTCACCCGCCAGCGCCGCGAGAACACCATGACCGAGCGTCTTGCCAACGAGATCCTGGACGCATCCAACGGTCTCGGCGCATCCGTGAAGCGCCGCGAGGACACCCACAAGATGGCCGAGGCCAACCGCGCCTTCGCGCACTACCGCTGGTAAATGCCCGCTGCGCCGTATCCGGCAGGGGTCTTTGGTTGCCCCGCCGGAGGCTGGCTCGAGCCTTCGAGGTCTTGCAATGCCAGATCTGCGATTAAGTGGCAGAATCGACCAAGGAAAATAATCCGCCAAGGCGTCTAAAGTCGCTCCCGGTATCACGGGGATCACGGCTCAGGGCGTCGACGACACATGAGTTGGGGTACAAAACGTGGCACAAGAAGTGCTTAAGGATCTGAACAAGGTCCGCAACATCGGCATCATGGCCCACATCGATGCTGGTAAGACCACCACGACCGAGCGCATCCTGTTCTACACGGGTATTAACCGCCGCGTCGGCGAGACGCACGACGGTGGCGCTACGACGGACTGGATGGAGCAGGAGAAAGAGCGCGGCATCACCATTACGTCCGCTGCTGTGACTTGCTTCTGGAACGGCAACCAGATCAACATCATCGACACCCCGGGCCACGTTGACTTCACCGTCGAGGTCGAGCGCTCCCTGCGCGTCCTCGACGGCGCTGTCGCAGTGTTCGACGGTAAAGAGGGTGTGGAGCCGCAGTCCGAGCAGGTCTGGCGTCAGGCTGCTAAGTACGACGTGCCGCGTATCTGCTTCGTCAATAAGATGGACAAGCTCGGCGCGGACTTCTACCACACCGTTCAGACCATCATCGACCGCCTCGGCGCTAAGCCGCTGGTTATGCAGCTGCCGATCGGTGCCGAGGATGACTTTGACGGTGTCGTCGACCTGGTCGACATGAAGGCCATCACCTGGCGCGGCAAGGTCGAGACCGGTGCTGAGCCGACCATCGAGGAGATCCCGGCCGACCTCCAGGAGAAGGCAGAGGAGTACCGCGAGAAGCTGCTCGAAACCGTCGCCGAGTCCGACGAAGAGCTCATGGAGAAGTACTTCGGCGGTGAAGAGCTGACCACCGAGGAGATCAAGGGCGCCATCCGCAAGATGACCGTCGACTCCGAGCTGTACCCGGTCTTCTGCGGTACCGCTTACCGCAACAAGGGTGTCCAGCCGCTGCTCGACGCTATTGTTGACTACCTGCCGAACCCGCTCGACGTGGGCGAGGTCCAGGGAGTGTCCATCGACGGCGAGGAGAAGATGACCCGTAAGCCGTCCGTCGAGGAGCCGTTCTCCGCTCTGGCGTTCAAGATCGCCGTCCACCCATTCTTCGGCAAGCTCACCTACGTGCGCGTCTACTCCGGCCAGGCCATCCCGGGCGAGCAGATGCTCAACTCCACGAAGTCCAAGAAGGAGCGCGTGGGCAAGCTCTTCCAGATGCACGCGAACAAGGAGAACCCGGTCGAGCACGCTGACGCCGGTAACATCTACGCGTTCATCGGTCTGAAGGAGACCACCACGGGTGACACGCTGTGCAACCCGGACCACCCGATCATCCTCGAGTCCATGGACTTCCCGGACCCGGTGATCCAGGTCGCCATCGAGCCGAAGACCAAGGCCGACCAGGAGAAGCTGGGTACCGCTATCCAGAAGCTCGCCGAAGAGGACCCGACCTTCACCGTCCAGCTCGACGAGGAGTCTGGCCAGACCGTCATCGGCGGTATGGGCGAGCTCCACCTCGACGTTCTGGTGGACCGCATGAAGCGCGAGTTCAAGGTCGAAGCAAACATCGGTTCCCCGCAGGTCGCGTACCGCGAGACCATCCGCAAGAAGGTCGAGCACCTCGACTACACCCACAAGAAGCAGACTGGTGGTTCCGGCCAGTTCGCGAAGGTCATCGTCACCATCGAGCCGTACGAGCCGGACCCGGAGGCCTTGGAAGAGGGCCAGTCGCCGACCTACGCCTTCGAGAATGCTGTCACCGGTGGCCGCGTGCCGAAGGAGTACATCCCGTCCGTCGACGCTGGTATCCAGGACGCAATGCAGTACGGTTACCTCGCTGGTTACCCGCTGGTGAACATTAAGGCCACCCTGGAAGACGGTGCTTACCACGAGGTCGACTCCTCCGAGATGGCGTTCAAGCTCGCAGGTTCCCAGGCTCTGAAGGAAGCTGTGGCCAAGGCGAAGCCGGTTCTGCTCGAGCCGCTCATGGCAGTCGAAGTTGTCACCCCTGAGGAGTACATGGGTACCGTCAACGGCGACATCAGCTCTCGACGCGGCCAGGTTTACGCCATGGAGGACCGCTCCGGCGCCAAGGTGGTCAAGGCTAAGGTGCCGCTGTCCGAGATGTTCGGCTACATCGGCGACCTCCGTTCCTCGACCGCTGGCCGCGCGAACTTCACCATGGTGTTTGATTCCTACGGTGAGGTTCCGTCCAGCATCGCGCAGGAGATTATCGACGAGCGCAACGGCAACGCCTAAAACGCGTTAGCTGCGTGCTCCCCCAGGGATAATGTGCCGCTGGGGGAGTGCTAGCGCTGCGGTAGCGGCCGTGCTGAAAGTTTCGAACACTGTAGATGCGCGGAGGAAAGACGCGGAAGAAAAGCGACGCCAAGTCGCACGATACTTTCGCGCTCAGTAAGCAATAGACAGTAAACGGAGCTTTGAGCCGGCCGTTACCACTAGGTGGTTCCGCCCTCCAACGGACCGTCCGGATGACCGGCAGGGAGACCTAGAATCCTCCCTGTTATGGTTTGAAAAACGGCGTTAACAAATCTAGGATCATGTAACTGGCACATTGTGAAATGGCCATTGTTTCCATGCCCGACGCACCGGTGCGCCACCACAATCGGTGGATGACGGTGGACCGAGTGCTAGGAAATGAAAGCAAGGCAGAAGTAAATCCACGTGGCTGCGAGAGTCGTAGTCACATGCACGTCCAGGAGGACAAACAGTGGCAAAGGAAAAGTTCGAGCGCACTAAGCCGCACGTGAACATCGGCACCATCGGTCACGTCGACCACGGCAAGACCACCACCACCGCCGCTATCACCAAGGTGCTGGCTGACGCTTACCCGGAGGAGAACAAGGCTTTCGCCTTCGACACCATCGATAAGGCTCCGGAGGAGCGCGAGCGCGGCATTACCATCAACATCTCCCACGTGGAGTACAACACCCCGAAGCGCCACTACGCACACGTCGACGCCCCGGGCCACGCCGACTACATCAAGAACATGATTACCGGTGCTGCCCAGATGGACGGCGCAATCCTCGTGGTTGCCGCTACCGACGGCCCGATGCCGCAGACCCGCGAGCACGTTCTGCTCGCCCGCCAGGTCGGCGTTCCGTACATCCTCGTTGCACTGAACAAGTGCGACATGGTCGACGACGAAGAGATCATCGAGCTCGTCGAGATGGAGATCCGCGAACTGCTCGGTGAGCAGGACTACGACGAGGAAGCTCCGATCGTTCACATCTCCGCTCTCAAGGCTCTCGAGGGTGACGAGAAGTGGGTCCAGTCCGTGCTCGACCTCATGCAGGCCTGCGACGACGCTATCCCGGATCCGGAGCGCGAGACCGACAAGCCGTTCCTGATGCCGGTCGAGGACATCTTCACCATTTCCGGCCGCGGTACCGTTGTTACCGGTCGTGTCGAGCGCGGTGTCCTGAACCTCAACGACGAGGTCGAGATCATCGGTATCCGCGAGAAGTCCCAGAAGACCACCGTCACCTCCATCGAGATGTTCAACAAGCTTCTCGACACCGCTGAGGCCGGCGACAACGCAGCTCTTCTGCTCCGTGGTCTGAAGCGCGAGGATGTCGAGCGTGGCCAGGTCATCATCGCACCGGGCGCTTACACCCCGCACACCAAGTTCGAGGGTTCCGTCTACGTCCTGTCCAAGGACGAGGGTGGCCGCCACACCCCGTTCTTCGACAACTACCGTCCGCAGTTCTACTTCCGCACCACCGACGTGACCGGTGTTGTGAAGCTGCCGGAGGGCACCGAGATGGTCATGCCGGGCGACAACGTCGACATGACTGTCGAGCTGATTCAGCCGGTCGCTATGGATGAGGGCCTGCGCTTCGCTATCCGCGAGGGCTCCCGTACCGTCGGCGCTGGCCGCGTCACCAAGATCCTGGACTAGTCCTCGACTGACTCCAGGTTCCGGTAGCACCAGAACAGCCTGAATGAACCGCACCCCAATACGGGGTGCGGTTTTTCGCTTATCGGCGTCTTAGCCGCCCCCTTTTATCCTCTTTGCCCGCCTCTCTATCTGGTTCTAGGTCCCTTTTTGGTTGATGCGGCTAGTGTTTTCGTATCCGTTCGTATTTCTTCTGGGGTGGGGGAACCGGTGGGTATGTGCACGTCATGGGTGTTTCTCGACGGTTCTTGGGTTCACGGTCTTGTGGATAACATGTGGTTATCCACAGGTTTACGGTGGTGCCCTTTGCCGACTGGCGCACCGGGTTTAGCGTGTGGCCCATGAACCTTTTCGCCGCCAGTGTGGGTGCTACCAGCACCGCGATCGATACCCTGGCCCACTTTGATGCCGGGGTACTTCGTGATGCCGGGGCCAACCCCAACCGGATCACCGACTTGCGCGGTCGCAGGGTGGGATGACAAACATAAACAACCTGGCGGTGGTGTGCCGCTACCACAACCGCACCAACGACGACGACCCCCACCGCAACCACCGAGGCCGCATCAGAATCCGCAACGGCACACCCATCTGGATCTCACCGCGAGGCACCCCCGCACCCAACACCACCCACCCATACGGAGCCATGCACCAACTCTTCGGACGATGAACGTAGCAAAACGGTAAACGGGGGCCACCTGTGAGTGCTCCCCGAAAAGTAGCCCACTGGCAAAAACGCGTCCCACAACTCCCGAAGACCGGAAACGACCCTCCTCGTCGCGGAAAGTGGCAGGTCAGGGGACCTCCGTCATGACCTATTGCGTTAGCGCATGATGCCGTGCCCGTATTTTTGCGCGAAGGTGAGCGCCTGGGCCCATTTCTTCGGGGGCGACGCGGCGCTTCGTGCGCAGCAGCGAAGAGCGGTGCGTATGCTCGTCGGTTGTGCATGACCCGACCCGAATTCACCGCGTTTTGGACCATCTCCGTGACACTTGGGAAGGCCAGCCGGACTTGCCTCTCGCGACACTTTTCGGCATTCTCGCTAATCGCGGCGCAGGGTGGGGCACTTCAGATGAGGAACTAGAGCAGTTGCTTATCGACGAATCCTCTTCCCACCCCGCCGACCTTCCCCGTTCAGAAGAAGGACGGAGCAAAGGCAATTTTCTGATTGAGACCACCTTACCCGATCATCGGATCACGCTGACTGATCGCGGTGTCGCTGTAGTCCGATCCTTGGGGGACAGGGACCGTCAGCCGAGTATCTGGGTGTACGAGTCCGTGCGACCGACAGGTCCTGGCCGGATGCTCGTCGTCGCTGATGGTGAAGGAGTGCAACACCGCCTCGGGATGGTGACATTGATCTCGCGGATTCACAACCATGACGCCACAATCGAAGGCTTACGGCGGGCAGAAATAGGTAACTGGGTGTGGTGCGTGACCCTCGAGGATGGCACACGCATTCTCCTGACGCACCGGCTCCACATGTGGCAAGTGGACAGGCGCACGGTAAAGAAAACAACGCACGCATGGAGTCATGTCGTGCGTTGTCGGGTCGGTGAGAACTTCGCCTACGTGTCGGCGGGCGGGGAAGAGGTGGTTCTGGGGATCGTCGATAAGCTGCTGCTTGTGGAAAGCTAGGCAGCAACCTTGTCCAAGTGGAGCTTGAACACGGTATCGATATCCATTGTGTCCACCGCATCCCGGAAGTCCGCGTCCATCTGTTCGATGTAAGCCGCAACAGTTTCCAGCGAGAACTCCGGGTTCGCAGTCACGGTAAACGTCGCCGTTGGCCGATCCCCGACAAAGGCGACGGACTGCTTCGCTTCCTTCACCACCTCGCTCTGCTCAGCGTGGCTGCACGCTGCCTGGGCGACTCGGGCGACGTTGATGCGGGTGTCGCCGAGCTCCGGCTGAGCCGGCGCGATGAAGCGGTTGTTGAAGCCGCGGTTGCGGATGTTCGGCATGATCAGCCACAACCCGAGGATGATGGAGCCGATGAGCGTTCCCACAAGCGCGGCGGTGTACCAGTTCATCCCGGGGACATCAGTGAGAAGTGAGCGGTTGATGCCGCGCACGAACTCGGAGATGTGCGGGATGTCCCAGTACAGCGCCGCAGGAATCAATCCGCCGGCCAGGAGGAGCAAGCCGAGAAGGAAGATGATCAGCCGGTCGAAGAATGCCAGTGTACGTGTCATGCCAGCTCCTTCGCTTGGGTGGGGCGGTGAATGTTGACGCGGACCTTCGGCGCCTGTGCGAGTCGCTGCATCTCGCCGCTGAGCACCTCGGTGAGGCGCTGGTCGAGTCCTTGCGAACCGTCGTCCTCGACGTCGATGGTGAGCTTCTTTCGGGTGGCGCGGGATGCAATGTTGGACCGGCCGAGTTCGGAGCGCGCGGACGCCGTTGCCTTGCGGGCGATGTCGACGGGGCGCGTCCAGATGGACGAAGCCGACTCGATGCGCACGTAGCGGCGTGGACGCGGCTTGAAAGCGGTAATGATCAGCCACAGGCCGATCAGGGCGACGATGACTCCGACCGTGACGCCGACAGGGTTCACGGTTGCGGTGCCCAGCCAGTCGAGGACGGGCCGCACCCAGGAATTCTGCGGGTCATTGTCTTGGTAGCGGTACCACAGGTCGCGGCCGATCACACCGGACAGCGCGAGGAACACGAGACCGAGGAGGATCGTGAGCCACCGGACCGCCGGGTTGCCCTTCGGCTCCGCTCCAGCGCGGGGGCCACTGTATTGCTGTGTTGGTTGAGCCATGGTCACTACACCTCCTTCTTGTCGGTCTTTTTGTCGGTCTCTTTCGTGTCGGCCTTTGTGGCCGTGTCGACCGTGCTGTTGCCCGAGCCTTCGCCGGGGCGGATGCGGACGGTCTGCGTGGTGTTCTCGCCGAGCGGGCGTTCGAGTGCGTGATCGTCCGCGTAGTCCGGGTCGATCGTGATGGGTTCGAGCGGGCGTTGCGGCGGAACCTGCGGGTCAACGACGTTTAGCGGGGGAACGGTGATCGCGCGGAGCGTTTTTGGCATGGGCTTTACGACGTCCACATGCCGCGGCCTTTCCACCTGAATGTGTGCCAAGGGGCGCTGCGCGGGCAGGGACACTGGAGCCGGCCGCGACGGACGTGAGACCTCGATGAGGCGCAGCGGCTGTGGAGCAGGGCGTTCCACCGGGATTCGTGGCGCGTACTGGTTCACCGTGATCCGCTTGAGCGAGGCGGGCGCCGGTGCAGACACCTGCCGCGGCTGAGTCGGGCGGGCGATGCCGATAGCGCGCAAGGGAGCGGGCTCCGGGTGTGCTGGACTGAACGGTCGCACGGGCTCCGGGGTCTCCACGTGTGCAACGGGGTGCGGTGCAGGAGCCTCTACCGGCTGCGGGCGCGGCGGCAGGGGAGTGGTGACGTGCTCGATATGCGGCGGCGCCGGAATGTCGACGGGTGCGAGATTCCGGTAGAGCGTGTCATCGGCCTCGATTGCGGCGAGAGCAATCGGCGCCTTCACCACCGGGGATGTGACTGCCGAACGGGAGACTCGGATTTCCGCCGGAGCGACACCGGTCGGGTGACGCAGCAAATCGTTGCGTGTGACGCGCTCGTCGAGCGCGGTTGCCTCCGCGTCCACCACGACGATGTTCACCTTCTGCACAGCCAAACCTGTCAGCGTCTCCACGTGGGAGCCCATGGTTTGGCGGACTTCGTCGGTGATCGCGCCGACAGGAGCCGGGTAGGAACTGACGATTTCGACATCGAGGATGACCGAACTCGCCGGACGGTCGATCTGCGCCTCCACGCGCGGGAAGCTGCGACCCGCTAGGCCCGCGAGCTTCGCGTCGATCTCGCGCACACCTGGGACGGACAGCACGGCGACTTCGGCGACTCGCTCGACGGCCTTCTCGCTAATGCGGTACGAGGCTGGATCCATTAGCCACGACCCCGCCCGGAGGTGGTGCTGACCAGCTCAGCCAGATCGATCCGACCTTCCAATTGTGCCCCGACGACGCCTCCGATGGCGCCAAACAGAAGCGTGAAGAAGAATCCGATCCAGCCGCCGAAGATCAAGGCGAATGCCAGCACGACGCCGATTACAGCGCCGAGGACTGTCTTATTCGAGAAAATGTTCATGTGTATTCCACATTTCTTATGCGTAGTAGAGGGATCCGGCGCATCCGGCGCGTGTCACCCAGCGGGCCCCGTCCGGCGGCTCATCGCCGGCGCCCGCATTTGGTGGTCTAGGAGGCGTCGTCGAATACGACGTCGATGCGCGGGGTCGTGTCGGTTTCCGTGAAAGCGGGCAGGGACGCGACCGTTGTGCGGACATCTGCCACGATCGATGGGATTTGGCGGCGGGAGGACAGGTCGTAGGTGAGGTGCAGGGCGAGGTGGGGGACGGAGGCGTCGATAAGCTGAATACCTTCGATCATGGCTCCGCTGACCCGCAGGAACGCCTGGCCCATGCGACCGCCGGACACTCCCGCCACACCGTCGACGGACAGTGCCGCGTCGCGGATGGATTCCGCGACTTCTTGCGTGACGGAGAATGCGGCCATTCTTACTGGTCCAGGGCCTGGGTGGTGGACTGCTCGCGGACGGTCTCAGCCTCGGTAGCTTCCTCCGGGAGGTTCACGTCGTGAACGGTGACGTCGACGCGGTCCACGATCAGGCCGGTCATGCGGGTGATCGCGATGGTGATGTTCTCGCGGATCGCGTTTGCCAGCTCGTGGATGGCCACGCCGTACTCGGCGATGACGGCGACGGCGACGTTGGCGTGACCGTTCTCCACAGCGACGTTAACACCCTGCTGGACGTTGGTAGAGGAGGTCAGCGACTCGCGCACTGCACCCCACATGCGGGCAGCGCCGCCACCCAGGTTGTGAACACCGGACACCTCGCGTGCAGCGATGCCGGCGATCTTGCCCACGACGTTGTCGTCGATGACGGTGGTGCCGTGCTCGGTCTCCAGGGCCTCGTTGCGCGGCTGGTTCTGGGCTTCCAGGGTGGTGGAGCCGTCGGTCGCCGGGGTGTTGGTGGTGTTCTGGTTAGCGTTGTTGTCAGCCATGACAATCCTTTCGCGGATTCTGGTTCTATCGAGTGCAATGGATGCGCCGGTAAAACCGACCGGCGTAACAAGAGCCAATGGTATGTGTAAAACTTTGGTTCGGCCACGCTCGGGGACAATCGACACCATTTCGATACATTGACCGCAGTTTGCGTTTTCGCCGACAAGTGTGTTTGAATACCCGGGTTGCTTTAACACGGCGCATTCGCGCTGTTGGTAAGGCGAACATGACACCTTTGCACGATGGGCGTGACGCTTGTCGACGAAGGATCTGCGATCGAGCACAGGCCACTACGAGTAGGCACTCTCGAGACCGGGGACCGGAGAAGGGGCATGGCAAATAAACAGCGGCAGTACGTAAGGGCCACGTTGGCGCGATCGTGAAAACGACCCCGCCTCCCGAGACCCCTTCCGAGCCTGACACTGGGGAATCTTCCCAGCGGAAGCACTGGCAAACGCGTTGTTTATTCGCGTGTGCACCTTCCGCCGAGCGTCATGGCAGTCATTCGTTTGAACAGACACTGGCGTTGGTGCCGGCCTTCAATCCGGACAACGTTATAGAGAAACTGAAAGCTATCAATCCCACCTCTTTCACCGGACAACCTCCGAAACAGGGATTAACGGTGAAACGTGGGAAGCGAGGAAGAGGTTAACGTGGCGGGACAGAAGATCCGCATTCGGCTCAAGGCCTACGACCACGAAGCGATCGACGCATCTGCGAAGAAGATCGTGGAGACGGTTACCCGCACGGGTGCCCGTGTCGTTGGACCGGTGCCGTTGCCCACTGAAAAGAACGTGTACGCCGTTATTCGTTCTCCCCACAAGTACAAGGACTCGCGCGAGCACTTTGAGATGCGCACCCACAAGCGCCTCATCGACATCCTCGACCCGACGCCGAAGACGGTTGATGCCCTCATGCGCATTGACCTCCCCGCGAGCGTTGACGTGAACATCCAGTAGGGAGAACAAGACATATGACTAACGAGATCAAGGGCATTCTGGGCCGCAAGCTCGGTATGACCCAGATCTTCGACGAGGAGAACCGGGTCATTCCGGTGACCGTCGTCGAGGCTGGGCCGTGCGTTGTCACCCAGATCCGCACCGCAGAGACCGATGGCTACTCCGCCATCCAGATCGCTTACGGCGAGATTGACCCCCGTAAGGCGAAGAAGCCTCAGGCAGGCCACTACAAGAAGGCTGGCCAGAATCCGCGCCGCCACGTAGCAGAGATCCGTATGGACGACACCTCTGCTTACGAGCTCGGCCAAGAAGTGACCGTCAACATCTTCGAGGGCGACACGTTCGTCGACGTTGCCGGCACCACCAAGGGCAAGGGTTACGCAGGCGCCATGAAGCGTCACGGCTTCGCCGGCCAGGGTGCCGCTCACGGTAACCAGGCTTCGCACCGTCGTGTCGGCTCCATCGGTGGCTGCGCGACCCCGGGCCGCGTGTTCAAGGGCACCCGCATGGCTGGCCGCATGGGCGGCAACCGTGTGACCACCCAGAACCTCAAGATTCAAAGGATCGACGGCGACTCGAACCTGCTCCTGATCAAGGGCGCCATCCCCGGCGCTAAGGGCAGCCTGGTTACCGTCAAGACCGCAGTGAAGGGCGGTGCTCACGCATGACACTGACACTTGATGTCCACACCGCTGACGGAGCCACCAAGGGCACCGTAGAGCTCCCGGCCGAGTTCTTCGACCGCGAGGCATCCGTGCCGCTGATGCACCAGGTTGTCATCGCGCAGCTCGCAGCAAAGCGCCAGGGCACCCACGCCACGAAGACTCGCGGCATGGTTGCGGGCGGCGGCAAGAAGCCGTTCCGTCAGAAGGGCACTGGCCGCGCTCGCCAGGGCTCCATCCGTGCCCCGCACTACACCGGCGGTGGCACCGTCCACGGCCCGCAGCCGCGTTCCTACGCGCAGCGCACCCCGAAGAAGATGATCAAGGCCGCTCTCGCCGGCGCCCTGACCAACCGCGCCCAGAACGACCGCATCCACGTGGTCGAGGAGCTCGTTCCTGGCCAGACCCCGTCGACGAAGTCCGCACGCGCTTTCATCGAGCGCCTGACCGATCGCAAGTCGGTGCTGCTGGTCATCGGCCGCGAGGACGCGAACTCCCGTCTTTCCGCACGGAACCTGCCGGGCGTGACCATCCTCGAGCCGGGTCAGCTGAACGCATACGACGTGCTCAACGCCGACGACGTTGTGTTCTCTGTCGAGGCATTGCACGACTTCGTCGAACGCGCTAACGCGACGTCCACTGGTTCGACCGTGGCCGCCGCAGAAAGCGAGGAGAACTAATGGCTAAGACCGCTAACTCGCGCGACATCATCATCGCCCCGGTCGTCTCCGAGAAGACCTACGCGCTGATGGAGCAGAACACCTACACGTTCTACGTCAACCCGAACGCGAACAAGACCCAGATCAAGATTGCCGTGGAGGACATCTTCGGCGTGAAGGTCGCTTCCGTGAACACCGTCAACCGCGAGGGCAAGCGCAAGCGTTCCCGCACCGGTTGGGGCAAGCGCAAGGACACGAAGCGCGCTTACGTCACCCTCCGCGAGGGCAGCGACTCCATCGACATCTTTGGCGGCGCTACTGCCTAACGGCAGACAGCTCCACCAAAGGTGGCCTGATTGAAAAGGAACCACTATGGCTATTCGCAAGTACAAGCCGACAACCCCGGGTCGCCGCAACAGCTCCGTTTCCGAGTTCGAGGAGATCACTCGCTCGACTCCGGAAAAGTCCCTGGTGCGACCGCTCCCGAAGAAGGGTGGCCGTAACTCCCACGGTCACATCACCACCCGTCACCGCGGCGGTGGCCACAAGCGCCAGTACCGCGTCATCGACTTCCGCCGCTCCGACAAGGACGGCGTGCCGGCAAAGGTGGCTCACATCGAGTACGACCCGAACCGCACCGCTAACATCGCACTGCTGCACTACGCAGACGGCGAAAAGCGCTACATCATCGCACCGAAGGGCCTGACCCAGGGCACCGTCGTCGAGGCTGGCGCCAACGCGGACATCAAGGTTGGTAACAACCTTCCGCTGCGCAACATCCCGACCGGTACGACGATCCACGCCGTCGAGCTGAAGCCTGGCGCTGGCGCCAAGCTCGCCCGCTCCGCCGGCACGTCCATCCAGCTGCTGGGTAAGGAAGGCAGCTACGCAGTCCTGCGTATGCCGTCCTCCGAGATCCGCCGCGTGGACATCCGCTGCCGCGCGACCGTCGGCGAGGTCGGCAACGCCGAGCAGATCAACATCCGTTGGGGTAAGGCCGGCCGCATGCGCTGGAAGGGCTGGAGGCCCACTGTCCGCGGTGTTGTCATGAACCCGGTCGATCACCCGCACGGTGGTGGTGAGGGTAAGACCTCCGGTGGCCGCCACCCGGTTTCCCCGTGGGGTCAGAAAGAGGGTCGCACCCGCAACCCGAACCGCTATTCCAACAACATGATCGTGCGCCGTCGCCGCCCGAACAAGAAGCGCTAAGAGGAGGTAAATTCACATGCCACGCAGCCTGAAGAAAGGCCCGTTCGTCGACGAACACCTCCTCAACAAGGTGGACGCACAGAACGAGGCTGGCACCAAGCAGGTCATCAAGACCTGGTCCCGCCGCTCGACCATTCTCCCCGATTTCATCGGCCATACCTTCGCCGTCCACGACGGCCGCAAGCACGTGCCGGTGTTTATCGACGAGTCCATGGTCGGCCACAAGCTCGGTGAGTTCGCACCGACCAAGACCTTCAAGGGTCACGTCAAGGAAGAGAAGGGGCGTCGATAAGCGATGAGCGAAACGATCACTTCCGCACGCGCAACCGCGAAGTACGTGCGCACTTCCCAGATGAAGGCGAACCGCGTCCTCGACCTCGTCCGCGGCAAGTCCGTGTCCGAGGCCCTGGCGATCCTGAAGTACGCGCCGCAGACCGTGTCCACCCAGGTGGCCAAGGTCGTTGCGTCCGCGGCTGCGAACGCCGAGAACAACTTCGGTCTTGACCCGCGCACGCTGGTCATCTCCGAGGCCTACGCCAACGAAGGCCCGACAATGCGCCGCTACCAGCCGCGCGCCCAGGGCCGCGCCTTCCAGATCCGTAAGCGCACCTGCCACATTACCGTGGTAGTCGAGAGCCAGAAGGAGGCTTAAACAATGGGTCAGAAAATCCACCCGCACGGCCTCCGGCTGGGCATCACTTCCGACTGGAAGTCCCACTGGTACGCCGACAAGTCCTACGCGGACTACGTCGCTGAAGACATCAAGATCCGCGAGTACCTGAACAAGAACCTGCAGCGCGCCGGCATCGCCGACATCGTCATCGAGCGCACCCGCGACCGCGTCCGCGTGGATATCCACACGGCACGTCCGGGCATCGTGATCGGCCGCCGCGGTGCTGAGGCCGACCGCATCCGTCGCGAGCTGGAGAAGCTCACCGGCAAGATGGTCGCCCTCAACATCCTCGAGGTCAAGAACGTCGACGCCAACGCCGCTCTCGTCGCCCAGAATGTGGCAGAGCAGCTGGTCAACCGCGTTGCCTTCCGCCGCGCAATGCGCAAGGCGATCCAGTCGGCGATGCGTCAGCCGCAGGTCAAGGGAATCAAGATTCAGTGCTCCGGCCGTCTCGGCGGTGCCGAGATGTCCCGCGTCGAGCGCTACCACGAAGGCCGCGTCCCGCTGCACACCCTGCGTGCAGAGATCGACTACGGCCTCGCAGAGGCAGAGACCACCTTCGGCATCATCGGTGTCAAGGTTTGGATCTACAAGGGCGACGTCGTTGGTGGCGTGCGTGAGTCCGAGCTGAACGCTCCGGGCAACGACCGCCGCGGCCGCGGTGACCGCCGTCCCCGCCGCGGTGGCCAGCGCCGCCAGCGCGCAGAGCAAAAGAAGGAGGGCTAAGACACATGCTTATCCCTAAGCGCGTCAAGTACCGTCGCCAGCACCGCCCGGGTCGTTCCGGCGTGTCCAAGGGCGGCAATACCATCACCTTCGGTGACTACGGCCTGCAGGCTCTCGAGCCGGCGTACATCACCAACCGCCAGATTGAGGCAGCTCGTATTGCCATCAACCGCCACGTCAAGCGTGGCGGCAAGGTCTGGATCAACATCTTCCCGGACCGCCCCCTGACCCAGAAGCCGCTCGGCGTGCGTATGGGTTCCGGTAAGGGCCCGGTGGAGAAGTGGGTGGCCAACGTCAAGCCTGGCCGCATCCTGTTTGAAATGTCCTACCCGAACGAGGCTGTCGCTCAGGAAGCTCTGCGCCGCGCCGGCGCTAAGCTGCCGTGCAAGACTCGTATCATCTCGAAGGAGGACCAGTTCTAATGGCTACTGGAACCCCCGCACACGAGTTCCGTGAGCTCACTGACGCTGAGCTGAACGACCGTCTGGGCGCCGCCAAGGAAGAGCTGTTCAACCTGCGCTTCCAGCTGGCGACCGGTCAGTTGACCAACAACCGCCGTATCCCGGCAGTCAAGCGCGACATCGCTCGCATCTACACGGTGCTGCGTGAGCGTGAGCTCGGCCTGTCCACCGTCCCTGGTGCTGAAGGAGCTAACTAATGTCTGAAGCAACGAACAAGGGCCCGGTCCACACTCCGAAGGCGGAGAAGGAGAAGGGTCTGCAGAAGCGCCGCCGCGGTTACGTGGTTTCCGACAAGATGGACAAGACCATCGTCGTCGAGATCGAGGACCGCAAGTCCCACGCGCTGTACGGCAAGATCGTCCGTACGACCAACCGCGTGAAGGCACACGACGAGGAGAACACCGCAGGTGTCGGCGACCTCGTCCGCATCGAGGAGACGCGTCCGCTGTCCAAGGACAAGCACTTCCGTCTCGTCGAGATCATCGAGAAGGCCCGTTAAGCTAGCACGCTTATCGACGTCTCGACTCGCCCGCCCCCGCATCCGCACTTGGATGCAGGGGCGGGCGTTTTGTTAGCAAAAAAATATGTCTCACCGTGCGCAAGATTCTCGGGGGTCTATGAGGGGTATTCATGCTGCTTGTGTCGCTCTCGGTTACGTGAAAAGGGTCGATGGAGCGGCTGAACACCTCAGCCTTGTCAAGGTTGGTGGCGCGGCGTAAGGAACAACATCGGAATTTCGCGGCGAAGGTGGGTTCAGTGGGCAGCCGATAGGACGGTAGCCGGGCCACCGTGGCGGCGGGGCGGCGGGGCCGGAGCACAAGGCCCTCGCGACTGGGCGGTTTAACCCGCAGCGACGGCGATGCGCTCAGTAAAACGCGCGTAGTCGCCACGGATTTCGCTGAGGGGCTCCACCACGGCGGACTGGGAGGTCGCGGCGATTTCTTTGTGCAGAGCGGATCTGGTTCGCCGTTTCACGTTGCGTCCGATCACACCGCCGAATACGGCGGTGAGCAGCCCCAGTACGAGTCCGGTTAGGAGCCCCGCCATGATGAGCAGTGTGGGGATCGGCCAGCCCTCTACATCGGGGACGAGGTCGCTACCGAGCAGCGGGGTGAGCGCGCCCGGTACGAACGCGACGGCGAGGTACCAGAGGACACCGATCAACGCGGCGAGCAGCGCGAGCCATTGAATGACGGTTAGTAGCGTCCATCCCTTCGACGGTTCCGCAGGGAGGCGGGTGCGGGCGACGGCGCGGTCGAGCTCAGCGGGCAGCGTGCGGGAGACTTCGTCGGCGCGGTCGGATACGGCGGAGGCCCATTGCGCCGGCAGATCGGCGAACACGGCAGTCGCATAGTCGCGTACGCCCCTGTTCGCGACAGCCTTGGACGCGGCGGTCAGTTCCGGCAGCGAGGTGCGGTGCACACCGACGGTGTCGGAGTCTTCCCGCAGGCCCATACGCTTGAGGGGGTCGGGGCGGAAGCGGGTCACCCAGGAGGTGAGCAGCCAGCCGGTGCGCTCGTGAAGGCGCTTGCGGTACGCGGCGGCCGTAGAGTTGGCGACGCGGTCCGCGCCCGCGGCCTGCGACAGAACTGAGTCGAGTTCGCGCTTTGCACGCTTATTGACGCCCCCCGCCTTCACCCCGTCTCTGAATTCCCCCGTTACGGAAGCGATATCGGCTTCGATACGCGCAGACTGGGCAGTGTGGGCTTTGGCGACGCGGGCGATGGCGTTGCGGAGGTCGTCGATACCTGCCTTTGTGTAGGTGGAGGTGGGGACGACGTTGACTTTGCTGAGGCCGTCTTTGCGGAGCAGCTGTGCGAAGGACTGAGACACTGTCGGCACATCCGCCTCGTCGAGGAGATCCGCCTTATTGAGCACCGCGAGGGTGACAGCGGAGTGGTTCGCGTGCGGGCGGATGAACTGGTCGTGGATGACGCTGTCGGCGTATTTCTCGGGGTCGGAGACCCACACCAGCACGTCGACCTGGCCAGCGAGGCGTTCTGCGATAGCGCGGTTGGAGGCCTCGACTGAATCGAAATCCGGCAAATCGAGCAGGATCAAAGGGCCAGCGCCGCGAACGAATTCACCGGAGCGGATGCGGCGGTCCTCCACCCCTAACCAGTCGAGCAGCTCTTCGGAGCCGTCCGGCTCCCAGATCGCAGCGAGAGGGGACGAGGTGGTGGGGCGGCGTGCTGCTGCTTTACCTAGGTCTTCGCCGACGACGGCGTTGAAGAGGGAGGTCTTGCCGGAACCGGTGGCGCCGAAGAAGCCAACGACAGTGTGTTCCGCTGACAGTGCACGGCGCTCGGCGCCTGCACGTGCGACCTTCTCCAGGCGCTCACGTTGAGCGGGGGAGAGGTAGGGTGCGCCGATGGCGGCGGCCTCGTCCAGCGCGGTGAGGCGCTCCCCGAGGCTGGCGGTGTTGGTGCGGTTAAACAGCGCCATTGGAACCTCCCTGGAATCCGCCGCGTAACTGGGCAAACAGATCGCGCAGCGGGCCGCGCGAGGCACTCTCTTCGAGGCTGGTCTGCTGGCTGCCACCGGAGGATGCGCCATTTCCATCACGGCCGTCATTGGTGGAAGCACGGGCGGGGGTTCGCGGCGTCCCGGCTAGTTCAGGGAAGCGCTCGTCGACTGCTGCACGGGCGGTGTCGACGGCGGTGGCGAGTTCGGCGGCGGTGGTGCCATCGAGAAGCGGGTCGGTGACGGGGTAGTAGCGCTCGCGCTCGCGCTGCAGGAGGTCGCGAAGGCGCTCGTTGAGGTCGTTGCGGGCGTCGGCGGCCATGCGGCGCACCGTGTCTTCGCCGAAGATCGTCTCCAGCAGCTTCTGGCCGAGCACCGCTGAGCCGCCGGCGATCGCGACTTCGCCGCCGGTGATACCGGCGGTGGAAGCGAAGACGACGAGCATGAGCGCCACAGTGAGCCCATTCAAACCGAAGGACATGGCGCGGGCGCGCTGGCGCTTGGAACCGGCAGTTGCCTGAATCCGTTCGAGCAAAGCGGCCTGCCAGGCGCGGACCAGGGCCGCTGCGAGCTCGTCAATGTCCGAGCTGGAGCGGGCCAGCGCCGGGTCAGCCCCGGTGCGTAAATCCGGTGCGACGGCCCCGATGTGGGACCAAGAGCGGGCCGCGGCGGTGTCGGCGGCGTCCACGATGACGGCATGCAAGCCGGATTCCAGCTCCGTCTCCACCTCGCGCAGGGGAGCGGGCTCGCCGGTGAAAAAGCTTCCCACCTTGTCCATGGTCTGGGAGAACCAGCGCTCGAAACCTCGGGAGAAATCCGAGGTGCCCACGACATCCTGCCAACGGTCCATGACTTCGGTGCGGAGCATCTTTCCGTCGGAGGTGGCATCGATGACGTGAGCGTGGGCGGCTGAGTATTGTTCACTGATCGCGCTGTCGAGCTGGGCGGCGAAGGCTTCTTGGCGTGCGCGGGCGTCGATAAGCGTGTCGACGCGGTCGAGCACCCCTTTTGCCGCCCCGGCTACCGTCTTTCCCGCCACCGCGCGGCGTGCAGCGGAGTCTTCTGCGAGACCGTTCAAGTACGAGCGCAGTTCAGCAACAAGAGAGTCCTGGAGAAATTCATTGTTGACGCCGGTGGTGGAGGTGCCGCCCAGACCCGCGACGAACGGCACGGTGAAAACGGTCGCGCCTGTCAGCCCGGCTTCGTTCATCATCCGACGAAGATCTCCGGGCACGGTTTCAGCGGACGCCTCGTCGAGGCGGTTGAGCACGACGACGACCTCGATGCCGCGGCCGGCGGCATCGTTAAGGAAGTTCCAGACGAGCTGATCGGCATAGCGTGCCGGGGTGGTGACGAATACCCAGAGGTCCGCGGCCGCGAGGAGCTGGGAGGCCAAGGCGCGGTTGCGGTCGTCGATGGAGTCGAAGTCGGGGGCGTCGAGAAGCGCGAGGCCCTCAGGAATGCTCTCAGTAGGAACGATGCGCAGCGTTGTGGACTGCTCGTCGCCGGCACCGTGGGAACGGGCCAAGCCGGGCAGGACCTGCGGGGAATTGAACCAATCTGCATCGGCTGGGTTGGCCACCAGGACTGGCTGGCGCGTCGTCGGCCGGATCACCCCGGGGTTGGATACCCGCTCGCGCAGCACCGCATTCACCAGGGTGGACTTGCCTGCACCTGTCGATCCGCCGATCACCGCGAGCAGCGGCGCATCGAGGTTGGCGAGGCGGGGCAGGACATAATCGTCGAGCTGGTTGACGATTGCGCGGGCATCGTCGGCGGGTTCGCCGTCCAGCTGCGTGCCGGCAACGGCCTCCCGGACACCGCGCACGGCGTCGGGCATGTCAATATTCGGGGAACTCACCTAAGCCATTTTGGCAGAGACCCGAATCCGGCGCGGGGTGCGGTAAGGCCCAGGGAATGTCAGGCAGGCCAGCTAGTCGCGGTAGCTCGTGCGCGTCCGGTTCAGCCAGCCGTAGATGCCGCCGATGATGAGACCGCCGCCCACGAGGTTGCCCAGCCACACGATCGTCCAGTTACGCAGGACGTTGCCGATGGTGAAACCGTCGATGGAAGCCGGGTCGAACATGAACCCGGCCAGGGTGGTGAGCACGAAGTTGGCGATTGAGTGCTCGTAGCCCATCGCCGCGAACGACGGAATGACAATGGCGACTGCCCAGATTTTGGCGCTGTGGTCCTTGCCTGCTTGCGCAGTCAGGATGAAGCCGATGTTGACAACCATGTTGGCCAAGATGGCCTCGATGAACAGGGTGCCGCTCGGCTTAGCCAGCTTGGCTTCCCACAGGTCGGCCAAGAACGGCAACGAAGTCGCCGCGCTCTGCCCCGTTGTAGTCAAGGAGATCAGGAAAGATACCAAGACCGCGCCGATGAGGTTGAAGAAGGTGACGAACAGGATGATCAGTAATCCGCGGGGAATACGGTTCAGTCTGTGGATCGCCCCGTAGGTCATGAACATCATGTTGCCGGTGGCTAGCTCCGCTTGGAGGACCACAATGATGTAGAGGGTCACCGCGAAAAGCATGGCGAAGGGGTACTTGCCCCAGCCCGGCGCGTAAGCTTCGGTCAGCGTTGCGGTCGCTGCTGCGAAAGCAGTCATGATGCCCAGGTACACACCCGCCATGACGGCGCGCAGGGCGAGGCGGGCTGGTTCGCGCTCGAAAAGATCGAGCTTGTTCTGAATTGATACGGGGGCCTTCTCACTGAAACTCACTATTCCAAACTAAATGATTTCCGGTGAGGTAGCGAACCCCATTTTTGCCCGCGCGCGATCGAAATGTGCTAGCGCCGGGACGCTTGGTCGAAGAATTCCCGTTCGTAGTAGCACGCGTGCATGAAGGCTTCTTCGGCGTCCGCGCGCTGTTTCTCGCTCGCACCCGACAATGCCTTCTCCACGGATTGCAGCGCCATACGCACGGCATCTGTGAAATCTTCGCCGCCGTACATGGACAGCCAGGCGTTGTACGGATGGTCGGGACGATTGTTTTCAGCGAGGTGCAAACCGACTTCTGCGTAGAGCCAGAAGCACGGCAAAACGGCCGTCGCACCGACAACGTAATCCCGAAGCGCCGCCGTAGATGTGAGCATATTCACGTAGCCGAGGGTCACTGGGGAAGGCGGAGTGTCCGCTTCGATGTCGTTTTGGGCGATCCAGCTCCGGTGGAGATCTGACTCGGCTTCGATGGAGACGGTGGCGGACTGGGACCACCACACCTGGTCCTCGGCATCCGGGGCTTTCGCGCTCACCGTGGCGAGGGTGCGCGCGTATTCACGCAGGTAATAAGCATCCTGAACGAGGTAGAAAGCGAACTGCTCTTCAGGCAGTGTGCCGTCGCGCAGCGCGCGGATGAAGGGGAGCTCCAGGGTCTGTGGCCACACAGTGCGCGCAGCTTTCTCCCACAGCTCGCGGGTAAAGGGGCCAGCCGCGGGGATCTTCGGCTCGATGACCGGGGAGGAGGGGGCGGTGGGGCGGGTCCAGTCGTCGATCAGCTTCCATGGTTGCGTCGATGCTGCTGCCGCAAGGCGGCGGGAACGGTGGAAGTGGTCGACGGGGCCGTGGCCGGTTCCGACGTTGAGCTCGTCGGCGTGGGCGATTGCTTCATGTAGCCAGCTGGAAGTCCACGCGAGGGCGCCCTCGGCATCGATGGCTAAGCGTGCGGCGAGAGCGGATGACAGCGAGCAGCCGGTACCGTGCGTGTTTTTGGTGTCAACGCGGGGTACGTGCGCGATCTCTACCTCGCCTGCGGAGGTGACCAGGGCATTCGACGCGTAGCCCTCTTTCAAGTGGCCGCCTTTGACCACAACGCTGACTCCCGCCGCCTTCGCGTATTCGCGGCCCTGTTCGAGCGCCTCGTCGAAAGTCTCCGCGGGCGTGGTTCCCGTCAGCACAGCGAGCTCAGGAATATTCGGCGTGACGACGCTCGCGTGATCCCTCACGAACTGCCTCATCGCATCCTCGGCGTCCTCGGTGAGCAAGCGGTCGCCGCTCGTCGCAACCATCACCGGGTCGACGACCACGATCGGCACCGGGTGCGCCGCTAGGTAGTCGGAGACCGTCTTCGTTGTGTCCACGTCGCCGAGCATGCCGATCTTCACCGCATCCACTTCGACATCGTCGAAGACCGCATCGAGCTGTTCCTTCAAGAAATCCTGCGGCGGCACGTGGATGCTTCTCACCCCGTGCGTGTTCTGTGCTACCAACGCGGTGACCACGCACATGCCGTAGCCGCCCGCCGCGGAAATGGACTTCAAGTCCGCTTGGATGCCCGCCCCGCCCGTCGGGTCCGTGCCCGCGATGGACAGGATGTTCGGAATGGCGCTTGCCGCGCTCTGGCCGTTCTGGCTTGCAGGGTCAGGCAAAGAAGTCATTAGACAATTCCTCCGCGAATATTGGTTCGGTCAGGTTCGACGGGTGTGATCTTAGCGTTGCGCCCGCCCCACCTGGTTTTCAACTACGGCAGCTCTGGCGAACTGCTGAAATCCGGGGGGACGGGAGCGCGGCACCCCGTGTCTTGCCCCGACATCGTACGCGATCGGCGGGACGAGGTGCTGGGAAGCGGGCGTGCGGAATTTGGGGTCAGGGCGGTTGACGTGGTTTAATACCACAGTTGTCTAGCGCTGGTCGCAGCTGACGCGCGTTTCCGAGTTGAGGTTGCGAGACCCTTCGACGGTGGGGGAGATGAATTCTGCCACTGTTCGTCGATAAGCGGATAGGCACAAAGACATTGACCACGTGCGTTCAGGACGGAAATCTGGCGCACATTGATCCAGGTCAGGAGACCAAAAGTGATTCAGAAAGAATCGCGTCTGAAGGTCGCCGATAACACTGGTGCACGCGAAATTCTGTGCATCCAGGTGCTCGGCGGTTCTGTCCGACGCTTCGCCGGTATCGGCGACACGATTGTCGCCACCGTGAAGGAAGCTGCCCCGGGCGGCAACGTGAAAGAGGGCGAGGTCGTCCGCGCTGTCATCGTGCGCGCGAAGAAGGAAACCCGTCGTCCGGACGGCTCTTACATCGCGTTCGACGAGAATGCAGCTGTTCTGATCAAGAACGACACTGAGCCCCGTGGCACCCGTATCTTCGGCCCGGTCGCCCGTGAGCTGCGCGACAAGAAGTTCATGAAGATCGTGTCTCTCGCACCGGAGGTGATCTAGGTGAAGATCAAGAAGGGCGATATGGTCCAGGTCATCGCTGGCAAGGACAAGGGCGCTCAGGGCCGCGTCATCGAGGCGTACCCGAAGCGCGACCGTGTCCTCGTCGAGGGCGTGAACCGTGTGAAGAAGCACGTTGCTAACTCGTACAACGAGCGCGGCGCTGAGTCCGGCGGCATTGTCACCCAGGAGGCTCCGATCCACGTGTCCAACGTGATGGTCGTTGATTCCGAGGGCACCCCGACCCGCGTTGGCTACCGTTTCGACGAGGACGGCAAGAAGGTCCGCGTTGCTAAGTCGAACGGGGAGGACATCTAATGACTGAGATTCAGAACTACACTCCGCGCCTGAAGACGCGCTACAAGGACGAGATCCGCGGCAAGCTCTCCGACGAGTTCGGCTACGAGAACGTCATGCAGATCCCGGGCCTGACCAAGATTGTCGTGAACATGGGTGTGGGCGATGCCGCCCGCGACTCCAAGATGATCAACGGCGCGCTCGAGGACCTCACCGCGATCACCGGCCAGAAGCCGCAGCTGCGTCGCGCGAAGAAGTCCATCGCTAACTTCAAGCTCCGCGAGGGCATGCCGATCGGCGCGAAGGTGACCCTGCGCGGCGACCGTATGTGGGAGTTCCTCGACCGTCTGCTGACGGTTGCTCTCCCGCGTATCCGCGACTTCCGCGGCCTGTCCGACACCCAGTTCGACGGCAACGGCAACTACACGTTCGGCCTGTCTGAGCAGACGATGTTCTACGAGATCGACGTGGACAAGATTGACCGTCCGCGCGGTATGGATATCACTGTCGTCACCACTGCCACCAACGACGAGGAAGCTCGTGCGCTGCTGCGCCACTTCGGCTTCCCGTTCAAGGATAAGGACGGCAAGATGCAGCGTCCGTAACACTCGCATCGCTTATCGACGCACCCCCGCACCCCGGCTTTCCCGCCAGGGCGCGGGGGTGTTTCGCATTTGTCAGTCGTTGTACCAGCCGTCCTCGAAGGGGTCGTGGACGCGGCTGACCAGTTCCGCGACGGAGTCGAGGGTAGTCGTGGGGCGGTACGGGTAGCGGGCGATCTCGGCGTCGTCGGAGATGCCTGTGCGGACAAGGATGGTGCGCATGCCGGCCTCAAGGCCAGCTTTGACGTCGGTGTCCATGCGGTCGCCGATCATGACGGTCTGCTCGGAGTGGGCACCGATGTTGTTCAGGGCGGTGCGCATCATGACTGGGTTCGGTTTGCCCACGTAGTACGGTGTTCTTCCGGTCATTTTCGTGATCATGGCGGCGACTGCGCCAGTAGCAGGAATGACGCCGTGCGGGCCTGGGCCGGTCACATCTGGGTTGGTGGCGATGAACCTCGATCCGGCCATGATGAGGTTCGCTGCCGTCGAAATTGCTTCGAATGAGTAGGTGCGGGTCTCGCCGAGCACGACGAAGTCGGGGTCCGCATCAGTGAGGATCCAGCCTTGTTCGTGCAGGGCGGTGGTCAATCCTGCTTCCCCGATTACGTATGCGCTGGACGCGGAGTCCGCTTGCTGCGAGAGGAATCGTGCGGTGGCAGTGGCGGAGGTCCAGATCCGGTCGGGTTCGATGTGGAGACCCATGCGCACGAGCTTCGCGGAGAGGTCGCGCGGGGTTTGCATGGAGTTGTTCGTCAGCACCATGAACGGAATATCTTCTTCGCGCAGGGCGGAGATGAATTCTTCGGCGCCCGGGATCACCGATCCTTCCCGGTGAAGTACGCCGTCCATGTCGGTCAGGTAAGAAATCATGGGATCCCTTCTTCTTTCGGTTGAGGGGGTAGCAGCGCCCGAGACGGGGTACGTGCAGGGAGCCTGCCTCCGCTTAACGGCACACCCCCTTCCTCACGTTTCGCATGCAAGGTCAGGGGGTGTGTGCATCAGTACTGGACTGAGGCGGAATCAACAGATGGCGTTGTTGATTCGCGGCATTCTTATTCGCTCTTATTCGCTCAGCTCAGCCTGCTTTATCACGTCACGCAGGACGTCGGCCGAGTGCTTGAACTGTTGCGACTCGGTTTCGTCCAGGTGAAGTTCGACGACCTCGCGGATACCTGTGCGGTTGATCACTGCGGGGGTGCCGATGTAAATGTCGTCTTCGTCGTACTGGCCCTCGAGCAGGGCGCTGACCGGCAGCACGACATCCTCGTTGTGCAGGATGGCCTGACAGATGCGTGCGAGGCCACTGCCGATGCCGAAGCTGGTGGAGCCCTTGGCGCGGATAATTTTGTAAGCCGCGTCGCGGGTCTGTTCGAAAATCTCCTCCATCTTGTTGGAGGTGTTCGGGTCGTGCTCGGCCATCTTCTGAAGGCGGGTGCTCAGCGGCACACCCGCTGCGGAGCCGGAGGACACGACCGCGAGTTCGGTGTCGCCGTGCTCGCCGATCACGTAGGCGTGGACGGACGTTGCGCTGACACCAAAGTACTCGCCGAGTGCGTGGCGGTAGCGTGCGGTGTCCAGCACGGTGCCGGAACCAATGACCTGGGTAGCCGGAAGGCCCGAGAACTTCCAGGTGGCGTAGGACAGTACGTCCACCGGGTTGGTGGCCACCACGAAGATGCCGTTGAAGCCGTGAGCCATGACATCGCCGACAATGGACTCGAAGATCTTCACGTTGCGGCCGACCAGCTCAAGACGGGTCTCGCCGTCGCGCTGCGCGACACCGGCGCAGTTGACCACGATTGCTGCGTCGCGGCAGTCCTCGTAGGTGCCTACGGTGACGCGGGTGTTGTGGCCCGACCACGGCACTGCGTGGTTGAGATCCTGGACATGGCCCCACGTCTTTTCCTCGTTGAGGTCGATGATGGCCAGGTGGTCGCACAGGCCCTGGTTGACCACCGCGTAGGCGTAGGCCATGCCGACGTCGCCGGCACCGATAAGGACGATCTTGGTTCCGGGGGTGGGGGACTCGGCGGACTCGGCGTTGTGTGATGCGTTCGAATGGATCATGGATGCTCCTTCGCTCTGCTGTGCTGCGTTCGCAGCCTTAGCTTCGACCCTAGCTCCCGATGTCTGATTGTGCCCGTTTCGGAGTTATCCACAGGGCAGTGTTCGAATGAGGACGATGTGGGTTCGTGCGCCGGATAGAAACAAGGGCGTACCTTTCACACGCACATACCAAGGGGGAGAAATGGGTGCCACCGACATTCAGAAGATCAAAGAACGTGTTCAAAAGCTGCTCAACCAGGCTGCGGACCGGGCGGGCACCGCCGAAGGCGACGTGTTCTATCAGAAGGCCTTTGAGCTTATGGCCGTCTACGGGTTTGAGGAAAGAGACCTGCATAACCCGTCGCAAGGGGATGAGGTGATAATGCGCACATTCGCTCTCGGAGGTTCGTACACAGACATGCAGGCGTCGCTTTTGCTCCGGTTGAGCGGCGCTTTGCACTGTGTCGGTTATATGGAATCTGCCCGGGGATCGAGGAAAGTCTCAACCGTGGTCGTCTTCGGTTCACGCCGGCATGTTGAGAGGGTGGAGATGCTGTACGGGGTGTTGAATCCGCAGATGGCGGCGGGGGCGAAAGGAGTGTGCGGGAGTCGGGCCGCGGGGGTGGCCACGGTTGTTGCGCGCAGGTCGTACATGGGCGGATTCATCAGTGTCGTGGTTGCCCGGCTGGAAGCGGCGGAGGGATCCGTCGCTGCCGGAAAGGGTGAATACGTGCTCGCGCTCATGAACGACCGCGACAAAGCTCAGGATGCCATGGAGGTATTCGCCGACAAGGAGGGAATCATGTTCTCCAACCGAGCGTCCAAAGCATCAGTCGACGCTGCGTCATTCCTGTGCGGAGCCAGCGCTGGCGAGCGCAGCGACCTCGGCCAGACACGTGTCTGGGCGCGGCCGGCGCTGCCGTGTTAAGCAATTTGTGCTTTCTTTGCTCTGACCTGTATGGTTGACCAACGGTTCTGCGCGCCCGGTATGCGGTGTGTCAGATCCGCATTGAACGTATACATCCAACTTTGTTGCAGGCCCCCCGCCGAAATGCGGACCGTATGAAGGGTGGCGGCGAGCACCTTCCGTTACTAAGCGGCAAGGAGCGCCACTGATTGAGTTCATGTTGTCGCTGCTCAAGCACTGCGAACTCGTAGTAGCCCCCGACAGAACACACGGATAACGCGTGTCCGGTGCCCTCATGGGCGTACTGGACCAGGTGGGTCACGGGAACCGCAACGAGAAAGGTAAACGGTCAACCATGACCATGACAGATCCCATTGCGGACATGCTGTCTCGCGTGCGCAACGCAAACAACGCGCACCACGAGTCCGTGTCCATGCCCTCCTCGAAGTTGAAGGTCAACATCGCGGAGATCCTCAAGCAGGAGGGCTACATCGCTGACTACAAGGTGGAGGAAGAGAAGGTCGGCAAGACCCTCACCCTCGACCTGAAGTACGGCCCGTCCCGCCAGGCTTCCATCGCAGGTCTGCGTCGCGTGTCCAAGCCTGGTCTGCGTGTCTACGCGAAGTCCAACGACCTGCCGCAGGTTCTCGGCGGCCTGGGTGTGGCCATTATCTCCACGTCCCACGGCCTGCTCACGGACCGCCAGGCCCACGAGAAGGGTGTAGGTGGGGAAGTCCTCGCCTACGTCTGGTAAAGGGAGGTTGAACAGATATGTCTCGTGTAGGTAATGCACCTATCGCTATCCCCAACGGTGTGGAAACCAAGATCGACGGCCAGCACGTCGAGGTGAAGGGTCCGAAGGGCACTCTCACTGTCGATGTCCCGGAGCCGATCACCGCTGCCGTTGAAGAGAACCAGATCGTGGTTTCTCGTCCGAATGACCACCGCGACAACCGCTCGCTCCACGGTCTGTCCCGCTCGCTGATCAACAACTGCGTTGTCGGCGTGACCGAGGGCTACAAGATCAACATGGAGATCTTCGGCGTCGGCTACCGCGTGCAGCTGAAGGGCAAGGACCTCGAGTTCTCCCTCGGCTACTCCCATCCGATCCTCATCGAGGCTCCGGAGGGCGTCACGTTCGCCGTCGACGGCAACACCAAGTTCTCCATCGAAGGCATTGACAAGCAGCAGGTTGGCCAGATCGCTGCGAACATCCGTCGCCTCCGCAAGGATGACCCGTACAAGGGCAAGGGCATCCGTTACGAGGGCGAGCAGGTTCGCCGCAAGGTCGGAAAGACGGGTAAGTAATCCATGAGCACTGAAGAAAAGACTACTCAGAAGCGCACCCCGGTCGGCCGGGATATCGCTACCCGCCGTCGTGAGGCCCGCGTTCGCCGCCACAACCGCATCCGCAAGACCCTGCGTGGCACCCCGGAGACCCCGCGTCTCGTCGTGCACCGCAGCTCGCGCCACATGCACGTCCAGGTTATCGACGATTTGGCCGGCCACACTCTCGTGTCCGCTTCCTCCATGGAAGAGGCAGTGCGCAACCTTGAGGGTGACAAGAAAGCCAAGGCAGCCAAGGTTGGCGAGCTCGTCGCTGAGCGCGCCAAGGAAGCCGGCATCGAGGCAGTTGTCTTCGACCGTGGCGGCTACAAGTACCACGGCCGCGTCGCCGCGCTTGCCGACGCTGCTCGTGAAGGTGGTCTGAAGTTCTAATGACCACCGCAGACGAAACTCAACGGAAGGATCGCGACATGGCCGAGCGTGAACGGCGTGACGGCGGAGCATCCGCCGACGACCAGAACAACCAGAACAACAACGGACGCAACGACCGCAATGATCGTGGCGGCCGCAACGACCGTAACGACCGTGGTGGTCGCGGTGGCCGCCGCGACGACCGCCGTGGCGGTGCCCAGGACGAGCGCGACAAGTACATCGAGCGTGTTGTCACCATCAACCGCGTCGCCAAGACCGTCAAGGGTGGCCGCAACATGTCCTTCACCGCACTCGTTGTGGTAGGCGATGGCCAGGGTATGGTCGGTGTCGGCTACGGCAAGGCGAAGGAAGTTCCCGCCGCCATCCAAAAGGGTGCAGAAGAGGCACGCAAGAACTTCTTCCGCGTCCCGATGATCGGCGGTACCATCCCCCACCCGGTTCAGGGCGAGGATGCTGCAGGCGTGGTTATGCTGCGCCCGGCTGCTCCCGGTACCGGTGTCATCGCCGGCGGCGCTGCCCGTCCGGTGCTCGAGTGCGCTGGCATCCAGGACATCCTGGCCAAGTCGCTGGGTTCCGACAACGCCCTCAACGTGGTTCGCGCTACCGTTGCCGGCCTGAAGGAACTCGTGCGCCCCGAGGAAGTTGCTGCACGCCGTAGCAAGTCCATCGAGGAAGTCGCCCCCGCACGCATGCTGCGTCAGCGCGCAGGACAGGAGGCTTAAGCACAATGGCACTGAAAATCACACTTCACCACGGCATGGTCGGCGAGAAGCCGGTCACCCGTAAGAATCTCGAGGCTCTGGGCCTGCGCAAGATCGGCCAGTCTGTTGTCAAGAACGACAACGGCGCGACGCGCGGCCAGATCCTCAAGGTGGCTCACCTGGTCACCGTTGAAGAAGTAGCAGGGGAGTAGGTACTGACATGGCTGACATCATCAAGCTCCATGATCTGCGCCCGGCTGAGGGTGCGAACAAGGCCAAGACCCGCGTCGGCCGCGGTGAGGCTTCCAAGGGTAAGACCGCTGGCCGCGGTACCAAGGGTACTAAGGCACGCAAGCAGGTTTCTGCCGCCTTCGAAGGTGGTCAGATGCCGCTTCACATGCGTCTGCCGAAGCTGAAGGGCTTCAAGAACAACAACAAGATCGTCTACCAGGTCGTCAACGTTTCCGACTTGGCCAAGGCGTTCCCGGAGGGTGGCTCCATCACCTCCGCCGACATCGCTGCAGCTGGCCTGGTTCGCAAGAACCAGCCGGTGAAGGTGCTGGGCGACGGTGAGATCTCCGTCAAGCTCGACGTCACCGCAGAGAAGTTCTCCAAGTCCGCGACGGAGAAGATCACCGCCGCTGGCGGCACCACCACCGAGGCAGTCTCTCGAGCCAAGGCAGTTCAGACCGATGCCAAGGCCGATGCCGCTGACTCCAAGGGTGTCAAGGAATCTGACCCGCTGACAGGTACGGCGTCTATGACCGAGGCTACAGCTGAGACTCCGGCTACGGCTGAAGTTCCGGCCGAGGTTGGCGAAGAGAACTAAACCTCTACCGCCTATCGGTGTTTGAAGCACCACACCCCCTCACCGCCCTCCTCGGGGGCATTGCTCCCCATTAGTTGGACTGAGAAATCAGTTGCTAACTAGTGGGGAGCAGTTTCTTGCGTAGGCACAATCAGCCATATCGCCATATCGCCATATCGCCATATTGCTGACAGCACGCTCGACCGCAACTTCACCCCGGAGAAGTTCAACACTGTTTTTGTTAGCGACATCGCCGAGTTCATTGTCACGAACGACAAGGTGTATTTGTCGCCGGTGATGGATCTGTTCGATCGCTCAAACGTCACCCATACAGTGGCTGCATCGCCAACTACAGCGTTTTCCTCGGCTTCGTTGAGCAATTCACTGCCGCGATCGACGAGCGCATGCAGTGGTACACAACACGCAACGGCTCCAACGACAACTCAAGGGTCTGACTCCGATGCAAGATCGGAAGCAGACCCTTGAAACCCTAACCGCCCAGTATTAAACCAGTCCAACCTTCGGGGCCTAGTTCAGTGCAGCAGGTGTATCGGCAATGGTTGTGCGCTACTGCTCAGCCTTTTCTTTAGAGCGGTCCAGGAGCAGCAAGATCAGGCCAACGGTGATCCAGGAGCACGGGACGATCCATGTATTCGTTGCGCCGGCGCCATCAAAGAAGCTTAAGGAGCGCACCAGGTAGCCGGTCGCGCCGATCGGCATGAGTTGGCCGAGGGTGGACCAGCCAGCCGGCAGAAGCCACGGGCCGGTGGCCAGACCGGAGAGGGGGTTGGCCACGAAGATGGTCAGGATCGCGCCGATGCCTGCACCCGGCACACCCAAGATGGTGCCCAGGCCTGCAGTCACTGTGGACGTTGCGGCGATGCCGAGGGCGATGGCAAGCCATTCTATGCCGACGCTACCGGTGAGCGTGCCGTAGACACCGTGCAGCATCCACACTGCCACACCGATAGAAGATATGCGCGTCGTCGTCGATAAGCACGTCACCCGCTTCCCCGACGCGCCGGAGGACACGTGGCGATCCGCGATCAATGAGATAGTCAAC
This sequence comes from Corynebacterium sp. P3-F1, assembly GCF_030503635.1. Lineage (NCBI taxonomy): Bacteria > Bacillati > Actinomycetota > Actinomycetes > Mycobacteriales > Corynebacteriaceae > Corynebacterium > Corynebacterium sp. P3-F1. Next base: position 1,578,389 of record NZ_CP129965.1, read on the forward strand.
CTCAATTTCCCCGCCTTCGGCCAAGAAGTCTTGCCCAAGCTTGCGCCTGATCTTGATCATGCAGACAAGGACACCATGACTCTTACATTGGGGGCTCTCTACAGGCCCCTCCTCGCGCAAGCCGCGGAGTACGGGCTGTGCCCCAGCAACCTCGATGTAGTCAACTTCCACTTCGGGATCATTGCGCGAATTCGCCCTTTCCGCAGCCCGCAGAGGAAATCTTTGCCGACAAGCGGGCATGGTTCGTGGACGTCTTCATCGCCGGACTCCAGGCGGAAGCCGGCGGAGCTGACCCCGATGCAATATCGGAATCAGACCTTGTGAAACCTAACTGCCGAGAATGAAACCAGCCCAACTTTCGGGGGCTATTTCAGTGGCTGCGCGGAAGTGTTTCGCGTGCTAGGGCCGCGACCTGCCGTGGAACCAGAAGGGCACCCAGACGACGTCGGCCGGGTCGATGCCCCAATCTTTCACAGCGAGCGCCCGAACCGCTTTGGTGAGGTTGCCTTCACCGGAGACCCACACGGAGCGTGGCTTTTCCACGCCGTCGAAGCGGGCGTGGAGCGCGGTGAGGGCGGCATCCGTCTCGGCAGTCTTGGGGGCCTCGACGATGGTCAGAGAAGAAACGCGTGCGTCCCATTGCTCGGCGAGCCCGTCCTCGACCTCTGCGGAGTCGGTGACCACTGCGATCACGTGAGTCTGCGCTAGCGCTGCGGGGGCGTTCGCTTGCTGGTAGTCGAGGATGTGGCGCAGGGCCGGTAGTGCGGAAGCATCGGCGAGGAGTAGCTGCGAGGCTCTCGGCGGGGTCCACAGGGCGGGGCAGGTGAACATGCCGGCCGTGTCGCCCGGGCGTGCCTGACGGATCCAACGGGAGCCGGGGCCGGTGTCGCCGTGGGTGACGACATCGACGTCCATGAGTTTGCGTTCCCGATCGAGGCTGCGAATCGTGTACCAGCGCAAGTCGGGCCGCGTTTCTTGGGGAATGGTGGCGACGGCCGCGCGGATGTTGGTGCCGTTGAGCCCGAAGGGGCGGAAGTGCTGGCCCGGTCGCGGCATGAGCAGGCCGAAGTATTCGTCGGGGCCGCTTAACGGGTAGTCGGCGAAGACTTCGGCCGTGAAGGTGAGGCGATGGAGCCGCGGCTTGAGCTGCTCGTTCGCGACGAGCATGAGGGGGTGCAACAAGTGTTTAGTCATGCGTCGTGACCTAGGTCCAGTGAGGTAAGGCTTGCATTACTTCTTACGTGGGCTTTACTATAAGGCAGTCAATGCAATTTGAACACACCAATGTGCCCTTAATGGGTCGAAGACGAGGGAAGTAATCACCCATGACTTTTCTGAACAAGCGCGCCACCAGCATCGCTGCTGCCCTCACCGCCCTTACGCTCACCTTGGCAGGCTGCTCGCGGGGCGATGGTGAATCCGCTATGACTACTGGGGCCGACAACGGCGAGATGCGTGTGGCCAGCCTCGGCCTGGGAGACGCAGACACGTTACTCGCGCTCGACATCACCCCCGCTGCCGTCGCGCCATGGGGTGCGGAAGGTGACGTCGGTCCTTCCGGTGTCGGCCCGTGGTCTGAGGAATTGCTTGGTGATGCCCAGCCGACCGTGATCCACAACGTCGCCAGCGGCTTCACCGCTGACATTCTGGAGAAGGTCTCAGCCGTCAACCCCACTCATATCGTCGCCGTGAACCAGGCCGTCGACATTCAGGCCCAGGAGTCCCTGGAGAAGATAGCGCCGACCACTCTCAAGCCTGAGGAGTACGAGGACTGGCAGGTCCCATGGGATAAGCAGGTTGAGGCGATCGCCGAGGGTGTTGGCAAGGGGTCGAAGGGCAAGGAACTGATTGAACAGACTGAGAAGGTTTTCGAAGATTTCCGCAAAGAGCACCCCGAGGTTCAGGGTGCCCGTGCGGCCGTTGTCATGCCCTACGAGGGCAAGATCGGTCTATACACTGCCGAGGACGGTCGCGGACAGTTTATCCAGGACCTCGGCTTTGTCATCCCTGATGAACTGCAGGGCGACGGCACGAACTTCTTCGTCGACTATGCGCCGGAGAACTACACCGAGCTCAACAACGTGGATTACCTCTTCGTGTTGGACTACAACGGTGCGGTCGAACAGGTCAAAGACGACCCGATCTTCCAAGGCCTGGACGTGGTTAAGGAGGGACGCGTGCGCTACCTTGACACTGACAGCGGCAATGCGATGAGTATGCCTAACCCGGTGACCATCCCGTGGCTGGCCGAGAAGTTTGAAGAGCAGCTCAAGTAGCGCCTGATGAGTACTTCCGACACACTCACAGTGCGCCGTTCCCGCGACTTCTCGCGGGCCGTCGCACTGCTCGCGGTTGTCTCGGTCTTTACGGTGCTGGCCTCCCTGGCGCTCGGCTCGCGTACCATCCCGATCGGTGATCTCGTCGCTGCGGCCACGGGCCACGGCAGCGACGATGTACACAGTATATTTTGGGAGCTGCGCCTGCCCCGGACCCTGCTTGCTTACGCCGTCGGGGCGTGCCTGGCCATCGCCGGTGTGCTCGCCCAAGCCTGGACGCGCAATCCGCTCGCAGACCCTGGGTTCATCGGCATCACCGCAGGGGCTGCTTTTGCCGTGGCTGTCGGAAGCGTGACCGGTGCTGTGGTCGGCCTCACCAGCGCCACAGTGTGTGCCTTTATCGGCGCGGCAGCAGCCTCACTGCTGGTCCTGACAATCGCGCGCCGCTCCGCGAGTCCACTCACGTTGATACTGGTGGGCGCGGGGATCGATGCCTCGTTGCGTGCCGGATCGGTCCTCATTGGCCTTTTCGACAGCTCAGTCCTAGACGGCATGAGGCACTGGACAGTCGGTTCGACCTTCGGCCGCAGCTATGAGGATGCGGCTGTGGCATGGGCGGGTCTGGCGGTCGGCGCGGTGATCACAGCTCTCGCCGCGCGTCCCCTCGACCTATTGGCCATGGGGGAGGAGACATCCCTGGCGCTCGGCGGCTCGACGCGCAGGGCGCGTGTGCTGGCTGCGCTCGGTGTCGTAGTCCTCGCCGGCACCGCCACCGCGACCGCCGGCCCAGTAGTGTTTGTCGGTTTCGCGGCCCCGCACATCCTGCGTCGTTTCCTTGGCCCCCAGGTCAGCCGCTTGTTGTTGCCTGCGGCGCTATTCGGTGGTGTGCTCGTCTTGCTCGCAGATATCATCGGACGTCTCATCATGCAGCCTGGAGAGCTGGAGATGTCCATCGTCATCGCCGTGATCGGTGGCCCAGTGCTCATTGCGGCCGTGCGCCGCGGCGCTGGAAAGAAAGTGGGGGAGTAGGTGAACCAAACAGCACACGTTCTCGGCGTGCAAAGGCGCGAACGCAGGATGAAACAGATCGCCGCAGGGGTGTTTTTTGCGCTCGTGGCAGCCGCCGCTTACCTCGTCCTATTGGGGCAGGGTGAGGTGCCGATGAGCGTCGGGCGCGTCATCGAGGTGCTCACCGGTGGCGGTACCTCCCGCGAAATCATGGCCGTGTGGGACTTGCGGATCCCCGTCGCTCTCGCCACCCTCATCGTGGGAGGGGCATTAGGCATGGCGGGGGCGTGGACTCAATCGATGTCGCGCAACCCGTTGGCTTCTCCGGACATTCTGGGCGTGACCTCCGGTGCGGCGGTCGCGGTGGTGCTGGGCAGTATTTCCTATCGCCCGGCCGTTGCCGACGACATTCCCATCTTCTGGTGGCGCGCCACCCTGGCGGTCGTGGGGGCGGTCACGGTCGTCGTGGTGCTCACAATACTCGGCGGGATTGGCACCAGTAACAGGATCGTCATCGTCGGCTTCGCGCTGACGATGATGCTGCAGGCGGGTGTGAGCTACCTGTTGCTGCGCGCGGATCTCTTTCGCGCTGCCGAGGCGCAGACCTGGTTGGCCGGTTCGACTGGCTTCATCCGCATGGATGCTATTCTGCCGTTGCTGCTCGGACTGGCCCCCTTCGTCGCGCTTGGCCTGTGGTGCGGGCGTGACCTACCGCTTTTGGCACACGACGATTTCTCCGCTTCCATGCTGGGGGTGAATACCACGTTGCAACGGAGAATGCTGCTCGTCGCTGCGACCGGGGTATCCGCCGTAGTCGTCGCGGCGGTGGGGCCGATTGGATTCGTCGCCTTGATCGCGCCCCACTTCGGCCGTCTCGTGGCTCGGACTCCCACCCCCTCGCCGCTGGTCGCTGCGACGGCCGGGGCGGCAATCTTGGCGGTGTGTGAGGTCGTCGCCGGGCTCATCCCGACGGCCGCACCGGTGGGGGCAGTCTCCTCAATCGTCGGCGGGATCTTATTAGTGGTGCTGGTGTGGAGGAGAGCAGCGCAGTGAATACACATGACAACAGAGGGGTGAATATGGCTGGAACTGATGTGGCGCTTGCCGCTCGCGGCATCCGCGCAGGGTATGCCGACAGCGCGGACATTCTCCACGGCGTGGACCTCACAGCGCGCGCGGGGGAGGTAACTACTCTCATCGGGCCGAATGGATGCGGCAAGTCCACGCTGCTCAAGGCGCTGTCCAAGCTACTTACCCCCCGCGAGGGCAGGGTGCTTGTCAGCGGTGTCGACGTTCACACATTGAAAGCACGCGAGGCAGCTCGCCGCGTGGCCCTTCTTCCGCAGCATCCCTCCGCGCCGGACGGGTTATTTGCCGGCGAGCTCGTCGCACGCGGGCGCCACCCTTACCAGGGGCGCATGGCTGGACTATCTGCCGCGGACCATGAGGCGATAGCGCGTGCCTGCGAGGCCACCCAGATTACCGACCTGCTCGAGCGCGAGATTGATGCGCTCAGCGGCGGCCAGCGCCAAAGAGTGTGGCTGGCAATGACACTGGCACAGGACACGCCTGTGTTGCTTCTCGACGAGCCGACGACCTTTCTCGACCCCGCCAACGCGATGGACATGCTGGCGCTCGCCCGCGAGCAGGCCCGCTCTGGCAAAGCCGTGGTGATGGTGCTCCACGATCTCATGCTGGCCGGAATGTTCTCCGACACGATGGTGGTCATGCGCGAGGGCCGCATCCTGTCCCATGGCACCCCGAGGCAGGCCCTTACCGCCGAAGTGCTGGCGCAGGCCTACGGCCTGCGTGCCGAGGTATGGGATGACCCCGCGGGTGTCGCGCCCGTGATCGTGCCGCGAGGTACTGTGCACTAGTGCTGCCGACTGATCGGGTTTTGCATCCTACCCGCGTATAACAGGGAGGAGTTCTGGTCGCTCAAGTCCACCATGGTCTCTGGGTTGCGCCATTGCAGCCGGTTCAGGCAAGAGTTCATGAAGTCCGGGGCCAGCAGAGGCAAGTTCGAGCCAGAGTCGGGGTAGTCGGCCCAATACTTATCCACACAGCCACGTACGCAGGCCCAGAACTCTTCGTCGCTGAGGGTTCCGGCGCAGGATAGTAGGGCGCTGAGGTGACGCAGCACGCCATCGAGGATGTCGGTGTGGATCGGCTGGACGCGCAATTCCCCGTTCGTCGTTGCGTCGCCCTTGATGCGCGCGATGAAGTCGGGCACCTCGCGGCTGGGGTCGAGTACCGCCACCTCCTCCCCGATATCTTTGAAGAAAGAGCCCACGGGGACGAAGCCGTCCAGTTCCAGGATCACATTCTCGGAATGCAGCATGAATGCAATGTCGTATTCCGCGAGAGCGCGTATGGCGGGGCGGAGGTAGACATCGAGAAGCTTGCCGAGCCAGTCGGCGGGAGTGAGACCCGAGCGGGCGATCCATTCCGCTGCGAGTGGACGTCCAGCGCGATCAGAGTGAAGTACTGCGGCGAGGGTGACTGCGACGTTGCCCTCGCCGAGCAGCGGGATCGGGGACTCGCGCCACAGAGCCGCCAGCATTTTCTGGTGGGGGCCGTCGTCGGCGACGCCAGAGTTGACGCTTAGATGGTAGACATCCCCGGTCACGCCAACCGAGGCGATCTCCTTGAGCAGGCGAACGTTGTGATGGGTGAAGTCAGGGTCGGCATCGAGAAGCGAGCCCACCCACTCGTTGATGGCGGGGGTGACTGCCATGTACTTCGGGGACAAACCGCGGGTGAAGCCCATGTTGCGCACGGCGACTGCAGTTTTGACGTATGGGAGCTCGGGGCGCGTGAGATTGAAAAAGGTGCGCAGCGACTGCTGCGGGTGCATGAGATCCTCGCCCTCTCCGAGGTAGACTATGTCCCCGCTGAGAATGAGATCGGCGAAGACGGTGGTGACTTTGTTTTCCCACTGCCACGGGTGCACTGGCAGCGCAACATAGCGCTCCGAGTCGAACCCACGCTCCGCGAGAACACCTAGGTACTTGCGGACAATCTCCTCCACGTGCACGCTGCTTGTCGATGCCACATGGGCCGCCTCCTTGCGTACCGCGACCCACACCAGTGCGGTGGACCTGCCTGACTCGGGGACGTACGCTGCGGCCTCTGCTTCGCTCATCCCGGAGCGCCCTGCGTTGGCAATGAATCCCGGGTGGCCCTCTATCATCGCCGACTCGACGTATTGCATGTACTCGGCGGGGGAGAGCGACGCTGCGGCATCGGAAAGCTCCGTGACGGAGGGGCGGGACAAGGTTTCGGCGCGAGCCCGCCCAGCGAGCGTGGAGGACAGCTCTTCCAGGTATGTATGCACGAATGATGCCGGGATGTCCAACTGCGGGGCCAAGCGTGCAAAGAGCGGGATCAGGCGGACTGGGACGCCGCTTTCGTCGCGCACCGAGTCGGGGGCGATGTTGTAGTGCTCTAATTCGTGCGCCGTCGCGGTGAAGTGGATCTTCGTCTCGCCGACTGCGACGCTGTAGTGGCCGGGATCTCCTGTTGGGTGTGCGGTGAGCGCTCGCTCGTGGATCATCTCGCGCAGAGCCTTGGCAACAAGTTGGCGCTCCGCATGTCGGGCCGCGTCGCCCGTCAGGTGCGTGGCGGGCGAGGGCAGGTTCAGGTGCGGCACGCGGGCTCGTGCAGCGAGAGGAGAGGCGAAGAAATCCGCGGGCTCCACCGCTTGTATACACGCGGTTTTGTCAGCCAGTGCAGTCTCCGCGAAGCCGGGTACGGTGCGGAACCCGGCGAGGGAGTTTTTGGCGAGGATTTTGGAATTGCGTATGTCGGGCTCAACGAGGATGCGATGATGCTCGAACGGGGCTGAAAAGATCCAGGCAACGGTCGCGGCCATAAGGGCCGAGGTAAGTCCAGGCTCCGTGGCGGCACCCGCTGGTGGGGCGCACAGCAGGTGCATGCCTATGTCCCCGGAGCATACGGGCAGCTGCTCGGCCAGGTGATCGAGGAGCACATGCGCGGGGTCGTAGAGTTCAACGAAGGCGAGGGAGGAGCCCGCCCGCTCGATCATGTAGCCGCTTTCGTGCGGCGCGGCGGCGAGACGTGAGATCTCGGCTGCGACGTCGTCGGGCGAGGCATCGAGTGCACCCCAGAACCGCGATCGCGGGTCGATGAACCAGCGGTGCAGGGTTTCGCGATCGCTTGTGGCCACGGGCCGAAACTTCAGCCACCCGGCGGTGCTGTGGACCCAGCTCATACTGCGAACCCTCCGATACTTTGAAAGGCGATGGAGCGTTCGATGGGGTAGACTTCCCGGCCCATGATGGCGCGCAAAACGATGGAGTTGCGCCACGGACCCATTCCCAGATCGGGGCCGTTCAGGGAGATGAGGTGCTCGTCTGCGTTGAGTGCGAACAGGGAGTTCGCATCGTCGGCGGCGAAGTTTTCGTCTAGGTCGAAGCGGCCCCGCGCGTCGAGGTTGAGCAAGTCGCGTACGGGCTCGAGGAAGGTAGGGATTTGGGTACTACGGTAGCCAGTGCACAAAACGGCGGCGTGCGTCAAGTGTGTGGCCCGGGTGCCGCTTTGTTCGTGCCTCAGGTCGAACTCTAGGCAGTTACTCCGGCTGCATTCGTAGCTCACACTCACGCCGGCGCGAAGCGTAGTGTGCTCCGCCAGGTCGTAAGAAAGGCTGAGCCTATAAAGCATGTCGTAGATGGAACTGATCGTTTCAGACGAGATGCCCTTGTACAGGCTGCGGTCCTCCCTCACCAGCTGGTCGCGGAGGTCCATGGGCAGACTACGCACGTAGCGCGCATACTCTGGGGAGGTCAATTCCAGAGTGAGCTTTGTGTACTCCATGGGGAAGAAGCGTGGGGAGCGGGTCAGCCAATCCACGCGCTTTCCCTCTGCGACGGCCTGTGGAAGCAGGTCTGCGTAGATCTCAGCTGCGGACTGGCCGGAGCCGATCACGGTCACCGACTGGGACTGACGCAATGACGCGCGCGCCATGAGATAGTCGGCAGAGTGAATCGCGCGGGGTTCGTCGTCAGCACGCAGCGCACCGGATAGTTCTTCCGGGACGAAGGGTTCGGTGCCCACCCCGCTGACCACGTTGCGCGCAAAAACATCAGGGCACCCGGTGATCTCGATGATCCAGCGAGCACCGGTGGTGTCACGTACTTGCTCTGGGGCCGGGCGCACCGCGCGTACCTCACTGCCCCAGTGCGTGGTGCTGAGCTGCTCGCTCACCCATGCACAGTAGTCGGAGTACTCACTGCGAAGCGGGTAGAAGTTTTCGCGGATGTAGAAGCGGTGCAGCCGGCCGTTGAGCTTGAGGTAGTTGAGGAAGCTATATCGGCTTGTGGGGTCTGCCAGGGTGACTAGATCGGCCATGAAAGGAACTTGGATGGTGGACTCTTCTAACAACAGGCCAGGGTGCCAGCGGAAGGCAGGGCGTTTGTCGAAGAAGGCCGCGGTGATCTCTCCGGTGTCGACAAGCGGCTGTGCGAGTGCGGCGAGGCCGAGGTTGAAAGGGCCGATGCCGACCCCAACGATGTCGAAGGTGCGGTCGATGGCAGGGGTGTCAGGTATGGACATGGAGTGTGGCTCCTCCTACTTTTCTTGTGGTTCGTTCGCCGCGCTATTGGGCGGCGTTGCCAGGTCGTGGCTCACGTGGATTACAGCGCGGAGAGCGTTCTTGATTTCATCGAGCGTTAACGTTGGGTCCAGAATGGTGAACTTCATCAGGTGGCGTTCGCCGATACGGGTCACGGCGATGGCGGCGGTGCCGGATGCATAGAGTGCTTCGCGGATGGGCTCGGCGAGCTCGCCGAACGGGTCGCTGCAAAGCGAAAAGAGCACGGTGCTCAGATGGGGTTGTTCGTAGAGTTCGAGCTCGGCCATTTCGTCGTCGTGCTCAATCGCGTGCGCGGTGTCGCGTGCGAGCGTGATGACGGCATCAAACGCGGCTCCAAAAGCTTCGGGCCCAACGGTTCTCAGTGTCACCCAGAGCTTGAGAGCGTCGAAACGCCGAGAGGTTTGCAGCGAGTAGTCGGCGAGGTTAAGTTGTGGTGCTTCGGCCGGGTTGAGGTAGTCGGCGTGTACACGCGTAGCGGAGAGGTCAGCGGCGTGGCGCAGCAGCACCGCTGAGCAAGCCAGGGGCTGAAAGAAGGTCTTGTGGAAGTCGATGGTCACGCTGTCAGCCCGGTCGATGCCGCGAAGAAGCTCCGCGTGGGTGGCAGAAAAGCACGCAGCCCCGCCGTAGGCGGCATCGACGTGGAGGTGCACCCCTTCCGCCTGGCACACCTCGGCGACGGAGGCGAGCGGGTCGATCAGTCCGCGGTCCGTTGTTCCTGCCGTGGCGACCACGGCCGCGGGCACGAGACCGTCCTGCCTAGCGCGAGTGATGGCGGTGTTTAGCTCTTTCGGTTCCATGCTGACGCTGACGAAGTTGTCTTCTGCGATACCGAGAAGATCCGCCGCGCGGCGCACCGAGTAGTGCGCCTCGGGTGAAGCGAAAAAGGCGAGTGAACCTATAGGCGCATTAGCCCGAGCTTTGTTGCGTGCGATGGTCAGTGCCTGCAGGTTGGATTGGGTACCGCCGGAGGTGAACACGCCGTTGGAGGAATTAGGAAAGCCAACGGCGCGACTCACCCAGCGGATCAGACGTTGCTCGATGAATGCCGCCGAACCGGCCTGGTCCCAGGATTCCACCGCGGTGTTAAGCGAGGTGGCCAGAACATCCGCGGCGACGGCGGGCAAGGCAATCGGGCAATTCAAATGGGAAAGGTAACCGGGGTGGTGGTAAAAAACCGCGCTGTCGAGCCAAATCTCACGAAGCTCCGCGAGGACAAGGTCGAGTTGGTTGAGTGGGGCGGCGAGGTCAACGCCGTTGAGCTGCTCGGTAGCCCTGCAGGTGTCGGGCGGGGGAACGGGGTGCTGTGCTCCGTAGATTGCCTGAGCGGCGAGGGACGTTGCTTGGTCGAGAGCAGCACTGAACTCCCCCGCCGTCGCACCGCGCCCGACGAGATGCGGACCGATGTCGGTAGACGGGGAATGCTCAAAGTTGGAGGGCATGAACCAACATTAACATACTAAGGTTTGGCTAACCTCACTCTAGGGGCTGTTGAAGAGAATGCTGAAAAGCAGGGTGATCTCTTCGTGCGCATGCATCGTCACGCCTCGGCAGTCATCCAGGTCACGGTCAGCGAACGGGAAGCGTGATAGTAGTTACCGTTTCATGGTTTAACCTGAACACCTGCTAGGGTGAACAAGTCGCTTGTGTCCGGCGCTCGTTTTGTGTGCGCTGGCCGCAATGAAAGCTTGTAAAAAGTTACTGTCCACTACCTCCCGCGGCAGCCATTCCGGTCGGGGGAGCCAGGAGGCCACGTGTCAGCCATTGTTCAGGCGTTCAAGGATGCCGATCTACGTAAGAAGATCCTGATCACTATTGCGCTGATCATTCTCTACCGGATCGGCGCGCAGATCCCGACTCCGGGTGTCGATTACGGTGTGATCGCCGAGCGCCTGAAAGCGCTCACCGAAGGCAACGACGCCAATATTTTCTCGGTGATCAGTCTCTTCTCGGGCGGCGCTCTGCTGCAGCTGTCAATATTCGCGATCGGGATCATGCCGTACATTACGGCGTCGATCATCGTGCAGCTGCTCACCGTCGTCATTCCGCGCTTTGAGGAGCTGAAGAAGGAGGGCCAGTCCGGACAAGCGAAGATGACGCAGTACACGCGCTATCTGACTGTTGCGCTGGCATTGTTGCAGTCCTCCGGCATCGTGGCGCTGGCTGACCGGGAGCAGCTTCTTGGCCAGGGCGTGCCGGTTCTCGTGGAGGACCGGAGCCTGTGGACGCTGGCGATGATGGTCATCGTGATGACGTCGGGTGCCGTTTTGATCATGTGGCTCGGTGAGATCATCACGGAAAAGGGCGTTGGTAACGGTATGTCGTTGCTGATCTTTGCCGGTATCGCAACCCGCATTCCGACGGACGGCGCGAATATCCTGCGCCAGTCGGGCCCTGTCGTTTTCGCGGTGGTTGTCGCGGCGGCGATCCTCCTCGTCGTCGGCATCGTCTTCATCGAGCAGGGGCAGCGCCGCATCCCGGTCCAATACGCGAAGCGCATGGTGGGCCGCCGCCAGTACGGTGGCACGTCGACCTACCTTCCGTTGAAGGTTAACCAGGCCGGTGTTATCCCGGTGATCTTCGCGTCCTCCCTGATGTACGTGCCAGTGTTGATCACTCAGATCGTCAACTCCAACAAGCCGACTCCGCCGGACAATTGGTGGATGTCCACTGTTATGGCGTGGCTGCAGAACCCGGCTTCGTGGCAGTACATCCTCACCTATTTCGTGCTGATCATCTTCTTCGCCTACTTCTACGTTTCCATTCAGTACGACCCGTACGAGCAGGCGGACAACATGAAGAAGTACGGTGGCTTCATCCCCGGCATTCGCCCGGGCCGACCGACGGCCGAGTACCTGGCGTTCGTGATGAACCGTCTGCTCTTCGTCGGTGCGATTTACCTCGGTTTGATCGCTATTCTCCCGAATATCGCGATCGACCTTGGCATCAGCGGAAGCGGCGGAGCCGGGGGAACGACCGCCTTTGGCGGCACAGCTATCCTGATTATGGTCTCCGTGGCCCTGACCACGGTCAAGCAAATTGAATCCCAGCTACTGCAATCCAACTACGAAGGACTGTTGAAATAATGCGTCTCGTTCTCCTCGGCCCTCCCGGTGCCGGCAAAGGCACCCAGGCAGCGATTCTTTCTGAGAAGCTGAACATTCCGCACATCTCCACGGGCGATCTGTTCCGCGCAAACATCGGTGAAGGCACTCCGCTGGGCAAAGAAGCCAAGGAGTACATCGACGCGGGCAAGCTTGTTCCCACCGATGTCACCGCACGCATGGTGGAGGAGCGCCTCAACGAGGATGACGCACGGAACGGCTGGCTTCTCGACGGCTTCCCGCGCACTGTTGAACAGGCGGAGATCCTCGAAGAGCTTCTGTCGCGCAACGGCCAAGAACTTGATGGTGTCCTGAACTTCCAGGTCGACGAGGATGTTGTCGTGGAGCGCATGCTCGCACGCGGTCGCGCGGACGACAACGAGGACACGATCCGTACGCGACTGCAGGTGTACCGCAACGAGACTGCTCCGCTGATCGACCACTACGGCGACGCGATCATCAACATCGTCGCCGAGGGCGACGTCGACGAGGTCAACGCTCGCGCAATGGAGCGCCTTCAGCGCTAACGGATACGACACTCTAAAGGTTCTCGCATGCTGTTCGGCCGCAAGAAATCCATCCCGGCAAAGTCACCGGGCGAGCTCGACGCGATGGAAGCGGCTGGCCGTATCGCCGGCATTGCGCTTCGCGAGGTACGTGAAGCGGCTGCTCCCGGAGTCTCTACCGCTGAGCTGGACCGTGTCGCCGAAACCGTGATCCGCGATCACGGGGCAGTGCCGACCTTCAAGGGGTACAACGGCTTTCCCGGCTCCATTTGCGCATCGGTGAATGAAGTCGTGGTTCACGGAATCCCAAGCGCTGACATTGTTCTCGCAGAGGGCGATCTCGTGTCCATTGACTGCGGCGCTACCCTTGACGGCTGGGTGGGCGACTCTGCTTGGAGTTTCGGGGTGGGGGTGCTAGCGGACGACGTCGATAAGCTGAATCGGGCGACCCGCCAAGTCTTGCTCGAAGGATTGCAAGCAATGGTGCCAGGTAACCGGCTCTCCGATGTCTCCTATGCCCTTGAAACGGCGACTCGCCGGGCGGAGACGGATTTCGGCGTGAAGCTCGGCATCCTTGACGGCTACGGTGGCCACGGTATCGGCCGCGAAATGCATGAGGATCCTTACTTGCATAATGAAGGCCGTCCCGGCCGCGGCCCGCTCATCGCAGCGGGATCCGTGCTGGCTATCGAGCCGATGCTGATTCTGGGCGGCGAGACCGATTCGGATGTCCTCGATGACGACTGGACAGTGGTCACAGCGGATAGAGCGCCCGCCGCGCACTGGGAACACACCGTGGCTGCGACGGAGATTGGTCCCCGAATCCTCACCCCTCGAGCGGCATGAAACAAGGGAGTTCAGTCAGTAATCACAGTTTTTGCCAACGAGGCAGTATACTTCCCAGCATGTCGTACTCTCCGCGTAACGCACGCCAGACCACTCGTTCCCGTTTTGTTCGCCGAGCGGGCTCGCTAGTCGGGAGCGCTGGTATTGCAGCCGCTCTCGTGATGACCCCGGCTATCGCAGAGGCCGCTCCAGCGATCCCTGCCCCGGCAGCGTCCAGCAATTCCCCGTTCCTGCAGCAGGCGGAAAAGAGCCTCCAGGCTGCGTCGATGCAGGTCACCACCAACGCTCGCAACGCGGTGTGGGACGCCCGCAACGCGCTTCGCGCCCAGGCTACCGCGATCTCGCGCGGTAACAAGGCACTGGAAAAGCAGCTTCACGACGGTATCGATGGCATCGTCGAAGCCATGGCGCCGGGCCTGATCGCCGAGCGCACCCCGAAACCGAAGCCGGAGCCCGCTCCCAAGCCGGCACCGAAACCCGCTCCGAAACCGGCCGCCAAACCGAACGCCCAGCCGACAGGTTGTGCTCCGAGTGCGCGTGCATGTGTCGACTTGAAGAACCAGCGCACGTGGCTGCAGCGCGACGGCAAGATTACTTACGGCCCAGTGCGGATGGCCTCTGGCAAGCCGGGACAGGAGACCCCGAAGGGATTCCACTATGTAAACCGTAAGGTCAAGGACGAGATCTCATACGAGTTCAACAACGCCCCAATGCCGTACGCCACTTATTTCACCCACAACGGAATTGCGTTCCACCAGGGTGACCCGTCTATCAAGTCCGCAGGTTGCATTCGTATGTACCGCGCTGATGCTGAGACGTACTTCAATTCCCTGAACGTCGGCGACCAGGTTCACGTTTTCTAGCACGCGTCCGACCCAGCGGCCTCATCCTCCCGAGCCTATACTTTTGAGCTTGGGAGGATTTTGCTTTACCGCAGGTAGAGGGCTACAGTGGTCTGGTGGTGTGCGGGAAAATCCCAGCACGCTACAAGCAATTGACTCAAATACGTCAGGCACCAGCGGTTTTCTCGCGGTGCCGGGAAAGCGGAGTGTATGGCTAAAGAAGGCGCAATCGAGGTCGAGGGCCGCATTATTGAGCCCTTGAAGAACGCAATGTTCCGTGTCGAACTGGACAACGGGCACGAAGTTCTCGCGCACATTAGCGGCAAGATGCGCCAGCACTACATCCGCATCCTCCCCGAGGACCGAGTCGTCGTGGAGCTCTCCCCGTACGACTTGGAGCGCGGACGTATCGTTTACCGCTACAAGTAGTAGACGGCTACGAGTCAGTCGCACTGACAGAAGCCTCCTTTCTCACAGACTGTGACGTTGCGCGTCGAGCGTGACGCCGGTCCATGCAACCTCCGGCTGCGGTGGCTGGAGCCACGTGAACCACGGCCCAATCGTCCGGGACGGTCCGGACACAAGTGCCGCGTGGCGTGGACGAGTGGGGAGAAAACCACCGAAACAACCTGAAAGGCACGTACCACATGGCACGTCTAGCTGGTGTCGACCTGCCGCGCAACAAGCGCATGGAGGTCGCACTTACCTACATCTATGGAATCGGCCCTGCCCGTTCCAAGGAGCTGCTCGAGAAGACGGGCATCTCTCCTGACCTGCGCACCGACAACCTGACCGATGATCAGGTCGCCGCTCTTCGTGATGTCATTGAGAACTCGTGGAAGGTCGAGGGTGACCTCCGCCGCGAGGTCCAGGCTGACATCCGCCGCAAGATCGAAATCGGCTCCTACCAGGGCCTGCGTCACCGTCGCGGACTGCCGGTCCGCGGCCAGCGCACCAAGACCAACGCGCGTACCCGCAAGGGACCGAAGAAGACCATCGCAGGAAAGAAGAAGTAACCTATGCCACCGAAGACTCGCTCCGCTGCTGCGCGCCGCTCCGGTCGCCGCGTAGCCAAGAAGAATGTGGCCGCAGGCCACGCGTACATCAAGTCCACCTTTAACAACACCATCGTGTCCATCACGGACCCGAACGGCGCTGTGATCTCCTGGGCATCCTCCGGCCACGTCGGCTTCAAGGGTTCCCGCAAGTCCACCCCGTTCGCCGCTCAGATGGCTGCCGAGAACGCTGCCCGCAAGGCAATGGACCACGGTATGAAGAAGGTCGACGTCTTTGTCAAGGGTCCGGGCTCCGGCCGTGAGACCGCAATCCGTTCCATCCAGGCCGCTGGCCTGGAGGTGTCCTCGATCTCCGACGTGACGCCGCAGCCGTTCAATGGTTGTCGTCCGCCGAAGCGTCGTCGCGTTTAACTGGTGAGATAAGGAAAAGAGGTAATAAACCATGGCTCGTTATACCGGCCCTGCTACCCGTAAGTCTCGCCGCCTGCGTGTCGACCTTGTCGGCGGCGACATGTCATTCGAGCGCCGTCCCTACCCTCCGGGGCAGGCTGGCCGCGCCCGCGTCAAGGAATCTGAGTACCTGCTGCAGCTCCAGGAGAAGCAGAAGGCCCGTTACACCTACGGTGTGATGGAGAAGCAGTTCCGCCGCTACTACGAGGAGGCGAACCGCCTCCCGGGCAAGACCGGCGACAACCTGCTGGTTCTGCTGGAGTCCCGCCTGGACAACGTTGTGTACCGCGCCGGCCTGGCACGTACTCGCCGTCAGGCACGTCAGCTGGTCTCCCACGGCCACTTCACGGTCAACGGCAAGAAGACCAACGTGCCGTCCCACCGCGTGACCCAGTACGACATCATTGATGTGCGTGACAAGTCCCGCAACATGCTTTGGTTCGAAGAGGCTCAGGACGCGCTGGTCGACTCCGTCGTCCCGGCGTGGCTCCAGGTCGTTCCAGACACCCTGCGCATCCTCGTGCACCAGCTGCCCGAGCGCGCTCAGATCGACGTTCCGCTGCAGGAGCAGCTCATCGTCGAGCTTTACTCGAAGTAACATCGAAGTTCCGCGCATTGCGGTGCTTCGGGGCGTCGAAAAGCAATTGCTTATCGACGCATCCTTCAACTGTCATCCGTGTCGGCGGCTCAACCACCGGCACCCTCTACGGCGTCAAATAGCGGTCGCCGGAAAAGGAGAAGTCCATGCTCATCTCACAGCGTCCTCAGCTCACCGAGGAATACATCGACACCAACCGCTCGAAGTTCGTCATCGAGCCGCTCGAGCCCGGTTTCGGTTACACCCTTGGTAACTCTCTTCGCCGCACGTTGCTGTCGTCCATCCCGGGCGCAGCCGTGACCTCCATCAAGATCGACGGTGTGCTCCACGAGTTCACCACGATCAACGGTGTGAAGGAGAACGTCTCTGAGATCATCCTCAACGTGAAGAACTTGGTTCTGTCCTCCGACTCTGACGAGCCGGTGGTCATGTACCTGTCCAAGGAAGGCCCGGGCGACATCACGGCCGCAGACATCGATCTGCCGGCCGATGTCACCGTGCACAACCCGGACCTGCACATCGCTTCGCTCAACGAGCAGGCGCGCCTGGAGATGGAGCTCGTTGTCGAGCGCGGCCGCGGCTATGTTCCGGCCATGACCAACTCCGGCGGCGAGATCGGCCGTATCCCGGTCGACCAGATCTACTCGCCGGTGCTGAAGGTCTCTTACAAGGTTGAGGCGACCCGTGTTGAGCAGCGTACCGACTTTGACAAGCTGATCATCGATGTGGAGACCAAGAACTCCATGTCCGCCCGCGACGCCCTCGCGTCCGCCGGCTCCACCCTCGTTGAACTGTTCGGCCTCGCACGCGAGCTGAACACCGCAGCCGAGGGCATCGAGATCGGCCCGTCCCCGCAGGAGACGGAGTACATCGCCGCGTACAACATGCCGATTGAGGACCTGAACTTCTCCGTGCGTTCCTACAACTGCCTGAAGCGCCAGGAAATCCACACGGTCGGTGAACTTGCCGAGTGCACCGAGTCTGACCTGCTGGACATCCGCAACTTCGGTCAGAAGTCCATCAACGAGGTCAAGATCAAGCTGGCTTCGCTGGGGCTGACCCTCAAGGACGCTCCGGAGGACTTCGATCCCACCCAGATCGAGGGCTACGACGCTGAGACCGGCGACTTTGTCGACAGCGGCATGGATGACGCCGAGTAAACAACGCGCACTGACACTGACGTTTCAATGAACACCGTTTCCCCGGTCTCGTCGAACTAGCCGCCACCCGGCAGTTCCGTAGAGTCCGCGAAACAACACGAGGAGTAAACAATGCCTACCCCGAAGAAGGGCCCGCGTCTCGGCGGTTCGGCTAGCCACCAGAAGCACATTCTGTCTAACCTGGCCAGCCAACTGTTCGTGAACGGCGCCATCACCACCACCGAGGCCAAGGCCAAGGTGCTGCGTCCGTACGCAGAGAAGCTGATCACCAAGGCTAAGTCCGGTTCGGTCGCCGACCGCCGCGCAGTGGCTAAGGACATCCCGAACAAGGATGTCGTTTCGTACCTGTTCAACGAGCTCGCTCCGAAATTCGAGAACCGTGCAGGTGGCTACACCCGTACCATCAAGGTCGAGAACCGTAAGGGCGACAACGCGCCGATGGCCAACATCTCCCTCGTTCTCGAGGAGACCGTGACTTCCGAGGCGACCCGCGCTGCCCGCGCTGCTGCGTCCCAGCAGAAGGCCGCTGAGGCTGAGGCTGCGGAGGCCGAGGAGAAGGTCGAGGCTACCCCGGCTGAGACCGAAGCTCCGGTTGATGCCGAGTCCAACGACTCCGCCGTCGCCGACGACACTGCTGAGGCTCCCGAGGTCCAGGAAACCGCCGAAGACGAGAAGTAAGAACTTCCAGCCTTTAGCGTAAAACGCCCGTTCCCTTCCCGGGGAGCGGGTGTTTTTCTGTTCATTGCAGCGGACCCCACTAGATGCGTGGTGAAGTTGGAAGCACATAGGTCATATGCGAAACATGTGACCTGCAGGTTTCCGGAGGCGTTTCAGACACATCTAGTGGCACCATTTATTCTTGGGGCATGGGTACGGATTCCGGTGAAGCGGGCTCGGCTGGCTCGGCTGCAGAGGGGGCGGGGAGCTCAGGGAGCGCGGGAGACATGGTCCGGCTGCGTTTCGATGTCGCGTATGACGGAACCGATTTTCACGGCTGGGCGCGGCAGAAACCGGCGGGTGGGGAAGAGCTGCGGACCGTGCAGGGGGAGCTCGAGGACGCTCTGTGCCTAATCCTGCGGTACCCGGTGGAATTAACGGTCGCCGGGCGAACGGATGCTGGCGTGCATGCGTCGGGCCAGGTGGCGCACGCGGACATTCCGGCGGCGGCGTTGGATCAGCGTTCGATTGAGGGGGATCCGGGTAGGTTGGTGCGTCGATTAGCGAAAATACTTGAACCCGACGTGCGCGTTTCTGCTGTCGCGTTCGCGCCCCCGGGTTTTGACGCGAGGTTCTCCGCTTTGACGCGCACCTACCGTTACCGGGTGACAACGGCGGCTGGGGGTGCGCTGCCCACGCGTGTGCGAGACACCGCCGTGTGGCCGAAAAAAGTGGAGCTTGATGCCGTGCAAGAGTTCGCGAACACGCTAGTGGGGCTGCACGACTTCGCGGCCTTTTGTAAAGCGCGGCCATTCGCAACGACGATCCGGGAGATCAAGGCGTTTGAATGGTGTGACGTGTCCACGGCCGAGGAACCGGAATTGTATGAGGCGGTCATCGTGGCCGACGCTTTTTGCTGGCACATGGTCCGCGCGCTGGTGTCCACGAGCCTTGACGTGGGCTCGGGCAAGCGGGATGCGGACTGGGCCGTGGGACTGTTGGGGGAACGGGAACGCTCGCCTAAAGTGCGTCTGGCTCCCGCGCATGGGCTGACCCTGATGGGTGTGGACTATCCGGAGGATAGTGAACTCGCAGTTCGCGCGGCCCACACGGCGCAGCGGCGGGATGCTTCGGAGGTGCACACCGTAACTGGGCATCCGACGGAATAGACTGCTGGGGCAGGAATTGCCCGATCGATCTCCTCGGAGGTAGGACACATGGACGCAGTCGGTGCCGTTTGGTTGGCCATCGCTGTGTTCACGTTGCCGGGATTGATCTTCTCCTGGGTGGCGGGGGCGAAGCTGCCTGCTGCCGCTGCAGCGGCGCTGCCCGCCACATTCGGCATCGTGGGCCTGGGTAGCTGGATGTACGGTGCAATGGGGATCGGTTTCGGGTGGCCCTCTTTCATCGTCTTCTCGCTGCTCATGTTGTGCGTGGCCGGAGGGTGGCGCTACGCCTTCGCGCGACGTGCCAAACGCCGCGGAGCGGACACGTGGCTCCGCGCGTTGTGGCCGGGGGACTGGCGGCGCGGGAGCATCGCCGACCCGTCGTGGGTGCTGCCGGGCGCCGGAGTGGCTGTCGGGACGTGGATGCTCATCGCGAAACAGCTCGAGCTGCAGTCGAAAGTGCCGGGCCAGCTGAATAACATTGTGCAGGGCTGGGACATTCAATGGCACGTGAACGCCGTTCGCTTCATCATCGAGGAGGGCATCGCTTCACCCACCCGGATGGGCGAGCTGCAGAGCCCAGAAACGCACGTCGATTTGTTCTATCCGTCGGCTCTTCACGCCGCGACAGCCCTTTTCGCGCAGGCGGGGGGATTGGAGCCGGTGGAGGCGGTGAATGTGGCGTCGATAGTTCTGCCGAGCCTTGCGCTGACCGCTGGCGCTGCTGGTCTTGCGTGGGCGATTGCGCGCGGCCACGGTATGGTCGCTGAGATCGCCGCCGGGCTGGCGGGGATTGCGGTGTACGCCTCGCCGGTGTTGGTGTGGATCCCGGACTACGTGGGCATGCGGCCGTATATCGTGTCTATTGGTCTGTCGGGGTTGGTCATTGCGCTGTTCATGCACGTTCCCCGGTACCGGGTGCTGGCGCTGCCCACGCTGTTCGCGTTCTTGGGGATGATGCAGGTGCACCCGTCTGCGGTGCTGGTGGTGGTGCTCGCAGTGCTGCTGTACTGGCTGACTTACCTGCTGTGGCGGCCGGACCGTTCCCGGGTGGGGGACGTGCTGTGGTTGGCCATTCCGGCGTTGGGTGCCACTGTCGCGTTCCTTCCGCAACTTCTGGCTGGGCGAACGCAGGCGGAGGAAGTGAACGCCTGGAACGCTCGCGAAGACGACACGCTGGCCGAGGCGTGGGAGAAAGCGTTCATGATGAGCACCCGCCACGTCGACGAGTTCTTCCCCGATTTCGATCCGACTGTGCTGCTGTGGCTCGCCGGTTTCGGTGCACTGGCAATGATCGTGTGGCGCGGCCAGGTGTGGGCACCGGCTTTCTACGGGATCACGGTCACCGCCACAGCGCATGCTCTGCATCCCTTCGAAGGCATGTGGGAACCTCTGTTGAGCCTGTTGGTGGCACCGCACTATAACTCGGCGCACCGCATCATTACGGTCGTGGCGTTGACTGTGGTGGCTGCCGCGGCAATCGGTGTGGCAGTGATCATTCGGGTGATCGCGCTGGCTCCCGTCGCTGCGCGGTACGGCACCCGCCCGTGGATATGGGGTTCCTCCGTTGTTTCCGCCGCGCTGGCCGCGCTCGCTGGGTGGGGGATCGGCGCGTGGGCCTCCACAGTCGCAGCGGACGGGGCTGAGTCGTCCTTCACTGCTTCCCGTATGGATGACCGCATGGTCGACGACGACCAGTTAAAGGCTTACGCATGGCTCGCGTCCCGGCCGGAGGCGAAGGAGGGCTTGGTCATGGGTGAGTCCACCGACGGTTATTCCTGGGCCTACGGCATTTATGGAGTCCCCACCGTCGCCCGCCACTACCTGTGGCCTTCGGGTGGTCTGGGTACTGATTCGGCGATTCTCACGGACCGTTCCGGTCAGCTCGGCGCCGGAGAGCGCGGCCGCCCTGGCAGATCTACACCCGCGGATAAAGCCGCCGAAGACCTCGGGGTGCGCTTCATTGTCTCCTCCGGAAACACCTTCTGGGCGGGCCCGAAGAATTGGCAGGTGGATAAAGCACTCTGGACCACTCCCGGTGTCACCCCCGTCTACCAGCGAGGTCTAGTGACTATCTTCGCCGTGAACGAGCAGTTCACCGAGGACGAGCTCGCAGAACTCCAGCGCGATGCCGTGGACAACGGCGAGTCCACGCAGCTGCCGGAGTTGCGCCCCGTGTCGGAGACATTGATCGCCGACGAGTAGGCCGAATGCGCACTGTGGTGCGCAATCGCCGGTTGAGGGGCCCGTCAGTCGCGCTTAGCGTGGCGTGAGTACGCCATTGCTTATCGACGGGGGGGTCGGCCACGTGGCTCAACACATTCACACCGCACCGGAGGAGACGACGGCTGCGCGGCGGCTTTTGCCCACAACACGTTCGCAGGTGTCGGGGCACCGCTTCATGCGGCGGCGGGTGGAGCACGGTCTCATCTACGGCGATATCCGGATGATCCACGACCCGTTGGCGGCGCGCCGGCGGTCCGCGATCTTCGGTGTAGTGGCGGTCGCATTGATCGCGGCAGGGTCGGGTCTGTTTGCATGGCTCCGGCCGAATCCGGATCCGGGTGCAGCTGCGATTCTGCGTGCCGGCGATGGGGCGATGTACGTGAGGGTCGGCGAGACGGTCCACCCGGTGACGAATCTGACCTCGGCTCGTTTGATCGCGGGCAGCCCGGAGGACGCGCAGCGCGTCGGTGAGGAGAGGTTGGCGGAGATGCCCCGCGGAGTTCCGTTGGGCATTGACACTGCACCTGCGATGTTCGCCCCGGGCGATGCGAAGGATGTGGCGTGGTCGGCGTGCCAGGACGGGAAGGAGCGCGTCACTGTCATCGCAGGAGAGCCTCTGGCGGAACTTGGGCAGGGGCGGGCTCTCGTCGTAGCGCAGGGAGAGGACGAGTGGCTATTGACTCAGCACGGCCGCGCGAAATTGCCGCCAGCAGACAATGCCCGGGGCCGAATCATCCGCCGTGCGCTGGGTGTGGATGCGAGCGTTGCACGCGCCCAGGTCAGCGCCCCAGTTCTCTCCGCGATAAGGGAACTGCCGCCGGTCAGCGTGCCGGATCCGCTGCCGCGTCTCCTTCTTACCGAGGGATCCGGTGACGCCTGGGCGGTGACGCAGCATGGTGGTATTCAACCGGTTACCCCGCTGCAGAAGCAGGTGTTGATCGACACCGCAGCTCCCACGTCCACCACCTCACCTTCCGAGATCGCGGCCTATCCGGATGCGCAGGTTCCCCTGGACATCAATATCCCGGAGGAGGCACCGGAGTGGGTCGAGCCAGACGGAAAGGCGGTTTGTGTCAACGAGACCGGCGCAGTTGCAGTCGTGAATGCGGGGTCAGGCGCACTCACTACAGGCGCGGTGGAATTGTCCGGTGATAGCCCGGCCACGCATTTTGCCGGTCTTGCCGCGGGCGCCGTCGGAGTGGACACCGGTTCGGGCTACCACGTGGTGTCCGCCTCGGGTCAGCGCCACGTGGCAGAAGAAAAGGAGACCCTCAACATTGTCGGCGCTGCCCGGGTGGACAGCGCTCCATGGAGCATCATCAGTCTCCTTCCGGAAGGGCCGGAACTCACCCGCGACGCAGCGCTGACCGCGACGTACTAACTGCGACTTACTGCCCCGGGCGTACGACGGGGTTCGGCTGCGAACGACGGGCGTTGCGGAAGGCGGAGTGGAGCGCTCCCGCAGCGAACGCGATCACGGCGGCGAGAACGACACAAGCGACTGCAAAACCGCCGCGTGCAGGCGCTGCCGACGCAACGGTCTCCACCGGAACAACCCGCAGCGGGTCTGGGCTGGCGGAAAGTTCCCGTTCGAGGTAGGTGACAGCACGCAGCGGGTCGACGGCGCCGCCGTGCGGTTCCGCGGACGCGACGATCATTCCCCGGATCTGCGCCGGGGACGCATGTGGATAGCGTTGGCGCAGCAGGGCGGCGGTGCCGCTGACCACCGGAGCGGCGAAGCTCGTCCCGGTGAACGGCTCGACAACGCCGCGCTCACCGGCCTTGCCCGCAGACCACCCCGGTGCGCTCGGCGCGAGTGCCCTGCCGATCGTTCCTGGCGCAGTGACTAGACCTTTTCCTTCGGGCACAGGTAGGGAATAGTCTGCGATGGTGTGCGAATCGGATCTCGCGCCGACGGTGAGAACTGTGGCGAAGTGGGCAGGATACACCGTCGAGCCGGCCGGGCACTCGTGCGAGACATTGCCGGCTGCTGCCACGACTACGGCTCCGTCACGTTCGGCGCGCTGGAGTGCCCCTTCGATGCCCCGGGTGTCCACGCGCGGTGCTAGAGCCGGTTCAACACACGACACCACGGAGATGTTGATAATTCCCGCCTTCTCGTCCAGAGCGTTGTGGATCGACCGGGTGAGGGTCTCCAAGTCTCCGGCACCCGGTGTTTCCCCGCCACCTTGTGGCATGGAGGACGACGAGCGGTAGTGGCCGGACGACTGCCGGATGGACATGATCTCCGCATCAGGAGCGATGCCCGCGTCAGCTCCCGCGATGATGCCGGCGACGACGGTGCCGTGTGCGTCGCAGTCCTTGAAGGGTTCCGGTGCGTCTGGCGTGACAAAATCGGCGCCTCCGACCAGCTGGTCAAGTTGGGGGTGCCGGGTGACACCGGTGTCGATCACCGCGACTTTCACCCCGGCTCCAGTTGCGAGTCCCCGAAGCTCTGCTGCCTCGGCGGTGTTCTCAGGCTCCGGATCGGCATCCCCCGTGGGAGCTCCGACAGCGCACGCTACGTCTTGGGCGTGAGCAGCTGATGGGAAGCACAAGAGAGGAAGAAGAGTAGGGACGAGGGCAGGGATGAGGATAGGGAGGGAGGCCAGTTGTGTCGACAGGCGGAATGGCGTGCTGCGCATGTTTAGAGCCCCCGGATCAGATCGAAGATGCCGGTGAGTTTCACGGCGAGCGGGATCACAGCGATGATCGCGGCGGCTTCAGCGCGCTCGAGCCACACCAGGGTGGTCGGCTCGAGGTCCGGCACGTGTGAGGCCCACAAGACTGCGGTGGCTGCGGCGAGCGCGGCGATCCCAGCTACGATCAATAACGCTGGGTGCGCGTTTCCCGTTCGGGCGCTGGCCGCGATGGCGGCGATTCCACAGGTCAGCGCGATCACAGCTGTGCTTCCAAGGCTGAGCCGCGGGGCCGTGTCGTGGTGGCGCGCGGCGTGGATGAGCAGTGCCCCGCTTGTGCACATACACAGGGCGAATACCCATCCGCCGCCCGTTCGTGCGAGCGCCACGAGGGCGGGCACCGTGCACACAGCGACAGCTATGCTGATACCGGCTGTGACGGCGCGTGCCGCCGCAGACCGCTCGTCCACGTCCTCCTGGTAATCGTCCGCAATGCCGAATTCCTGACCCGCAGTGGGCACACGCGGAATGCGCAGACCAGCGGCACGCGTGGCCACGGACGGCGTTAACATCACTCCGGCGATGCCTGCCAGCACAACAGCCGCCGCCGGCGCCGTCGGAACGGGCATCCACACGGCGAGGGCACCGGTGAATAGAACAACAGCACCGGTGGCGATTGCTGAGGTGACGCGCGGCCCAGAAAGACCCAGCACTGCACCGCCGCCCGCCAATGCCACCGCGACGACAGCACCGGTAATCGTGCCAAAGGCGAGATCAGTTGCAGCCGGTCCGGCTTCGGAGCTTGGGCCAGCCACCCACGCCCCACACACAGCACCGGAGCTCACCGCTCCGGCAGGGAAAACGACGCGTGACCGGGCAGCCGCGCCCACGACGAGCAGGATGAGCGCTGCCACGGCTGTTCCGGCGAGTGGCCCTGCCAGTGCCGCAGTGAGCAGCCCAGCCGCTGACGTCCCCGCCAATGTCGCAGCGACATCGATGCCGGATTGCGCCGATTTTGCAGCCGTGGCGGCAAGGGACTCCGCCGCATCGCGTACAACCGGCGGATCCACCGGTTCCAGGGGACGCAACGAGAGCACCTGGCCGTCCCGAAGCCGCATGTTGTGCAGCGGAACATGCGGGTCTAACGGCGCTCCTGCCGCGGTGGCGAATTCCCACGGACGACCGGTTTCCGGCAGCTCGATCAACCGCGCCAGTTCGGGCAGGACGTCGCTGAACGTGGACGTCGTTGGCAAACTCACGTCGACGGAACGGTAGAACGGCGCCGCGCTGATGCGCACGGACACCCTGACAACATGGCGGGTCGACGCAGCGACCATGATTCCCCCCAGATTCATAACGGCTGTTGTGATGCCAGTGTGCATTCTCCACCGGTGCGACGGGAGCCGCGAATGTCTACTTCAGTGGACAACGCTGCCCTCAGCACCGTTTTCTACTCCCGCGACCCGCTGTTCTTGCCTATGCTTCAAAACCGGCACCACTGCCGCACGGGGAGAGGCAGGAAAGCCGGGGGGCTTTTGTCTTGTCAGCTGTCGTGTTGGCGGACCGTGCAGGGAACGTGACTAGAGGGGGGAATTTTCCATGCTGGGGCTCGACAACGACCCGATTCAGGCACCTGCCGCCGCAGGGACCGTAGCGGATGAGGCGCCGCCGCTGCCCACGGGGAAATTGGACGCGGAAAGTGTGCCGCAGGCGGTGCGGAAGTCGCCGGAACCGCTGATCCGCATCATCATGCCCGTGGTGATGGTTGCGGCAATCGGCGCAATGGTGGCCATTTTCGCTTTGAGTGGGCGCGGCATCAGTCCGCTGATGATGTTATTTCCGCTGATGATGATCATGGGTCTGCTGACCACCCTCAACCCGCCTGAGAAGGCTGGTGATATCGACGAATCGCGTCGGGTGTATCTGCGTCATTTGGACGCCTTGGCTGAGCGCGCCCGGTCCAATGCGGTGCAGCAGCGCGAACACGTGGAGTTCTTTCACCCGCACCCGGAACATCTGGTGAATGCTGTCGGCGCAGAGCGCGTGTGGGAGCGCGCTGCGGAGCATGCGCGGGCGTTCGAGGTGCGTGTGGGGACGGGAAAGTCATCTTTGTGCACACCTGTTGAGGTGGCTGATCCGGGCTCCCCGGAGGATCTCGATCCGGTGTGCGCTGTGAGTCTGCGCCGCACCGTCGCCGCGGTGAGCGTGGTGCCGCGCATGCCCATTGTGATCCAGCTCGAGGCGTTTCCTCTGCTCACTCTGGCGGGCTCGGGGGCACGCGACATCGCGCGATCGATCGTGGCGCAGTTGGCGTTTTTTCACGGGCCGGAAACAGTGGGACTCGACATCAATGCGGCTGGCCTTGAATCCGCGAAGTGGCTGCCGCACACGCGCACTCCCTCGCGGGCTGATTTCGTCGTCGCGGTCGTGGACGCGGGCACTCCGGAGGCGATGACGTACAGCGACCATGATTGCCTCATTACGGTCAGTGACGAGGCAGACACGTTTGTGCACGAAGAAGCGCTGCATTTGACCTGCGGGGAGGCAATTGATGCTGTGACCACGTCCGGGGTGGAGCGTCTTGGCACGGCCGATGAGTTCAGAGCGGGAGCAGCCGAATACATCTTCCGCAATCTGGCGTTTTACCGCAGACCCGCTCACACCGCCGCCAATGCCCGTGGGGGTGGCTTGCTTGATTTGTTGGGGATAGAGGACATTGAGCACCTTCCCGGTCCCACCATGTGGCCGGGGCGGGACAACAGCCGCCAGCGGCTCACCGTCCCGATCGGCACCGATCCCGACGGCGCTGCCGTCTATTTGGATCTGAAGGAATCCGCGCACGGCGGTATGGGCCCGCACGGGCTGTGCATCGGGGCGACAGGATCGGGCAAGTCGGAGCTCTTGCGCACGCTCGTTGTCGCGCTCGCCGCGACGCATTCGCCGGACGAGCTCAACCTAGTTCTCGTCGACTTCAAAGGCGGCGCGACGTTCTTGGGGTGCCAGGGGTTGCCGCACACCTCCGCAGTGATCACGAACCTCGAGGACGAAGCGATTCTGGTGGAGCGCATGTACGACGCCATTTCGGGAGAGATGAACCGCCGCCAGGAGTTGTTGCGGGCGGCGGGCAATTTCGCCAACGTCACCGAGTACAACGACGCACGCACGAGCACGCGCCCGGATCTGGATCCGCTGCCGTCGCTGCTCATCGTTGTCGATGAATTCTCTGAGCTGCTCGGCCAGTATCCGAATTTCGCGGATTTGTTTGTGGCGGTCGGCCGATTGGGTAGGTCGCTGGGCGTGCACCTGCTCCTCGCATCGCAGCGATTGGAGGAGGGGAAATTGCGCGGTCTCGACTCCCACTTGTCGTACCGGATCGGTTTACGTACTTTTTCCGCGGTGGAGTCCCGCCAGGTTCTCGGTGTGCCTGATGCGTACGAGTTGCCCGCCGATCCCGGCGTGGGCTATATCAGGACAGCGTCGACGGAGCTGACGCGTTTTAAAGCGTCGTATGTTTCGGGGCCGTTGATGAGGCCGGTGGACACGCGCAGCCCGGGTGACACACAGCAAGTGCGTCTGTTCGAGGGGTGGGACGACGTCGACGAACCAGCGGCGGCGAGCATTCCCGACCCGAGCACCACGTTGCTCGCGGAAATCGTGAGCGCCGCGAAGGAGACAGCGGCAGCACGCGGGCAGCAGGCGCACACCGTCTGGCTTCCGCCGCTTCCAGCCCAGGTGGACCTGCCCGCCGTGTGCGAGGTCGCAGGGGAGCTGAAGGCGAGCATCGGGCTTATCGACGACCCGTATCACCAGGGCCAGCATCCCCTCCTCATCGACCTCGGTGCAGCCGGCGGGCACGTGGCTCTGGCGGGCGGGCCGCAGACCGGCAAATCGATGGCGGTGCGGACGATCGTCGCGTCACTTGCTGCAACGCACTCCACCGATCAGCTCGGTTTCTACGTCATTGATGCCGGCGGCGGCGATTCGGGAGTGCTCGAGTCCCTGCCGCATGTCGCGGGAGTGGCGGCGCGTAGCGACGAAGAGAGGGTGAGAAGGGTGGTGGATGAGGTGCTGGGGATCGTCGATAAGCGGCGTGCGTCTCCCGCGCGGACCGTACTGGTCGTCGACGGCTGGCACGCGCTGACCGCGCCCGACTCGAAGCTGGAGGATCTCAAAGATGCGCTGACGACGATCGCGGCTGAGGGGCCAGCGGCCGGGGTGCACCTCATTGTCACGACTCAGCGGTGGAACTCTATCCGGCCGAACGTCCGCGATCTCATTGGCACCCGCCTGGAACTGAAGCTCACGGAGCCGATGGACTCGTTGCTGGGGCGGAAAGTGCAGGAGAAACTGCCGTCCGCACCGGGCCGAGGCATCATCGCCGGCGGCAAGAGCATGCTCATCGCCGCGACCGCGAAAGAAGACATTGCGCACATCGCGGCCCAAGCAGCCGGTCAGACACCAGTTCCGGCGTTGAAGGTCCTGCCAGACAGCATTGCCGCCGATGATCTAGTTGTGCCGGAAGAGCGGCGCAGCCGGGTTCTGCTCGGCATCGGCGGACGCGATATTGATCCGGTCACATTCGACCGCCAACATCTGCTGGCCATCGGCGCATCTGGAGCGGGTAAATCGACTCTCATCAGCACGGTTATTTCTGAACTATCACGTATGCCGCGTGAACAGGCCCGCATTGTGATCATCGACCCGCGGCGCACGCATTTGAGCTCAGCGGACCATCCGATGGTGGCCGCCTATGGTGGCTCGGCCGATTCCGCGAAAACTGCTCTCTCAGATACCGCGGCTACCTTGACCAGCCGCTTGCCCGGCCCCGACGTCACCGCCGAACAGCTGGCCGCACGCAACTGGTGGGCCGGTCCGGATATCTACGTGGTCATCGACGATCTCGAACTCGTTGACGACGAACATCTTCGCCCGCTCCTGCCTTTGATCCCGCATGCCCAGGACGTCGGGCTGCACATTATCGCCGCACGCAAATTCGGCGGCACCGGTCGGGCCTTGCTCGGAGTCTTCCTGAGCGCGCTGAAGGATCAGCTTCCAGATGTGGTGATCATGTCCGGCACAAAGGAAGAAGGTGCGCTCTTCGGGGTACGCCCACTGACCTTGCGGCCCGGCCGGGGCATCTTCGTCCGCGACAACGAGCAGCTCGGACTCATCCACATCGCACACAGCACGCAAACCCCCACTCACGTCCACACGCCATCGCCTAACCGGGAGGAAACCCGATGATCACCGCGTATGCCGCCGGCCGGGAAATTGATTCCCGAGAGGGCTTCGACGCCTTACTCACCATCACGATCGACGAAGACGCGACGGTATTTTCCGGACTGTCCAATGTTCACCGCTACGACCAGCCTTCCGCGAGCGAGATCGTCTCCTTTGTTCGAGGTGTGCTCGGGGACGACCCGCAGCAGGCAACGGTGCACCTCGTGGCGGACGCGGAAACCCAGCAGCGGATCATCCACGCGTTTGGGGATTACGGTATCGATCTGACCTGCGAAGACCCCTCCAGCAGCGGTCAAGGGGACGGGGAAGAGGCTGGCGCCCCATCGCGTGAAACCGTTGCCCGAACGCATCCGGCGACGAGTGAGTGGGAGGAAATCAACCACATTCCTGTGCGCCGGCCAGCGGTGGAGACCCGGCGTACGGGGCGCCTCGGTTCCGTCAGCTACCTGCTTGCCGGGGTGGTGGTGCTCGTTGCCGCGGTGTGCGGGGTGGCCATCTGGGTTGTCGCCGGCCGGGGCGTCAGCAACGACGTGCACGACGCAGCGGAGCAGCCTTCGCAGACCACGCCATTGGAAGCCCACGGTTCGCGCTCTCCCTCTCACGTACCGGAACAGCCGGGGCTAGAGCCGGAACAGCCCGCGCCCGAGAACGTCACGCTCGAGCAGAACGGGTTGAGTGTTGAACTTCCTGTCGGCTTCCACTTAGAACCGGACGGGAACATG
This sequence comes from Corynebacterium sp. P3-F1, assembly GCF_030503635.1. Classification (NCBI taxonomy): domain Bacteria; kingdom Bacillati; phylum Actinomycetota; class Actinomycetes; order Mycobacteriales; family Corynebacteriaceae; genus Corynebacterium; species Corynebacterium sp. P3-F1. Next base: position 1,608,457 of record NZ_CP129965.1, read on the forward strand.
TGGCGCGCAACAGGACCCGACCCGGATTTTCGGCTTCAACTGGCGGTGGATCCTCTCTACGGGGTAGCTCCGGACGCGGTCATGCGGCAGGTATTGGCGGACATCGAGGCCGATCCCGAGTTGCGCCTCATTGACAGCGGCGATGAAAACGTGCGTTACGCGCACGACCTGCCCGACGGTTCTCGCGCGCAGTGGAGCACGTGGACAGACCGCGACGTGCAGCTATCCATTGGTTGCCACACCCGAAAGGAACCTACCACCGTTCAGTCGGCTACATGCACCATGGCCAACGACTCTGCCCGCTTCACTCCGCCTGAATAGAACCCCGAAAAAGATTCGGGGGAGAGGGAACCGGTGCGGGTGAAGAACAGTCCAATAAAGGTGGAAGGCCACGAACGGCTCACGCCTCGTGCCCCGTCCACTTCTTTACACACACGATCATCGGGGGAGGAAACATGAGCAACGCTCAGTTCCGTACAGAAGCCGACGTTATGCGCAACGCGGCGAACAACGTAGACAGCACCAACGACTCGGTCAACGCCGAACTCAACCGCTTGCAAGATGTCGCGCAATCCACCCGCGACTACTGGCAGGGGACTGCCCAGGCAAGCTTTGACGGGCTGATGGCTCGCTTTGACGACGCGGAGCACCGTCTCAGCGAGGCTCTGGCGGACATCGCCACGAATATCCGCAGCAACGCCTCGAACTTCGAGGACGTCGACGCGTCCAATTCCGACGCTTTCGCCAACATCGCGCCGGCGGGCGGGTTGGCGCTCTAAGCCGTACAACCGCACTACTGCAGCAGCGAAAAACCGCACCACCAAACACACTCATTCACATCAAGCTCAAGGGGAGAACACCGTGACAGTGATCAAGTACGGATTCGGCTCTCTGGCAGAAGCCGCAGCCGACATCGAGACCTCGTCCCGCAACATCGGCGCCCAGTTGGAAGACCTGAAGGCGCAGATCAAGCCGATGGTTGCCACGTGGGAAGGTGAGGCAGCGCAGCGCTACCAAGAACACCAGTTGAAGTGGGACACCGCAGCGCAGGAGCTCAACGAAATCCTCACTACGATCGGCCGCGCAGTCGATGAGGGCAACAACCGGATGCAGGCTGTCAACATCGCAGCCGCCAACAGCTGGGGGTAAGAACTGGCGCGACACACAATCGCGTGGGCCTGATTTGACCACATACCCGCATCCCGGGGGCAGACGCGGAGTTGGCCCACGCCCCACCGGTTAGCGCCGCCTGGGGCTGGCGAGCGCTTCCGAACTCCACGCCGCCGAGGTAACCGAGCGCGAAACGCGCAAAAGGTGCCGCGGCGGCGTTTTGGTGTCTGAACAGGAAGTGCTCTAAAGTAAATGTCCTGTGTGTTTTTCCTACCGCTAGAACGCTCAACCCCGTTTAACACGGGAAGTTCTTCCGGGCCGCCCCACCGGGTCTCTACCGGCCGCCGGAACAGGGGAGGGAAAGGTCGAACGCGCCATGGCCGGCAGCCTCTAGATAAAGACTTCAAGGAGTCATACATGTCTACCTACCACCCGAAGAGCGGTGACATTACCCGCAAGTGGTACGTCGTCGACGCTACCGACGTGGTGCTGGGCAAGCTCGCTTCCACCGTCGCAGATCTGCTGCGCGGCAAGCACAAGCCACAGTACGCGCCGAACGCCGACACCGGCGACCACGTCATTGTCATCAACGCCGACAAAGTCCACATTTCGTCCAACAAGCGCGACCGCGAGATGCGCTACCGCCACTCCGGCTACCCGGGTGGCCTGAAGTCCATCACGCTGGGCCGCGCTCTCGACGAGCGTCCGGACCGCGTGATCGAAGAGGCTGTGAAGGGCATGATGCCGCACAACCGCCTCTCCCGTCAGTCCATTAAGAAGCTTCACGTTTACACCGGCTCCGAGCACCCGCACGAGTCGCAGAAGCCCGAGAACTTCGAGTTTAAGCAGGTGGCGCAGTAATGACCGAGCCGAACAACATCTCCGAAGAGACCACGAACACCGCAGAGCTGACCGAGGGCGTCGAGGCTACCCAGACCGACATCGACGCAGCTACGGCCGCTACCGAGGAGTTCAACTACACCATCGGTGACGCTGTTGCGACCGAGGATGACGCGAACGACGATGCCGTCGAGGCTCCCGCCTACCACGAGGGCCCGATCCAGACTGTCGGTCGCCGCAAGCGCGCCATTGCACGCGTGACCGTCGTCGAGGGCGAGGGCAAGATCACGGTCAACGGCCGCGAGTTCGAGGAATACTTCCCGAACAAGCTGCACCAGAAGGACATCCTGTCCCCGCTGACGCTGCTCGAGCGCGAAGGCCAGTTTGACATCAAGGCGAACATCGGCGGCGGCGGCCCGACCGGCCAGGCCGGTGCTCTCCGCTTGGCTATCGCCCGCGCACTGAACGTCTACAACCCGGCTGAGCGCCCGACCTTGAAGAAGGCCGGTTACCTCACCCGTGACGCTCGTGCAGTGGAGCGCAAGAAGGCTGGTTTGCACAAGGCCCGTCGCGCACCGCAGTACTCCAAGCGTTAAAGAGTCGCTCCAGCGACACGGTTTTGCCGTCGCTCCCCGTTGTCTGGGGTGCGGCGGCTTTCCGCTTTTCGGGATGGCCACCCTCTCTCAGAGAAAACACCGGTTACGGCATAATTGTTTTTCATGACTCGACTCTTTGGAACTGACGGAGTGCGTGGACTTGCCAATGAGGCTCTGACGGCACCGCTGGCCCTGAAGCTAGGGCAGGCGGCAGCGACGGTGCTGACGCAGAATAAGCGTTCGGAGCAGCGGAGGCCCACCGCGATCATCGGGCGCGACCCGCGTGTGTCGGGAGAGATGCTCGCCGCGGCGATGGCGGCCGGGATGGCGTCGAAAGGCGTGGATGTACTTCGAGTGGGAGTGATCCCCACTCCTGGTCTCGCTTATCTCACCGACGATTACGGTGCCGATATCGGAGTGATGATTTCAGCGTCGCACAACCCGATGCCGGATAATGGCATCAAGTTTTTCAGTGCGGGAGGCAAGAAGCTTGCCGACGCCGTGGAGGACGAGATCGAGCAGGCGATGGCGAGCCTCGAGGAGGGCGGTCCGACCGGCACAGGAATCGGCCGCATCATTGAGGAGTCCTCGGATGCCCACGTGCGTTATCTGGATCACCTCGCAAAATCTGTCACGGTGCCGCTGAGCGGCATCAAGGTCGTGGTGGATTGTGCCAACGGCGCTGCGTCGAAAATCGCCCCCGCCGCGTATGCCGCGGCTGGTGCCGAGGTCGTGCCCATCTTCAACGAGCCGAATGCTTACAACATCAACGACAACGCGGGTTCCACTCACATCGACCAGATTCAGAAAGCAGTCGTGGAACACGGTGCGGATGTGGGGTTGGCGCACGACGGCGATGCTGACCGTTGCCTGGCCGTCGACGCGGAGGGAAATGTGGTCGACGGTGACCAGATCATGGCGATATTGGCGCTGGGGATGAAAGAGAAGTCGTCGTTACGCGAAAATACGCTGGTGGCGACTGTGATGAGTAACCTCGGCTTGAAGCTCGCCATGCAACGGGAGGGCATTGATGTCCGCGAAACCAAGGTGGGCGATCGGTACGTCCTCGAAGAATTGAACGCGGGTGAGTACTCGCTCGGTGGCGAGCAGTCTGGACACATCGTGGTCCCGTCGCGTGCAACCACCGGTGACGGAACTCTGTCGGGTCTGCTCATCATGGAGCGTATGGCCGAGACAGGCAAGTCCCTCAAAGAACTCGCGTCCGTGATGACCGTCCTGCCGCAGGTCCTCATCAATGTCCCAGTGTCGGACAAGTCCCTCATCCTGGATGCACAAGAAGTGAAAGACGCCATTGCACATGCCGAGGACGAGCTGGGCGTCCACGGCCGCGTTCTGCTGCGCCCTTCGGGGACTGAGGAGCTCTTCCGCGTTATGGTCGAGGCCGCTGAAAAAGAGCATGCCCGCAAGGTGGCTGGCCGTTTGGCTGCGGTGGTCGCCGCGGTCTAGAAAAATCATGCCCCGTTAGGGAACCGGACGGGGGCCAGCGGCAGTCTAAGTCTATGGAAGATGAAGGCTGCCGCTTTTTGCGGCTTCGATCATGCGGGGGAAGTGACGACCGTGGCCGACCATGTGTACGTCGATCCGGAGGAATTCCGGGCGCAGTTGAATTCGAGAATCACCCATTACAACGAGGTGATCAACCAACTCCAAAACGATAAGCCGGATATTGACCACGCTATCTTCGGGGAGGGTTTTGCCGAGCGGGGCGGACATATCGCCGCGGCGGTGGGACGCGTCCACGAACAGACAGTGGGGCGGCTCCAGGCACGCGTCGGCCAGTTCGAGGACATGCTTCGCCTCGCTGCGGACGTGGACATGGTGGACCATGACACTGCTGTGGGGTTGAGCCGCCATGTCTAACACGAAGCTGAAGGAAGGTCTCGGGGAGATCGCCCGCGAGGTGGCTGTGCTGCCGGGTGTGACTGCCACGGATGCGTCGTTCGTGGGGGAGAAGGTTCTGACAATCTCCGCGAAGATAGACAAAACGAACGGCATGAACATGTCCGCTTTGCCAGCGCAGGTCGGGTCGTTGAACCCGTCTGCTAGCTCTTCTCCCGTCCGCCGCGTGACCGGCCCGGGCATTCTCGGGGTTCTCGCTGGCTTACCTTTGTTGGCTGACCTGATCTCGGGGGCGGCCGATTGGCTGGGCAGTATCGGCATCGCAGACCATGAAGCGAAACTGGACAAGGAACAGAGCGAACATTCTGACACCTTGGACGATCTTCACGGTCGTTCGTGCGAGTGCGCGGATTCCGTCAAAGAGATCGACGAGACAGCCGACCGCGGATGCCAGGACATCATCGATGTGATCCTCGGCATCATCACCGCTTCGAAGAACAGCCCTCTACTTCAGCTAGGTTCGGCTGCACTGGGTCCGATCTGCGATGGTTTGCTCTCCATCGAGGACACCGTCGACGACCGCAACAAAACAATCGGCGAATGTTTCGAGGGGCTTCAACAACTGTGCGACGCAGCCGGCGAGACCCAGCCGCCCGCGCCGAAGCAGTACACGCCCGCGGAGAAGTGCCCACCGGCCCCACCTGCACGCCCGCCTGCGCAAGAAGCACCCAAGCCAGCGCCTGCACCAGAGCCCGGCCCAACGACACCAGCACACGATGCGCAGCCCCCGGCGCCCGCACCGGCCCCTGCACCAGCACAGGCTCCCACACCCGTGCCGCAGCCCCAGCCGGTGCCTGAGTGCCCGCCAAGCCCGGTCCCGGCTCCGGCCTCAACCCCAGCGGTTGAATCTGCGCCGCCTGCGACATCGACCACACCCATCCCACCGACCCAGACCACGGTCCCTGCAGCTACCGGCACCGGATTGAACGTCAACATCACCGTCGACGCAAACCTCGGTTGCCCGCCACCAGTTATTCCAGCGGTCACGGAGACTACACCGGCCCCGTCTGCGCCGACGACGCCGACGAATTGTCCGCCTCCGGCAGTTCCAGCCCCACCAGCGGTACCGCCCGTCGGGCCTGCGGGAAAATGCGTCGTGGCTCAAGTAATCGCCGGAATCGAAGCCTTCGGCCAGTCCGTCGCCGAGTGTTTGTCGCAGATCGAGTGCCCGGTTGAACCTAACGTGCCCGCGGAACCCGCCGAACCAGTGGAGCCTGCCGCAGTGACGCCGGAGTGGCCACAGCCTGAACCGGAGCCAGTGAAAAACCCGGAGCCCGAGTGTCCAGAGCCCGAGCCGAAACCGGAACCAGTCGCTCAGCCCGAGCCGGAGTGTCCAGAGGGCACGATCGCCCCGCCGCCGGAGTTGGCTGAAGTCAAGGAGCCGCCGCCACCGCCGAAGAAGGGGTTGGTGGCTCCGATGGGAGTCGGCGGTGCGGAGGCAGTCCCGGAACCGGAGCCCACCCCGGCGCAGGAACAGCCAGCGCCGTCAGAGCCTTCAGCGGAGCATCAACAACCGAAGCAGCAGGATGAGCAACACCGGGCACGGAAGACAGGGGGATGGTGATGGATTTCCAGCAATTCGCGGAGCAATTCAAAGAGCGCACGGCGCGGCGAATGGTCGAATTCGAAAGAACGCTCAAGGAAAGCCAGCGGCAAATGGAACAGGCAGCTCGCCAGCAAGCGCTGGCAAAGGAAATGAACATCCAAAAACCGCCAGCGCAGACACCTCGCGGAACGTACCGCGGTGTCAGACACGGGCGTGTGCAAGGAGTGCTCCGGAGAGAGGGGCCGACGGAACAGCCGCGAAACTAGTGAAGGCTAAAAGAAGCCTTTCGCATCCGAGCGGGCAAAATCGGCCCGGTCGGCGAGCTCTTTGCCAAAGATCGACTCCATGCTTTTGCCCTCTGCATCCATTTCGGAATAAGCAGAGTAGGTCTTATCGCCGTTGAGCTGGTGAAGCAGGAAACCGGTGATCAGACCACGGACCGTCTCCTGGACGCTGTTCTTCGAACGGCCCTGGCCAAGCAAGAATTTCTTGAAATTATCCTCGCTGAACGCTTTTTGGTTTCCGTCTTTCACCGCCCGGTAAGCGACGGGGCCGGACCAGTTGTAGGCAAGCCGAGCCGGGTTACCCGGATCGAAGATGGCATCCGCGTCCTCATCCGGGCCGATAATCAGGCCGGGGAGGAACAGAGTGCGGGCAGCGTCGTTGGCAGACGGCGCAACCGCGGCAGGGTAGATTGAAGCGACAGCCTTGACCTTCTCGTTGTTGACGCTGGTGAGCACGGCGCAACCCCCGCCCATGCCGTGGCCGATAACGCCGAGCTTGCCGGGGGAGACGGTGGTGTTGCCGTTGCCGAGTTTCACGCCGGCGAGGATCTGCAGCGCAGTCTCCAGATCGGCGGCGAAGCCAGAGTGGTTCGGGTTGAAACCACGTTCGGTGTCGGGAGCGGCCACAGCGATGCCCCAGCTTGCCAGATGGCGCAGGGTCTTCTTGTAATCCTCGGCACTCTTCATCCAATCGTGGCCGAAAGCGACGCCGGGAACTGCGGTCCCGTCGGCGGGAACGTAAACCTTGCCGGGCAGACCGGTGTAACCGAGGTCGCCTTCCATGACCCGGTGCGGGCCACGCTTGGACAGATCGCTGAGCTTCTTCAACTTCGCAGACACGTGAATCAGGATACTTCATGGAAGGGGCGTGATGCGGCAGATCAGCGCTGACGGGCGCACAGAAGACCAGCGCGAGTTGGCGAGGCACCGGGGTGGTGCTGGCGGGGCGGCATGTCGATTCATCCGCGCAATGACCCGTTGACTCCGGTTAGCTGCAGTGGGTCGGGGGATGATTTGTTCCATGCATTATCCTTGTCCGCATGTGTGGAATCGTGGGATACGTAGGTAAGCAGCAGGGGCTGCCGATTGCGTTGGAGGCCCTTCGCCGGATGGAGTACCGCGGATACGACTCAGCGGGTATCACCGTGGCGGGTGGGGGAGACCTCAACGTGGCTAAACGTGCCGGCAAGTTGCAGAACCTCGAGGACAAGATCGCAGAGCTTGGCGAGGGCGCGTTGAGCGGCTCCACCGCTATCGGCCACACACGTTGGGCCACCCACGGCCGTCCGACGGATGAGAACGCGCACCCGCACCTTTCGTATGACGGCCGTGCGGCGATCGTGCACAACGGAATCATCGAGAACTTCGCGCCGCTTCGCGATGAACTTGAGCGCGAAGGCATCGAGATGGCTTCCGACACGGATTCTGAGGTGGCGGCGCATCTCGTGGCGCGCGCCTACAACGGCGAGGATGACGGTTCTACCCGCGGTGATTTTGAGGCATCGGCTTTGAAGGTGCTCGATCGCCTCGAGGGTGCATTCACCGTGCTGTTCGTCCACGCTGATCACCCGGATACGATCATCGCCGCCCGGCGTTCCACTCCGCTGATGGTGGGCGTGGGCGAAAACGAGATGTTCCTCGGGTCCGACGTCGCGGCGTTCATCGAGTACACAAAGAATGCGGTCGAGCTCGAGTCCGATTCGGTGGTGGTCATCACTGCAGATGATTACAAGGTGCTGAATTTTGACGGCACTCCGGGCGCGGGAAAGCCGTTCACGATCGACTGGGACCTGGAAGCTGCGGAAAAGGGCGGCTTCAGCTCTTTCATGATGAAGGAGATCTACGAGCAGCCTGCTGCTGTGCGCGACACCCTCGCCGGCCACTGGGACGGCCGACGTATTGTTTTGGACGAGAACTCCATTTCGGAGAACGAGCTGAAGGCTTTCGACCAAGTTTTTGTGGTTGCCTGCGGTTCCGCTTACCACTCGGGCTTGGCGGCGAAGTACGCCATCGAGCATTGGGTGCGCATCCCGGTGCAGATCGAGGTGGCGTCCGAGTTCCGTTACCGCGACCCGGTTCTGGATGAGCGAACTCTGGTGCTGGCGATCTCCCAGTCGGGGGAGACGGCCGACACGCTGGAGGCGGTCCGGCACGCCAAGATTCAAGGCGCGAAGGTGCTTGCGGTCTGCAACACCAACGGTTCCCAGATTCCGAGAGAATCTGACGCGGTGCTCTACACCCATGCTGGCCCGGAGATCGGTGTCGCCTCCACAAAAGCGTTCCTTGCGCAGGTAGCTGCGAACTACATCGTCGGTCTGGCCCTTGCGCAGGCGAAGGGCACGAAATACCCGGACGAAATTCGAGCGATCTGGAACGAGCTCGAGGCGATCCCGGAGAAGATCGAGGAGGCCCTGGGCAATCACGAGGAGTGCCAGCACATCGCGCAAACCCTTGGCGCGGTGCAGACCATGCTCTTCCTCGGCCGCGGAGTCGGGTTCCCGATCGCGCTGGAAGGTGCCCTGAAGCTCAAGGAACTTGCTTACATTCACGCGGAGGGTTTCGCGGCCGGCGAGCTCAAGCACGGCCCGATCGCTCTGATCGAGGACGATCTGCCGGTCGTGGTGATTGTGCCTAGCCCGCGCGGTGTGTCCCAGCTCCACTCGAAGATCGTCTCCAACATCCAGGAGATCCGCGCCCGCGGGGCGAAGACGATCGTCATCGCGGAGGAAGGCGATACCGCTGTCGAGCCGTATGCGAACTGGCTGCTGCGTATTCCGCAGTCACCAACGATCATGCAGCCGCTTCTGGTCACGGTGCCGCTCCAGTTCTTGGCGGCGTTCATTGCGGAGCAGTGCGGTAACGAGGACATCGATAAGCCGCGCAACCTGGCTAAGTCGGTCACTGTCGAGTAAAGCCCCTGACAGCCCCCTAAGACCTCGCGGGGCTCCGCCACAACCAGGTAGGGACACCGGATGCTGCATGCTGTTCAATTCGCGTTCGTAGACTCGATCAACCTGTTGTTGATCGGTGTCATCGTCGCTGTCGGTGTCATGCTTCCCCGCGCCAGCGGCCGGTACGCGAGAACCACGGCTTTGCTGATCGCGGGCGACTGGTGCGGTGTGGCTGCTTTGGCGTTTTTGATGCTCGTCGTCTTCGACGGCTTGGGTGATGTGGTGCAGCGGTTCGTCGAGGGCCCCATTTTCGGCATTCTCTTGATCGCCACAGGCATCGCCACGGGTGTGCTGGCGTTACGCGGCGGCGACAACTCGGGCTTGGTCAACCGGATCTTGGAGCCGTTGAAGACTCCGTCGGCCAAGACAGTTCTGGTCGGTCTTGCGCTCGGCCTTATCCAGTCGGCGACATCGGTGCCTTTCTACGGGGGGCTTGCTGTGCTGTCCACCGCCGGGGTCGATGTTGCGGTGCGTTACGCCTTCTTGGTGCTCTACGCCACCGTAGCGCTCAGCCTCCCCACCTTGTGCGCGCTCGCTGTGGGGTGGGTGCGCCGCGCGCCGGAAAGCGCTGCTGGGCGAGTGTTCAACGCCGCGCGCGAGAACTCGGATAAGGTCTCGCTCGGCGCGACATGGGCGGTCGCTTTACTGCTGATCGTCCTAGGTACTGTCCACATGTTCTAGCCCGCCGTGGGATAGCGGTGTCAAGGGGCAGTGGCACAATGTCTCCCATGAGTTCTTCTGTCCTGCGCATCGATGTGGGCGCGATCGCCCGAAACACGAGATTGCTCAAAGAGCGGCTGGGGCAGACTCGTCTGGTGTGCGTGGTCAAGGCCGATGCCTACAACCACGGTGCAGACCACGTGGTTCCAGCTATGGACGAGGCGGGGGCGGACGCCTTCGGGGTGGCCACCTTCGACGAAGCGGAGCAGGTGCGGTCCCTCACAGAGAAGCCAGTCATCGCATGGCTGTGGGAGCCGGGCGAGGCCATCCCGGAGGGGGTGGAGCTCGGCGTTCCGGGGCTGGAGCACCTCGAATGGCTCATCGAGAAAGACGTGCGCGCGCCGCTGCACCTCGTGGTGGACACCGGAATGAACCGTTCGGGAATCGACGAAGAGGACTGGGGTCGAGCGTTCACAACGGCCGGGGAGGCGGGGCTCAACGTCGTGGGGCTCATGTCCCACCTCGCATGCGCGGACGAACCGAACCATCCCCACAACGCCGAGCAGCGCGCAGCGTTCATCCGGGCGGTCAACCAAGCGGAGACCTGCGGGCTGAACGTGGCGCACAATCACCTGGCCAATTCCCCGGGCGCACTCACCAGCGTCGACCTCGTATTCAACCAGGTACGTGCGGGGATCGCGTTGTACGGCCTCAACCCCGTCACGCCAGAGCACGAGGGTGCCCCGCTTATCGACGTTGCCGCGCTCACCCCCGCCATGACCTGGGCCGCTCGCCTCACCGCGGTGAAGCGCATCAAACAGGGCGAGGGTGCTAGCTACGGTTTGACATGGACCGCGCCGGCGGACGGCTGGACCGCGGTCGTCCCCGTGGGCTACGCCGACGGACTGCAGAGGTCGTGGCAGGGAGCGCTCGAGGTCGCCGTCGATGGCACGCGCTACCCGCAGGTGGGCAGGGTGTGCATGGACCAGATCATCATCTGGCTGGGCGATAATCCCGAGAACGTCACAGTCGGGGATGAAGCTGTGATCTTCGGCGACGGCGGGATGAGCGCCGCGGAACTGGCGGACCGCGCCGGGACCATTCATTATGAGGTGGTCTGCGCGCCGCACGGACGGGTGCGCCGGGTGTACGGGAGCAGTGGAGACGTCGATAAGCGAAAGTGCGGAAAGGGTGAGGTGCGATGAAACCGCCGTTTGTGAATGCGGGAAGCGTCGAGTGCGACACCGCGGAAGACACGCGCGCGTTCGGGGAACGTCTCGGCGCGGCGCTGGAGGCCGGCGATGTGGTCATCCTGGACGGTCCGCTCGGCGCGGGAAAAACCACGCTGACGCAGGGGATCGCTCAGGGCATGGGTGTGAAAGGCCGTGTGACCAGCCCTACATTCATCATCGCGCGGGAGCATAAGCCGCAGGAAAGCGGGTGTCCGGCGCTCGTGCATGTGGACGCGTACCGGTTGCTCGACAGCGTCGGCGGGGTGGGAGCCGCGGATCCGCTAGGGGAGCTTGATGCGCTCGACCTCGACTCAGAGCTCGCGGATTCCGTCGTTGTTGCGGAATGGGGCGGCGGACTGGTTGAACAGATCGCGGCGCGCTACTTGCTCGTGCGGCTCGACCGTGAAACGCGTGTGCGCGAGGACCCTGATTCACAGGGCCGGATCATTTCTTGGACTCCGTCGGGGTAGTGTGGTGGCCATGCAGAAGCTCACTGGTGCTCAAAAAGGTTGGTTTGGAATTGTCGTCGCGCTGTGGATCATCGCGCTAGCTGCCATGGTCTTCCTGCTGCCGAAGACGAGTTCCAACGCGTCCGGCGTCACCCCCGTCAGCGAGGCGCAGGCGTCGGGCTCGCTCGAGGAGACGCTGAACGGAATGGAACCGTCTAACAGCGATGCAGTTGCGGGCGAGATGATTGACCTGCGCTACGTCTACGGTGACGATGTCAAGGCGTTCGTCCCGGTGTGCTCCGAGGAGCCGAAGGAGCTTATCGACGCGAAATTGCAGGCGGCCGGCGATGTCGCCGACCAGGTCGACCTGGAAAGCGGCTTCAACTACATTCTCCTGGCCAAGGACCCGCAGGCCGGCGTCGATTCCGTTGATGCGGTTTCGCCCGACGTGATTGACCTGTGCAACGGCAACTACTTCGACCAGTTCTTCAGCACTGAGCAGGGCTTCCCGGTGTACTGGGACGGCGACATCTGGCGCTTCGGCGTCCGTGTCCAGTGATCGTTCTCGCCATCGACACAGCCACCACCGATCTTGTAGCTGGTCTGGTGGAGGTGAGCGGCGGCCAGCCGGCGCAGATTGCGGAGCGCGTGGTGACTACGCGATCCCATAACGAGCTGCTAGTGCCCATGGTGCAGGAGCTACTGGCTGAGGCGGGCCTTGAATTCAGGGGCCTCGGCGCGGTCGTCGTCGGGTGTGGCCCCGGTCCGTTCACCGGCTTGCGCGTGGGCTTGGCCACTGCCTCAGCTTTCGGTCAAGCGCTCGGCATTCCCGTTCACGGTGTGTGCACCCACGACGCGGTGGCGGCATTGATTGACGCTGAGTCGTCCCTCGTGGTCACTGATGCACGCCGCCGCGAGGTGTATTGGGCGCAGTACCGCGGCGGACAGCGCATTGCGGGCCCAGGCGTTGCGGCGCCGGCCGCGCTGCGTTTACCCGGGGGCGATGAAGCTGACACCAGCTTTGTTGACGTGCTCAGCGTTCCGGATCACCTCCGCGACCAGCTTGTGGCCGAGGGGGCTGTCGCGGCGGCGACAGTAACTTATGTGGCTCCGCGCCCCGCAGGTCTCGTAGGGGTGGCGGACCTGACGGCCGAGCCCGAACCGTTGGTGCCGCTGTACCTGCGGCGCCCCGATGCGAAAGAGCCCGCGCCGAAGCCGAAGTCGCCAGCGATCCCGGATGTGGCGGGAAAGGCGTAAATGCAACTGCGCGAATTGACTGCCGCGGATGCGGAAGCGACCGCGGCGATTGAGGCGGAGGTATTCGCCGGAGAGACGCCTTGGTCCCGGGATGTGTTCCTCGTCGAGTTTGCGCACCCGTACACCTTTTACGTGGGCGCCTTCGACGAGGGCGCGCTGGTCGGCTACGCGGGACTGGCCAAACTCGGACCTCCAGCTGACCCGGAATTCGAGGTCCACACCATCGCCGTCGCCCGCGGGCACCAGCGCAAGGGTGTCGGCCGGGTGCTCATGGACCAGTTGGTCAACGCTGCCGACATGTATGACGGACAAATGTTCCTCGAGGTGCGCACCGACAACGCCGCCGCGTTGGCGCTGTACGCCAGTTACGGTTTCACCGAGATCGGTCTGCGGAAGGGCTACTACCAGCCGGCGGGGGCGGACGCGTACACGATGATGCGGCCCAGTCTCAGCGAGCGCGCCGAGACCAACCGGGATGGAAACAGGGAAGGAAACGGCGGCGGCGACAGTGCGCAAGAAAGGAACGGCACATGATTGTTCTGGGAATTGAGTCCTCGTGCGACGAGACGGGAGTAGGGATCATCGAGCTGTCCGCGGACGGGCAGATGGAGATCCTGGCTGATGTCGTGGCCTCGTCGATGGAGCAGCACGCGCGTTTCGGCGGAGTCGTCCCGGAGATCGCTTCTCGGGCGCACCTCGAAGCCATGCCGCAGGTGATGGAGAAGGCGCTGGCGCAGGCGGGCGTGGACAAACCGGATGCGGTCGCCGCCACTGTCGGGCCAGGGTTGGCTGGCGCTTTGCTCGTGGGCGCGTCCGCAGCGAAGGCCTACGCGGCGGCGTGGGGGGTTCCGTTCTACGGCGTCAACCACCTGGGCGGGCACGTCGCGGTGGCCAACCTCGACGGGGGGGAGGAGCTTCCGCACTCGGTGGCCTTGCTCGTTTCGGGTGGCCACACTCAGATCCTCGAGGTGGATGCGGTGGGCAAGCCCATGAAGGAATTGGGCAGCACGCTTGATGACGCCGCCGGCGAGGCCTACGACAAAGTCTCGCGCCTCCTAGGGCTCGGGTACCCCGGAGGGCCGGTGATCGATGCCCTGGCGAAGAAGGGCGATGCGCAGGCCATTCGCTTCCCGCGCGGCCTGTCCCGTGCAGAGGATCTGCGCGGGGAGCACCGCTATGATTTCTCTTTCTCCGGCTTGAAGACGGCAGTTGCGCGCTACGTGGAGGCCGCGGAGCGGGGTGGAGACGTCATCAGCGTTGAGGATGTCTGCGCGTCATTCCAGGAAGCAGTGGTGGATGTTCTCACTTCCAAAGCTGTCATGGCTTGCGAAGACACCGGTGCCCGCACGCTTCTGCTCGGCGGCGGTGTCGCCGCGAATTCCCGGTTGCGGGAGCTGGCTGCCCAGCGGTGCGGGGAGAAAGGAATCGAGTTGCGTGTACCCCGCTTTGCCCTGTGCACGGACAACGGTGTCATGATTGCCGCCTTGGCCGCGCAACTCATCCACGAAGGGGCGCAGCCGTCCGGTTTGGACACCCCGACCGACACGTCGCTGGATGTGGAAATCCCGCTCGTCACGGCGTAGCTCGTTGGCAAGCTCCGCCCGCGCTGGCGGTGATCCCAGCACGTCGAGCTAAACGGGCCGAATCCACGTACTGTGGTGGACGTTGTCTTCCCCCCTACACCTTGGCACGTAACACTGCGGCAACCGCTAACCCGAGCTTCCTTCAGGACCCGTCGACTGCTATTTCCGGCCCGGTGATCTTCGTTGGCCGCGGCGGCAAGAGCATTGACGATGACGTGGTCGAGGAAATTAAAAACACCATTCGCGCTGTGCGCAACTACCGTGAGGACAACGAGGAGGAGTACCAGCTCTGGCGCAATGCTGTGCTGAATCTGGGCAATCCGCAGGTGTAGCGGTGGGCAAATTGCCGCGGGTTCCGGTCCAAAGGGGAACCGGTTCGCAGCAGAATCAGAGCAAGGCTGGGTGCGGGGCGTCCGGCCTTGTTGTCGTTTAGCACTCACGTAGGTAGAGTGCTAACCAGGTTTTGGGCACAGTTTGTTCACCCGCGACGACGGCTGCGCATCGCGAAACCTCGGCAGTTCCCGCGCCGGTACAGGCGGGGTAGCGCCGGAGAAAGCTCTCAAGAACAACTTTCAAGAAAGGTTTTCACCGTGGCAAACGTCAACATCAAGCCGCTCGAGGACAAGATCCTCGTCCAGATTGTCGAAGCTGAGACCACCACCGCTTCAGGTCTGGTCATCCCGGACTCCGCTCAGGAGAAGCCGCAGGAAGCAACTGTGATCGCCGTCGGCCCGGGCCGCTGGGACGACGAGGGTGAGCACCGCATCCCGGTCGACGTCAAGGAAGGCGACACCGTCATCTTCTCCAAGTACAGTGGCACCGAGCTCAAGTACGGCGACCAGGAGTACCTGCTCCTGTCCGCGCGTGACCTGCTGGCCGTCGTCGAAAAATAAGAAGGGGGACGTAACTCCCAATGGCAAAACTCATTGCATTTGACCAGGAAGCCCGCGAGGGCATCCAGCGCGGCGTCGACGTGCTCGCTGATTCCGTGCGTGTCACGCTCGGCCCACGCGGCCGCAACGTGGTCTTGGACAAGGCCTTCGGCGGTCCGGCCGTCACCAACGACGGCGTGACCATCGCTCGCGACATCGACCTTGAAGACCCCTTCGAGAATCTCGGTGCTCAGCTGGTCAAGTCCGTGGCGGTGAAGACCAACGACATCGCCGGCGATGGCACGACGACTGCGACGCTGCTCGCGCAGGCGCTCATCAACGAAGGACTGCGTAACGTCGCCGCTGGCGCCAACCCGATCGAGCTGAACAAGGGCATCGCCGCAGCTGCGGAGAAGACCGTTGAGGAGCTCAAGGCCCGTGCCACGGAAGTCTCCTCCTCCGAGGAGATCGCCAATGTCGCGACCGTTTCCTCCCGCGACGAGGTTGTCGGCCAGATGGTCTCCGGTGCCATGGACAAGGTGGGCAAGGACGGTGTCCTCACCGTCGAGGAATCCCAGTCCATCGAGTCCTATGTTGATGTCACTGAGGGCATCTCATTTGAGAAGGGCTTCCTCTCCCCGTACTTCATGACGGACCCGGAGTCCGGTCAGGCTGTGCTCGAGGAGCCGCTAGTCCTCCTCGTGCGCAACAAGATCTCCTCGCTGCCGGAATTCCTCCCGCTGCTGGAGAAGGCCGTGGGCACCTCCCGCCCGCTGCTGATCATCGCCGAGGACATCGAGGGCGAGCCGCTGCAGACCCTCGTGGTCAACACCATTCGTGGTGCTCTGAAGGTCGTCGCGGTGAAGTCGCCGTACTTCGGCGAGCGTCGTAAAGCATTCATGGACGACCTGGCAGTCGTGACCGCCGCAACGGTCGTTGACCCCGAGGTTGGCGTGAACCTGAAGGACGCTGAGCTGGACGTGCTGGGTAGCGCCCGCCGCGTCACAGTGACCAAGGACGACACCGTCATCGTCGACGGTGCCGGCACGCCTGAGGCGGTGGAGAACCGCCGCCAGCAGATCCGCCGCGAGATCGAGAACACCGACTCCACCTGGGATAAGGAGAAGGCCGAGGAGCGCCTGGCCAAGCTCTCCGGCGGTGTCGCTGTCATCCGCGTCGGCGCTCCGACCGAGACCGAGGTCAACGAGCGCAAGCTGCGCGTCGAGGATGCCATCAACGCCGCGCGTGCTGCGGCGCAGGAAGGCATCATCGCTGGCGGCGGCTCCGCTCTGGTCCAGATTGCGAAGAATCTGGAGACCTACGCCGAGGAATTCGACGGCGAGCAGAAAGTTGGCGTGCAGGCCGTTGCCCGCGCACTGACCAAGCCCGCCTACTGGATCGCCGAGAACGCGGGCCTGGACGGCTCCGTGGTGGTGTCCAAGATTGCGGAGCTGCCCAACGGTGAAGGCTTCAACGCCGCCACCCTCGAGTACGGCAACCTCATTGAGCAGGGCATCATCGACCCGGTGAAGGTCACCCACTCCGCAGTGGTCAACGCCTCCTCTGTCGCCCGCATGGTACTCACGACGGAAGCATCTGTCGTGGAGAAGCCAGCGGAGGAAGAAGACGAGCACGGCCACAGCCACTAGGCCACTTCATCCAGGCAAACGCCCCGTTCCCGCGGACCTGAAAGATGATCTACGGGAGACGGGGCGTTTTCTATGCCGAACTTTGGAGCGGCAGCAGGGCTAAACGGCGGCGACCTTCGTCTTGGCGCGACGATTGACATTGCCGCGGAGCGCAGCCTGGCGCTCGGATTCGCTCATTCCGCCCCAGATGCCGTATGGCTCGGCGACAGCGAGAGCGTGGGCACGACACTGCTCGAGCACGGGGCAGCCGAAGCAGATCGCCTTGGCGCGGTTCTCCCGGTTGGTGCGTGCGCGTCCGCGCTCACCGTCAGGGTGGTAAAAGACATCGGAGGCCTCGCCGCGGCAAGCCCCGTGGAGCTGCCAATCCCAGAAATCGGCGTTCGGTCCGGGCAGCTGCTGCGGCATGGACATCGTGGGCATTGAGTGCAAATCTCCTCGACTGGGGTATTACAAGCTTTCGCTTCATCTAGTGTCAGCGCGGGACTTGGGGGTCGGCGGCCGCTGGCTCGGTGAAGCAACGAGTAAGGAGTGTGCAAGGCGCGGGTAAACAGTTGGTTTCTGACAGGTGTCGCACAGTTTGAACCAAGCTTTTGCTGGGGTTCGGAAGGGCTGTGAGCTGTGGAAACATGCCGAGGTTAAGGATCGGTGAATAGTTCGTGTCCAATTGCGTGTCGTCCCACTAAAGCACATGGGCCACATGCGTTACCGGCCGGTATGGCTGAATGGGGGGGATGTGCGGGCGGTTTCCGGTGGCGCACCTGGGAAAGTGGACCGCATGCGCCGCGCCCCAGTGTTTAGGGCGTGCGCCAGTGTTTAGTGTTTAGGGTGCGCGCCGCAAGGACGTAGGATGAACACGCTTGAAATCGATTGAAATCATTTGAATTCAACGCCAAATGCATGTTCCCTGGCGTAACCTGCGATAGATCCGAGAGCTGAAGCGTCGAAGTTGAGTGAATGAGCAGCAAGGCACTGAGACGCTGAGACGCTGAGGCGCTGAGACACTGAGGCGCTGAGAAGTTAGGACGCTAAGGCTCCAAGCCTCTGAAGACCCATTTGACCCTGTGACACCGCGAAGGAGAGACGTGGCCGCATCCGAAGCCGACGATCGCCTAGCGGAACTCGTTCCCCTCGCGCAGAACGGTGATCAGCGCGCCCTCAGGGAGATCATCAAGGTCATCCACCCGGTGGTTCTCCGTTACGCCCGCGCACGCATCAGTGGAGGCAGGACACCCACTGCCGAGGATGTCGCGCAGGAGATCTGCTTGGCAGTTGCCACATCTGTCGGGAAGTACCAGGACAAAGGCAAGCCGTTCATGGCTTTTGTGTACGGCATCGCTTTCAACAAGGTGACTGATGCGCACAGAGCGCTTTCCCGGGACAAGTCCAGCCCCACCGATGAGGTCCCGGACCACGAGTTTCTCGGAGGTACGCCCGAAGATGCCGCAATGGTGGAAGCGGGAAGTAACAGAGTGCGAGAGTTGCTCGATCTGTTGAGTGAGAGGGCGAGAGAGATCGTCGTGCTGCGTGTCTTCGTCGGGTTGTCCGCCGAAGAAACAGCAAAGATCACCGGCAGTACCGCAGGTGCGGTGCGTGTCGCTCAGCATCGTGCTCTCGCAACGATGCGGAAAGCCGTCGAAGAAGAGCAGCAGCGGCAGCGTGAGAAGCTGAGCTGAAAAGAGAATAGATAAGGAGGGTAGCCATGGGACCGACATTCAACCGCCGGCACGGGAAGCACCGTGCAGCAAGCGCCGACGTGGATGCGAACTTCGATGTGCAGGCCAGTGACGCATTTCTGACCGAACTGTCGCGGGGCATCGACCCATCTGATGGTTCCGATGAATTGGCTGCCCTATTCCTTGAGCTTCGCACTGAGGTGGAGGCTCCGATGCCGGTGGCTCCGGAACTGCCCGGCCCTTGTGTCGTTGATGTGGAGCAGCGCCGTGCGCAGCGCGGTGGTGGCTTCCGTGACACGGATAAGCATGAGCGCCGTTTCCGCACGAGCCCGTGGTTTGCGGGCGTTGTCGGTGCGGCCGCGGCCACTGTTGTGGTCGCCGGCACCGGCGCCGCGTTGTACAACGCCACACCGGGCTCAGCCTTGTGGGGGCCCTCTGAGGCGGTGTTTGGTGAGGGTACGAATTCAATTGAGTTCGCCAGCGCGCTGGACGAGATTGAAGACAAGACCCAGTCGGGCGACATCGCGGGGGCACGCGTACTCATTGAGCAGCTGCGCGAATCTTTGAACCATGGGCGGTCTGACCGGTCCAAGCGTTCGCAGCGCGATGGGGCAGCCCCTGTCGCGCCAAACAGCACTGCGACCGTGTCGCATCAGCCGCAGCCGACGGAGAAACCTGCTGCACCGGCGGAGGCTGCCACGGTGACGGTTACCCCGGAGCCGGTCACCCAGACGGTCACCGTCACTGAGACGGCTGCTGCGCAGGGTGGGGTGGACCGCGAAACGTCGTCAAGCGTGAATGCCCCCTTGACAACCTCAACGATTCCCACGACGACGAAGACGCCGGGTGCCCCGCAGCCGACTCCGCCTGCGGCGCAATCGTCGCAGTAAAGCTCGCGTTCCGGACGGTTGGTTACGTACCTTCCGGTTAGCGGGCGTCGAGTCCGTCGAGGTAGCCCAACGCGTAATCCCAGGGCACGTACGCGCGCGGATTGGGCTCGGCACTCGGTTCATGTACTGGCGGCAACTCGCCCTGCAAGCTGGCAATCATGTTGGTGATCATGATGTCCCAGTCGTAGTAGTGGACCTCATCGCAGTCTTCGCACAAGAAGTGGATGCCTAGAATTCCGCGCGGCTCCAGCACGTGCTTGAATTCGCGGGTCTGGGCGAGGTCGCGGATGACCCCTTGGCGTTCTTCCGGGCTGAGCGGCTCCACGACCTCGTCGTCTTCGATGAAGGATGCGGGATCGTTGGGATCGTCAGCGAACGGGTCGCGCGGCATCATCGAGTCAAAATTCACGCTTTCCAGCCTATTGCTCACCTGCCACCTAGTTCAATTCCCCGCCGCCTCGAGAGGGAGTTGCGGCGCCGGCCCCTGAACCGGCATCCGATTTGCACGACGCACTATGCTGACATGCGTACAGGCAGTGGTGTATGCATCTGGTGTATGCGAGGGCCACAGGCACGTCCCCGCGCAGCGGAGAAAGGGAGCGAGTGATCATGTCCAGCGAGCGAATCCATACCGGCGGAGACGATCCGAACAAGGTCGCGTTCCGCGGCCTGACCTTCGATGATGTCCTCCTTCTTCCGGCTGAATCCCACATTGTGCCCAGTGAGGTGGACACGTCGACGCTGTTCAGCCGAAACATTCGCCTGGGCATCCCTGTGGCATCCGCGGCGATGGACACCGTGACTGAGTCCCGCATGGCCATCGCGATGGCGCGCCAAGGCGGCATCGGCGTTCTGCACCGCAACCTCTCCGCGCAGGACCAGGCAGAGCACGTCGACGTGGTCAAGCGCTCGGAGTCGGGCATGGTCACCGACCCTGTCACGGCATCGCCGGACATGACGCTTAACGACGTCGATGCCTTGTGCGCCCGCTTCCGCATTTCCGGCTTGCCGGTCGTGGATGACAACGGTGTTCTCACCGGCATCATCACTAACCGCGACATGCGCTTCGAGCGGGACTTCAACCGTCCCGTTTCCGAGGTCATGACGCCGATGCCGCTAGTCGTCGCCCAGGACGGCGTGTCCAAGGAAGAGGCGCTGAACCTTTTGTCCGCCAACAAGGTGGAGAAGCTGCCGATCGTCGACGACGCCGGCAAGCTCACCGGCCTGATCACGGTCAAGGACTTTGTGAAGACGGAGCAGTTCCCGAATGCGTCCAAGGACGCGGAGGGCCGCCTGCTCGTCGCCGCCGGCATCGGCACTGGCGAGGATTCCTACGAGCGCGCCGGCCTTCTCGTCGAAGCGGGCGTCGACGCCTTGATCGTGGACTCTGCACACGCACACAACAACCGCGTCCTGGAAATGGTCAGCCGCGTCCAGCGCGACTTCGGCGACCGCATCGATGTCATCGGCGGCAACTTGGCTACCCGCGAGGCCGCACAGGCAATGATCGACGCGGGTGCGGACGGCATCAAGGTCGGTATCGGCCCCGGCTCCATTTGCACCACCCGCGTCGTCGCCGGTGTGGGTGCTCCGCAGATCACCGCGATCCTCGAAGCGTCCGTTCCGGCCCACAAGGCAGGCATCCCGGTCATCGCCGACGGCGGCATGCAGCACTCCGGCGACGTGGCCAAGGCCCTTGCCGCCGGTGCATCGTCCGTGATGCTCGGCTCCATGCTGGCAGGTACCGCCGAGGCCCCCGGCGACATCGTCGTCGTCGGCGGCAAGCAGTATAAGCGCTACCGCGGCATGGGCTCCATGGGTGCGATGCAGGGTCGCGGCCTGACAGGGGAGAAGCGCTCCTTCTCCAAGGACCGCTACTTCCAGGCGGATGTCACCAGCGAAGACAAACTCGTGCCGGAAGGCATTGAAGGCCGCGTGCCCTACCGCGGCGAGATCGACTCGATCACCCACCAGATCGTCGGCGGTCTCCGCGCGGCCATGGGCTACACCGGCTCCGGCTCGATCGAGGAGCTGCAGACGAAGCAGTTCGTCCAGATCACCACTGCCGGCCTGCGCGAGTCCCACCCGCACGACATCACCCAGACCGTCGAAGCACCGAACTACAGGGGTTAAACATGCGCGATTACGTTGAGATCGGCATCGGCCGCGAAGCCCGCCGCGCGTACCAACTGAATGACATCAGTATTGTCCCCTCGCGGCGCACGCGTTCCTCGAAGGACGTGGACTTGAGCTGGCATATCGACGCTTACACGTTCGATGTCCCTTTCGTCTCCCACCCGACGGACTCGCTGGCCAGCCCGGAATTCGTCATCGAGATGGGCAAGCAAGGTGGCCTCGGCGTGATCAACGCCGAAGGATTGTGGGGCCGCCATGCGGATCTCGACGGTGCCATTGCCAAGGTGGTCACTGCACGGCTCGATACAGATCGCGCCAAGGAGGCGTCGTCTGCCGAAGATAATGCTGTGAAGACGCTCCAGGAGCTCCACGCTGCTCCGCTCGACCACGACTTGCTCTCCGAGCGCATCGCTCAGGTCCGCGATTCCGGCGTCACCGTGGCCGTTCGCGTGAGCCCGCAGCACGCGCGCGAGCTGGCGCCGGTTGTGATCAAGGCAGGTGCCGAAATCCTGTTCATCCAGGGCGAGATCATTTCCGCCGAGCACGTCCGGGAAGGCGGGGAGCCCCTCAACCTGAAGGAGTTCATCGGCTCCCTCGACGTTCCCGTCATCGCCGGCGGCGTGGCCGACTACTCCACTGCGCTGCACCTGATGCGTTCCGGTGCCGCCGGCATCATCGTCGGCCAGGGCGTGACCACCTCGGATTCCGCACTGGGGATCCGTTCCCACATGGCCACTCAAATCGCCGATGCCGCGGCCGCGCGCCGCGAGTACCTCGACGAGACCGAGGGGCGCTACGTGCACATCATCGCCGACGGCGGTGTCAAGACCAGCGGCGATATCGCCCGTTCAGTCGCTTGCGGCGCCGACGCGGTGATGCTCGGACCGGCTTTGGCCTCCGCGGCCGAAGCAGCCGGATACGGCTACTACTGGCAGTCGCAGACTGCGCATCCGCGCTTCCCGCGTGGTCTCGTCGAGCGTTTCGGCGGCGGCTTCTCCTTCGGCTGGGGCCTCGACGACGCGGATGCGGCTCATGCTGTGCTGGAGCAGCTCCGGGCCGGCAGCCCCAGCCTGGAAACCATCCTGCACGGCCCCAGCACCAGCACTCGGGGCGGCCACAATCTCGCCGGCGGCCTACGCCGGGTGATGGCCAAGTGCGGCTATACCGACATCAAGAGCTTCCAGAAGGTGAGCATTACCGTCATGCGTTAAGCCACGCGTGGAGTCAACCCATCAAATCAAGGCCTGCCTTTCCGCCCAGCACTGCTCGTTTCGGTGCTGGGCGGTTATTATTGTGCGTACCCCTGAAACGGTGATGTGAAAATCATATTTCTACACAGCGTATTGTTAATCTTCGGCACGACGAACTATGGTTAGCCTAACGTCAATATAAGATCCGAAAGGAAGAATCATGGCACGGCTTACGCGTATCTCCATACGGGCGGCTACGTTGGGTCTCTCCGCATTGCTGGCAGCTTGCTCCACCACAGACACTGGCGCCACCGACGAAAAACCGGTTGTACTGACAACCTTCACTGTCATTCAGGACATTGCCCAGAATGTCGCGGGGGACCATCTCACCGTCGAGTCGCTGACTAAGCCCGGTGCGGAGATCCACGGGTATGAACCAACGCCTGGCGACATCCAGCGCGCCTCAGACGCCGACCTCATCCTCGACAACGGACTGAATCTTGAAAGCTGGTTCGATCAGTTCGTTCAGGATGTCGATGCCCCGCATGCGACTGTCTCC
The DNA here is from genome assembly GCF_030503635.1 of Corynebacterium sp. P3-F1. Classification (NCBI taxonomy): domain Bacteria; kingdom Bacillati; phylum Actinomycetota; class Actinomycetes; order Mycobacteriales; family Corynebacteriaceae; genus Corynebacterium; species Corynebacterium sp. P3-F1. The sequence goes on from NZ_CP129965.1 coordinate 1,631,854, forward strand.
GACGGTGTCGACCCGATCGACATCACCGAGGACGAAGCAGCTGGCAAGCCCAATCCGCATGCGTGGATGAGTCCGGTAGTGGTGAAGACCTACGTGGACAATATGGTCAAAGCCTTCAGCGACCTCGATCCGGATCATGCCGAAGACTTCAAGGCCAACGGCGAGGCCTACAAGGAGGAGCTGGACAAGGTGCAGAACGGCATGGTCGAAGAGCTCTCCGACCTGCCAGAACAGCACCGGGCGCTGGTGACCTGTGAAGGGGCTTTCTCCTACATGGCCCGCGACGCGGGCCTGGAGGAGCGCTTCATCTGGGCGGTCAACTCCGAGAACCAGGCAACACCGCAGCAGATATCGCGGGCCATCGAATTCGTCAAAGAGAACGAAGTGCCCGCAGTGTTCTGCGAGTCCACCGTGAGCAAGAACCCGATGATGCAGGTTGTCGACGCCACTGACGCACGGTTCGGCGGCATTCTCTACGTCGACTCCCTGTCTGAACACGATGGGCCGGTGCCGACCTACCTCGAGCTGATTGAGCACGACGCGGACGTGATCACGAACGCCCTGACCGGGAGGAAATAATGCAGCCCGCCATTTCAGTGCACAACGTCACCGTGCGGTACGGTGACGTGCTCGCCCTCGACGACGCATCGCTTGAGCTGTACGCAGGGCGCGTTTGCGGGCTCGTGGGCATGAACGGCTCCGGCAAATCAACGCTGTTCAAAGTTATTATGGGCCAAATCCGCCCAGATTCTGGCACCGTGCGCGTCGAAGGAGACGATCCGTCGGTCGCACGTATTGACGGCGCGCTCGGGTATGTCCCACAACGCGAAGCGATCGACTTCGACTTCCCTGTCACGGTTGGGGAAGTGGTCATGATGGGCCGGTACGGAAAAATGGGGTGGACGCGGCGGCCAGGCACCGCCGACCACGACGCTGTCGCCCACGCGCTCGAACGCGTTGAGCTCACGGAGTACGCGCACCGCCAGATTGGCCAACTCTCGGGAGGACAGCGCAAGCGGGCCTTCGTCGCCAGGGCAATCGCGCAAGAAGCGCGGATCATGCTTCTCGACGAGCCGTTCGCGGGCGTCGATAAGCGAACTGAGGCAACGATCACCCGGTTGCTCCGAGAACTCGCTGATGCCGGGACCACCGTCTTCGTTTCTACCCACGACCTGCAGGCTCTGCCGGGGCTCGCCGATGAAGCAATGCTGCTCATGCGGTCCGTGCTCATGCATGGAGACCCCCACGAGGTGCTGCAACCGAATAACCTCGCGAAAGCTTTTGGAATGGATGTGATGAACCGATGATTTCTTGGCTGACTGATCCGTTCGCCTACGACTTCATGGTCCGTGCGCTGGCGACGACGCTGATTTCTTCGATCGTGTGCGCGCTGCTGTCGTGCTGGCTCGTGCTCGTGGGCTGGTCTCTCATGGGCGATGCCGTCTCGCACGCGGTGTTTCCTGGCGTTGTGCTCGCCTACATCGCGGGAGTGCCGTTCGCCGTGGGTGCCGTCATCTTTGGCTTCGTTGCGGTCGGGCTGATCGGGCTTGTGCGTGACACATCAAGGGTGAAAGAAGACGCGGCGATCGGCATCGTCTTCACCACATTATTTGCCATTGGGCTGGTGCTTGTCTCCGTCACGCCGTCGCAGACTGACCTGAACCACATCATTTTCGGCAACCTGCTCGGGGTATCCAAGGCAGAGCTATTGCAGATTGTGGTTCTCGGTGTGCTGGTATTCGCCGTGCTCGTGCTCAAGCGCAAAGATTTTGTCCTCTTCGCCTTCGACCCGGTCCACGCGCACGCCATCGGGATGAACCCGAAGCTCATTGGGGCGGGGCTGCTTGCGTTGCTCGCTCTCACGTGCGTGGTGGGGTTGCAGGCTGTCGGCGTGATTTTGGTGGTGGCGATGCTGATCATCCCCGGTGCCACCGCGTACCTGCTGACCAATCGCTTCTGGCACATGCTCATCATCGCCCCGTCGATCGCGGCGCTGTGCGCAGTCGTCGGACTCTATGCCAGCTACTACCTCGACGCCTCCCCGGGCGGGTTGGTAGTCGTGGCGCAAGGGACGGCGTTCATGCTCGTTTACCTGTTCAGCCCGTTGCAGGGCATCGTGGTTACTCGCTGGAGGTCGGCGCAGCGCCGGCAGGAGACACAAACAGAGCGTCCGTCGCAGACCGGCCCAGCGATACAGGTTGGGTAGCGCCGACGAGGCGGATATCCAGCGCTTCGGAGAATGGCGCGCCCTCCGCAACATCGAGCGAGGCACCAACGACGAGTCCGTTTTTGTCGAAGTACTTCAGCAACTCGGGGTCCGAGTCAGAGATTCGTTCAATGACCACGCGGTGCCCAGCGCCGACCTCGGTGAGGGATCGCGCGTCCAAATTGCGCACCGCACCGTCAGCTGAAGGAATTGGGTCACCGTGCGGGTCGCGGGTGGGGTAGCCAAGGAACTCGTCGAGGCGTTCAACCATGAAGTCAGAGACGGCGTGCTCGAGGTGCTCCGCCTCGTCGTGCACCTGATCCCACCTGTAGCCAAGGCTTTCTACCAGGAACGTCTCGATGAGGCGGTGGCGTCTGATCATCTCGATGGCAAAGACTCGACCCTGCTTTGTCAGCTCTACCGAGCCGTACGGAGCGTGGGTGAGCAGACCCTGGGACGCCAACTTGCGCACCGCGTCTGAAACGGAGGACATGCGCAGGCCGGTCACCTTTGCCACAGACGAGGCCGTCACCGGGTCAGCTGACCACTCCGTCAGGCTCCAGATCGCCTTCAGGTAATTCTGCGTGGAGGTAGACAGATCATCGACGGATTGGGGCTCTGACATGAACCTGAGCCTATCGTCTTCTGCAGCGAATTACACGGAGCGTCAAACGGTAGGACTTCACGCGCCTGCCCACGCGGCGCAAAGCCCGAGCGCGAGCTCCGGCTCCCAAGGCCATGAGATAAACTCTGTAGGCGTGACAGAGTCGACATCACTTGCAAACCCGGCAAATTCCGCCCCCGCGAACGCGCACCCCCGACCCGTCTTGGTCGTAGACTTCGGTGCGCAATACGCGCAGCTCATTGCCCGCCGCGTGCGCGAGGCGCGGATCTACTCGGAGGTCGTGCCCCACACGATCACGGCTGAGGAACTCAAAGCGAAGGACCCGGTCGCGCTCGTGCTCTCCGGTGGCCCGTCGTCCGTGTACGAAGACGGCGCCCCGCAGCTCGACCCGCAGATCTTCGAGCTGGGTCTGCCGACCTTCGGCATTTGCTACGGCTTCCAGGTGATGACGCAGGCGCTCGGCGGCACCGTAGCTAAGACCGGTTCCCGCGAGTACGGCCGCACCAACATGAATGTCCGCGGCGGCGTGCTCCACAACGGTCTGCAGGCCAACCACCCGGTGTGGATGAGCCACGGCGATTCCGTGACTGAGGCCCCGGAGGGCTTCGAGGTCACGGCATCGTCGGAGGGCGCACCGGTCGCCGCGTTCGAGAACACCGGGAAGTGCATGGCGGGCGTTCAGTACCACCCGGAGGTCATGCATTCGCCGCACGGCCAGGAGGTGCTCACGCGCTTCCTCACCGAGATCGCCGGCCTCGAGCAGACGTGGACTGCGTCGAATATTGCGGACCAGCTTATCGACGCAATCGCGGAGCAGGTCGGCCCCGATGGCCGTGCCATTTGCGGTCTGTCCGGCGGCGTGGACTCCGCTGTCGCCGCAGCCCTCGTGCAGCGCGCGATCGGGGACCGCCTCACTTGCGTCTTTGTCGACCACGGTCTGCTGCGCCAAGGCGAGCGCGAGCAGGTGGAGACTGATTTCGTCGCCGCCACCGGAGCCAAGCTGGTCACCGTCGACGAGCGTGAAGCCTTCCTGGGCAAGCTCGCCGGGGTGACCGAGCCGGAGGCGAAGCGCAAGGCGATCGGTGCTGAGTTCATCCGCTCTTTCGAGCGCGCAGTCGCCGGTGTCCTCACCGAGTCCGGCGACGATGCCCCTGTCGACTTCCTGGTGCAGGGCACCCTGTACCCGGATGTAGTGGAATCCGGCGGAGGCTCCGGCACCGCCAACATCAAGAGCCACCACAACGTCGGCGGCCTGCCCGACGACGTGGAGTTCGAGCTCGTCGAGCCGCTGCGCCTGCTGTTCAAGGACGAGGTGCGCGCGGTGGGCCGGGAGCTCGGGCTGCCCGAGGTGATTGTGAACCGCCAGCCGTTCCCGGGCCCGGGCCTGGGCATCCGCATCATCGGCGAGGTCACCGAGGAGCGTCTGGAAACCCTGCGCGCCGCCGACGCGATCGCGCGGGAGGAGCTGACCAAGGCCGGTCTCGACGACCAGATCTGGCAGTGCCCGGTCGTGCTGCTCGCTGATGTCCGCTCCGTCGGTGTCCAAGGCGACGGCCGCACCTACGGCCACCCGATCGTCCTGCGCCCTGTCGCCTCCGAGGACGCCATGACCGCCGATTGGGTCCGCGTCCCCTACGAGGTGCTGGAGACTATTTCCACCCGCATCACCAACGAGGTGGAGGACGTCAACCGCGTGGTGCTGGACATCACGTCCAAGCCGCCGGCCACCATCGAGTGGGAGTAGTCCGGGCCACCGCAGACCTCGATGAGTCCCGCGGTGCCCCCACCGTGTGAGTCGCTAGTCTGCGTAAGCGAGGCGGCGTGAGCCGTCGACATGCGGGTACAGCACCCATGCCGCAGCCGTGACAATGACGAATACGAGCACGGCTCCCCATGTGGGCCACTGTGCGAGCGGAGCGAGCATCAGCGCCAGCCACCAGAGCATCAAGGGCACGAGCATGCTTATCGACGGCACCGTGTCCACCTTCTTCTCCTCCGCAAACGCCCGCATCTGTCCCCGGTAGGGGTGGAGCAGGGTGACCGCGATGGCGAGCGCCGCGCAGCCGAGGGCGATGAGCACCTTCGGGCCTGTAGCGAGCTGGGAGACCATCACTGCGACGGAGCCAGCGGCACCTGCGCTGCCCGCTGTCCGCACGATCAGTGGTGTGGGGATCGGGGTGACGCGGTTGCGGACATCGTAGGCGTACATGGGGTGGACGCTACCACATGACCTGATGCCGAAAATATGTTCGATATTTTTGGTTGACCGTGGTTCGCCCGCGGAGCATAATCAACTTCCGTGAGTGGAACAAGTGTTCGCAAGACGGTCCCGGAGGTGGCCCAGCCGGCAGCGCTGGCGGGGTCTGCCGGTCGCGCGCGCGCCGAACAGATCGCTGAGCTCCGCTCGAAGATGGCTCAAATCGGTGGAGATGTTCCTGGCAGTGACGGTGATGTGACCGGTTTCTCCGGGGGAGTCGTTTCCGGCGAGGATGTCGTGGGGCTGGGCGAACAGTTCCGCTTCCTGCTCCCCGGCGGCGGCTTGCCGCGCCGCGCAGTCACACACATGAGCGATACGCCCGCCCTTGTCGCGGAGATGCTCCTGAACGTCGTCGAAGCAGGTGGGTACGCCGGCGTGGTGGGGTGGCCGGAGTTGTCATACGCCGGGATAGACAAGCGCTATCTGGGACGCATTATCGCGGTGCCGGACCCAGGTGTGGACCCATTGGGCATCACAGCCGTGCTGACCGAAGGCTTGGATCTGGTTGTCTACCGCTCGCCGGTCCAGCTCGCCTTGTCCCCGGTGCGCTGCCGACCGCTGCTGGGAAAGCTCCGCAGGGGCCGGGCCGCTCTGATGATGGTGGGCGCGACCGTGCCGTCGCCGGCGCTCACGGTGACCGGGGACGTGGAAGCGTTCCGCGGGATCGGCCGCGGCACCGGCCGTATCACGGGCGTGGATATCCGCGTGCGGGCGCAGTCGAAGAGCGTCCACCCCGCATCGGCCACCGTCACGGTGGGGCAGTCCGTCAAAGCAGCGACTGTTTCTGTGGGGCAGACTGATCCGCCGGCGCCAGCGCTGAAGGTGGTGCGGTAGATGCGCGTCGCGGCGGTGTGGTTTCCGGATTGGCCGGTGCAGGCCGCCCGGCTGGAAGCGGACGACGAATTGGAAGAACCCTTGGCCATCGGGGTGCAGCACCGCATCAAGGTCGTGTCGCACCGCGCCCGCGCGCTGGGGGTGCGGCGAGGAATGAAAGTCCGCCACGCTCAGTCGGTGTGCCCGGAGCTCACTGTCATCGACGAGAACGTGGAGCGGGACGGGCGCATGTTCGCTGCGCTCGCGGCGGGCTTCGACGATGTTGCGGCTTCGGTGGAGGTGCTTCGTCCGGGCCTTGCCGTCGTCGATGTCGCCGCGGCAGGCTCGTTCCACGGCAGCGAAGAGAAGGCTATTGAGATGCTCCTGGACGCGGCAGCGCGCCGCGGCATCGACGCGTTTGCCGGGGTGGCCGATGAGATCGCCACAGCGTTGATCGCGGCACGGTCCTCGGCGGTGGTTCCGGCGGGCGGGTCGGCGGAATTCCTCGCCCGCCAGCCGTTGAATGTGTTGGTGGCGGAGACCAGTTTGGGCGCGGACACGGAGACGGTGAAGGCGCTGGGACAGCTCGGGGTGGCAACGCTGAGGGATCTTGCCCGGCTGCCGTCAACAGCAGTGTCCACCCGGTTCGGGAATGCGGGGATGCTCTGCCACCGCATTGCGCGTGCGGCCCCGGACCGCCGCGTGGCACCGGAGCTCCCGGCCACGGACTTGTCGGTGGCTATCACTCCGGAGGACCCGATCGACCGGGTGGATGCCGCCGCCTTCGCCGCCCGCGCTCTGGCCGCCAGTTTGCACGAGCGGCTGGCGGAGGCGGGACAGAACTGTCTGCGGCTGAAAGTCAAGGCGGAGCTCGCTGATGGGACTGTCGTCGAACGGATCTGGCGCACCCGCGAGGCGTTGACGGAGCAGGCCACGGCCGACCGCGTCAGGTGGCAGCTGGACGGGTGGTTGACCAGCGGGGGAGCGGGGACGATCACGTCGCTGCTGCTCGAGCCACTTGAGCTTGCACAACCGGATCCCGTGGGGCAGTTGTGGGGCTCAAGCAGCGGCAGCAGCGACACCACGGGGGACGCCCGCCGAGTGGCGGAGCGCGTACAGTCCGCCCTCGGGATCGACGCGGTGCTGCAGCCCCGGTTCGTGGGTGGGCGAGGGGTGGCCGAACGCATCGAGCTTATCCCGTTCGGGGAGCGCAACCCAGAGACCGCCGACGGGCACAACCCGGCTGACGCTTCCTGGCCGGGGGCGATACCCCCGCCGCTGCCTGCGCGGATCGGCGGCGGTGCGGACCACCCGGCATCTCGGATCACCATTCTCGATGAGACAGCGCGGCCTGTCAGCGTCACTGCCGAGGCGCTGCTCAGCGCTAATCCGTACGCGTTGCGCTGGGGCGGCAGCCATTACTTCATCACGGGATGGGCGGGGCCGTGGCCGGTGGATGAAGGGTGGTGGGACGAGCACTCGCAGAAGGTGGCGCGATTACAGATCGTCGGCAATAGGGAAGCAGGCGGGACCCAGTTAGCGTGGCTTTTGCTCTGGTCGAAGCAGCGCTGGAGCGTGGAGGCGATGTACTCCTAGGGCCCCGCGGTCCGGGGGTTAAATGTGGCGGTTCAGCCAATCAATAGATGTGTCGATAGCCTGATCGGCGGCGGGTTCGTTGAATACCTCGTGCATTTGACCTTCCCAGTTGACAAAGGACACATCTGACGATGAGATGGCGTTATACCAGTCGCGGGAGAAGTAAGCGGGAACGATCCCGTCCTTGGTTCCGTGCATGATCAGCGTGGGAGTGTTGAACATGTCGGCGTTGACAGCATCGTAGAGCGCCAGGGAGACGAGCTGCAAGATGGTCCCAGCGGTGGGCTTGGAGTTCAGCGGGTCGGAGGCATAGTCGTCCTTGATTGCCTGGCTTGTGGCGAGGCCGTCGTTGAAAGGATTCGTCAAGGGGACCTGTTTGGTCCACTCGGGGGACTGGACACCGATGTAGGCGCGGTGCGGGATTAGATTCTGAGCGTATTGGGCGTTGAAGCTGGTCAGCTCAGCCAAGGGGAGCCGCTCGAAGATGTTCGGCTGCAGGTTACGCTGCAGGTCGGAAATCTGGTCGGGTGTCACGACTTGTCCTGCGACATTCTTGCCGGAGAGGTTGAGAGGCGCGCCGCCGCCGTTGGTAATGATTCCGTCGACCTTTCCGGATTCTCGGATGCCGTATGCTTCCACGGTGAGCGCGCCCATCGAGTGGCCGAGCAGGAATGTCTTGACGCTTGGGGTGTCGGATTTAGCCATATCGACGAGGCGGTCGAGGTCGCTCACTAGGAATTGGAAGTTGTCGATGTGGCCCAGCGGTGTGCTTCCGCTGGCGGACTTGCCATGACCGCGGTGGTCTAGGCGGTAGACGTTGTAGCCAGCGTCCAGCAGGCGCTTGGCCACGTAGTCGAAACGGCCGGAGTGCTCGGAGACGCCGTGGACGACGACAACGTTTCCGCGCGGGTTGGCGACTTTCTGGACGCGGTAGTAAATTTTCACGCCAGAGCCGTTGTGGCTGTCGAAGTAGCCGTCCTGGTCCGAGATCTGGCGTGGCGAAACCGTCGGGCGTCCGAGCGCATCAACCTTTCCGGGGGCAGCGACGGAATTTACAGCTTCTGGGGCCGCACCTGCGTGTGCCAAGTGAGGTGCGGCCACCGGTGTGAGCACGAGCGAGGTCGTTGCGATAAGGGTTGCAGTTTGCTGCAGAATTGTCTTGCGCATTTCCATACCTTTCTGGTGGTCCACGTTGCGTCTGCCCGTCGTACCGAACGCCAGGCAAGTGTGGGATTAATCTCAAGTGTGGGATTAATCTGGAGTTTACCTTTAGTAAAGATTAGAAAAGAACGAACTTCGGAAAAATTTTTCGGAGAAATCCCCTAATGGGGGTATATGGGCAATTTGAGGTGGCTGTTCCTCGAGAGTCCTCCCCAGCGAGATAGGCTACCCTTAGAAGCATGTCTGATGGCCACCGAACACTGTGCTCCGACGTGGAGGTGGAGCCCCTGCCCGGCACTGCGAAACAAGCGGGCATCTATGTGCTTTTCGAGTACCCGGGGTCGTGGAGCCACGACATCCTCGACGGCGACACCTTCGGTGAGGGGCTGACCGCGAAGCTGAAAACCCGGATGAAGGAAGCCGGTGCGTCGTTACAGCTGATCCGCCACCCTACGCGTGAGGGCCGCGAGATCAACGATCATCACCTCTATATTGTTTTTTCCGACATTGGGGTCACCGAAGTCCTTCACGTCGACGGGCCCGAGGCGATTCTGGATCTCGACCTGTCGGGCCCCGGCCGCAACGGCGGGCAGACGCGCATCGCTCCGCTTCTTCTCGTGTGCACGCACGCCAAGCGCGACAGGTGCTGCGCGGTGAAAGGCCGCCCGATGGTCAGCGAGCTGGAACGCCGCTACCCGTTCAAGAAGACGGGCGATGTGGTGTGGGAGACCTCGCACGTCAAGGGGCACCGTTTTGCTCCGGCGATGCTGCTCATGCCGTGGGGGTACAGCTTCGGCCGCATGAACCTCGAGGCGACTGAAGCGATGCTGGCCGCCGCGATGCGCGCCCAGTACTTCGTCCCCGGTAACCGCGGCCGCGGCACCCTCACCCCGCCGGAACAAGCGGCAGAGATCGCCGTCGCCGCGCACCTTCAGCGCGAGGGGCAGGACGTGGCTTACGGGCAGCTCTCCGTGAGCACGTCAGAAATCCACGATGATGCAGCGAGCATTTCGCTTATCGACGCTCCCACTGACCGCACCTTCACCGCCTCCCTGCGCAAGAAAGAAGCCGCAGGAGTGGTGTCCTCCTGCGGCGATGAACCGAAGACCGGTTCGTACTGGGCGGTTGAGTCTGTGACTCTCTCCTGAGCCGGCGCTGCGGGCTTAGCGGCGCATGACCTTGCGGGACAAGTAGTTGCCCAGAAGCTGCGCCAGCTGAACGATGACCACGATGGTGATCACAGCAAGCCAGGTGACTTCCGGCTGGTACGCGCGGTAGCCGTAGACGATGGCGAAGTCACCCAGACCGCCGCCGCCGATGTAGCCCGCCATGGCGGACATGTCGATCACGGCGATGAAGATGAAGGTGAAGCCCAAGATCAGCGGGCCGAGCGCCTCGGGGATGATCACGGTGCGGATGATGCGCCACGGGCCGGCGCCCATTGCGCGGGCCGCCTCGATCACGCCGGGGTCGATGGCCACAAGGTTCTGCTCCACGATGCGCGCGACGGTGAATGTGGCGGTCACGCACATGACGAAGGTGGCGGCTTCGCGGCCGATCGTGGTGCCCACCACCGCAAGCGTCACGGCGTAGAGCATGGCGATCATGATGATGAAGGGGATGGGCCTGAAGAAGTTCACCAGGATGTTCAGTACCCAGTAGACAGCCTTGTTCTGCAGCACGCCGCCTTGGCGGGTGGTGTAGAGGAACAGGCCGATGATCAGGCCGAAGAAACCGCCCACGAGCATGGTGATGATCACCATGAACAGGGTGTCGCCGATCGCGTCGACGTAGGTGGGGCCGAGGCGGTCCCAGTCGACACTGCCGGCGGCGAGAATCAATTCGTTCGTCGCGCTCATTAGTTAGCCTCCCCGTTCGTGGTGATCTCGTTGATCGTGGTCGCGCGGCGCAGGGTGGAGTAGAAGTCCTCGATGGCCTCTTGGTTGCCGGTCAGGCGAACGGTCATTTTGCCGAAGGAGTGGTCCTGCAGCGTGGTCACGCTGCCGTGGACGACATCGAGGTCCACCCCGCGTTCCTGCAATTTCGCGGCGGCGGAGAAGAAGCCGGACTCGGCAGTCAGGTCGACGGTGAACAGGCGGCCGTCCTTGTTCATAAGCTCGCGTTCTTCCGCGGCGGTCGGGGTGTTTCGCAGGCTCGTGGACACGAAGCGCTGCGCCACCTGCGTTTGCGGGTTGGAGAAGACATCGTAGACGGAGCCGTGTTCGACGACGCGGCCGTTCTCCATCACCGCCACTTTGTCGGCGATGGCGCGGATGACATCCATCTCGTGGGTGATCACCACGATGGTGATGCCGGTGCGCTCATTGACTTCCTTGAGCAGCGCTAGGACTTCCTGGGTGGTCTCGGGGTCGAGGGCGGAGGTGGCTTCGTCGGCAAGCAAAAGCGAAGGACTCGTGGCCAGCGCACGTGCGATGCCGACCCTCTGCTTCTGGCCGCCGGAGAGTTGTTCCGGGTAGTTCTTGCCGCGCTCGGCGAGGCCGACGAAATCGAGCAGTTCGTTCACGCGGGCCTTGCGGTCCGCGGAGCTCATCTCGGTCATCTTCAGCGGATATTCCACGTTGCCCGCGGCGTTCAGTGACGAAAACAGGTTGAACTGCTGGAAGATCATGCCGATGTTGCGGCGTACTTCGCGCAGCTGCTTGGCCGGCATGCCGACGATGTCGGTGCCGTCCAGCAGGATCTGTCCCGAGGTGGGGGTGTCCAGCCCGTTGATCATGCGCACGAGCGTGGACTTGCCGGCACCCGAGTATCCGATCACGCCCAAGATCTCGCCCGGTTCGACGGTGAGATTGACGTTGTCCAACGCGACGACGTCGGCGCCTTTCTTCCCGGACCGGAACACTTTGTTCACGTCCCGGAATTCGATCCGGGTGCCGGTTGCGGCCATTACTTCGCTTCCTCCACGAGGCGGTCGAGAATCTTGTTCAGGTCCTCCTTGGACTTCTGGACCTGGACGGCGGTGCCGTTGGAGTCCTCGTTCAAAGCTTCGGTGACCTCGGGGGTCTGCCAGATCTCCACGAGCTTTTCGTAGGTCGGGTTGTCGATGTCCTCGGCGCGGACGGCGAAGATGTTGATGTACGGTTCAGCCAGCTCGGAGTTCGGGTCGTCGGAAGCGACAGCGGTGGACGCGTCGATACCGGCGCGGGAGAGCCAGTTGTTGTTGATGATCGCCGGGTCGCCCTGGTTGTAGACAGTCGGGGTCTGGGATGCGTCGACCGGGGTGACCTCGACCTTGGAGCCGTCCTTGTCGATGTCGGCCGGGCTCGGGTTCAGCTTGTCTGCGCCCTCCTTGACCTTGACCAGGCCAGCCTGGACGAGGACGTTGATGGCGCGGCCCTGGTTGGACGGGTCGTTCGGGATGGCGATCTTCTGGCCCTCGATGCCATCGAGGCTGTCGTGGTCCTTCCAGAACAGGCCGAGGGTGTTGATCTCGGCGGAGCCGACGATGCGCAGGTCCTCACCGGAAGATGCCTCGTACTGGGCGAGGTACAGGATGTGCTGGAACTTGTTCACGTCGATCTGGTTCTCGGCCAGGGCCGGGTTCACCGGGGTGTACTCGGTGAAGGGGACGAGCTCGAGGTTGATGCCCTCTTCTTTAGCCTTATCCACGAAGACAGACCATGCCTTCTGGTCGGAGTCGGTCGTGCCGATGCGGACGACCTGGTCGCCGTCCTTGGCGCCGCCTTCGTTTGCGGCGTTATCGGCGGAATCGGAGGAGCACGCAACCAGCCCGGTCGCAGCCAGGATGGAGGCCGCTGCGGTTGCAATTACACGGTTGAGGCGCATGTCGCTTCCTGCTCTTTCTTTGTCGTCGGGAAATGAACGTGAGGAAAATGTAGCACCGTGCGTACCGCTTAGTCTAGTTTGGGACTGCGCCAAGTAATCCAAGATTGGAACACAGTTTCGAGTCACGCTATTCTGCGGGTGTGGATTTCCGTGGCGGAGAAGGTTTGACGTGGTCGCGGCTGGAGCGCGTGCTCTCCGGCCGCCCGGGCCCCGTTCCCATTCCCGTCGACCACACCCGCGAGCCGGTTCGGGAGCGCATTTCCCGCGGTGTGCCGGCTGTTCCTTTCGCGGAGCTGCACGCCGTGTCCACGTACAGCTTCCTCTCTGACGCCGGCGGTGCGAGTGAGCCGGAAGAACTCGTGGCTCGCGCCCGCGAAGTCGGCCTATCTGCGCTCGGACTGCTGGACAGGGACGGTTTCTATGGAGCCGTGAAATTCGCCGAAGCAGCCGCCGATGCCGATGTTGCCACAGTATTCGGCGCCGAGCTTTCGCTTATCGACGCCCCGCCTCTCCCCCTCATCGCCCGCGGACCCGAGGGGTACCGCCGCCTGTCCCACCTCATGGCTCGGGCGCACATGGCGGGAGGGGAGAAGGGCGTGCTGTATTACCCGCCGCTGCCCGACATCGCCACCGCACTGGACGGCACCTGCATTGCCCTGGCTGGGTGGCGGTGGGTTGACCGCATCGACGATCTGATCGAATGCTTCGGACTAGACCGAGTGGTCAGGGAATTTGAGGTATCCATGCTCCCGGAGGACGCGGATAGGCACGCTTCTCTGCAGGCGTATCCCCAGGTGCCCGCGATCGTCACTGCTGCTCCCGGGGCAGCCACCCGGGATCGGGCGAGGTTGGCGGGGGCGAAAAGGGCATTGGGGCGTCGAGAAGCGATTGCGTCCGCGTACCGTGACGTGCATCCGATGGGTGCGAACTGGCTGCGCTCCGGCGAGCAACTGCTGGCCATGGCCCCCGAATGCGCCGATGCTCTCGCATTCACCGTCGAGCTGGCCGAGCAATGCGTGTTCACCCTCGACCTCGTCGCGCCGCAGCTACCGCGGTTCCCCACTCCCGACGGGCACGACGAGATGAGCTGGCTGCGGCACCTCGTGGAGGAGCGGGGGCGGGAACGTTACGCACCCCGGCCTGCTGACGTGCGCAAACGCGCCCGCGCCCAGATCGAGCACGAACTCCGTGTCATCGAGCAACTCGGCTTTCCTGGGTATTTTCTCATCGTCGACGATCTGGTGACCTTTTGCCGCGAGGCCAATATTCTCTGCCAAGGGCGCGGGTCGGCGGCGAATTCCGCGGTGTGCTTCGCGCTCGGCATCACCAATGTCGAACCGGTCTCCTCCGGACTGCTTTTCGAGCGTTTCCTGTCGCCGGACCGCGACGGCCCGCCCGACATCGACATCGACATCGAATCCGGCCGCCGCGAGGAAGTCATCCAGTACACCTACTCCACCTACGGCCGCGACAACGCCGCGCAGGTGGCCAATGTGATCACGTACCGCACGAAAGGCGCGATCCGCGACGCCGCCCGGGCTCTCGGGTACCCGCAGGGCGCCGCCGATGCGTGGTCCAAAGGTCTTGCGTCGCCCCCCGACCGAGTCTCCTCGCTGGCCGCCCAGTTGAAAGGTCAACCCCGCCACCTGGGCATCCACTCCGGCGGCATGGTGATCTGCGACCGCCCCATCGCCGATGTCGTGCCGGTGGAATGGGCGCGCATGGAGGGCCGCTCCGTCGTGCAATGGGACAAAGACGACTGCGCTGCCGCCGGCCTGGTCAAATTCGACCTGCTCGGACTGGGCATGCTCGAGGCGCTGCACCACATGATCGACCTCGTGCGCGAGACCACCGGCCGCGAGGTTCGTCTGTGGGATCTTCCGCTTGACGACGCCAGCGTGTACGACATGCTCTGCCGCGCCGACTCCGTCGGAGTCTTCCAGGTGGAATCCCGCGCCCAGATGAACACTCTGCCGCGGTTGAAACCGCGGCGGTTCTTCGACTTGGTGGTGGAGGTCGCACTGATTAGGCCTGGTCCTATCCAGGGCGGATCCGTGCACCCCTACCTGCGTCGGCGTGATGGTCTCGAGCCCGTCAAGTACGAGCACCCCGTGCTGGAACGCTCCCTGGGCAAGACCCTTGGCATCCCGCTGTTCCAGGAGCAGCTCATGCAGATCGCCGTCGACGCCGCCGGCTTTTCCGGTGCAGAAGCTGACTCCCTGCGCCGCGCCATGGGTTCCAAGCGCTCACCCGCCAAAATGGCTGCCCTGCGCCAGCGGTTCTTTGACGGCTGTTGGGCGGAGAACCAGATCAGCGCTGACGTGGCAGACCGGTTGTGGCAGAAGATCGTCGCCTTCGCCGCCTACGGGTTCCCTGAATCCCACTCCCAGTCCTTTGCGTCTCTGGTGTACTTCTCCGCCTGGTTCAAGCACTATTACCCGGCGCAGTTCTGCGTCGCCCTGCTCCGTGCCCAGCCCATGGGCTTTTATTCCCCGCAGTCCCTCATCCAGGATGCCCGCCGCCACGGCATCACTGTCTTGCCCGTCGATGTCAATGCCTCGGGTGTCCAGGCCCGCTGCATCGACTCTGGCACCATCCGCGTCGGGTTGAACCTGATCAAAGAGCTGGGCGCGAAAGCCGCCGAGCGGATCGAGGCTGCCCAGGCTTCAGGCCCCTTCACCGGCATCCCAGACCTGTCCCGCCGCGCCGACCTCACCGTCGAACACGTCGAAGCGCTCGCCCGCGCTGGGGCGTTGCACTGTTTCGGAGTGGACCGTCGACAAGCTCTCTGGCAAGCCGGCGTCTCCGCGACCGAACGCGACGGCATGCTCCCCGGCCTTTCAGCTATCCACGCCCCCGCCCTCCCCGGCATGAACTCCTTCGAACTCATGGCCGCCGACATCGCCGCCACCGGCGTCACCCCGGGCCTGATGCCCATGGACATGCTGCGCGGCGCTCTTCGCGCTGCCAACGTGCTGACCTGCACCGATCTGAAACGCGTCCCCGACGGCACCCGTATCCGCGTCGCCGGGGTAGTCACCCACCGCCAAGCCCCCCGCACCGCCGGCGGCGTCACCTTCTTGGGTATGGAGGACGAGACCGGCCTGACCAACATCATCATCCCCAAAGGCCTGTGGAACCGGCAGAAGATCCTCGCCCGCACCGCCAAGGCCCTGATCGTGCGTGGAATCGTCGAGAACGCCTCCAGCGCTGTCAGCGTCCTCGCCGACAAGCTCGAGCCCCTCGAGATGGGGGAGTGGCTCACCCGCGGTTCCCGCGATTTCCGGTGAACCCCTCCAGCTCGCTTTTTCAACCTATTTTCCGGGGGTTTTCTTTCTGGGGATTTCTCGGTACAAAAAAGGTTGGTCCGGCCCCACCGATGAAAGATTTGACATCGATCATATCGGAAAGCGTTTATAGATACTGGTCAACGCGATGCTGTGAGATGGCTGTGTGGTCAAAGATGTCAAATTTTTCACCCGTTGGGGAAGCCCAACTGTTTCGCCCACTGATGATCAATAGGTCGTCAGCCAGGGCCAATGAAAAGTCACCCCCTCACTAGCCTCACTGTGAAGGTGCGAAGGCGGTAACCGATTGGTCCAAACAGCTCACCCGGCGCTGCGAATGTAAACCCCTGTTTCAGAGAAGCTAGGTTCCACCCATCCCGAACGCTTGGATAATCTAAGCAGCGATGACTAGCAACAACATTCCCAAGGCAGCATCGTCCAACGACGTCCCCTCCGCGCCGAAGCCGCCATCCGTACCGGGAGCACCCGCGACACCGAAGGCGCCGACAGCGCCGGAAGCACCGGCGGCCCCAAATCCACCGGCTGCGCCCGCTGCGGCTGCGCCGAAGCCACCGGTACCGGGAGGAGCTGCACCTAAGCCCCCCGGAAGCGCGACCGCGGCTGCTCCGAAACCGCCTACAGCCGTGGAACCTGGGAACACGGCGCCGAAACCTCCGGCGGCAACGAGTGTGGCTGTGCCCGGAGCACCTGCTGCTCCGAAACCGCCTAGCGCGGTGACGCCGGGCGGGGCGGTGAAACCAGCGGCGACGCCGGGTGGGGCTGCACCGGGTGCCGCTGTACCTGGAACGGCGAAGCCCACAGCGAGCGAAGAACGTGCATCCGATACGCAGCCAGTGGCGTCTTCGAGTTCGAAGCCGGAAGATCGTGCTGGGGCGCGGAAAGCAACCATGCCCGGAAGCGCAACCGCCTCAAGGAAGTCAGCCGAGTCCGGGAGCGCAACCGCGCCGGAGAAAGTAAGGGGGGCCGGGAAGGGGGAGACGTCGAAAGGCGGATGGCGTCGTGTTGCTACGCTCGGCGTGCTTGGCTTGGCAGTGCTGTTGTTGGTGGCTGTATTCGCGGCGCGCGCGTTTCTGAATAACGGCGCGGGGCAGGACTTCTTGGCGCACTACCCGGGTGAGAACCCGCTGCCGGATACTGCGCCGGTGGGGCTGCCGGCGTGGCTGGGGTGGTCGCACTTTTTCAATATGTTCTTGATGGCATTGATCGTGAAGACGGGGTGGCAGGTGCGCACCCAGAGGAAGCCGGATGCGTACTGGCGGCCGCGCGACGGTGGGAAGAAGATCAGTCTGACGTTGTGGATCCACTTGGCCTTGGACGTGCTGTGGGTGGTCAATGGTGCGATCTTCGTGGTTCTGCTGTTCACGACGGGCCAGTGGATGCGGGTGGTGCCGACGAGTTGGGAGGTGTTCCCGAATGCGCTGTCGGCGGGTCTGCAGTACCTGACGTTGGATTGGCCGACGGAGAACGCGTGGGTGAATTACAACGCGCTGCAGCAGCTGGCTTATTTTGTCACGGTGTTCATCGCGGCGCCGTTGGCGATCGCGTCGGGTGTGCGCATGAGTATGTGGTGGAAGAACGAGTGGACGGCGGCGAACAAGCTGTTCCCGGCGTCGGTTGCTCGCAAGATCCACTTCCCGGTGATGGTCTACTTCCTGGTGTTCGTGGTGGTTCACGTGCTGTTGGTGCTGGCCACGGGTGTTTTGCGCAATCTGAACAACATGTACGTGGCGCGCGGCGATGTCGACCCGGACGTGTATGCGAATAACTGGCTGGGTTTCATCATTCTCTTGGTGTCGCTTGCGGTGATCGCGGGTGCGTGGGTGGCTACGAAGCCGGCGGTGCTGGCTCCCGTCGCGCGCCGTTTCGGCGAGGTGACCGCACGGTAGGGTGGCGCCTATGCAGCCTGTTCCCGAGCCGTACATGCTGTTCCCGAGCCGTACATGCCGGCTCACACCCACGCCCGAAGGAGGCACGCACGTGACGACGATCCCGCGCCGTAGCTGCCCACTTCCCCGAAGGAGATGAACCCGGTTTCGCGGAAGCTCGAATAGCCAATCGGCGCAGGCAAGCGGTGCCCTTGGACCGCATCCACGCCAACGGGCTGTCCCAACCCATGTTGTGGCGGCCGTTCGGCTGGTGGACAGTCACCGTCAACGTGGCCGGGTACGGACGGGAGTCCAACAAGCAGTCCGGCACGTCGCGGTTGCTGCCGGACGGCACGCGCGAGCAAGCCGTCGACCTCATCACGGCGATCAGCCCGCTAGGTGCACACCAGGTCACGTCGCCCGCGTGGGATGTCCGCTCACCGAAGCGCGCTCGCATCCCGTCGCCTATCGACGCCTCCAGCCAAGCCCTTTCCCTCTCACCCATTCCCGCGAAACCGCTCCGCCGCACAGATCAGACCGCCACCGTCTGGTCGGTGAGTTGAGCGCCCGCGAGCTGCCGCCTCTCGCCGATCCTCGGGACCGGGGCTGAACGGATTCACACCCCTCCGATTCACATCCCTCCGGGGAAGCCAAGCTGCCGCCACGCTTCGTACGTGGCCACGGCGGCGGAATTGGAGAGGTTCATCGACCGTCGTCCGGGCAGCATCGGGATACGGAGCTGGTCGGTCACGCGCTCATGGTGGGAATGCTCCCGGGGAAGGCCGGTCGGCTCGGTCCCGAACAATAAAGCGTCGCCCGGCTGAAAAGCCACGTCGGTGAAGTGGCGGGTGGCTTGGGTGGTGAAGGCGAAGATGCGGGCGTCGATAAGCGATGCGAAGCATGCGTCGATGTCGTCGTGGACCTCGACGTGGGCGAGGTCGTGGTAGTCGAGGCCCGACCGACGTAGGTGCTTGTCGTCGAGGGAGAAACCCAGCGGGCGCACGAGGTGGAGCGTGGCACCGGTGCCTGCGCACATGCGGATCGCGTTGCCGGTGTTCGGCGGGATGACGGGGTTGTCGAAGATGACGTGCAGCGGCGGCATGCACCCTAGCTTAGGAGCGCGGCTGGCCGTCCCCGTCATCGAGTTCACCGAGCAGGTGATTGACCGCGACGTGTGCGTGAAGGCGGACACCGTAGGTGAGGGCGTCGTCGTTGACGTAGAACTGCGGGGAGTGGTTTGCGGCGAAACCGCGGTCGTCGCCGTTTGTGGGCGTGATGCCGCCGTCCTCGGTGAACGCGATGTTCTGCCCGCCGAGCAGCCCGTAGACCCCGCCGAAGCGGGAGGTGAACTCGGAGACGTCGTCGTACCCCATGGCCGGCGGGACCTCGATGACGGGCTTGTCCCCGGCGACCCGCCGGTAAGTAGGCATGATCGCGTCGATCCATTCCTGTGTGTGGGCGACGGCGGGGATCTGGTCGAGGAATTCAACCTCGCCTGTGCAGCCGTGAGCTGCGGCGGTGTGGGTGACGTAGCGCTCGATCCGCTCGTTGACGTCGGACATCACCTCAGGTCGCAACGCCCGGACTGTCCCCCAGATCTCCACTTTGTTGCCCACGATATTGAACCGGCCCTCGTCCACGATGTGGCCGAGTGAGATGGAGAAGCGCTCCTGGACATCCACTTGGCGGTAGATCTGACCGATATTGCTCAGGATGTCGCCGACAGCCGGCATGGGATCAACGCCGAGCCACGGTGTCGAGCCGTGGACCTGCTTGCCTTCGATGGTGATCTTGACGGTTTCGGACGCAGCGTGCTGGATTCCGCGGGCGTATCCGATCGCCCCGACCGGCATCGGGGTGATGTGCATGCCGAAGGCCATGGTGGGTGCGGGGTCGAACATGCCACGCTGTTCCATCTCCTCGACCATTAGCGACGCGCCGCCGTCCTCACCCGGAGGCGGTCCTTCCTCAGCTGGCTGGAAGACCAGCAGGACCTCGCCTCTCAGCTCTTCGCGGATGTCGTGGAGGATTTTCGCCGCGCCGAGCAGCATCGCGGTGTGTGTGTCGTGGCCGCAGGCGTGCGCCACGGGAAATGGTCCACCGGGGTAGTCCGTGTCTACCTTCTCCGACGCGAAGTCCTCGCCCGATTTCTCCTTCACCGGTAGTGCATCGATGTCGGCGCGGAGGAGTATGGTGCGGCTGTTCTCGCTGCTCTCACTGTTCTCGCTGCGGTCGTCTTCACCGAAGCCGTTTTCGCTCCGACCCCCGGCGATCCGCGCGACGACCCCGTGCCCGGCGATACCCTGGCTGATATCGGTGATTCCGAACTCCTCGAGACGCTCGACGATGAACTGCTCGGTTTCGACCTCCCGGTTCGACAACTCCGGGTTCTTGTGCAGGTGGTGGCGCCACGCTGTCACATCCTCGGCAATGGCGCCGGCAGCGTCATCGATTCGGGTGTAGAGGGTATTCAGGTCATCTGGTGCGGATTCGGTCACGTGTCCCGCCTCCTCGAGAATTCTCTTCGAATGTGGTGATGAGCGTTCGGAGCCGATGGTAGTCCCTGCCAGCGCGATGGGGTGGCGCGATGGGGTGGCGCGATGGGGCCCGCGCGGGGAAACACTGGTGTTTAAGATGGTGTCCGTGACTGCGATCAAATTGGACGGAAAACTCTACCGCGAGGAGATTTTCGCGGACCTCGAAGCTCGCGTGGCTCGTCTCAAGGAAGAACACGGGATCACGCCGGGCCTGGCCACGGTGCTCGTCGGCGAGGACCCCGCCAGCCAGAACTATGTGCGCATGAAGCACAAGGATTGCGAGCAGCTCGGCATCGCGTCGATCATGAAGGAGCTGCCGGGCGACTGCACGCAGGAAGAGCTCGATGCGCTTATCGACGAACTCAACCACGACCCCGCTGTCACCGGCTACATCGTGCAGCTTCCCCTGCCGAAGCACCTGGACGAGAACCGCGTGCTGGGCCTGATCGACCCGGACAAGGATGCCGACGGCCTCCACCCGGTGAACCTGGGCCGCCTCGTGCTCAACGAGCCCGCGCCGCTGCCGTGCACCCCGAACGGTTCGCTCGCGCTGCTTGAGCGTTTCGGCGTCGATCTGAACGGCGCGATCGTGTGCGTGATCGGCCGCGGTGTGACCGTCGGCCGTCCGATCTCGCTCATGCTGACCAAGCGCGATGTCAACGCTACCGCGGTGCTGTGCCACACCGGCACTAAGGATCTGGCTGCTGAGACCCGCCGCGCCGACGTGATCATCGCAGCCGCCGGTAAGCCCCACATGATTACCGCCGACATGATCAAGGAAGGTGCCGCTGTGCTCGACGTGGGGGTTTCGCGTGTCGACGGCAAGACCACCGGCGACGTCCACCCCGACGTTTGGGAAAAGGCCGGCTGGGTCTCCCCGAACCCGGGTGGTGTCGGTCCGATGACCCGCACGTTCCTGGTGCGCAACATCGTCGAGCGTGCCGAGCGCCTTGCCGGAGCCCAGTAAGCTGCCCGCTCACAACGGGGCCGGCCCGGCAGCCAGTGGCAGTTCTGCCTCGGCCGGGCCGGTGCCACCGAGCCTGGATAATCCGCACGACATCGGAAACCCGCCGTCGCGTCTGCCGCTGCGAGCGCAGCAGGTCATGGTCGGGGTGTTCGTGCTCGGCTTCGTGGTGGCGACCCTGTTCGCGGTGACCGAGCATTGGCGCCGCGCCTGTTTCACCCTCGGTGCGGCGATGCTGTGGCTCACTGCCTGCCGCCTCACCTGCGATTCCCAGGTCATGGGGTTGCTCGCAGTGCGCTCCCGGCGGTTCGACGCGATGTTCGCCACTACCGCCGGCGCTGGCTTGGTGTGGCTGGCTGTGTCGGTGGACTCGCTGGGCAGTTAGATCTCGTAGTGCCCGCGGGTCTTCGCCAGGTCCGTTGCAGACGGGGTCTGGTCCGCCAGAATGATGAAATTGCGCAGGATGTGGCCCATCTGGCGGGTCTCCACAAGGAATGCGTCGTGGCCGACGGGGGAAACGATCTTGTTCATGGCCAGCAGATTGCCGATGTTGCGCGACAAGTGTTCCTGCTGGTGGAACGGGTACAAGATGTCGGTGTCCACGCCGACGACCATCGTGGGCACGCTGATCTGCGCCAGTGCGCGGTTGAGGCCGCCGCGTCCGCGGCCGATGTCGTGGCGTGACAGGGATTCGGTGATGGCGACGTAGGAGCCGGCGTCGAAACGCCTGACCAGCTGCTCGCCCTGGTGATCGAGGTAGCTCTGCACGGCGAAGCGCTGCTGCTCGTCGCGGAAGGCGCCTAAGGGGTTCTCGCCCGGCTGGGACATGGTGCCGAAGCGTTCGTCGATCTCCTGCTCGCCGCGGTAGGTCAGGTGGGCGATGCGGCGGGCAGCGGCCAGGCCCGCATCGGGGGAGCGGCCGGTGCCGTAGTAGTCGCCGCCCTGCCAGTCCGGGTCGCGCACGATCGACGTGATCTGTGCTGTCTGGATGCCGATTTGCCATGCGGACGCGCGGGCGGACATGGCGATCACGCAGGCGTAATTCGCCCAATCCGGGTACATGATCGTCCACTCCAGAGCGCGCGCCCCGCCCATGGAGCCGCCGACAATGGCGTGCATGCTGTTGATCCCGAGACTCTCCAAGAACTGCGCTTCCGCCCGCACCTGGTCGCGGATGGAGATGGCGGGGAAGCGCGAGCCCCACGCCCCGCCGTCGGGGTGCTCACTCGACGGGCCGGTCGAACCGGAGCAGCCGCCGAGAACATTCGTGCACACGACGCAGAAACGGTCGGTGTCCAGCGGTGCGCCGGGGCCGATCAGGCCCTCCCACCAGCCGGCGGCGTTCGAGTCGCCGGTCAACGCGTGCTCGACCAGGATGAGGTTGTTGCGGCCGTGGGGGTCGCCAGTGAAGGCACCCCAACGTCGATAAGCGATGCGCACGTCGCGGATCGTGGCGCCGGCTTCTGTGCGCACGTCGCCGATCGGCTGGGTGGTTAGTTCGCCTTCGGGCGGGAGAATAATCATGCGATTGCAGCGAATCCACGGTCGAGGTCAGCGAGGATGTCGTCGATGTCCTCGATGCCCACCGACAGGCGGATCGTCGCCTGCGTGATGCCGGCGCGGGCCAGGCCAGCCTCCGTGGACTGCGAGTGCGTCGTGGTCGCGGGGTGCACGACGAGCGAGCGGACATCGCCGATATTTGCCAGGTTGGAATGCAG
Source organism: Corynebacterium sp. P3-F1 (assembly GCF_030503635.1). Lineage (NCBI taxonomy): Bacteria > Bacillati > Actinomycetota > Actinomycetes > Mycobacteriales > Corynebacteriaceae > Corynebacterium > Corynebacterium sp. P3-F1. The sequence continues at coordinate 1,654,711 of NZ_CP129965.1, forward strand.
CTTCAACGCGTCGATGAACGCCCACGCCTGCGTCTTGTCGCTCGGATCACCCGCGAGATCGAAAGACAGCACCGACCCTGTGTACTGCAGGCCGAGCTTTTCCTTCGTGGCGTAGTGCGGCGAATCCGGCAGCCCCGCAAAATTCACGTGCGCCACCTCGTCCTTCGCCGCCAGGTATTCAGCGACCTTCAGCGCATTCGCATTATGCTTTTCGACGCGCAGGCCAAGCGTATCCATCCCCTGCAGCGCCACCCAGGCATTGAACGGCGAAATGGCGGCACCTGTGTCGCGGAGGACACCTGCGCGGGCCTTCACCGCGAATGCCGGTGCGCCGAGGTCTGCGTACACGAGACCGTGGTAGGCGGGGTCCGGGTTGACGAAGTACGGGAAGACCGGTTCGCCGTCGCGGGTGACGGTCCAGTCGAAGGAGCCGCCGTCGATAATCGCGCCGCCGAGAGCTGCCCCGTTGCCGGTGTAGAACTTCGTCGTGGACACGACCACGATGTCCGCGCCTAGCTCCAACGGACGGGCGATTGCCGCAGTAGCCATGGTGTTGTCCACGATCAACGGCACCTGATTATTGTGCGCGATCTGTGCGACAGCCGGGATGTCCAGCACGTCCGCGATCGGGTTGCCGAAAGTCTCGCCGTAGAACGCCTTCGTGTTCGGCTTGACCGCTTGCTGCCAGCTGTCCGGGTCGTCCGGGTTGTCCACGAAGCTGACCTCGATGCCTAAACGTGGCAGTGTCACCTCGAACAGCGTCTCCGTACCGCCGTACAAGCGCGGGGACGTGACGATGTGGTCGCCCGCACTGGCCAGGTTCGTGATCGCCGCCGTCTCCGCCGCCATGCCCGAGGAGAATGCCACCGCCGCGACACCGCCCTCAAGCGACGCCAGACGGTTCTCCAGCGCCTCCTGCGTCGGGTTCGTGATGCGGGTGTAAATCGGGCCCGGATCCGCCAACGCGAAACGATCCTGCGCGTGCTGCGTATCGTTGAACACGTAGGACGTGGTCATGTAAATCGGCTGGTTTCGCGCGCCAACTCCGTTGTCAACGCTCTGGCCCGCGTGGATGGCGCGGGTGTCGAAGGACCAGTCGTTCGCAGCGCTGTTGTCGTAGTGCGGGGTGGAGTTCGCCTGGTTCGCTTCGGCCGGCTGGGGCTCAGTCTCGTTCGTCATGGCACCAAGCTAGGACTGGTCGCTGGCCGTCGCAAACACTTTTCACACGATGACGACGGCTGCACTTTCGAAAACCGGACCAAGCTGTCTATTTGCACGTGTGGGCTGGCCGTGCACCGTGAATCTAAATCGGCGACGGAACCCGTCGTTAGGCGGTGAAGTCTAAGAGTGTATGAATGCTGAACGCATCGCAGAGCTCACTCGCCCGCTGACAGACTTCCGCGTCCTGAGCATGAAGGGTGCGACCGCCCACGAATTATCGCAGTACAAAGCTCTTCCTGGCACGCTCTGCTATCCCACCGGTGATTTCACCGCTTTGCCTTACCACGAGAAACGCTATCTGCTCGCCTATGCCGCTGCACGGAGTTCCACCGGATCGGTCCTTGTGGCGCGTTCGGCTGCTCGGATCTGGAATATGTGGGTCATCGCCACCTCCACTGAGACAATAGAACTTGCGCTGAAAAGTGGAAAAGCATCACCATCCCGGGCGAACAGTGAGCGCTACACATACCGCTACGGGACATTGTCTGACTCTGACATCACGACTGTTCATGGTGTGAGTGTCACTAGCGCGATCCGGACGTTCGTTGATATCGCCAGGTACCACGGCTTCGCCGAGGGGCTTGTGGCGGCCGATTGCCTCCTGAACAACGGCTTCACACGGAACGAGATCCGCCAGTACATCGAAGCTATGGGGCGGAAGAAAGGAATCGCTACTGTAAGGCGATGCCTGGAGCACGCGATCGACCGCTCCGAGTCCCCCTATGAGAGCTACGCCCGCGCATTGCTCATCGAAGCGGGAATCGACGACATCACGGCTCAGTTCCAGATCGGCCGTTTCCGCCCTGACCTCTGCATTGGCGGTTGGCTTCTCATCGAGATCGACGGCCGCAAGAAATACGAAGGCGAAGACGGGCAGAAGCTGGCCTACAAGGATCTGATGCGCCAGCGGGAGATCGAGAACCAGGGCTATGTGTTCCGACGGGTCTCCCCGGAATTCCTGCTCAAATACCCCGACAAATTCGTTGATGACATTCTTATGGTCATCGAGGCCCGGCGGCGCGGCCCGGTCGAGCGGGCACAGAGCTAGCGCCGGAGCGCCGTCTCGGTGGTTATGGCCACGGCCACGGTGACGGACATCGTTACGGACATGATGACGACCACGGTCATGGTTACGGCCATGATGATGACTACGGCCATGGACATGACGCAAATACCTATTCCTGGATACCTATTCACAAGGTGACGGGTTCGGCGGAAAATCTGCCGACCTTGTGAATAGGTATCCAGGAATAGGTGTTTAGAAAAGCTCCGCTTCTCGACGTCGCACGTACCCAGCCGTCCTCCCGTTCGGGGAGGCAACCGGCGGTAGCGGGTCAGTAGCGGAGCCGAGAGGCAGCCACCGGTAGCGGAGTTGTAGCTGCAGCGGAGCGGTAGCTGCATCCGAGCTGGAGCTAACGGCGGCCGCTAGCTCTCCAGCTCGTCGACGATGCGGTTGAACGTCTCGGACGGGCGCATGACCTTGGTGGTCTTCTCGTCATCGAGCCAGTAGTAGCCGCCGAGGTCGGCGGGGCTGCCTTGGACATCGAGAAGCTCTTGCAGGATCTGCTCTTCGTTGTCACGGAGTTCGGCGGCGATCTGCTTGAAACCGGAGGCCAGCTCGGCGTCGTCGGACTGGGATGCCAGCTCTTCGGCCCAGTAGCGGGCGATGAAGTAGTGGGATCCGCGGTCGTCGATTTCGCCGGCCTTGCGGGACGGGGAGCGGCCCTCGGTGAGGAAGATCTCGATGGCGCGGTCGAGGGTGTCGCCGAGGACACCGGCGCGGGCGTTGTCGTTCTTCTCCTGCTCGTGGCGGAAGGACTCGGTGAGGGCGAGGTATTCGCCGAGGGAGTCCCAGCGCAGGTGGTTTTCCTCTTCGACCTGCTGGACGTGCTTCGGGGCGGAGCCGCCGGCACCGGTTTCGAAGAGGCCTCCTCCGGCCATGAGCGGTACGACGGAGAGCATCTTGGCGGAGGTGCCCAGTTCGAGGATGGGGAAGAGGTCGGTGTTGTAGTCGCGCAGGACGTTGCCGGTGACGGAGATGGTGTCTTCGCCGCGGCGGATGCGGTCGACGGTGATCTTCGTGGCTTCCTCTGGGGAAGCGAAAGAGATATCCAGGCCGTCGGTGTTCAGGTCGGCAAGCTGGGTCTCGGCGATCTTCTGGATGTTGGTGTCGTGGGCGCGCTTCGGGTCGAGCCAGAAGATGGTCTTCATACCGGACTTGCGGGCGCGGTCGGCGGCGAGCTTGACCCAGTCCTCGATTGCGGGGCCGCCGGTGTGGCAAGCGCGCCAGATGTCGCCCTTTTCCACGGTGTGCTCCATCAGGACGGTGCCGTCGCTAGCAACGACCTGCATGGTGCCGTCGAAAGGCATCTTGAAGGTCTTGTCGTGGGAGCCGTATTCCTCGGCCTTCTGCGCCATGAGGCCGACGTTGGGGGAGGTACCCATGGTGGTCGGGTCATAGGCGCCGTTGGCGCGGCAGTCGTCGATGACGGTCTGGTAGACACCAGCGTAGGAGGAGTCCGGGATGACAGCCAGGGTGTCTTCTTCCTGGTCGTCGGCGTTCCACATGTGGCCGGAGGTGCGGATCATGGCGGGCATGGAGGCGTCGACAATGACGTCGGACGGCACGTGCAGGTTGGTGATGCCCTTGTGGGAGTTCACCTGGGCGAGTGCGGGGCCGTTGGCCATGGCTTTGTCGAAGGCCTCGCGGATCTCTTCACCGTTCTCCAGGTCGGACAGGCCGCTGTAAATGGCGCCGAGGCCGCTCTCGCCGTCAAGGCCGGCTTCGAGCAGTTCGTCGCCGTGCTGGTCGTAAACGTCTTTGAAGAAGGCGCGGACGACGTGGCCGAAGATAATGGGGTCGGAGACCTTCATCATGGTGGCCTTGAGGTGGACGGAGAAGAGGATGTCTTCTTTCTTGGCGCGTTCGAGGGCTTCGAGGAGGAAGGCGTCGAGGGCCTTGACGGACATGTAGGTCGCGTCGACGACGTCACCGGCGGAGACTTTCACGTCGTCGCGGAAGGTGCGCTCTTTGTCGGCGCCGACGAGCTTCATCGTCAAAGTGTCGTCGTTTTCGATGATGACGGACTTCTCGTTGTGGCGGAAGTCGTCGGCTTCCATGGTGGCCACATTCGTCTTGGAGTCGGAGGACCATTCGCCCATGGAGTGGGGGTGCTTGCGGGCGAAGTTCTTCACCGACCGCGGCGCGCGACGGTCGGAGTTGCCCTGGCGGAGGACGGGGTTGACGGCGGAGCCCTTCACAGCGTCGTAACGCTTGCGGATGTCTTCCTGTGTTTCGTTGGTGGGGTTGGCCGGGTAGTCGGGAATGTCGAATCCGGCGTCTTGCAGTTCCTTAATAGCCTTGCGCAGCTGGACCAGGGAAGCGGAGATGTTGGGCAGCTTCACAATGTTGGCGTCCGGCGTGCGTGCCAGCTCGCCGAGCTCGCCCAGGTAGTCCGGTACCTTCTGGTCGTCGGAGAGGTAGTCGGGGAACTGGGCAAGAATGCGGCCCGCCAGGGAAATGTCGTAGGTCTCCACGTCGACGCCTGCGTTGGAGGCGAATGCTTCGACGATGGGTTTGAGGGAGTACGTCGCTAGAAGCGGGGCTTCGTCCGTCTTGGTCCAGATGATTTTGGCCATGGGTCACCTCAAGTAATCAAAAAAGTTCTATTTTCTCAATGTGTCAGCCCACTAGCGTACTCATAACGCGGACAGTCCGCCGTCTTGAGTCCGCGCACCGCCGCGGTAATGTGTTCCCGCATGAGCCTCACTATCGCGTCGATCAACGTCAACGGCATCCGCGCCGCCACGAAGGTGCGCAACGAGAACAACCCGGGCATGCTCGCTTGGCTCGAGGAGACATCGGCAGACGTGGTGCTTATGCAGGAGGTCCGTGCGACGGAGAAGCAGGCGGAGGCTGCGCTCGCGCCCGCGATTGAGCAAGGCTGGCACGTGTATATCGCGCCGGCAGAGGCGAAGGGGCGCGCGGGCGTGGGTATCGCGTCGTGCACGCCGCTTAACGACGTCCGCGTCGGCATCCCGTCCTTCGAAGATTCCGGCCGCTTCATCGCGGGCACGCTTGACGACGGCACCGTGGTCTCCTCCCTCTATCTCCCCTCCGGCAGCACCGGAACTGAGAAGCAGGACGAGAAGTGGCGTTTCCTGGACCAGTTCGAGCCTCTGCTCGCCCAGTGGGCTGAGCAGCACAAGGACATGGTCATCGGCGGCGACTGGAATATCTGCCACCGGCGCGAGGACTTGAAGAACTGGAAGGGGAACCAGAAGTCCTCCGGCTTCCTGCCGGGGGAGCGCGCGTTCATGGACTCCGTCTTCGGCTGCTACCCGGACGATGAGGCCCAGGACATCGACGCCAAGGATGAGGCCGGCTTCTTCGGTGCGGTGGAGTACGTCAGCGACCAACGCCGCTCAGCCTGCGCGGAGCCGCGCTGGTTCGACGTTGCCCGCCGTCTCCAGCCCGACGACGCCCCGTACACCTGGTGGACCTACCGCGGCCAGGCTTTCAACAACAACGCCGGTTGGCGCATCGACTACCAGGCCGTCACTGCCAACATGCTCGAACGCGCCGAGCGGACCTGGGTGGAAAAGGCCGCAACGGTGGAGGAACGCTGGTCCGACCACTCGCCGCTGTTGGTCGAGTACCGCTAATTCCCCGAAACTAACTGCCCGAAACGCCTGGTGAGTAAACCTCGAGGCCGCTTCTCTCCGCGGCCTCTGCCATCCGGTGGTCGTAGGTCACCATCGAGGTGCATCCGCCAAGCAACGCGGCAGCGATGTGAATGGCATCGAGGGAACGGAGATTCGCTCCTGGAATGAGGCCGGCGTGCTCGAAGACGGTGCGGTTGACGTCGATAAGCTGCAGGCGCAACAAGACGTTTCGCACGGCCGCCGGGCGGATCGAGGAAGTGCGTTGCTGTGCGCGGCTCAGCTCCGTGATGAGCAGGTTGGAAGAACACAGCAGTGGGGCGCGAGTATTGATGGCCTCGATGAGGGCGGGCGATTCATCTTCCAGTACGAGCAACTTCACCGCCGCCGAGGTGTCCATGTACCACGTCTCCATGGCTGGGCCTTAAATCCTTTCGTCCCGCAGGTCCGCGAGCAACTCCTTGGTACTGATGTCCAGATCGGCGAGGTCTTCAACGTTGAATTCGGGCGGCCGCGAAGCCGGTGTGAAGGTAAGACCGGAGTGGTGCACGTCCACCAGGCCGGTCAGTCGGGCGACCGGACGGCCGCGGTTCGTGATGATGAATTCGGCACCTTCCTCCACCTCCCTCAAAATGCGGCTGCTGTCATTGCGTAGTTCTCGCTGGGGGATGTGGCGCGGCTCATGGAAAGAACCGGGGGTTCCAGGTGTTTGAGGGGCCGGTGCGGCAGACATGCTACAAGCGTAGCAACTGGGGTGAACCATGAGGAAGCCCAGAAAACGGACCTGAATGAGCGACAGGGGAAGCAAAGGGAATCAGTCTTAAACCGGCGGTGGTGCCCGTGGTGGCTACACTGTTGCCCATGACTCCTGCAGAGAACGCCGCAAACCCCGCAAACCTCGAAAATGCTCAGGAACAGGCCGCGCAGGCCGGTGTCCAGCGTGTGCTGTCGGGCATCCAGCCGACGGCTGATTCGTACCACCTGGGCAATTACCTCGGTGCGTTGAAGCAGTGGATTGATCTGCAGGATGATTTTGAGGCGTTCTATTTCATCCCGGACTTGCACGCGATCACGGTGCAGCAGGAGCCGCAGGAGCTACGGGAACGCACGCTGAAAGGCGTGGCACAGCTGATTGCGCTGGGCATCGACCCAGCTAAGTCGACGCTGTTCGTGCAGTCACACGTGCCGGAGCATGCCGAGCTGACGTGGGTGCTGCAGTGCCTCACGGGCTTCGGTGAGGCAAGCCGGATGACGCAGTTCAAGGACAAGTCGGCGAAGCAGGGGCAGGACCGCACGTCGGTGGGTCTGTTCACGTACCCGGTGCTCATGGCGGCGGACATTTTGCTGTACTCGCCGCAGCTCGTGCCGGTGGGAGAAGACCAGCGCCAGCACTTGGAGTTGACGCGCACGTTAGCGGAGCGTTTCAACGGCCGTTACGGCACGACGTTTGTTGTGCCGGAGGGCTTCATTCCGGAGGGATCTGCGAAGATCTACGACCTGCAGGAACCGACGTCGAAGATGAGTAAGTCGGGGTCGAACCCGAAGGGCATCATCAACCTGCTGGATGAGCCGAAGACCTCCGCCAAGCGCATCAAGTCCGCTGTGACGGACAATGACGGTGTGATCGCTTTTGACCGGGAAGCCAAGCCGGGCGTGTCGAACTTGCTGGCCATCCAGTCCGCGCTGACGGGCAACAGCATCGATGCGATCGTTGCTGGATATGAGGGTCAGGGCTACGGCGCACTGAAAGGGGACACGGCGGATGCGCTCGAGGCGTTCACCACTCCGTTGCGCGCCCGCTACGACGAGCTCATGAGCGACCGCGCCCAGCTCGAGGACATTCTCGCCCGGGGCGCCCAGCGGGCACGCGAGGTCGCGCAGCCGCTGCTCGCCGATGTCTACGAGAAGACCGGTTTCCTCGTTCCCCGCCGTTAATAGCTCGCTTATCGACGTCGCTTGGCCCCACCGGCCCGACACCTTCCACGCCCCGTTGCGGCGCAGGTGTCGGGCCGGTGTTTTACCATGTATGAGCGATAACTCACGAAAGGACCGATATACCCATGGCAACTGCCACGTCGCCCCGTGAGGGCTTCACGGATGAGCAAGGGATTGAACGCGCCCACCCGACCCAGCAGGACAACGGGGCAATGGCAAAGGTGGAGGAGAAGGCGCCGCCGGTCGCACACCTGATGCGCATGAACGACCGCTTCGCGTCGGAGGGCGGCAACCAGTTCGCCGCGGGCATCACGTACTTCTCGGTTCTCTCGCTCTTCCCGCTCGCAATGCTGCTGTTCGCGGCGCTCGGTTTCGTGCTGGCGGCGCGGCCGGATTTGATGCAGCAGATTCAGGACCAGATCGCCAACATGGTCGAGGGCGATGCCGGTGACGCGGTGAATAAGGTCGTGGAGTCGGCGATCGACCAACGCGGCGCGGTCGCGGGAATCGGTTTGCTGACCACGCTGTGGTCCGGTCTGGGCTGGATGAACCACCTGCGTTCCGGCATCAGCGCCATGTGGACGATCGACCCGAGTGAGGGCGGCAACTTTGCGACGAAGAAGCTGTGGGATCTGCTGGCGCTGATCGGCTTGATCGTGCTGCTGATCATCGCGTTCGGTGTCACCGCTGTGGGGTCGTCGAGCTTGACCACAACGGCAATGGAGCACTTCGGTATCGGTGAGTTCCCAGGTGCGCGTTTCGTGGTCTGGTTGGCGGGCCTGGTCGCAGGTATTTTGGCGAACTTCCTGGTGTTCTGGTGGTTGATCGTGTTCATGCCGCGCACCAAGGTGCCGTTGAAGTCCGGTTTCAAGGGGGCACTGCTGGGTGCGGTGATCTTCGAACTGATCAAGCAGTTCTCCACTGTGATCATCGGTTCGGCCACGGGCAACCCGGCTGGTGCTCTGTTCGGCCCGATCATCTCGCTGATGGTCGTGCTCTACCTAGTCTGGCGTGTGGTGCTCTACGTCTCCGCGTGGACGGCGACGACGAAGGAATCCCTGGCTCAGGAGAAGCCAGCGGTTCCGGAGCCTGCCGTGATCAATATCCGCGCGGGCATTAACGAGAAGGACAACACCGGCCGCAACCTCGGTATCGGCGCCGCGGTCGGCGCTATCGGCGTTGCCGCCGTTTCTTTGCTGACGCGAGACTAAGCCCGGTTCCCAGCCCGGCCAGGGCGAGAACGCCCACGAAGACGGCGATTCCTTCCCACGGAAGTGCGCCGTCTTCGGCGTTTGAGCGGGCGGCGCGGCCATCTGCTGAGGAGCCGTCGCCGGGGGAGTCGGTGACGGGGGTTCCGGTGTTGGAGGGGTTGGCGGTGGCGTCGGCAAGCGATGCTACGGCGTCCTTCGAAGTGAACTTGTAGCCCTCGTGAATGAGGTCCTGCGTCTGCTCCCATGCGCGGCCTCGATCGACCGTGGTGTCGAGGACGACGGCCATGACTCGGCGGCCGCCCCGGTCGAGTGCGCCGACGAACGTGTGCTTCGCGTCGTCCGTGTAGCCCGTCTTGCCGCCGATGCCATCCGGGTCGTTGAGGTAAAGCTTGTTGTCGTTGTAGACGTCGAAGCCCGGTATCTCCTCGCCATCCGCGGCCGTGTACCCGGGGAAGGGGTACATCTCTGTGGCGACGATGTTTGCGAACGTCGGGTTCTTGTACGCGTGTGTATACGCGATGCCCATGTCCCACGCCGACGTGGACATGCCGGGGGCGTCCAACCCGGAGTAGCTCGCGGCGCGGGTGTCCTTCATGCCTAGCTCAGCGGCCTTCTCGTTGACCTTGCGTAGCGTGACATCGTCCCCGCCTAGAACCTGGGCGAGGGCATGGGCGGCGTCGTTTCCGGAGACCATCAACAGGCCGTGCAGCAGATCGTCGACGGAGTACTGGCCGCCGGCCCCCATACCAACTGCGGAGCCTTCCTGGCCTGCAGATTCTTCGCTGACGGTGACCACTTTGTCCAGCGGCAGCTCGTCGATGACCACCAGCGCGAGGAGGACTTTGATGATGGAGGCGGGGCGGTAGCGTCCGTGCGGGTCTTTCATAGCAATGACGTCGCCGGTGTCGATGTCGGCAACCAGCCATGAAGTTGCCAGCACCTTGTCGCTGACGGTGAAGCCGCTCGGGGCGACGATGCCGCACGGGCCGTCGTACTCCACCGGCAGCGGCGCCGGACTGGTCACACCGGGGGCGAGACGTTCGGAGGTGCTTACCGGCTCCGGCGGCAGCGTCGCGTGCGGGCATTTATCGGTGTTCGGTGCCTCTTCGCGCGGGTCCGGGTAGTGCGGTGCGTCTCCGTTGGTGGCTTCGGCCTCGGCATCTGCACCGACATCGGTCCCCGCTACGTCCTCGGCTGCCGGTGCGGTGGCAGTGGCAGTGGCGGCAACGCCGGGATCATTCGGTGTCTGTGCCGCTCCTAGCGGGGAGACGGGCACGATGGTGGCGGGGGCGATGGCCGCGGCCATCGCGATAGAGAGCTTCTTCTTCATCGTGCGATAAGTCTAGGACGGCGCCCCAGCGATAGCCTCATAACTCGCGTGTGTGCCTGCGAAGCAAGTGTAGCCTCACCCGAAAATGGCCTCTCACCTGCGGTTAGTTAGTACTTACTTGCTTGCGTAAGTAAAACGGGAGCAGGTACTACTAGCGGTATGAGCAATAAAGAAAAGACAATCGAGGCGGATACGAAGCGCGGCGACGCGCCCGACTACTTAGAACAGTCCGATTTCCCTGAGGTGGATGTAGAAACCCACGGTATGGGGGAGAAACTCAATCGCTTACGCGCCGCGGTGCTTGGCGCGAACGACGGCATCGTCTCCACGGCTGCGGTGGTCGTGGGTGTTGCCGGTGCCACCACGAACTCCCGCGAGATCTTCACGGCCGGTGTCGCGGCTCTGGTCGGTGGAGCGATCTCCATGGCCCTGGGCGAGTACGTGTCCGTGTCCTCGCAGCGCGACGCCGAAAAGGCTGCCGTGGATTCCGAGCGGAAACTACAGGCCAAGGATCCCGAGGCGGAATTCCACCACCTCGTGCAGGCGTACAAGAACTCCGGTCTTTCCTCCGAGACAGCGGTGGCGGTGGCCCGCGAGCGCACCCAGACCGATCCTCTGGCTGCCCACTTGGAGATCCACTACGGCATTGACGAAGAGGACATTGTCAGTCCTTGGTCCGCGGGCATCGCGTCCTTCTTCTCTTTCTTTGTCGGAGCACTGCTACCGCTTGCCGCGATCATCTTGGCGCCTGCGGCGATCCGAGTCATTGTCTGCGTCGCGGTGACCCTCATTGCGCTGGCCATCACCGGCGCCATTTCCGCGAAGCTCGGTGGCGCCAAGCCGGGCAGGGCAGTGGTCCGGCTGGTCATCGGAGGCGGCTTAGCACTCGCGGCGACCTTCGCCGTCGGTTCTCTCTTCGGCACCGCCGTGGCGTAACCCAGCGGCAACGAGCCGTGCGGCCAAGCGCATGAGTGTCGCGGCTTCGCCGAGCGGTGAAACGCCGCGGCTAGAACTTAGAGAAGCGCTTGACTAGCATCTCCTCGAGCTCGCGCCAACCGTCGGCCTTGTCGTTGAACGGGGCGGAGGGGACATAGCCTGCGGCTTCGGTGGATCCCATCATGTAGGCCAGGTAGTCCTGAATGCGGGGGTTGGCCAAGAGGTAGGAGTTCAGGGAGTCGTCGTCGGCCCAGTCGGCGGCGTCGGCCATGAGCTCGTAGGCCTTGGTCATCTGCTGGGTGTCCACCGCGTCGACGCCTTTTTCGATGTCGGAGGCGATGCCGTTGAGCGAATAGGAGTTGTCGGGGTGAACGGTGACGTCGAGCTCGCCGGCATTGGCAAGGGCCTGCAGGTCCGACCATGTGCTTACGCGGGCCAAGTCGTGGTCCTCGTTGTCGACGATCCAGCGCAGCATGTGCTTGGCAGTGGGGAAGGTGAAGATCTCGCCGAATTTGCCCAGGAAAACGGGGGAATCGCCCACGTAGGTGCGCATCGTATAGACGCCTTTGCCTTGTACCGCGATCTTCACTGGGTCAATGCCGGCATTGGCCCAGGCGGAGCTGTCATAAGGATCGGCGGCGGCGCGTGCGGCTTCGGCTTCTTTCTCTGCGTTCGCCCGCTGCTCTTCGCGGACAGCGGTGGCTGCGGCGATGTCGTCTGCGGCGGCGGAAACTCGGCTGGAGTCGAGCTCGCTATCGTCGACAACACGGACGGATCCGTCCAAGGAGGCCACCACGTTCTCCCAATTGGTCAGTACGGTGCGGCCGACACCGGACCATTCATCGAGGCCGGATTGTCCTGAGAAGTGCTCGTGGCCGCGGTGCACGTTGTTGAGGATGGAGTGGGAAGCGAAGAAGATCGATGCATCCTGCGCGCTGGAGACTTCGGCGAGGGAGCGGGTGATCTGGAACGTGCGGGACACCGCGGAGACATTCTCGTGGCTCGGGCGGCCGGCAAGGTACGACGGTAGGCCGATGATGTCGTATTCATTCTTCTCGCCGGGCACGACGCGGTCTTCGCCGCCAGCCTGGAACACGTCCCATTTTGGGTGATCGGTGAGATCATGGCTGGTGTTGTCCTCGAGGTACACCAGAAGAGCTGCGGGGCTGGTGAATACGAGGACATCTTCGGCGTCGCCGAGGAACGCCTGCCATTCGGTGCCGCCTTGGCGCCAGGTCGGGGCCCATAGCGTGTAAAAGTCGCCTTCCGTCAACGAGATCTTCACCGGGAGAATCGCGCGCGTAGTCATGGGAATTCACATTACTAAACGCGGGCCGAAAACTGGGCGCTAGGTTGTCGGCCGCCAGAACCCCTTGAACGGCATGCCAATGTTGGAGGTGCGCACTGGATTCACCTGCACCGGGTCGCCTGCCTCCACCATCATTCCGTCGCCGGCGTACATAGCTACGTGACCGGACCAGACAACAAGGTCACCCGGCTGGAGGTCCTCGTAGCTGACTTGTTGGCCGATCGCCTGGTTCTCCGCGGTGCGCGGTATGTCCACCCCGGCTTGTTGGTAGGCCCATGAGGTGAGCCCGGAACAATCGAATCCGCCGGGGGAATTGCCGCCCCACACGTATGGGGTGCCCACCATGGATTTCGCCGCAGCGACGGCGGCGCGCCCGGCCTCACTTCCGCCCGTCGGGGGTGCGGGAGCAGGCGCGGGCGCATCGGGTGTTTCGGAAGCTCCGGCCGATTCGACGGCTACTGGTTGGGTCATCGCGCGGAGCTCCTCTTCCGCGTTTTGAGCAGCAACTGAGGGCACGAGCGGATCGCGCTGCTCCGCTGCGGCGACCAGGGCGTTTAAGCGCGCCACGAGCGGTTCCAATGCAGAGCGCAATTCGCCGAGCTGCTTATCGACGTCCGCCAGCGCCCCGTCCGCCAGCTCTGCCAACTTCAGTGCCGCAGCGAATCCGGCGGGTCCCGCGAGCAAGCCGGGCGCAAGCGCCGCCGCGGATGCAAGGAAGTGTTGGCCGGTAGCGGTGATACCGGCCGCGGCGTGAGCGATCAGTGTAATGGCTTCCCCGATCACGGCATCGATCTCCCCGCGGTCGGCGGTGAGGTGTTGCGCGGCGGCAAGCAGGCGGCCGGGGTCGGCGCCCACGACGGCAGCCAACGGTTCGGCGGCGACGAAATTCGGTGTCCCGCCGACAACGATATCGGGCAATGGAGCAGGAGCCGATTCGCCGATGGCGTGCAGCACCGGCTCAATGAGCGCAGACCCGGCGGAGACTAGAGCGGGCATGGGTCCCGCTGGATTCAACGCGGCAGTCATGGGTGCAGGGAGTTGAAGCGGCGGGCAGCTGAGACGTCGATAAGCGAGGCAGTGCGGCTGAACTCCATCATGTTGTTCGCGACCCTGTGGGCTTCGCGCGAGAGCAAAGCGGCTTGATCGTTCGCGGCGGAGACGGCGCGCGCAAGGGCCTCCGCCAAACCAGCGAGCGGGCCGTGGGCGGGTAGCGGCGGCAGCGAGGTGGGCGTTAGGGCATCGGCATCAGCGCGCAGCGAAGCGAGATCAGTTTCCGTGGCGGCAGTATCCAGACTCAAAATGTGCATGCTTATTGGACTGTCCAACAGCCGGTCCGGTTCCATCGGCACGAAAAATTCCGCGATAGCATGGGGGGCTATGGACATCACGATCATCGACCACCCCCTGGCCCAGGCGCGTTTGACCCGGCTCCGCGACGAGCGCACGAATAACTCGGGTTTCCGCGCCGCACTGTCAGATCTCGGGGCGATGCTTGTGTACGAGGCGTCACGGGACCTGGAGACGGAGACCTATGACTGCATCACCCCGGTCGGCACCGCGGATGGGACGCGGCTGAAGAACCCGCCGATCATCGTTCCAGTCATTCGCGCGGGCTTGGGTTTGGTGGATCCGGCTTTGTCGATGATCCCCGACGCTCAGGTCGGCTTCATCGGCCTGGCTCGCAACGAGGAGACGCACGAGCCGGTGCCGTACCTCGAGGCGCTGCCGGACGACTTGTCGGGCCAGCCGGTGTACCTAGTCGACCCGATGCTGGCTACGGGCGGTTCGCTCGTGCATGCAATCGACCTGCTCACAGCCCGCGGGGCGGACGACATCACGGTCATTTGCGTCGTCTCCGCACAGCCGGGTGTGGATCGTCTGAAGGAAATGGGTGTGCCGCTGCGGTTGATCACCGCGGCAGTGGATCCGGCGCTGAACGACGACGCATACATCGTCCCCGGCCTGGGCGACGCGGGTGACCGGCTCTACGGGCCGCGGAATATTCACCTTTAAAACATTTGTGGTGGCAACCTTCCGATCCCTCGGCTATTCTCCGGGTTACGGGGAAAACTTAAAAAATCAGGGGGGATCGGGAGTGGACGAAATTTTGCCGTCGAGCCACTGGGCGAGTTTCGGGTACAGCTTGTCCGCGCGGCTGCGGTCGCTGCGGGAAATGCGAGGGATTAGCCAGGTCAGGCTGGCGGAACTAGCAGGGCTGTCTCGTAGCCTCGTGTCTAATCTGGAGCGCAATCATTCCAGCTCGGAAGGGTCTTCGGATCCGACGATGAGCACCATTTACCGCTTGTCGTATGCCTTGCGCGTGCCGCCGGCGGTGCTGCTTCCGGCCGCCGGGGAAGAGGTCGGTGGCGTTTGCTGGGAGACAATCGAGCGCGCAGTGGGGGACACGACGGGCGTTTTGAACACCTCCGTGTCGTGGCCGGCGCGCCCGGAGGACACTCAACCATTCTCGCGGAGCCGGTAGCGCAGAACCAGTAGGCCATCGGGAGCGCTGCGCAGCCCCGACTGTCTGTACAGCTTTGTCTAGTTGTACACTTCCACGCATAACAGGATCGTCGAAGCGAATAGGAGTGTGCACAGTGGGATTAGCTGCTCAGGTGGACGCATGGTTAACGGCGCACCGCGAACAGGTCATTGGTTGGCGCCGGCACCTGCACTCGCACCCGGAGCTGTCCCACAACGAGATTGACACGACCCAGTTCATCGCGGGTGTGCTCACTGAGCACGGTCTGGAGCCGCACATGTTTCCGGAGACGGGCTTGTATGTGGACCTCGGCCCCGAGGACGACGAACGCTTGGGCTTCCGCGCGGACATCGACGCACTGCGGGTCGAGGAAGTCTCCGGCTTGCCGTTCGCTTCCCGCACGCCAGGCATTTCCCACTCGTGCGGCCACGACATCCACACCACGATCTGCCTGGCGCTGGCGTGCGCGCTGGCCGAGGTCGATCTGCCGTTCGGCGTGCGCATCATTTTCCAGCCGGCCGAGGAAGTGATGGACGGCGGCGCCCGCGATGTCATCGAGTGGGGCGGCTTGCAGGGCGTGTCCTGCATTTATGCGGTCCACGCGGAGCCGAAATTGCGCGTCGGCCAGATCGGTGTGCGCACAGGCGCCATCACCTCCGCCGCAGATGTCCTGCGCATCGATGTCACCGGCCCCGGCGGCCACACATCCCGACCGCATCTCACCTCCGACGTGGTGTACACCCTGGGCAGCCTTGTCACACAGCTGCCGGGGCTGCTCTCGCGCCGGGTCGACCCGCGCACCGGCACCGTCTTAGTCTTCGGCCAGATCGAGGCCGGGTTCGCGGCGAACGCTGTGCCCAAGACCGGGCGCATTTCGGGAACGATCCGCACCCAGGACATCGGAACGTGGCGCACGTTGGAGCCGCTCATGCGCGAGCTTATCGACGCAGTCGTGGCCCCCACCGGCTGCGAGTACGAACTGTCGTACACCCGGGGTGTCCCGCCCGTGATGAACGACGACGTGGCCACCGCCGCTCTGGCCGGTGCCGCCCAATCCGTCGACCCGCACGCGGTGGTGCAGGCGCCGCAGTCCAGCGGCGGCGAGGACTTCTCGTGGTACCTCGAGCACGTCCCCGGATCCATGGCGCGCCTCGGCTGCTGGCAGGGCTCGGGCCCGAAATTCGACCTGCACCGCGGCGACATCGTCGTGGACGAGCGCTGCATCGACGTCGGTGTGCGCCTGTTCGGTTCTGTCGTCGAGCGCTACGACGGCGGTCTGGTGGACACCTCGACGCTCTAGGGTGCTCGCGTGGGCCCGTTCGCGCGATAACTCCAGCGCTCTCGCACTCTTGGACCGCCTCCCGGTCGGCGACGCAGGTGGCCGACGGCTACAGTGGACACCCGGTAACCCGGAATTACCGGAAACAACGGTAAAAGAGCAGACGCGAAGCGCAAAGGAGACACGCGTGTCCAAAAAGATCGTGATCATCGGCGGCGGCCCGGGCGGCTACGAGGCAGCACTCGTGGGCAGTTCTTACGGCGCGGACATCACGTTGGTTGAAGACCTCGGAGTCGGCGGCTCAGGCATTTTGCGCGATGTCGTGCCGTCCAAGGGCTTCATCGCAGGCACGAACATCAAGACTGACCTCCGCCGTGCGGACGCGATGGGCCTCAAGCACGGCCTCGGCGACGTGAATTTGTCGGTTCCGGCGCTGAACAACCGCGTCGTTGCGCTCGCTTCGGAGCAGTCGCGCGACATTCGCGCCCAGGTCGAGCGCGCGGGTGTCCGCCTGATCAACGGCCGCGGCCGCTTCGCCGCCAAGCAGGAGGGCCACACCACGCACCGCGTCGAGGTGCAGCTTAACGACGGCACCGTGGAGACCATCGACTGCGACATGGTCCTGATATCCACCGGCGCATCCCCGCGCGTCCTTCCGAAGGCGAAGCCGGACGGCCGCCGGATCCTGAACTGGCAGCAGATGTACGACCTGATCGAGATGCCGGAGCACCTCGTCGTGGTCGGTTCAGGTGTGACCGGTGCGGAGTTCGTGTCGGCGTATGCGGAGCTGGGTGTGAAGGTGACCATGGTGGGATCCTCCGACCGCATCCTCCCGCACGACGATGCGGATGCCGCCGACGTGCTCGAGCACGTCCTGTCCAACCGTGACGTGACGCTGGTGAAGGACGCTCGCGTGGACAGTGTGGAGAACACTGGCGACGGTGTGATTGTCCGAACCAGCGACGGCCGCGAGATCACCGGTTCCCACTGTCTCATGTCCATTGGTTCCATTCCCAACACGAAGGACCTGCAGCTCGAATCCCAGGGGGTGGATGTCACCCCGTCGGGTCACATCCACGTCGACCGCGTGTCCCGCACCAATGTCGCAGGCATCTACGCCGCCGGCGACTGTTCGGACCTCATGCCGCTGGCGTCCGTGGCCGCGATGCAGGGGCGCATCGCCATGTACCACGCACTCGGGGAGGGAGTGGAGCCGCTGCGTATCCGCACCGTCGGCAACGCGGTGTTCACGCGCCCGGAAATCGCCGCGGTGGGCATCACCGAGGCCCAGATCCACAACGGCGAGTACGACGCGGACATCATCAAACTCGACCTGGCTACCAACCCGCGCGCGAAGATGCGTTCGTTGACCACTGGTTTTGTGAAGATCTTCTCCCGCAAAGGTTCCGGCCAGGTGCTCGGCGGCGTGATCGTCGCCCCGACTGCATCCGAGCTGATTTTGTCGTTGACCATCGCCGTGACCAATAACCTCACGGTGGAAGACCTCGCGAACTCCATGGCGGTCTACCCGTCGCTGTCCGGCTCCATCACCGAGGCCGCCCGCCGTCTCGTGCACAAGACGGACCTGAACTAGCCAGGCTCTTAACCAGCGGACTTATCCGGGCCCCGGGCGCAAAGGTGATCTTCACAACCTGCCGGGGCTCGCGGATAAAACAGACCCTATGATCAGTTATGCCAATAGTTATTTCTGATCTAGGGGAGACCTTTCATGACCGGTCCCGACCGCCAGGCAGGCACCGACACAGCAAACCTGCCCACCTTCAAGAAGATTTTGGTGGCCAACCGCGGCGAAATCGCAGTCCGTGCTTTCCGCGCCGCGTTTGAGACGGGGGCCAAGACGGTCGCCGTGTACCCGCGCGAAGACCGTCACTCCTTCCACCGCCCGTTCGCCGACGAGGCAGTGCAGATCGGGGAAGAGGGGCAGCCGGTCCGTGCGTACCTGTCCATCGACGAGATCATGCGCGCGGCTGAAAAGACCGGGGCAGACGCGGTCTACCCGGGCTACGGCTTCCTGTCGGAGCGCGCTGATCTGGCCCGTGCCTGCAAAGAGCGCGGCATCACCTTCATCGGCCCGACTGCCGAGACGCTCGACCTGACCGGTGACAAGGCCGCCGCGGTCCGCGCCGCCGAAGAGGCCGGGCTGCCGGTGCTCAAAGACTCCGAGGCCACCACAGACATCGACCAACTGGTCGGCTGGGCCGACGATTTCCAGTTCCCGGTGTTCGTCAAGGCTGTGTCGGGCGGCGGCGGAAGGGGGATGCGCTTCGTCGATAAGCGAGAAAACCTGGCGACGCTGGCTGCGGAAGCATCCCGCGAGGCTGAAGCGGCGTTCGGCGATGCGAATGTGTACCTCGAGCAGGCCGTGATCAACCCGCAGCACATCGAAGTGCAGATCCTCGGCGATTCCACCGGCGACGTGATCCACCTCTTCGAGCGCGACTGCTCCGTGCAGCGCCGCCACCAGAAGGTCGTGGAGATCGCCCCGGCGCAGCACATCACCGACGAGCAGCGCGAGCGAATCTGCAACGACGCAGTGAACTTCTGCCGCCACATCAACTACCGTGGTGCCGGCACCGTGGAGTTTTTGGTGGACGAGAACGGCAACCACGTGTTCATCGAGATGAACCCGCGCGTGCAGGTCGAGCACACGGTGACTGAGGAAGTGACCGGTGTGGACATCGTGAAATCGCAGATGCACATCGCCGCCGGCGCTTCCCTGGAGCAGCTGGGTCTGCGCCAGGACGAGGTTGCGCTGACCGGCGCGGCGCTGCAATGCCGCATCACCACCGAGGACCCGAACAACGGCTTCCGCCCGGATTCCGGCGTGATCACCGGCTACCGCTCCCCGGGCGGCGCAGGCGTGCGCCTGGACGGCAACATCTCCGTCGGCTCCGAGATCACCCCGAACTTCGACTCGCTGCTGGTCAAGATGACCTGCCGCGGCAAGGACTTCGAGACGGCGGTGGCACGTGCCCGCCGCGCGCTCAACGAATTCTCCGTCAACGGCGTGTCCACCAACATCGGCTTCCTGCGCGCCCTGCTGAGCGAGCCGGACTTCCAGACCAAGCGCATTTCCACCAGCTTCATCGCGGACCACCCGCTGCTGCTCGAGGCTCCCGCCGCACCCGACGAGGCCGGCCGCATTCTGGAGTACCTTGCGTGGGTGACGGTGAACCAGCCGAACGGCCCGCGCCCGACGAATATCCGTCCGAGTGAGAAGCTGCCGGAACTCAACTACGAGTCCACGCCGCGCGGTTCCCGTGACGATCTGCTGGAATTCGGGCCCGAGAAGTGGGCGGCCAACCTCCGCGAGCAGAAGGCCCTCGGCGTGACCGACACCTCCTTCCGCGACGCGCACCAGTCGCTGCTGGCCACCCGCGTGCGCACGAACACGCTCGTTGCCGCCGCCAAGCACGTCGGCCACCTCACGCCGGACCTCGTCTCCGTCGAGGCGTGGGGCGGCGCAACGTACGACGTGGCCATGCGCTTCCTCCACGAATCGCCGTGGACGCGCTTGGAGGAGCTGCGCGACGCGATGCCGAACATGAACATCCAGATGCTCCTGCGCGGGCGCAACACCGTCGGGTACACGCCGTACCCGGAATCCGTGACCAAGGCATTTGTGAAGGAAGCGGCATCGACCGGCGTGGACATCTTCCGCATCTTCGACGCGCTTAACGACGTCTCCCAGATGCGCCCCGCCATCGACGCCGTTCTGGAGACCCAGACTGCCGTGGCCGAGGTCGCCATGGCGTACTCGGGCAACCTGATGGACCCGGCGGAGGACCTGTACACCCTGGACTACTACCTGCGCTTGGCGGATGAGATCGTGGAGACCGGTGCCCACGTCTTGGCCATCAAGGACATGGCCGGCCTGATGCGCCCGGCCGCGGCCGCCAAGCTGGTGACTGCGCTGCGCGAACGCTTCGACCTGCCGGTGCACGTGCACACCCACGACACCGCGGGAGGCCAGCTGGCCACCTACCTGGCGGCCGCCAACGCAGGCGCCGACGCGGTGGATGTGGCGTCCGCGCCGCTGGCAGGCACCACCTCGCAGCCGTCGATGTCTGCGCTGGTGGCGGCCTTCGCCGACACCGAGCGCGACACCGGCCTGTCGCTTGAGGCCGTGAGCAGCCTCGAGCCGTATTGGGAGGGCGTGCGCCAGCTCTACGCCCCGTTCGAGTCCGGCATCCCGGGTCCGACCGGCCGCGTGTACCGCCACGAGATCCCGGGCGGCCAGCTGTCCAACCTGCGCACGCAGGCAGTGGCGCTGGGCCTGGGCGACCGCTTCGAGCTCATTGAGGACTACTACGCCGCTGTGAACGAGATGCTTGGCCGCCCGACCAAGGTCACTCCGTCCTCCAAGGTGGTTGGCGACTTGGCCCTGCACCTCGTCGGTGCAGGAGTGGACCCGGCGGACTTCGCCGCGGACCCGCAGAGATTCGATATCCCGGATTCCGTCATCGGCTTCCTCCGCGGCGAGCTGGGCACGCCTCCGGGCGGCTGGCCGGAGCTGCGCGACCGTGCTCTCGGTGGGCGCAAGGAGACCCCGCAGCTGACCGAAGTGCCCGAGGACTTGGCTGAGGGACTCGGCTCAGAGAACCACAAGGTGCGCCGCGCCAGCCTGGATAAGCTGCTGTTCCCGAAGCAGTACGCGGAGTTCCTGGAGCACCGCCGCACGTACGGCTTCACCGACCAGCTGGCGGACAAGACCTTCTTCTACGGCCTCAGAGAAGGCGAGGAGACAATGGTCTGGTACGGCGACTTGGAGGAGCAGCAGACTCCGCTGGTCGTGCGCCTGGATGCGGTGGGTGAGCCGGACGAGAAGGGCATGCGCCGCGTGATCATCAACGTCAACGGCCAGATCCGCCCGGTCACCGTCCGCGACGAGAACGCCGAGTCCACCGTCGCCGAGGTGGAGAAGGCCGACTCCGGCAACCCGAACCACGTCGCCGCCCCGTTCGCCGGCGTGGTCACCGTGACAGCCAAGGAGGGCGACACGGTCTCCGCAGGCGATCCGATCGCGTCCATCGAGGCGATGAAGATGGAAGCCTCCATCTCCGCGCCGAAGGACGGCGTGGTTGAGCGCATCGCGTTCACCCAGGCCACCAAGGTGGAGGGCGGCGACCTCGTCGCTGTGATCCGCTAGCGCCGGCCCGCCCAGCGCGAACTGAAGCCGTTAGTTTCGCTCCTCACTATGGGGGCAGTACCTAGCGGCTTTCGTTTGTCGCCGGTGTCTACCGCAACAAGTCTTCCATTTCGGACATCTCTGCAGTCTGGACGTCGACCATTTCCTGCGCCATTTCGCGCAACGGGGCGTAGGCTCCGTTCTGGATTTCACCCTGCGTCATCTCGATGACTTGCTTGTGGTGGTAGTGCATCATTTCCAAGAACGTGGTGCGCAATTGGTCGCCTTCCAAGGAAGCGAATTCTTCCAACTCGTCCGGCTGGAACATCCCGTTTGCAATGTGGTTCGAGTGGAAGTCCATGTCCTTTTGAATTCCCCACTCATCAGCCCACGCCCGCATCTGCTCGTTTTCCCGCTCCTGGCCCTCCTTGATGCGCTGCGCCAAGTCGCGCACCTGCGCATCATCCACATCGGAGCTCAAGAGAACGTCCGACATTTCGATTGCTTGTTCATGGTGGGGCACCATCATTCCGATGAAGTGGACGTCCACCTCGTTGTGCGCGTCCTCCGCCGGGCCGAAGGCCGAACGCAGCGTGGGTGCCAGCACGCTGGCCGCCAGCACGAGCGCGGCGATGATGGCGATTCCCACCATGAGTGGTTTCCTGTTTGGCCTTGCCTCGAGCGCATCGTCGTCCGGGTTCTCTAGGTATTGATCTGCCATTGGAATTACCTTTCAGTACTGAAGGTTGATCTTAGCGGTTTCTCCGGTTCCGGTGCCGCGCCTAGCCCTTCACGCCGCCGGCGGTGAGGCCGGAGACAATGCGGCGCTGGAACACTAGAACCATGAGAATGAGTGGGACGGTCACCAGCGAGCCGGCGGCCATGATCGCCGCATAGGGGTACTCGAAAGCGCTCGGACCCGAGAACCGGGCGATGGCCACCGTCACCGGTTCAGTCGCGTTGGTGGACAGCTGGCGGGCGAGCATGAACTCGTTCCAGGTGGCAATGAACGCGATGATCGCCGTGGTGAAGATGCCGGGCGCGGCGAGGGGGAGCAGCACTTTGCGGAAGGCTTGGCCGCGGGTGGCGCCGTCGACACGCGCTGCTTCCTCGAGCTCCCACGGCAGCTGGCGCAAGAACGAGATGAGCGTGTACACCGTCAGCGGCAGCGCGAACGAGATGTTGGGGATGATCATGGCGCGGTAGGTGCCAATCCAGCCTAGGTCGCCGAACAGCTGGAACAACGGAGTGACTAGTGCGATGCCGGGGAACATGGAGGCGGCGAGAATGATCCCGGTGACAACGCCTTTGCCCCGGAAATCCAAGCGGGCCAGGGCGTAGCCGGTGAAAACGCCCACGACCACAGCGAGCAGGGTGGTGACAAGCGAGATGAGCAGCGAGTTGCCGATCGCCCCGAGGAAGTCGTTGCCCTTGTCCGTCGCCAGCGCATCGCGGAAGTTTTCCAGCGTGACGTGGGTGGGCCACGGCGTTGTGTCGAAGGTGTGCTTCTTGTCGCGCAGGGCGGTCACGAGCATCCAGTAGAACGGCGCGAGCCCCCACACCAGAATGAACAGGACGCCGAGGATGTGGCCGATGTTTCCTAGCGTCTTCTTCATCGTGTTGCCTCCGTTTTCGCGGCGGTGCCCGCATTCACTGCGGTGATCGCGCCACCGGGTTCGCCGTCTCCCGTTTCGCCTGTGGCCTTCTGTTTTTTCGCCCGCCGCTTCTCAGCGCGCCTCTCTCTTCTCCGCTGTGTCTGCTCCCCGCCGACATCGGCACCGCCGAACCGGACCATTATGAATGCCACGGTGAAAATGAGCAGGAAGATCAGGGTGGACAATGCGGAGGCGGAATTGAAGTTGTTCTGCCTCATGTCCTCCACCACAAGCTGCGAGATCGTGGCGGTGGGGGAGTTGGAGGACCCGGAGATCATGATCACGGGCAGGTCGTACATGCGCAGGGCGTCGAGGGTGCGGAACAAGATGGCCACCATGAGCGTGGGCCGGACCAGGGGAAGGGTGATCCGGGTGAAAGTCTGCCATGCAGAGGCGCCGTCCACGCGCGCGGCCTCGTAGACGTCCTTCGGGATCATCTGCAGACCGGCGAGAATGAGGAGCGCCACGAACGGCGTCGTCTTCCACACATCTGCGATGATGACGGCGGTGCGCGCCGCCCAAGGGTCAGTCGTCCACGCGATGCTCTGCCCGAGAAGCGAGTTCACGATGCCGTTGGGGGCGAACATGAACTGCCACAGCTTCGCGGTCACCGCAGTGGGAATCGCCCACGGGATGAGCACGGCAGCGCGGATAAGGGAGCGGACGCGGGAGGGGTGGTTCATGATCAACGCCATTACCATGCCCAGGGCGGCCTCCAGCGCCACGGTCACCACAGTGAAGAAGAGGGTGATGCCCAGCGCCGGCCAGAAGTCCGTCGCCAGCACGCCGGGCGGGCAGGGGCCCACCGTCCCCGATGGGCTCATGCACCGGTTCTGAATCCAGTACAGGTAGTTATCCAGCCCAGCGAATCCGCCGTCAACGAAGACACCGGTCGTAGGGTCGAGATGGCGGTTCGCCTGGAACGATAGCCAAATTGCGCGCACGATGGGGTACCCGATGACAATCGCCAGCACGACGAGCGCAGGGGCGACAAGGGCGTACGCCTTCCCCGCGTCGCTGCGCGAGCGCGACTTCTTCGGCTCTGTTCCCGCAGATCCGCGACGCTTAACGACGTTACTCATGAACTCTCCTTAAAAGCACAGGGCCGCAAACGGATCTTACCGTTGCGGCCATGTGGGGGTGGCTGGCCCGTGTCAGGGTGGGCCGTATGCCATGAGGGTGTTTACTGCGCCAGCTTGATGGCGGCAGCCATGTCCTTCGTGGCGTCATCCACGTTTTTGCCGGAGGTCAGCGCTGCATACGCGTTATCCTGAACGGCCTTGGAGATCGCCGGGTAGAACGGGGAGACCGGACGCGGCTGAGCGTTCTCGAGGGACTCCTTCAGTGCCGGCAGGTACGGCTGCTCCTTGATCAGCTCGACGTTGTCATAGGTGGAGGCCAGCACCGGCGGGAAGGATGCCTTGGCGAAGGAGAGCTGGTTCTCTTCGCTGACGATGAATTCGATGAAGTCCTTCGCGGTCGCCTTGTGCTTGGAGTTGACGTTGATGCCGTTGTTGTAGCCGCCGAGGGTGGACACGCCCACGCCCTTCTCGCCGACGAGCGGCTGAACCTCGAAGTTCAGGCCCTTCTCCACGGCGTTGGAGTACATGTACGGCCAGTTGATGGCAAAAGCGGTGTTTCCCTCGGTGAAGGCCATGTTGGTCTCCTCCTCGGTCGCGGCGGTGGAGCCCTTGGCGATGGTGCCGTCGGCGTATGCGTCCACCAGTGCCTGCAAGCCGGCCTTCGCCTCAGCGGATTCGACCGTCGGCTCGCCCTTGTCGTCGATGACGGAGCCGCCCCAGCCGTTGATGAAGCCGAGGGTGTTCACTGTCAGGCCCTCGTACTGCTTGAGCTGGGTGGTCAGGCAATCACCCTCGACAGCCTCGCACGCGGACCTAATGTCGGCGAAGGTATCCGGCCTAGACGGGACCTGGTCCACGTTGCGGAACAGCAGCTGGCCGTTGGTGTTCTGCGGGAGAGCGTACAGCGTGCCGTTGTAGGTGGCGGAGTCCACGGTGGACTGCAGCAGCTTGGAGGTGTCCACTGCGTAGTCGCCCTCGAGCGGCTCCAGCCACTGGTTTGCGGCGAAGTCGGCGGTCCACACAACGTCAAGTGCCATCACGTCGTAGTCGGCATTGCCGGCCTGGAGCGACTGCACGAGGGTGTCGCGCTGGTCGTCGGCCTCGCCGGCGAGCTCCTTCAGAGTGACTTCTTCGTCCGGGTGCTCCTTATTCCACGCTTCAATGATCGGGGTCAGCTTGTCGGTGTCGTTGCGGCCCATGGCGAAGGTGATGGGGCCGCGCTCGCCGCCGCTGGACTCGGAAGACGCTGCGCTGTCCTTGTCAGCGGAGTTGTTGGAGGTGTCAGCGGTGTCGCTGGAGCACGCTGCCAGAGCGGCGGAAGACAGGGCGATGACGCACAGGGCAGCACCGGTCTTTGCGTGAAGTTTCATGCATCGGCCTTTCAGATTTGGAGGTGGTCACGGCAGAAAATATCGAGCTACTTACGTCAGGCGTTTATGCCAATTCGCGGTACATAACATTCGGGTTCTCCGCGGTGGGGACGAATCCGAATTTCTCATACACGTGGCGTGCGCGTTTGTTATCGGGCATGACCTCTAGAGCGATGCGCTTCGCGCCCTGGTCGATTGCCAGCTCACAGACGGAGTGCAACAACACTGCGCTAAGACCGTAGCCGTGGGAGCGCTCCTCCACGGCGAGGACCAGCTCAGGCACATCCGGGCCCATGTTGGCCGCACTGGTGGTGTCGCCTTCTTCCCAGTAGCGTAGCCAGATGCCGCCAGCCGGAGTTTGATCCTGGTCATGGGCGATCCAGCCGCCGTCGTCGTTCGGAGACCAGTCATCGACGAAGGCCTTGACCTTGTCTCGGCCGCAGCCAAGCGGCTTGGACTCGTCCCCGAACACATCCGCCAAGTAGTGCAGACGGCGGATGTAGGTGCGGTCCGATTCGGTGGCAGGCTTCAGATTGAATTCCATACCTAAGGATCGTAACGCAAAGCACAACTGATAGACGGGGGTGATAGGAACCTCACACGCGCACGCGGGGCGCCATCCCGGGTACTCAGCTACCCGCGCAGGGCGGGCGAAACGGAGAGTGCTAACGGATCTCCAGGAGCACGGCAGTCTTGTTCACCTGTTCGCCTTGCTCAACGGCGAGCCCCTTCACCGTGCCAGCCTTGTGGGCCTTGACGGGGTTCTCCATCTTCATCGCTTCGAGGACCAGGAGGATGTCGCCCTCGCTCACGGCGTCCCCTTCCGAGACATTGACCTTCACCACCGTGCCCTGCATCGGTGCGGGCACCGCATCTCCGGACAGGGCGGCACCGGCGGAGCGGCGCTTCTTGGACTTCCGCTTCGCTCCGTTCCCGATCACCAGGGAGGCGGGGAGGGCGACTTCGATGCGGCGGCCGTCGATCTCCACCGCGTAGGTGCGGTTAGCGGTTGGCTCGTCGCCTTCCTCGTCGTTGTCCTGGTACGCGGGAATGTCGGCGGTGAATTCTTCTTCGATCCAGCGGGTGTAGACGCGGAAGCCGTTCTCGTCGCCCACGAATGCCGGGTCTTTCAGCACTGCCTGGTGGAACGGGATGACGGTGGGCAGACCGTCGACGACGTATTCGTCGAGGGCGCGGCGGGCGCGCTGGATGGCTTCGGCGCGGGTCTCGCCCGTGACGATGAGCTTGGCCAGCATGGAGTCGAATTGGCCGCCGATGACGTTGCCTGCGCGCACACCACTATCCACGCGGACACCGGTGCCGGAGGGCTCGACGTAGCGGGTGATGGTGCCCGGGGCCGGCATAAAGTTCATGCCGGGGTCTTCGCCGTTGATGCGGAACTCGATGGCGTGGCCGCGCGGGGTGGGGTCGGTGCTCAGCCGCAGCGGCAGGCCCGAGGCGATGCGGAATTGCTCGCGCACCAGGTCGATGCCTGCTGTTTCCTCGGTGACCGGGTGTTCCACCTGCAGGCGGGTGTTCACCTCGAGGAAGGAGATGATGCCTTCCGGGTGCTGTTCGTCGGCCGGGCTGACCAGGTACTCTACGGTACCGGCACCTTGGTAACCGGCTTCCTTCACGATCGCCTTGGCCGAGGAGTGGATGGCCTCGCGCTGCGCGTCGGTCAAGAACGGGGCTGGAGCTTCCTCCACCAGTTTCTGGAAGCGGCGCTGCAGGGTGCAGTCACGGGTTCCGGCGACGATGGCGTGGCCGTGGGCGTCGGCAAGCACCTGCGCTTCCACGTGGCGGGCGCGGTCGAGGTAGCGCTCCACAAAGCATTCGCCGCGGCCGAAGGAGGTGACGGCCTCGCGTGTCGCCGAATCGAACAGCTCCGGAATCTCGTCCATGGTGTGGGCGACCTTCATGCCGCGGCCGCCACCGCCGTATGCGGCCTTGATAGCCACCGGCAGGCCGTGCTCCTCGGCGAATGCGACGACCTCGTCCGCACTGTTTACCGGCTCCTTCGTTCCCGGTGCCATCGGGGCGGAGACTTTCTCCGCGATGCGGCGCGCCTCAACCTTGTCGCCTAACCGGGCGATGGCGTCGGGCGACGGGCCGATCCAGGTCAAGCCTTCGTCGATAACGCGTTGGGCGAAGTCGGCGTTCTCTGACAGAAAACCGTAGCCGGGGTGGATCGCGTCCGCGCCGGAGGCCTTCGCGGCTTCGATGATCTTGTCGAAGCTCAGGTAAGAATCCGCGGCCGTATTACCGCCCAGGGCGAATGCCTCGTCGGCGAGCTCAACAAACGGACTGTCCGTGTCCGGCTCAGCGTAGACCGCCACTGACGCGATGCCAGCGTCCTTCGCGGCGCGGATGACGCGCACGGCGATCTCGCCGCGATTAGCAATGAGGACTTTGGAAATAGTCAAAGTTGAGGTCACTTCCAACAACGCTTCCTGCTCGGTGGACAATCTAAACAGCCTGATTTACAGAGGAATTGCCGCGCGCACCGCAACGGCCACATGCTCACACCAGGGTAGAGCACGCCAGGCCCGCGGCAGTGCGAAACACCGTCGAACACTGCCGCGGGCAAAAGCGGAAGGAAGCTGGTTGAGCTTCCACCGACCGTTATCCGTTGTACCGGCAAAGCCTCCTTAGCTCTTATCGATCGGCATGCGCACCATGTTTCCCCACTCGTACCACGAGCCGTCGTACAGGGAAACGTTCTCGTGGCCGAGCACGTGCCGGAGGATGAACCAGGTGTGCGCCGCGGATTGGCCGTTGCCGGAGTACGTGATCACCGGGGCATTCGCGGGAATGCCCGCGTACGCGGCGGCGATCGCTTTATAATCCTTGACTCGTCCGTTCGGGTGGACGGCATCACCCCACGGGTGGTTCACCGCACCCGGAATGTGGCCGTGGCGCAGAACAGGGAAAACGCGGGTTCGGTCCTGCTCCAGCTCGGTCTCGGAGCCGGCGTAGTATTCGGGGCCGCGGACGTCGATAAGCATGCTGCCAGCGTCGCGGTCGCGGACCTCGTCGACGAACGTGCGCCACGGCTTATCCATGCGCTCGACAACCGGGTAGTCCTGCGGCGGGTACTCCGGCACGGCGAAGGACGTGTCGCGCTCCTCGCCCATCCATGCGTCGCGGCCGCCGTCCAAAATGCGCACGTCGGGGTGGCCGAACAGTTCGAAGACCCACGCGGTGTACGCAGCCCACCAGTTGTTGTGGTCGCCGTAAATGACCACCGTGTCTTCGCGGCCGATGCCCCGGGCGTTCATCAGCTCGGCGAACGCTTCACCGTCGATGAAATCGCGCACCACCTCGTCGTTGAGGTCCTTGTGCCAGTCGATGCGCACCGCACCGGGAATGTGGCCGATGTCGTAGAGGAAGGCATCCTCGTCGGACTCGACCACCCGCAGGCCGTCCACTCCCAGACGAGCCGACAGCCAGGAGGCGGAGACGAATTTCTCCGGGTGCGCGAAGTCCTGGAATTGCGGGAACGGATCTGCGGGAATTCCCATGGATAAACCTCCGCGTGCGGGGTGGACAAAACGGACAGAAAGAGGCCGCACAGTCCGTGCCTCCAGCCACTGCCAACCCTACCTGTGAACCCCCGGGGGTCGTGAACCAAAATGTGAGGTTTCGCGGCTGTGAGCTTAGTTACTATCCATTTCACTCGCCCGGCGTGGCAGTGAAAAACACCCTAATCTCAAGGGGGGAACTCCCGGGAAAGGGAGACTGTTCCTCTCGCATTGAAAGCACTTATCTGAAGGGGATTTCATCGTGCACAAGGCAATCGTCGTCTTCGAGGTTGAAGGCGGTTCCGACAAGTCCTTCGACGGCCACCGCAAGGACACTATGCCCATCGTCAACGCCATCAAGGAGAAGGGCTGGAACTCCGAGGTCGTGTACTTCCGCCCGGAGTGGTCCGAGGACATCTTTAAGTACGTCTCCGAGAACTTCGATGCGTACATCTCCCGCGTGAACCCGGGCAACATCCCGGGCGGCGAGAAGGGTTACTTCGACCTGCTCACCCGCCTCTCCGAGGCAGGCCTTGTGGGCATGTCCACCCCGGAAGAAATGGTTTCCTACGGTGCCAAGGACGCCCTGGTCAAGCTGAACAAGACCGACCTGGTGCCGGAAGACACCGCTGCCTACTACGACGTCGAGTCCTTCCACGAGACGTTCCCGACCTCCCTGTCCTACGGTGAGCGCGTGCTGAAGCAGAACCGCGGCTCCACCGGCTCCGGCATCTGGCGTGTCCGTCTCGCTGACGAGTCCCTCGCCGAGTCCGTCGAGCCGGGCACCGCTCTGCCGCTGGACACCAAGCTCAAGTGCACCGAGGCTGTGGACAACCACACCGAGGACCGCGAGCTGGGCGAGTTCATGGACTTCTGCGACCAGTACATCATCGGCGACAACGGCATGCTCGTGGATATGCGCTTCATGCCGCGCATCGTCGAGGGTGAGATCCGCATCCTCCTCGTGGGCCCGCACCCGGTCTTCGTCGTGCACAAGAAACCGGCCGAGGGCGGCGACGCGTTCTCCGCGACCCTGTTCTCGGGCGCTAAGTACACCTACAACAAGCCGGAGGAGTGGCAGGAGCTCGTCGACATGTTCGCCGAGGCCCGCCCGGTCATCGCCGAGAACCTCGGCGGCGACAACATCCCGCTGATTTGGACCGCTGACTTCATGCTCGCCGATGACGACGAGACCGGCGAGGACACCTACGTCCTCGGCGAGATCAACTGCTCCTGCGTTGGCTTCACCTCCGAGCTGGACATGGGCATCCAGGAAATGGTTGCCGAGGAGGCCATCAAGCGCGTCGAGGAGAAGAACGCCTAAGAGCGAAGCGCTTATCTAAAGCCCCGGGCTCTACCTTCACTAGATCTGTTTGCAATCGCCTTCTGAAACCCCAGCCGGCACATTGCTGGTGGGGGGAGTAGGGATTCAGATTTCATCCGGATCTAGCGGGCAGAGTGTCCGGGGCTTTTTGCTGCCGCTTTTTTTGGGGTGGCTGCGTTTGGGTTGGTGGCTGCGTGTCGGGCGCGGATGGACTGCTTGGCGGGGCTGGCGCACACCGCTGAAAACGCAAATACCTATTCCTGGATACCTATCTTCAAGGTGACGCCGTTGGGCTGGGAAACGTCGACCTTGTGAATAGGTGTCCTGGAATAGGTATTTGGCCCGAAGGTGGGGTGAACGGGTTCTAGCGAGCGAGGGGGGCGAAAGGGCCCCGCTTCGCTACCTCGGCCTCGGCTACCCCCGATTCGCCGCGGTTACGCCTCGCCGGCGATCAGCTGAGCTGCGCGCTCACCGATGACGTAGCAGGTGATGTTCGGATTGATGGCCACGATCTGCGGCATGACCGAAGCATCGGCGACGCGGAGGTTCTTGACGCCCTTGACACGCAGCTGCGGGTCGAGCGGGGACATCTCGTCGTCATCGGAACCCATGCGTACGGTGCCCACCGGGTGGTAGACGGTGTTGTGGGTCTTGGAGATGTAGTCGGCGATCTCCTCGTCGGTCTGCACGTCCGCGCCGGGGGAGAGCTCGCGGGCGACAATGTCCTTGAGGGCCGGCTGGCTGGCGATCTTGCGGGCCAGCTTGATGCCCTCGACAGCGATGCGCATGTCGTAGCCCTCTTCATCGGTGAAATAGCGCGGGTCGACCTTGGGCTTGTCGCGGTAGTCGTTGGAGCGCAGGCGGACGGTGCCGCGGGAGCGGGCGTGGCAAACATTCGGGGTCAGTGCGAAAGCTTCGTCGGACTGCGGGTAGCCCTGACGTGCGGTG
Source organism: Corynebacterium sp. P3-F1 (assembly GCF_030503635.1). Taxonomy (NCBI): domain Bacteria; kingdom Bacillati; phylum Actinomycetota; class Actinomycetes; order Mycobacteriales; family Corynebacteriaceae; genus Corynebacterium; species Corynebacterium sp. P3-F1. Next base: position 1,686,128 of record NZ_CP129965.1, read on the forward strand.
TGCATGTCGAAGGGGGTGCAGCCGTAGTGCATCATCAAGTCCGGCAAATCGGTGTCGTCGTCGATCTGGGTGAAGATGCCGATCTCCCACCACTGGGTGGAATCGCGCACCATCGGCACTTTGGACTCGAACTGGATCACAGCTTCCGGGTGGTCCTGGAGGTTGGATCCGACACCGGGGGCGTCGACACGCACGTCGATGTTGAACTCCTCGAGGTGCTCGCGCGGGCCGATGCCGGAGAGCATGAGCAACTGCGGTGTGTTGATTGCGCCGGCGGAAATGATGACTTCCTTGTTGGCGCTGATGGTGGCCTTGCGGTTGAAAGCGTCGGCGAGGTACTCGACACCGGTGGCGGTGTTGTCATCGTCGAAAAGAATGCGGGTGACCCACATACCGGTGAGAATGTCGAGGTTCTCGCGGTTCTCGTTGGGGTGTAAGTAGGACACGGCGGAGGATGCGCGGGTGTTGTCGCCGTGGGAGTTGATCTGGAAGAACTCCGCGCCGTGCTTGACGGTTTCGCCGGTGTTGAACTTTTTGCGCGGCAGCCCTGCTTCCTCGCACGCGTCGAGCACAGCGGTGCCCACCGGGTCGACCTGCGGGACGTCCATGATTTCGACCGGGCCGTCGTGGCCGTACTGGTCACCCTCGCGGGAGTTGGTCTCCAGCTTCTTGATCAAAGGGAGGATGTTCTCCGGGGACCAGTCATTGGCGCCGAGCTTCTCCCAGATCTCCAAGTCCTCAGCCGGGGTGTGGAAGGCGATGCAGGAGTTGTGGGAGGAACAGCCGCCGAGCACCTTCGCGCGGGCGTGGCGCATGAACGAGTTGCCGTTCTCCTGCTCTTCGATGGGGTAGTCCCAGTCCAGTCCGGATTCAAGCAGTTCGGGCCAGCGCTTCAGGGACAGGACCTCGTCGTAGTCGCGGTCGTCGGGGCCCGCTTCGAGGAGGGCGACGGTGACGTCGGGGTTCTCGGACAGGCGGGCGGCTACAGCTGCGCCGGAGGAACCGCCGCCGATAACGATGTAGTCGTAGGAATCGCGAATAGTCATGAATGCTCCTTAAAGAGAAAGTCGAAAAGGGGTATTTAGGACTGTTTGTTCGGGAACCAGCCGGTCACTGCGGGCTCGGTGTTGTGGTAGATGTGCTTGGACTGCTGGTACTCCTCCAAGCCGGTGTGGCCGAGCTCGCGGCCGATGCCGGACATCTTGAAACCACCCCACTCCGCCTGCGGAATGTAGGGGTGGTAGTCGTTGATCCAGATGGTGCCGTGCTGCAGGCCGCGGGAAACGCGGTTAGCGGTGCCCATGTCGGAGGTCCACACTGCGCCGGCCAAACCGTATTCGGTGTCGTTGGCGGTGGCGATGGCTTCTTCCTCGGTGGAGAAGCTCTCCACGGTGATAACGGGGCCGAAACCTTCTTCTTGCACGGCCGGGTTGTCGCTGGAGCACTGGTCCAGGACGGTCGGGGAGTAGAAGAAGCCGTCCTTGTGCTCTTCGCCGCCCCAGTCGTGGCCGCAGCGCAGGCGGGCGCCGGCTTTGATGCCGCGCTCGACGTAGTCGGTGACCTTGTCGCGGTGCTCCTTGGAAATCAGCGGGCCCGTCTCGGCTTTCTCGTCGAAGGGGCCGCCCATGACAATGTCCTTGGCGCGGGCGACGAGGTCGTCGACGAAGCGCTCGGCGATGGACTCGTGGATGATCAGGCGGGTGCCGGCGGAGCAAACGAGGCCGGAATCCATGAACGCGGCGTTGAGGGCGTTGTCCAGCGCCGCGTCGTAGTCAGCGTCGGCGAAGATGACGTTCGGGTTCTTTCCGCCCAGCTCGAGCGCGACCTGCTTCACGCCCTCGGCGGCGGACTTGGCGATGATGCGGCCGGTTTCCAGGCCGCCGGTGAAGGAGACGAGGTTCACCTCCGGGTGAGAGGAGAGCACGGAACCGACATTCGCACCGTCGCCGGTGACCACATTGGCCACGCCCTTCGGCAGGCCGAGCTCGTCCATAAGCTCGACGATCTTGATGGTGGTGTGCGGGGTGAGCTCGGAGGGCTTGATCACGAAGGTGTTGCCCGCGGCGATGGCCGGTGCGATCTTCCACGATGCCTGGAGTAGCGGGAAGTTCCACGGGGTGATCATTCCGCAGACACCGATCGGCTCGTTGACGACGCGGTCGATGACGGTGTCGTCGCCGGCGTCGACAAGCCGGCCCGGGTTGGAATCGGCGACTTTGCCGAAGTAGCGGAAGCAGTTGGCGATGTCTTCCATATCGCCCTCCGCCTCGACGAGGCGTTTGCCGGTGTCTAATGCCTCAGCGTTGGCGAATTCATCCTTTCGGCGCAGAAGCTCGTCGCCCACCTTGATCAGGAAGTCGCCGCGCTCGGCAGCGGGAGTGTTGCGCCACTCGCCTTTGTCGAAGGCGGCGCGGGCGGCCAGGACAGCGCGCTCGGCGTCGCCGGATGTGCCCTCGGAAACCGTGCCCACTTCGCGGCCGTCGGCCGGGCAGTAAATCTCGCGGGTCGCGCCGTTTTCGGCCGGCACCCACTCACCGTCAATGAACAAGGTCTTCGCCTGTGGCATTGAGTTACAGGTCCTTTCCAAAATTCGTGGAGATGGAAGTTTGTTTGGTCACGGCAGCGTCACCCGCAGCCGGGCTTTCCCCAACCGAGGGTACCGATGTACGGATTCAGCTCTCCGTGTTCTCAGCCACATCGATATTCGCACCTGCGTCGTCCCATTTCGTGGGAGCGGGAACGGAGGAATCGGCGATGACGTGACCGCTGGCTTCGTCGGCCATATCCATGTACACGAGGTGACGGTCGAAGAAGCTGATCACGTCCTGAATCACCTGATCGTGGGTGTAGCCGATGACGTTGTGGCCGCGGGTGCCGCGGGCGTTGAACACTTCGACGCGATAGAAATACTCTTGACCTTCTGCCGCGTTGGTGGCGTAGCTGGGCACCTCGTAAGCCAGCGGTACGAGCTGGTATTTGAACTCGTCGTGGTCGGTGAACCCCATGGTCAGGTCGATGAACGGCAGGTGAGTCTCCTCGTTGACGCTTTCAGTGAGCTGGATTTCGGTGCCGAGTTTCTCGAGTTCCGCAGCGACTTCGCGCACTGCTGGGCCGGCCACGTTCTCCATGAACTCAACGGCGTCGTCGCGTGTGGGGAAGTAGACGCGGCGGGCGAGGCGTTCCTTCCAGTCGCACCCGTCGTCACCGGTGGAGGAGCCGGACATGGAGCGTGAAGCCATCGTGAGTTCATGCGAGTTCATAGCGCGTTTCTCTGCACGCAGGACCTTCAGCACTGATGCCATGAGCAGGTACATCACAACGGAGAACGGCAAACCGATGAGGACGGTTGCGGCTTGGAGCGTGTACACGCCGTCGACAAGCAGCATGGCCAGCGTCAGCGCACCGATGACCACGGCCCAGAAGATGCGCAGCCAGGGTGCGCCGTCGGTGTCGCCGCGGGTGGCGTAGGAGGTCATGTTGGCCATCACCAGAGAACCGGAATCGGCGGAGGTGACGTAGAACAGCAGGCCGACGATGACGGCGAGACCGATGAGGAAGGTTGCGCCCGGGTACTGGGACAGCAGGTTGAAGAAGCCGGATTCTGGGACCTCCACTGCTTCATTGAGGAAGGCATCGTCGCCCGCCTGGAAGTGCGCCAGGGCGGAGTTGGAGAAGATAGAGATGAACAACAGGATGAATCCCGGCGGGACGATGAGCACGCCGATGATGAATTCGCGCAGCGTACGTCCGCGGGAGATGCGGGTGAGGAACAGCCCGACGAACGGCGCCCAGGCAATCCACCAGGCCCAGAAGAAGACGGTCCAGTCCTGCAGCCATTGGTCGGCCGGGTAGTCCGGGGCGCCGGCGGAGTAGCCGAAGGTGGCGAACAGCATCGAGGGCAGACGTGCAATGGAGTCGCCGGCGTTTTGCACGAGCTGCTTGAGCAGTTGGGCGGTATCGCCGGCTAGCAGGATGTAGAGCAATAGCCCCAGGGCAAGGAACACGTTGAGTTCCGACAGACGTCGAATGCCCTTATCGACGCCTGAGACGGCCGAAATCGTCGCGATCGTCACCGACACGACAATGAGCGCGGTCCAGACAGTGATGTTGTTCGGAATATCGAACAGTGCGCTCAGGCCGTAGTTGAGGAAGACCACGCCGATGCCTAGCGATGTGCCGATACCGAAGATGGTGCCGATCGTGGCCACGACATCGACGGTGTCTCCGGCCGCACCTTTGATGCGTTTACCGAACAGAGGGGCGAGCGCCGAGCGGATGGACAGGGGTAGGTGGTAGCGGTAGGCGGCGAGTCCCAGAGCGACACCCATGAGCGCGTACATCGACCAGCCGGGAATGCCGTAGTGGAAAATGGTCCAGACTGGCGCCATGCGCGCGGCTTCGTCGGAAAGCGGTGTGTTATCTGGGGGAGTGAGGAAGTTCGTGGCCGGGCCGGAGACGGCGAAGAACATCAGGTCCACACCGATGCCGGCGGCGAACAGCATCGACGCCCAGGTGAACAGGCTGAACTGTGGACGCGAGTGGTCGGGGCCGAGCCGGATGTCGCCGAATTTGCTCAGCGCCACCGACAGCACGAAGACCACGATGAGTGCTGCGGTGAGGACGTAGTACCAGCCGAATGTGCGGCCGATCCAGTCCATGGAGCCGAAGATGACCGTTTCGGCCTGGTCAGGGAAGATCGCCGACCAGAGCACGAATCCGACGATCAAAATGCCGGATGCGATGAAGACCGGTTTGTTGACGCGGGCGTAGCCTTTCGCGTCCAACTCCTCGTGGGCCTCATTGTGGAAGCTCTCCGCTGCGAAGTCCTCACGGCCCGAGGCGTTGTCCGATTTTGAGTTCTTTGACGTTTTCACTGCTCTGTCAGGGGCAGAAGTGCGAGCGCGTGATGCGTCGGTGCTCAACGTTGCTCCTTACATATTCATTTAGGAAACGGAAAAATGATCAAATGCTGCGCGTAGGTGCACGCAACTTCATCACATTAGCGAGAAGCCGAGCACTTTTCCGAGCTGAACCGTAGACTACGTATGGTCGAAACAGCGAAAGATTTGTAAAGGATTACGCATGTCTACCCCGTACAACCCTGAGAACTCCTCGAACCAGGACAGCGGCTCTAACTCGTCGAACACCTCCGGATCGGAGAGCACAGGCACCTCGTCCTACGGTTCGTCTGATTCGTTCGGGTCGGCTGACTCCTTCGGTTCCTACGGTGCGGCGTCCGCCAGCTCCAGCTCCACCGGGGCAGACGAGAACGCCTCCGGCGCGTACGGCTCCACCGGCTTCGGCGCACCTGCCACCGGTTCCTACGGCAACGGCTCCTACGACACCGGCTCCTACGGTGCAGGTTCGTACGGCACTGGCTCCTACGGCACCGACTCGGCGAGCATCGACGGCCAGACCGGTACCGGCTCGAGCACCACCGATGCCTCCGGTTCCACCGGTTCCACCGCAGCGAGCTCCTCGTCTTCCACTGGCGCCGCTTCGAGCCAGGACGCTTTCGGCTTCGGCTCCTATGGCCAGACCACGTACCCGGCACAGTCGGCCCAGGCCGCCCCGGCTGCGCAGCCCACCCAGACTGCACAGACCGCCCAGGTCCAGCCCGGACAGACCGGTTTCGGTGAGCAGGGCTACCAGGCGGCCGCTCCCGCGCAGTACGGCTCCGACTACCAGGTCGGTTACCCGGGCCAGCCTGTCGGTGGCCCGATCCAGCCGCAGCAGAAGAGCTTCTTCGCGTCGCTGTTCGATTTCAGCTTCCGCCACTTTGTCACCGACGACTTTGCCAAGGCGCTCTACATCATCCTGATTGTCACCCAGGCCGTCATTTGGGTCATGGGTCTCGTCGGCGCGATCGTGGGCACGGTGGCCACCTTCGGCGTCGGCTTCATTGCTATCTTCCTCTGGCTCATCTTCGGCACTCTGTGGACCCTGCTGAACATTATCTTCGGCCGCGTGACGCTTGAGTTCTTCATCTCAATCGTCCGCTTGTACCACAATTCCGAGACGATCATGCAGCAGAACCAGCGCCTTATCCAGCTCGCTGAGCAGGATAAGTAAGCGTTCGAAGCGCTCGTCCGCGCCGCCGGTGGCCAGTGTGGCCTACGGCGGCGCCTTATGTTTGCCAAAGCGGTGTCCGGCCACGGGGTATGAGGCAGCGGAGACGGTCGAGGTTCCGGCAGACCTCGAGCGTGTTTTACGCGCTTGCGGTTTGAACCGGGAGAAGGTGCGCACCACTCAGGTCCAGGACCTTGCTTTGGTGCTGCGGTCACCGGGCAGGTTCCGGATCGACGGGGGCCGACGACATCGACGCGAGCGCGACCCCGCCCACCGCAACGAGGCCGGCGCCAGCACCGGGGCCTAGGACCAGTTCGGGCCGCGCCGGATCCGGATCGGGCCCTTCACGCTCACACACCGCGGGCGATATCGAGACCGGCATGGATGAGAGGGATTTGCAGCGGGAGACGGCCCAGCGAGATGAGTTGTTTGTGCCAGGGTTCATCCCGCCACAGGTAGGCCATGTACATGTTGCCCGGCCACACCAGTGTGAATAGGCAGGCCGCGGCGAAACCACCAGCCGGCCGTGTCTTCGGGTTGGCCAGGAGTGCGGCGGTGGCGAGTTCGGCAGCCCCCGAAACGTAGGTGTAGGTGCGCTGGGTGCCGGGCAGTTGCGGCGGCACGATTCCGTCGAAGGGTTCCGGTTTGAGAAAATGCAGCGCACCGGCTCCGCCGAGAAGTGGGACGAGGGATTTCTTCACTGCGCGAGCGAAGCGGTTATCGCGGTCGGAGCGGTCGAAAATCATGGGACCCAGCCTAGGCGCTGTTAACGCCACAGGTCGGAGGCGTTCACACCGAAGGAGTAGAGGGCTTTCCGCAGCAGCGGCAGGGACAACCCGATGACGCTGGTCTGGTCACCTTCAATGGAGTCGATGAACCATCCGCCGAGGGCTTCTAGGGTGAAGGCGCCGGCGCATTCGAGGGGCTCGCCGGAGCGAGCGTAGGCCTCGATGTCGGCGTCGGAGGCATCACCGAAGTGGATGCGGGTGGACACGGTGTCCACGACCCACTGCCCGCGGTAGCCGATGGCGTGGCCGGTGACCAGTTCGGCGGTTTGGCCGCGTTGGGCCTGCCAGCGGCGGATGGTCTCTTCAATGGTGTGGGGCTTGCCCTGGAGTTCGCCGTTCATCAGCAGCATGGAATCGCAGCCGACCACGATGTCGTCCGGATACTCAGGGGCGACGGCATCGGCTTTGGCGCGGGCGAGGGACGCGACGACGGAGGCAGGCGCAGCGTCGACAAGCGAGGCGATGATCGCGTCCTCGTCGACGTGCGCCGGGTGCTGGACGGGATCCACGCCGGCGTTGTTCAAGATCATCCGCCGGGACGGGGACTGGGAAGCGAGAACGAGGCGCATGGGCGAACCGCCGTATCTAGAACAGGGTCTGCGAGTTGAACGCGGAGGGGTTGAACAGAACGGGGCCGTGGTCGCGCGGGGTGGGGCGGCCCCAGAGGTTGCGGTGGCCGCCGGAGGTGCGCGCCTTCGCCTCCTGCTGCAGGTCGGTGAGGACCTGGGTCAGCGCGGCGAGTTCTGCTTCGGTGGGGTTGCCTTTGACAACGGTGAACAGGGGCTGGGACATATCAGGTGACCTCCTTACAGTGGGATGTTGCCGTGCTTCTTCGGCAGGGCGTAGACCACTTTGCGCTCCAGCAGGCGCAGGGCCTCGAGGATCTGGGTGCGGGTCTGGGAGGGCTCAATCACAACGTCGACAAGCCCGCGCTCGGTGGCAACGTACGGGGTGAGGTTGGTGCGGGCATACTCGTCGGCGTCGACGGAGAGGAGCTCGGCGGCGGTGGCGGCGTCCGCGAGCGCGATCTGCGCGGTCGGCCACGCGAGCACGATGTCGGCGCCCAAGTCCTTGGAGCCCATGGTCACGTAGGACGGGCCGATGGCGCGGCGGGTGATCACGGTGATCTTGCCCACCTGCGCCTCGGCGTAGGCGAAGGCGAGGGAGGCCCCGTACTTGGCGGAGGCCAGGTGCTCTTCCTCCTCGGAGGGGAAGAAGCCGGGGGAGTCGACGAACTCGACGATCGGAATGTTGAAGGAATCGCACACGCGGATGAAGCGCGCGGCCTTTTGCGCGGCGGCGTGGTCGATGCAGCCGGCAAGAACGCTCGGCTGGTTGGCCACAATGCCCACGGCGCGGCCGGAAATGTGCGCGAAGCCGGTGACGATGTTGTCGGCGTAACCGCGGCTGAGCTCGGTGAGCCCCTTGTCGGTGACGCGGGTGATGATCTCGCGGACGTCGTAGGACTCCGCATCCGAGTTGGGGATGAAGGTGTCCAGGTCGCTGGTCTCCGGCTTGGTGGAGCTCTCGTTGATGGGGGAGGCCGCGCGGTTGTTCTCCGGCAGGAAGGCGACGAGGTCGCGCACCGTCGACATTGCCTCCAGGTCGGTCGGGGCGATCAGCTGCGCGATGCCGGTGACCTTAGAGTGCACGTCAGAGCTGCCCAGCGATTTCGCGGTGGCCACGCGGCGGGTTACCTTGGTCACGGCGCTGACGGATGTCAGGTGCATCGTAGCGCCCTTCACCATGACGGTGATGTCGCTGACGGGGACGAGCAGCGCCGCCAGCGACGCGACTTCGCCGGCCACAACCGAGATCTGCGGCACCACGCCGGATGCTTCGGTGGCCTTACGCAGGATCCGCGCGGACATCGCGGCGGTGACTACGCCTTCCTGCAGGCGTCCGCCGGTGGAATCGTGGATGGCAATCACGGGGACACCGGTCTTGATGGCCAAGTCGTAGATCTTCAGGATCTTCTCGGCGTACACCTCACCGATCTGACCGTCGAAAATGGAGGAGTCGTGGGAGTAGACGGCGACGCGTCGGCCGTCGATAAGCCCGTAGCCTGTGATGACGCCGTCGGTCGCTGGCTTGGTGCGCCCCATGCCGTGCTCTTCGACGCGGTGGCGTGCGAGCGCGTCCGTTTCCACGAAGCTGTCGTTGTCCAACAGTGCCTCGACGCGCTGGCGTGCGGTGGAGATCCCTGCTTCGCCCGCCGCCCGGGTCGCCTCGCTGCCCATCGGCTCGCGCGATTCAGCGAGCCTGTTGCGCAGGTCCTCGATTTTGCCGGCGGTCGTGGTCAAATCGGGCTTCTTGTCGGTCATAGGCCTCCACTCTACGGGCTACACGTTGCGTCATCAGGTTCCACACCGCCTATCGGCCCGCGCGTCCCCGATGTTTCGCACGCTCGCTTATCGACGCCGCACCTGCCCCACCTTTCCCACGCCCCCGCGAGGTGAAGCGCCGGGGCGGGGGACAGCCAGCGATTAGACGGATTGCGATTAGTCGTAGTGGCCGAGCAGGAATTTGTTGCGCGGTTCGTCCCATTGCCTGCTGAATTCGCTCGTGTCGCCGCTCAGCGGCACGACTGTGCCGTCGCGTGGCTCGAGGGTGACTGTGTAGTGGGCGGTGATGCCCTCGGCGGTAGAACGTGTGCGCTCGCCCCATGTGAAGTCGACGGTGCCGTTCGAGTTGGCCGTGACATCCTCGACTTGGGTGAACAAGGTCATCTCGTCGACGGGTTCGCCGTTGATGTAGAACGCGATACCGTTGGTCATCGACGCGCCGGTTTGCGCCGGGTGGTCGGCATCGCCCAGCCCGCCGCGGAAGATGATCCAGCTGATTGGTGCGCACGGGTCGTAATGGTTCTCGATTCCGCGGTTGCCGATCCAGAAGTTGTAGTCGTCCCAATTCTCCGCCGGCATTCGCCCGGGCGACGAGCCGTCCGGGTATTGGTCGCGCGGGTCCTTCGGCAGGGACGCGCACTTCTCCTTGGGCTTCTTCTCCGGCTTCTCTTCCTTCTCTGCCGGCGCTTCCTTGGTCGCCGTCTCGGTGACTGCCTCGTCTTCTGCGGAATCCTCAGCTGACGGCGCCGCGACAGTGCTCATTGCCGGGCCTGGTTCAGGCTCCGCCAGGTTCTCTGAGGAGCAGCCGGCGGCAAGGGTCGCAACAGCGGCTAAGGAAGCGAGAACAGAAGCGCGGGTGGATCTCATACTCACGGAGTGTAGACCTGCTGGTCCGGAACCGGGCCCGAATAGATGGTGGCAGGTCAGTGCGAGGGATCTGGCGGTTAGTCGCTGGCGGTTAGTCGTAGGTGCCCAGCATGTACTGGTTCTGCGACTCATCCCACGAGCGGTTGAACTCGCTGATGTCGCCGTCGATGGCTTCAATCGCGCCGCTGGCTGCAGACAGCGTCACCGAGTAGTGCGCGGTGATGCCTTCGACAGTGGTGCGGGTACGTTCACCCCAGGAGAATTCGATCTCATCGCCGTTGAGACTCACATCCTCGATGGCGGTGAAGAGGCGCGCCTCCTCATCGGGGACGCCGTCAATGTAGAAGGCGATGCCGTCTGCGCGTGCGGCTGCCGTATTGGCGGGCCCGTCGGGCCAGCCGGTCTCGCCGTGGAAGATGATCCAGCTGACAGGCGCGCAGGGGTCGTAGTGGTTCTCAATATCGGCGATCCAGTAGTTGTAGTCGCCGGCATCCACCGCCGGCATGCGCCCGGGCGCTCCGCCGTCTGGGTACTGATCGCGCGGATCCTTGGGCAGAGAGGCGCACTTCTGCGGGGACTTCTTCTTCGCCGGCTTCTCACCCTTCCCCTCATCAGCCGGTGCCTCCTTCGTCACCACCCCGGTGACCACGTCGTCGTTGCTGTCGGCGGCAGAATCAGCAGTCGACGGTGGCGCGACGGTGTTCATCGCCGGCTCGGCGAGATTCTCGGAATTGGAGCAGCCGGTGACCAACACCGCGGCGAGGGGCAGGCACACTAGCGTGGCGCGGAAACGGGATGTCATAGGGCTAAGAATAGACCGCCCACACAGGTGTTATCAGTGGCCAAGCAGATATTGCTCGGGGTAATTCCACATGTCCGTGAATTTCTTGGTGTCGCCACCCACAGGGACGAGGGTGTTGTCTTTAGCCTGCAGCGTCACGGTGTAATGGTCGGTGATGCCCGCGGCAGTGGTCTCGCCGCGCTCACCCCAGGAGAATTCCACGGTGTCTTCCTCGACCTTCTTCACTGCTTCCACTTGCGATTTCTGTCATGCGTGTGTGTTTCACGTCACAAAAGTTAGTCGACGGGGTGGTCGATGTGAACGGCCGCACACGGATCGCTATTGCTTTGTCGCAAACGCCCCTTGCAGCAGGTCAGCGCAAACCGCGCGCACAATAATATCCGCATATTACGTGGGCAAAGCAGGAATCGGGGCAGTGCAGGCCTACTGTTGAACGAAGCCACGAAGCTACAGAGCATTCCCACGAAAGGCCGCTCATGTCCACTGCCTCCGGCACACCCACCCCGAATACGTCCTCAGACAGCACAGTCAGCCCGGCAGACACCACTGGTGATCTGCCGGAGCTGCACAGCGAGGAGCACCTCGAGCAGGCCCGCGAAGAATTCGAGATGGGCCATCTCTCGGACGCCGACCGGGAGTACATCGAGGAGCAGGCGGGGAGCAACGATGTCCCCGACGGCTCGGTGATGTCCTGGGCGCTGACGCTGTTCGGCACCGCCGTCGGCGCGGGCATCCTATTCCTGCCGCTGGACGCCGGCACATTCGGGTTCTGGCCGTTGCTCGCCGCCACCTTGTTCATCGGCCCGCTGGTGTTCTTCTCCCACCGCACGTACGCGCGTATCGTCTCCGGCTCGCCGATCCCGGGAATGGACGTGCTGCAGGTGGTCACGGCGCTGACGGGGCGCACGCGGGGATTCATCACCGCCCTGGTGTACTGGCTGGCTGTGTACCCCACGGTGCTAATTTACGGCGTGTCCATCACCAACACCATCGACAGCTTCATCGCCAACCAGTTCGGCGGCCCAGAGATCAGCCGGTGGGTGCTGGCACCGATCTGCGTGGGCATTCTCACCGGCGCATTCGCGTTCGGGCAGAAGGCGACGCTGGCGATGGCCAATTTTCTCGTCTACCCGCTGATCGTGGCGCTGGCGGGTGTGTCGTTCTACCTCATTCCGCGCTGGGACGTGCAGAGCTTCATGTCGTACGAGTCGGACACCCCGATCTGGCAGTCGCTGCTGCTGATCCTGCCGGTCCTGGTCTTCTCCTTCAGCCACATGGCGGCGCTCTCGCAGTTCGTTCTGGACGTGCAGAAGAAGCATGACGGCGATGTGGCGAAGACGGAGAAGGACGTGACCACGATCGAGCTGATCGCCGCGGCAGCGCTGGTGCTGTTCACCATGTTCTTCGTCTGGTCGTGCGCGTTCGCACTCGGTGCGGACGGCCTGGACGCCGCCGCGGAGCAGAATATCCCGGTGCTGTCCCATCTGGCTAATGAGACAGGCACGCCGCTCATGGCATGGTTGAGCCCCATCGTGGCCATCTGCGCGATCGCCTCCTCCTATTTCGGCCACATGATGGGCACGGAGGAAGGCACGACCTACCTGCTGCGCGTCGCCGCACCGAATTTCGCTCAGCGCGTTAGCGAGAACACCTTGCGCTGGGTGATCAACGTCTTCGTCTTTGTCACCGGCACGCTCATCGCGGTGTTCAACCCGTCGATCATGACGCTGATCTCCGTCGTCGGCGGCGTCTTCGTCGCGTTCCTCGTGTACATCGTGCCCACGCTGCTCTTCCGCAAAGCCACCGCGTACAAGCACTACGCCAACCGCCCCGACACCATTTTCGTGGGCGTCATGGGCGTCCTCATCGTCGGCGTGACTATCTGGGACATGGTGCGGTGACAGCGCCGAGTCACCGCAGCGGCGGCCCAGCACATCGCATGCATGCGGGTTAGGGAAGAAGCAGGGTGTGGAACAGCGTCGCCTGCTTGTCGCTGAAGTTGTCGTCGGTCACGGCGACAAGCGGGCGGCGGCCGTCTGCGTCACGCGGACCCCACGCGATGCCTTCGACGTTGTCGGGGTGGCGTTTGACGGTGCTGAAGTCGAAGACGAGCTGCTTTGCCACGGTGTGCTCGGAGCCGGCGAGAGCTTCGGTGCCCAAGACATCGTCAGCGCCGGTGAGATCGAGTTTGTAGATCTCCGCCTTGTTCTCACCGTTTTTGCCCAAGTTCTTGAAGAAGCCGCGTTCGAGGAGGTAGAGGTTGTCTTCTTCGTCGGCAAGCAGCGACACTGCGCCGCGTCCGGCGTTGACGCGGACGACGTACTCTTTTGTCGGCGTGCCGGATTCAAGGTCGTAGAAGGTGACGCGGTTGAGCGAGGAGTGCTTGTCGTCGTTCTTGTGGCCGTCTTGTGCCAGCGCGTTTTCTTCGACGGTGACGATGGTGTGGCCGTCGGCAAGCAATGCCATCGCCTCGGGGCCGTTGTTGTCGTGGACGCCGCGCTTCTTTCGCCCGTCGGGGACGTGGTAGGCGGGCGGGTTGATGCGCCGGATCTCCTTGCCGTCGGCGGTGGACTCGATGATCTGCGGCGGGACGACGTCACCCCACTTGGCTTTGCCTTCCGTGGTCCACAGAAGGTTGCCGTTGGGGAGGACGCGGATCTCCTCGGCGTCGATGTAGTCGGTGTAGGGGGAGCCGTCGGGCCGTGTGAAGTGAATCTCACCGACGGGCGTGAAGGTCTTCAGGTCGGGGGAGGTGAAGCGGTATGCGCGGATCGGGCCGTGCTCGTTCTTGTCATCGGAGATGACCAGGTACTCGCCCGGTTTCACCTGGTCGATGCCGCTGAATCCGCCCATCGTCTTATCAGGGCGCACTGCGGTGAAGTCGAAGCGGTTGATGTACTCGGCCTGCGCGTGTGCCTGCTCGCCGGGGGCAGGGGCGCTTTTCGACGGCTCCGAAGGGCCCGACCCGCTTGACAGCCCCTTACCGGCATTGCCGGTCACCGCGTTAACGATGGCGTTGATCACCACCGCGCTAACTGCGCCGAACGCCGCCAAGGCACCCAGCGCGCCCGCCAGCGCAGCCGCGCCCGTGACCTTCACTCCGTTGACGTTGAACTCCTGGCGCAGCAGATCCGCCGGATTGTTCGAGCCGGTCCACGCGCCCTCGAGGACACGCACGACGTCATCCCGGGAGGTGATAGCAACATTTCTCGGCTGCGCCGGCGCACCCGCGTTTGCCACGGCCGGCACGCCAGCAACAGTGAGCGAGAGAGAAGTGGCGACGGCGATCGCGGCGCGCACCGGGCGGCGGGACGAGGAAAGCGACATGGCGGGGGACTCCTTTGGCGGCGGTGAGGCAGGGGAAAGGCGTATCCACCTCCATGAAAGCGCACATTCGCGGGCACCGCTCGGTGAACCGGCGTTGATCAAGACCAGCGCGATCACCAGCACGTAGTGGGGGTGTCAGTAGGGCTACATCACGGACCCAGATCTGTGCGCGGCAGTGGCCGATCTCTAGTCCGCATCTCGAGTACGTTGGGGACACGCTGACCAAGATAAGACGGACAACAGGGCTGCCGCGAGGAGGCCGCGATGGACGAGCAAGCGAAGTTGGAGCGGGTGTTCGGCTATAGCTTCGGGGATATCTACGGCAACTACGTGGCCAAGGTCGAGCGCAAGGGACACTCGAAGGAGGAACTTGACGACGTCTTGGGCTGGTTCACGGGCCTTAGCCCCGACGAGCTGCATGCGGCGGTTGCGTCGGAGAAGACGCTGCGCGATTTCTTCGACGGGGTGACGCTGAACGCGAATGAGGACCTGATCACCGGCAAGGTGTGCGGGGTCCGCGTGGAGGACGTCGACGACGAGCTGATGCGCAAAATCCGCCGGATGGACCTGCTCGTGGACGAACTGGCCCGCGGCAAGAAAATCACCAGCATCAAGCGGGGTTAGGCACCTCCGGGGCTAGGCAGTACCAGCGTCACAGTCCCCACCGCTCGCCCAAACTTCGCGATGCGCACGTTCAGGTCACGGGCGCGCTCAACCACTTGCGGAACGAACGGACCGAAAATCTTGATCCGACAGGACGAATTGACGTTAAAGCGCAACAAAAAGGAACGTTCGCACCGAATTATCGGACTTGATGTGTACGATGAGGTGTCGAGTGAAGATTCCGGAACGATCGATCCGTTAGGAGAGCGCCTTTGGACACTGCGGCCTTGGGCGCGTTCGTGCGTCAGCAGCGTAAGGACCGTGGGCTAACACAGCTGGATGTCGCAGAGCTCGCGGAGGTTTCGGACCGCTTCCTACGCGAGCTGGAGCATGGCAAACCATCTGCTGAGATTGGAAAAGTCATCGATGTGCTCGCGGTGCTTGGATATGATCTCGAACCCGCGGTGCACAGGGGTAGCGCATTGTGATCGCCGCGGACGTCTACGTAGGTAATGAGCTGGTAGGTCATTTTTCCAAGCGCGGCAGCGGCTCCGTGGAGTTCGCGTACGTTGAATCAGCGGGAAGTGCTGTAGCGACGACACTACCAATCGCGGGTGGACCCTACGTTGCCGCGGGTGGCGCCCTTCCCCCGTTTTTCACCAACCTTCTCCCGGAGGGGCGTAGGCTCTCCACGTTAAAGCGATCTGTGAAGGCATCTCTGGATGATGAACTCGCGCTTCTTCTTGCCGTCGGTAGCGACACGATCGGCAACGTGAGCGTCCTCCCGCACGGGCAGACGCCGAGTCCCACGACAGCAGCCATCGATCTCGACGGCGAACTCGATTTTTCCGCCGCCCTCGCCCGTGCCGGCATTGCAGACCCCATTGCAGTCCCTGGTGTCCAGGACAAAGCGTCGGCACGTACCATCGCGGCACCCGTGCGAGGCCAGAGCCGTGACTACATTCTGAAAGTCTCGCCGCCGGAGTACCCGCAACTCGTAGAGAACGAAAAGGCCTGCTTCGACATTGCGAAATCCGCAGGGTACCCGCTTGCCGAGGCGCAGTTGCTTTACGACGTCCACCAGCGCCCCGGTCTCTTGATCACCCGTTTCGACCGTGATGGCGCCACCCGTCTCCACGTTGAGGATGCGGCGCAAATCATGGGGTTGTACCCGAGCGGAAAATATGACCCCACGATGGAGGATGTTGCCTGGGCGCTCATGAGCGTCAGTTCCTCGCCCAGCCTAACGGCCCGCTCGGTTGCCTTTCAGACGGCGTTTGCATGGCTGACCGGAAACGGCGACTTGCACGCAAAAAACATCTCCATGATCTGGCGCGGAGCGACTGTCGAGGTTGCTCCCATCTACGACATCCCCTCCACTCTCCCGTACGGCGACACCTCAATGGCTCTGTCGGTACAGGGCAGAAAGGACAACATCAGCGGCAGGATTTTCCGCGCTTTCTGTGCAGAGATCGGGCTGCCGGAACGCGCCGTCGAACGTGTCATGGCCACGGCATTGCGCGTGACCGAAGGAGCAGCGGAGCGGATCATCTCCGCCACGGACTTCGACCCCCGGCGTGCCCGAGACCTACGGCGCGTGCTGGCAAAACGCCGCGATTTATGGGCATGAATTTTTCTCACCTGCGCGCTCAATCACTTCTACGAGTTTCTGAATGCTTGTGGTGGGTTTGTAGAACTTCGCTTGGATCGCGACCCATCGTCCGTCATCTTTACGTCGTGCTACTAGGTCGATACCTGAGTCGGTGCTGCCGCCGTTATAGGGCCACTTGTCCCAGCGGTAAACCTCGTCGAACTGCGCGGAAAGCGTCGGATCCGTCTTGAAGAAGTTCACCATGAGCTTCTACCGTATTTGGCTTGGGGTTGGTTTTCCCGCAATTGGTCGAGGACTTTACCGAACGTAGACATGGGACCAGTATCGCTGGAAACAACACGGTTCGTATTCTTCTGACACGCCAGTTGGGTGATAGACGCTCGGGTGAGCTTCAAGCTCAGTGGGGTTGCGACGGGGGTACATCACGGATCCGGAGATCTGCGCAGCAATAGCCAATCTCTGACGCCTGAGCTCCGGATCACTGCACCCGGATCGGGCGTTCCTCGTTGCGCAGGTAGTCCCCGAGGTAGGGCTGCGCGAACTCGAGTTTGCCGTAGCCGGCGGGAATGATCAGGTCGCGCTCGATCAGCTTCGCGCGCGAGTCTGACACCTCATTGATCTTGCGGCCGAGCGCACTGGCAATCTGGTTGATCATCACCTCGCCGTTCACTGAGTTCGCCTCAAGCGTCGCCATCGCGTCGAGGAATTCGCGCTGACGCCCGGGCACATCGCGTATGGACGGCTGGTGCACATGCAACCCCAGCATCCGCGCCGCTTCCGGCCGCGCCACCGCGACATCCGAAGCTGTGATGTTCACGTCAGCAAGGTCCCACGCCAGGTAGCCAATGAGCTGGACGAGGTACGGGTAACCCTGCGTGAACTCGGCGGCATGGTCGGCCGCGTCGGCGAAGAACTCTTTGCCGGAGTTTTTGGCGGTCTCTACGAGGTTGGATCGGGCGTCCTCAAGCGTGAGCGGGCCCAAGTCGTAGCGGCGGGCGCGGCGAAGGAATGTCGCGCCGGGAAGATCGAGGAGCCGGTTGATGCCGACGGTGAGTCCGGCCATGGCGATGGCGATCGGTGCGTCATCACGCACGAGGTCCTGGAAGGCGACCGCAACTTCGGTGAGGTCGTCGGCGTGGACGTCCTGAATCTCGTCGATGGTGATGAGCACACCGGTTCCGTCGAGAGTGTCCAGCAACTCGCGGAGCTTACTGACTAACCGCGGCGCGATGTCCGGCTCGTTCATCTTCGTGCGCACCCCGCCGATGCCGGCGACGTTGAAACCGGTGATTTTTCGTTTCGGGGTGTCTTTGAGCTGGTCGAGCGCCTCGGGAATGATCGACTCCGTGAGTAACTGCGCCATCCCCTCGCGGGCGGACAGTCGTAACACGACCCAGCCAGTCCGGCGCGCGATATCCTCGACCTCACTGAGGAGCACCGTCTTGCCGATGCCTCTCGAGCCCGACAGAATGATCGAGCGGTCCGGGTTGCCGGGGGAGCCCAGCAGCGACTTTTCAAAGTTAGTCAGCACCGTGTGCCGGCCCGCCCACACGAGGGGGCTCGCGCCGAAGGTGGGGCGGAACGGGTTAGTCGATTGCGTCAGCTCAGCCATGAGGACAGCTTAGCGGATTGATAGTTTGATAAGTGGGTGTGATTGATAATTTGATACTTTCCCCATCCTGGCCGGCCTCTCCGCCGCAAACCGAGGACTAAAGGCGAGGCCGTCGGCGATTACCTCTGTCCTTCTCGAGCGACAGTACCCTCGAACGTATGACTACCCTTGCATCGTCAACTGCATTCGCGCCGGGCCTCATGGTCCGTGTGCGCGATGAGCTCTGGCTCATTACGCACGTGACCCAGTCTGTGGACGGTTACCTGCTCAAAGTGCGTGGACTGTCGGATTACGTGCGTAACACAACGGCGAGTTTCTACACGGCGATCGACGATGTAGAGGTGTTCGACCCCGCCAAGGTCGAGGTAGTACCGGACCACTCGCCGTGCTACCGGACTACGCGGCTGTGGTTGGAGACGACACTGCGCCAAACTCCGGTCCCGCTGTGCCAAGCGGAGCTCTCCGTCGCGGAGTCGAAGTGCTGGGCCTGGAGGTAGTTCATGATCCAAACGGTGGGGATGGTGCCGGGGAATTTACCGGAGGTGTCCCAGATGTAGGTGGCTTGGAGCTTCATCAACTCGGTGAAGCGTTCGTCGGTCTTGGCGAAAGTTTAAATTCATCTGCGGGCTTGATATGTAGACCGCTCGGTTATTTGGGTGATCTGTGGGAATGTGGTGCCACACGCAAAACCCCAGGAACTCCGCAGTGCGGAGTCCCTGGGGTCTTGTTGGTTGGGAGGCTCGGGGTTGGCTAGAGGACGACGAAGGCGACGACGCAGGCGATGATCAGCGCTGCCGAGATGAGCGCTAGCGTGAGCAGGTTCTTGCGGTCTTTCGGTTGGGCGGCGAAGCGGCTCACGGTGTAGATCGCGGCCAGCAAGGCGAGGAACTTCAGGCCGTATGCCCAGTAGGGGACGTGCTCGTCACTGAACAGGGCTGGGTCGAGGGTGAAGATAGCTGCGATAACGATGGACAGAAGCCAGCTCATACCGGTTCGCTCCTGGGCTGATTGAGGTTTAGGAGTAGTCATATCAGCAGCTCGCAGCCGTCACTAGACCGGAACCAACGGTGTGGCACCCCGTGGCCACCGCACCTTGGACGAGAGGAGACCCGGGCGAGGACGCGACGGTGGCGGGCAAGCACACTAGACCGTCCCAGGCACCTTGGATACCCCACTTGACCCACTTGTTGTTCGTGCAACCACGGAAAGCGATGCCGGACTGGACGGCGAAGACTTCATTGTTCTCCTCGTCCAGCCAGAGGGTCATGTTGTCGGGGAGCTCGGGTGCGACGCTGATGAGCGTGTCGCCCTCTTCGTCGACGACGCTGACCGTGTCGCCCTCAAGTTCGAGCTTGTCGCCGCGCTCGAGGGAGAACTCCAGGCCGTTGGCGTTGGGGATAGTCGCCACTTTTCGGGCGTTCTCGCCCGGCTTGCCAAAGAGCATGGCGTTGGAATTTGCTTGGGACGACTGGTGCTGGATGGGTACCGCATTGGCCGCCGGCAAAGCAGCGGGGAATGCGATCGCGGCGGCCAGTGCAGCCACGCTGAGACGACGAAGGTGCATGGTTTCTCCTGTGGTCCGAGTGGATGGAACACAGGGGACGTTACCCCCGCCGATGGGGGAGTGTTCGCCGTAACCGCAGGTGAGGAACTCAAGTGCTGGGATTGGGTACCTTCGTGCACACCCGGGGGCGGGGCAGGGGCGGGAGCGCTCGTTCGTCCGGGCGGCTAGTCCATCTGAAGGACTGTGCGCAGTTCGGCGAACGGTGCGGGGCAGACCTCGTGGGTGACTGTTTTTCCGTGCCGGGTCTTGTGGAGGAGGCCGGCTTCGGTCAGCTTCTTCAGGTGGTGGGAAACTGTGGGCTGGCTCAACCCGGACTGGTTGGCCAGCTCGGAGACGCTGATGGGGCCGGAGCCGTCCTCGGCGAGTTGGGAGAGTAGCCGGAGGCGCGCCGGGTCCGCCAGCACTTTGAAGAGTGCTGCGTAGTGTGCGGCTTCGTCCTCCGACAGCAGTCCCGCGCCCAGGGAGCAGCAGTCTGTTGGGGGAGTGTGCGTGTCCGTCATGTTCTCTACCTTCTCATATTGACAGGAGTGAATACGAAACATACTGTTCGTATTGATGAGCATCAATACGAAAGGTGACGCATGACTACGCAGGCGCCCGCCCGTATGTCGTTCCTCGACCGCTTCCTGCCGGTGTGGATCATCCTCGCCATGGCGCTGGGGCTGGGGCTCGGCAACTGGTTCCCCGGTTTGAGCGGCTCCCTGCAGGGCATGGAGGTCGGCGGGATCTCCCTTCCCATTGCGCTGGGCCTGCTGGTGATGATGTACCCGCCGCTGGCGAAGGTGCGGTACGACAAGACGAAAGAGATCACCACTGATAAACGGCTCATGGCGGTCTCGATCATCCTCAACTGGATCGTCGGACCGGCCGTGATGTTCGCACTGGCCTGGATTTTCCTTGCCTACGAGCCGGAGCTGCGCACCGGCCTGATCATCGTGGGGTTGGCCCGCTGCATCGCCATGGTGCTCGTGTGGTCGGACCTCTCCTGCGCGGACCGTGAAGCAACCGCGGTGCTCGTGGCCATCAACTCGGTCTTCCAGGTGCTCATGTTCGGCGTGCTGGGCTGGTTCTATCTGCAGATCCTCCCGAACTGGCTGGGGCTGTCCACCACATCGGTGAACTTCTCCTTTTGGGCGATCGTGACGTCCGTGCTGGTCTTCCTGGGCATCCCGCTGCTAGCTGGCGTGCTCTCCCGCATCATCGGGGAGCGGACCAAGGGGCGGAGTTGGTACGAGGAGACATTCCTGCCGGCGATCTCCCCGTTGGCGCTGGTCGGCCTGCTGTACACGATCGTCCTGCTGTTCTCCCTCCAGGGCGAGCAGATCATTGCCCGCCCGTGGACGGTCGCGAGGGTGGCGGTGCCGCTGCTGATCTACTTCGTGGGCATGTTCGCGCTGGGCCTCATCGTGTCCAAGGCATCGGGTATGGGCTACGCGCAGTCGGCTTCGGTGGCGTTCACCGCGGCGGGCAACAACTTCGAGCTGGCCATCGCCGTGGCCATCGGCACCTTCGGTGCGGAGTCGATGCAGGCGCTCGCCGGCACGATCGGGCCGCTCATTGAAATCCCGGTGCTGGTCAGCCTCGTCTACGCCATGCGGGGTCTTGGCCCGAAGCTCTTCCCCGGCGACCCGACTCTGCCAGAGCGGCAACCGGTCGCGGCAGGCGCAACGGCATAGAAAGGAAGCATGATGTCACCTACTCCTAAGATCCTGTTCGTCTGCGTCCGCAACGCAGGGAAATCCCAAATGGCCGCCGCGTTGGCGGAAAAGCACGCGGGGGAGAGGCTTGACATCCACTCTGCCGGCACTGAACCGGGAACGTCGATCAACGCTGAGTCGGTGGCCTCGCTGGCGGAAATCGGCGCTGACATGTCCGATGGGCACCCGAAAGCGATTGACCCGGAGATCCTCCGCACCGCGGACCGCGTCGTGGTCATCG
This sequence comes from Corynebacterium sp. P3-F1, assembly GCF_030503635.1. Lineage (NCBI taxonomy): Bacteria > Bacillati > Actinomycetota > Actinomycetes > Mycobacteriales > Corynebacteriaceae > Corynebacterium > Corynebacterium sp. P3-F1. The sequence continues at coordinate 1,707,655 of NZ_CP129965.1, forward strand.
GTGAGGAGGCGCAGTTGGACCTGCCCGAGGACGCCCGCGGGACGATGGAGCGGTGGGTGACGGATGAGCCGTCGATACGCGGAATTGAGGGCATGGAGCGGATGCGGCTGGTCCGCGACGACATAGACGCGAAGGTGCGTGGACTGATCGCTGACGTGCTCGGGGAGTGACGGAAGTGCCCGTCAGCGGTCCGCTATAGGTGGATGACCTCCACACCCGACCATTTCTCTGCCAGGTATTCCGCAGCAACGAGTCGGTGGCATGTGGACGGATCCGCCTCAGAGCACAGCAGCGCCGCATGGTCGAACGTCGACTTGGCGGGCATCTCGCGGTCGTCGAATCGCTTGCGGAGTTTCGCGGCGAACTCGTCGAACGGCAGGCCCTCCTTGCGGTAGGCGTGCATGAGTTCCTCGCTCGGGGCGAGCTCCAGCACGTGCTCGTATTCGATGCCGGCAATGACATCGAGGAACCAGGCGAGGTCGTCCTGTTTGGTGAAGCCGGCGAGCTGGTTCGCGTTGTGGCGGCGGATGTCCACCACCCGCTTCACGCCGTTGTCGCGCAGCAGATCGAAGAACTCCTCGGCACTCTTTTTCGAATAACCGACTGTGAACAGCTTCATGTCCGACATGGCACCCAGTGTAAGTCTGGCGGTGGGGCTGCGGAGCGGGTGCAAAACCGCAGGAACTCCGCAGTGCGGAGTCGGCGGAGTGTCTAATCCCGTTGAACTTGCTGGGTGCGGTGGTGATCCTGCGCGCGTGGGTTCGATGTCCCGATACTCTAGAGCGCATGACAGTTCAGGACATTGCCCGCATCCAGTCTGAAGTAGCCGAGTGGTGGAGCGACGTGCGCTACGTCGAGTCGACGGCGTCGACGAACACCGAGATATTGGCGTCGGGGGAGCCGGGGCACGTGCTCATCGCTGACCAGCAGACCGGCGGCAAGGGGCGCCTCGGGCGCGCGTGGGAGGCACCCGCGGGGGCGAGCCTGCTCATGAGCGTGGCAGATGAACTCGCCCACACGGACGACCTGGGGCTGGTGTCCTTGGCCGCCGGTGTGGCGGTGACGGACGTGGTGCCCACCGCGCAGCTGAAATGGCCCAACGACGTGCTGCTGAACGGCAAGAAATTCGTGGGAATCCTCGGGGAGATCGACACCCAGGCGCAGCCGCCGCTGCTCGTCGTGGGCATGGGTGTCAATATCTCGTGGCGCAAAGAGGATCTGCCCACGGACTGGTCGACGGCACTCAACCTTGAGGGCATTGACGTCGACTGGGACGAATTCGCCATCGACCTCCTGGGCGCACTGGGTAGACGGCTTGAGCAGTGGCGCGAGCGCGACGAGACGCTTATAGACGACTACCGTGCCGTCTCCGCCACCCTCGGCCAATCGGTGCGTCTGGAGACGGCGACGGGAGTGGTTGAGGGGGTTGCGGGGGACGTCGATAAGCATGGCGAGATCGTTGTCGATGGAACCAGTTACTCGACTGGCGACGTGACTCACTTGCGGCCTACCGATTAATCTTGTGGCCCGTGGCAAAGATCAAGCTCGGTAGGGGAGAAGTGGTCCTGGCGGACATGGCGCCGCCCATGCGCGGCTTGATTTTTCCCTTCCTCGAGCTGATCATCGCGACCGCCCTGTCCTGGATGCTCATCGGGTGGATGGATGCCGCCGGCGTGGATGCCGGGATCCGCAACGCCGTCGTGGGCATCTGGTTCTTGATCGCGCTGTGGCGCTTTGTCCTGCCGCTTATCCGGCAGCGACGTCAACGCTTCGTGGTGACCAACAAGCGCGTCCTGTTCGTGCCCAGCGGGCGCGGACGCACCGAATCCATCCCGCTCATGCAGATCCGCGGAGTGCGGCGTCGGCGTGGCGGGCTCGACATCGGTGTGCTCGGCTACGGCGAGGCCGTGCACTTCGACGACGTGGGGCACGCGAAGCGGGTGCAGGCGCTGATCGAGGAGCAGCTGCCGTAACTCCCGACGTCTTCTAGCTCTTCACTTCCGTGGTGTGGATCTGCTCGTCGATGTCGTCGGGGGAGAGGTTGCCGGCCGCGAAGTCCGCGGTGAGCGGAAGGTGCAGCTCCATGTCGGTGCCCGGGCACAGCTCGATCTTCGCGTCGTCGACCGTGTAGTCGAGGACGTGCCCGCCGGACGTGCGCTCCTCATCGATGAAATGGACGTGGCAGCCCGGGATGCCGATGCCCTTCGCGTACTTCGGAGTACGGAAACCGCCGATGATGCCGCGCGCGTTTTCGAACGTGATCTCCTTGTCGTCGCCCACCGCGTCGCGCATCGGCGGGTACGGCTTGGACTGCTTTGTCACTGTGCGGGTGACCACGTTCGTGAACGTGCCCGTGATGCGCACGGCGTGGAAGTAGTTGCCGGAGGGCTCCAGATCGTCAATGAATTTGGACAGCTCAGCCCGCTTCATGCCCTTCGGCGCTTCCGCGACAATCTTGGGCACGAAGTTGGTCACCTGCGCGAACGGGCTCTTCTGCTTCAGGTCGGCGATGGTCGCGGTGCCGTCGCTACGCAGCTGGTAGCACGCCCCGTCGAGGATGATCATCTCGCCGTCCAAGCCATCGAATGTGCCAAGGCCGAAATTGCCCTTGGACAGGATCTGCCCGATGGTCATCTCTCCGTCATAAATCCCGTCGAGGAGCGCGGACATGAGCGAGTTCTGGAAAACAGTGTGGCGTCCGAGAGCAGTCATACGGCCGATGTTAGCTGTTCGTAGGCAAGAGCCACCGCGATGAAGGCCGCGATGTCGGGGGAGGGCTGCGAGCCACGGCGGACCACGGCGGAGATGTCGCGGACGAAGAGCGGCTCAGCCTTCACGATGGCCACGTCACCGAGCGTCACCTGGTCGGTCACCGCCGCCTGTGGAATGACAGTCGGCTCCCCAAGGGCGAGCATGCCCGCCCTCTGCGCCGACAGCGAGCCGAACTCACCGGCCGGCTCGACGAGCTCGCCCAAGACCTCCTCGACGAGCGCCCTGCTGCCGGATTCCGGCTCGCGCACAACCAGCGGGGTCTTGCGGAGCTGCTTGGCGGTGATTGGGGTTTCGGCGCTGGCCCACGGGTGACTGGCCGGAACAGCCAACACCAGCTCGTCGCGGCACAGCACAGTCTCTGCGAGGTCATGGCGTGGTCGCCCTCCCTCAACGAGACCGAGGTCAATCTTCCCGCCGGCCACGAGCTCACGTACCTCGTGGGAGTTACCCTGCACCATGGTCATCTTCACCGCTGGGTGTGCGGCGTGGAAACGGGCCGCCCAGCCGGGATAGTAGACTTCCGCCACCGTGTTGGACACCGCGACGGTCATGCGGCGCGCGGTGCCGGTGTCCTTGAGCCGCTGCACCGTGTCGAGAAACCTGGTGTGGGCCTGGATCAGGTCGGGAAGGGCGCTGATAAGCAACGCTCCTGGGTCTGTGAGTCGCACACCGTACGGCGAGCGTTCGAAGACTGTGATTCCCAGCGTTTTTTCGGCGCGGGAGACGCGGGTGGACATCGTCTGCTGGTTGAGCACAGCCGTGCGTGCAGCGCGAGAGATCGAGCCGGCGTGGGCAACGGCCAGTAACGCCTCAAGGTCCGCCATCGCAGGTAAAGCGGGATACATGATTGCATGGTACCCCTCACAGGGAAGCTCGTCATCCGTGTTGGGCGCCTCACGGGGATAGCGTTGCGGCATGAACCAATTACCGCCGCCGGGACCCGCTTGGGCCGGCTCCTTGATGGGCACGTCGATCCTGGCCACCCTATGCCACATTCACGGCGTGCCCGTCGCGCCGTGGGTGCTTCTTGCTGTGGCCGTGTGTGTGCTGGTGGTCATCGTGGCCGGATGGCTGCGCCACCGCACTCCGGGGTGGGACAGTGCCGCGATGGGGCCGTGGGGCATGTTCTCCATGGGAGTGTTGGCGCTCGGGTCCGCGGCAGCGGAGGTCACCGGCGCGCAGTGGTGGCAGGTACTGTCGTGGTGGATCAGTGCTCCGCTGGGATGGGCGGTGTGCTTGAACCAGCTGAGGCGCTTCGAAGGCTCGCCCACCTTCCAATGGGGCCTCGCACTCGTCGCACCGATGGTCGCCGCAACGAGCGCCGGTCAACTGGGGTACCACGGGGCTGGCGTGGCATCCTTCCTGCTCGCGATATGCACGGCGGTGCCGGTCTTCGGCTACTGCTACGTGTCTCTGCTGCGCGGGCGCATGAACATTCCCGACGGGTTGGCCGGCACGGCATGGATTCCGCTCGGTGTGGTGGGGCAGTCCACCGCCGCCGCGCACGTGCTTTTCCACGAACGCGCCAGCCTAATTTATGGCGTGACCATTTTGGTGATTGGTGTGCTGCCGTTCATCTATGCTTCCCAGCGTTTTCTGCGCGCCGTGGCTGCCTGGGCCGACTACACCCCGGGCTGGTGGGGGTCGACCTTCCCGGTGGGCACATTGTGTTTGGGGATGCATCTGCTCTCGGAGCTGGACGAGTGGGGCTGGATGAATGCGATAAGTCAGGTGCTTCTGGTTGTTCTTGCCGTGCACTGGTTGCTGTGTGTGGTGCGTTTTAGTGCCTGGGCTCCTTGCCGTCGTCAAGGCTCACTAAGCTAGTCAGGTGTGAGAGATCCCCAAGGAATGCCCACCGTCGCCGTAATCGGCGATGGCCAACTCGCCCGCATGATGCACACCGAGGCTATCGAACTCGGCCTGAAGCCCCGCGTCCTTGCAGGCAGCTATGACGCTTCGGCCGCGCAAGTCTTCGGCGACGTCGTCATCGGCGACTACAAGAACCTTGACGACGTGCAGAATGTCTGCGACGGCGCCACCGCCGCCACCTTCGACCACGAGCACGTGCCCAACGAGTTCTTGGACGAACTCATCGCGGCGGGTGTCAGCGTGCAGCCGCAGCCGCAGGCACTCATCTTTGCCCAGGACAAGCTGGAGCAGCGCCGGAAGATGAAGGAGATCGGTGCGCCGGTGCCGGAGTTCGCGCCGATCGAATCGGCAGAGGATGCCGGGGCATTCTTCGAGTCCGTCGAGGGCGAGATGTGCCTCAAGGCCACCCGCGGCGGCTACGACGGGCACGGCGTTTGGTTTCCCGGGACCCGCGGGGAGGCGGAGAACCTCGTCGCCGAACTGCTGGACAAGGGCACCCCGCTGTACGCCGAGCGCAAGGTCGACTTCGACCGCGAGCTCTCCGCCATGGTCGCGCGCACCCCGTCCGGGGAGGTCCGCGCGTGGCCGGTCGTGGAATCGCGCCAGCGCGACGGCATCTGCGTCGAGGCGATCGCCCCCGCGCCGGGCATGAGCGAAGAGACCGCCGCGTACTGCCAAGAGCTGGCCACGAAGATCGCCACTGAGCTCGACGTGACGGGCGTGCTCGCGGTCGAGCTCTTCGCCAAAGACGGCGAGATCACCGTCAACGAGCTGGCCATGCGCCCGCACAACACCGGCCACTGGACGCAGGACGGCTGCGTGACCAGCCAGTTTGAGCAGCACCTCCGCGCAGTGCTGGACTGGCCGCTCGGCTCCGTCGAGACTACGGCGCCGTACACCGTCATGGTGAATACCCTCGGCGCTGAGACCGAGCCGGCCGAGCCGATGGAAGAGCGCGTCAAAGAAGTCATGCGCCAGTACCCAGATGCCAAGGTCCACCTCTACGGCAAGGGGCACCGCCCCGGGCGCAAGATGGGGCACGTGAACGTTTCGGGCACGGACTTGGACACCGTGCTGGAGCGGGCCAAGGCCGCAGCGGACATCATCGTCGGCGGCACAGGTGCCGCGGCGAACTAAAGAGCTAAAAAGGAGCGCACATGAAACCGCAGGTAGGAATCATCATGGGGTCCGACTCGGACTGGGACACCGTCGCACCGGCGGCGGAGATCCTCGCCGAGTTCGGCATCCGTTTCGAGGTCGGGGTCGTCTCCGCGCACCGCACGCCGGAGAAGATGCTTGCCTACGCAAAAAGCGCACACGAGCGCGACTTGCAGGTCATCATCGCCTGCGCCGGTGGAGCTGCGCACCTGCCGGGCATGGTCGCGGCCGCGACGCCGCTGCCGGTGATCGGCATTCCGCGCGCACTGGAGGATCTCGACGGCCTCGATTCTCTGCTGTCCATCGTGCAGATGCCGGGCGGCGTCCCCGTGGCCACCGTCTCCATCGGCGGCGCGAAGAACGCAGGTCTGCTCGCCGCGCGCATTCTGGGTGCCTCCGACCCCGCGATCCAGCGGCGCATGGTCGACTACCAGGCCAATATGGCGCAGGAAGTCGAGCGCAAGGACGAGGCGTTGCGCGAGCGTCTGCTCGGCGGCGGTGAGTAACAGCCCGGACCCCGTGGTGGTCCTCGGGGCGCGCATTATCGACGGCCGCCCGTCGCGCATGCTGGAAGCACGCTTAGGCGCGGCTCTTTTGCTTTGCTCCTCCCACCCCGACTCGCCCATCGTGGTGACCGGGAAGGGAGAGTCCGGTGTAATGGCGCGCTGGCTCATCGAGCGCGGTGTGGCACCGGAACGCATCGTGGAGGAGCCACTGGCCACCTCCACCAACGAGAACCTGGAGAAATCCCGGGCACTGTTCCCTGACGCTGGGCGGTTGGTCGTGGTCACCAACGGGTTCCACGTCGCGCGGACGAGGGTGTGGGCGGCGCACCTCGGCATTCCCATTCGCGTCGTGGCGGCACCGACACCGAAGAAATCCCGGCTGAAGAACTACGCCCGCGAGATCATCGCAGTGCCGCACTCCGCCGCGCGGGTGATGTGGCGCAGATTCGTGCGCCGGCGGTGCGGCCGCTAGACCAGTCGCGCTGTCACCTTCTCAGCCTCGGCGATCTGCTCCATGCGTTCAGCCGAGGCCATTCCCGCCACGACCACCACGGAGCCGCCGGCCGCGAGGGGTGCCATGACTGTCGCGTCGAATTGCTCGCGCGATGTCCATGCCGGGATGAGAGCTCGCTCGGAGCCCATCTCATCTGTGCTCCATTGAGTTAGATCGGGGGATTCGCCGTAGTACTGGTCCCCGTAAAAGCGGACGGTGGGGCCGAAATCGACGATGCCCGGTGGCAGAGTGCCGCCGGTCTCTGTCACGCCGCGGCCGAAGGGGTCGTTCGACACCGCGACAACATCGGTGGATTTGGGCCAGCTCTCCAAGGCATCTGGGGTGGTAAAAACCAGCTGGGGAGTGTCCTGGTCCGAGTTCAGCCCGATGCTCTGGCTTGAGCTTACCGCGAAGGTGAGGCCGGCATTGTAGATCCCGATGGGCAGCACTGCCGCCTGCCAGGAGACGGGCAGGCCCACGAGGATGCGGGGAGCATCGGCGGGATTGTCCAGCTCGAATTCCTCGACGAGCATGTTGGCGATCTTGTTGGCCCAGTTATCAAGCGTCACGCCCGAGAACTCCATGCGTGTGCCGGCTGTCTCGTCGTAGACGGTCAGTCGGGGACTAGTTGGGTCGGTGGACAGGATCGGGGCGAGCAGGCTCATGCCGACCCATCGTAGGGAAAAGGCGGGTGAGGGGTGAGTGGGCGGAAGGGATCCAGATGTCAGACGCATCTAGTGGAGGCCCCAGCCCCCAAACTCAGCCCCCGCGCCGGTTAGTTCACGCAACGGGGGCCGGTGCCGCCGGCGTTGATCTCTGGTGCCACCTCCGCTGCGCCGAAGTCCTCCCCCGGGGTGCCCACGGTGTTGTCTTCACTGATCTCCTGAGGGGCGTCCTCGGCGGCGGGGCCGGTGTAGTCGTCGGCAGTGACCACGATGAGCGAGCCAGGGTTCAGGGATTCGTTGGCCGTGACGGGCAGGCCGCCGAGAAGTTCGGCGAGCTCCTTCGCGGCGGGGTCATCGGCGCTGGCCGCGACAATCTGAGAGGAGGCGTAAATGCCCGGGGTGGCGTTGCTGACGCTTTCAACGGTGAGCTTCTTCTCCTCCAAGAAGTCTCCGACGGCACCGGCCAGGCCGGCTGTGTCGCCCGCATTGAGGAGAGTGATGGATGCCCCGGAGAGCGAGGCGGAGGTACCCGCGGCAGCGTCATCGGCCTTCTGCTCGCCGTCGCCGGCAGGCTGCTCGGCTTCCTCCCGCTCGCGCGCGAGATCTTCCATGAAGTCGTGAACCTGCTGCGGGTCGACGGTGATGATGGATTCGCCGTAGTCGCCGGTGCCGTTGACGGACGTGACGGGGATGGTGGAGAAGGTGACATTGCCGGCTGCCAAGTCGGACATCTGGGTGGCCAGCGACATGATGTCCCAGCCGGAATCCACGTTCACGGAACGCTCAACCGCGTTGGACAGTTCGCGCATCTTTGTTGGATTCGACAGAGTGCCCGCGGAAATCGCTTCATTGACCAGGGAAGCCATGAAGACTTGCTGGCGCACAATACGGTCGAGGTCGCCGCGGGGCAGGTCGTGGCGCTGGCGGACGAATGCGAGGGCCTGTGCTCCGTCGAGGGTGGAGCGGCCGGCCGGGAATTTCGCGCCGGACATCGGCTCCTCCACCGCCTCGTTGAGGCACACCTCAACTCCGCCGACAGCGTCAGTCAGTAGCACGAACCCGAGCAGGCCCACCTGGGCGTAGTGGTCAACTTCGACGCCGGTGAGGTCCGCCACTGCGTCGATAAGACCCTGCTGTCCTGCTTGCGCGACCTTTTCCTCGAGTCTCTTTCCTTCTTTCTCCCCGCTTTCCTGGAGCTCCTCGCGTTTCGCGTTCGCGTACTGGCCGTAGACCGCGTTGATCTTGGTGTTGCCGTACGTGGAATCGTGGATGTAGGTGTCGCGCGGAATGGACACGGCTGTGGCGCGGGATCCGTCGTTGGGCACGCGGATGACCATGATCGTGTCCGTGTTCAGCTCACCCTCGGCCTCACCCGCGTTGAGGCGCCGCAACTCCTCCTCGGACAGCGGGTTGCCCTGCGCGTCAGTTCGGGAATCGGAGCCGACAAGCAGGATGTCCACTGCACCGTCCTCGCCGTCGAGCTCATTGTCCGACAGCGACAGGTCAGACGAGGAGAGCTTCCCGCCCAGTCGGCCCACGGAGTAGTAACCCAAGCCGGAGATGAGGAGGATCAGCACGGAAATAGCGGCAAGCGCCGCCTTCAACGCCGGGTGGCCGGACTGGCTGATATCCCGCACGTGCGACGGGGCCGGCTGGATGTCACGCACCGGCCGGTAGTTCTCGCTCACGAAACGCTGCCCCTTTGGTCGTTCACCTGCTGCCCGCCGCGTAGTGGGAGGAACTGCTGTAAACAGCGCTGCTGGACCCCGCGCGGACAGTTGATCGCAATCGGTTGAAAGTATAGTGCACGCGCCCGAGCGCGCCGAGATCCCGCGACCGCGACCGGCTGTAAGCTCCCACACTGTGAGTGCGACTTTCGGATGTGATGCTGCATCGGCGGCGACGGCCTCTCCGCTGGCTGTGGTGACAGTGACGTTCTCTCCCGGGCGGCACTTGGCGGGGCTCGCGGACACGCTCGCCGCCTCAACCCGGTGGGAGACACGGCTGATCTGCGCCGATAACGGTTCCACCGACGGTGTGCCGCAGGCGCTCGCCGCGCAGCGCGAGAACGTGGATTTTCTTCCCACCGGCGGGAATATCGGCTACGGTGCGGCTATCAACGCGGCCGCCCGGCACCTTTCCCCTGCGCGTGAAGCGGGGGAGATCAACGGCGAGTACTTCCTCATCGTCAACCCCGACGTTGAGTTCAGCCCTGGGTCCCTCGACGCGCTGTTGAATTGCGCGAAAGACCATCCGCGTGCCGGTGCTGTCGGCCCGCGGATCGAGGAGCTCGACGGCTCCGCCTACCCGTCAGCGCGCGAAGTGCCCACCTTGCTCACAGGCATTGGACACGCCGTGCTCTACCCGGTGTGGCCCGGCAATCCGTTCAGCAAGGCGTATCGGGCGGGGGAGAACCTCACCACTGTGCGGCCCGCGGGCTGGCTGTCCGGCTCCTGCCTGCTCGTGCGGTGGGACGCCTTCGATGCCATCGGAGGTTTCGACGAGCGCTACTTCATGTACTTCGAGGACATTGACTTCGGCGACCGCCTCTCCCGCGCCGGGTGGGACAATATCTTCTGCCCGCATTCCGTGATCTTCCACGACCAGGGTCACTCCGCCAAGAAGCATTCGCGCGTGACTGTTCCCGCTCACCATGATTCGGCCTACCGCTTTCAGGTGGACCGCCACCCGCACCTATGGCAGGCTCCGGTGCGTGCTGCGTTGTGGCTGGGCTTGCAGGCTCGCGCCGTGATCGCCCGTGCGCTGAGCTAGCCCTTTCATGCCACTTCCCGTCTCAGTCGGCAGTGCAAACAGAGCGTTCCGGATGAGTTCTACGCCACTGTCCAGCTGGCCCGGCCCCGTCAAATCCACGTTTCCCGCGTGCTAGCAGATAGGTTTGAGGTCCGAACCCTCACTCCGGGCACGGAAGATCAACAGAACGACCAGCCCTGAACCGATAGAACCGACAGAAAGGCCGCGCCACGATGGCACCTCAGGCATCCACGGTAGACCCCTCCCAGATCGACGCAGTTGTGCTCGTGGGAGGTCAGGGGACGCGGCTGCGCCCGTTGACGGTGTCCACGCCGAAGCCGATGCTGCCCACTGCCGGGTATCCGTTCCTGGCGCACTTGCTGGCGCGCATCAAGGCCGCGGGCATCGAGCACGTGGTCATGGGGACCTCGTACAAGGCAGAGGTTTTCGAGGAGTACTTCGGCGACGGCTCCGAGATGGGCCTGGAGATTGAGTACGTGGTCGAGGAAGAGGCCCTGGGCACGGGCGGCGCGATCCGCAATGTGGAGTCCCGCTTGCGCTTTGACACGGCGATGATTTTCAACGGCGACGTGCTCTCCGGCGCGGACCTGGGCGGCATACTGCAGACGCACCTGGACAACGAGGCGGACGTGACGCTGCACCTTGTCCGGGTGCCGGATCCCAGCCAGTTTGGTTCGGTGCCCACCTCTGCCGACGGGCGCGTTGAGGCGTTTCTGGAGAAGACGGAAGCGCCGCCGACGGACCAAATCAACGCCGGCTGCTACGTTTTCGAACGCGACGTGATCCGTTCAATTCCGGAAGGTCGCGTCGTCTCCGTTGAGCGCGAGACGTTCCCTGGGCTTCTCAAATCTGGCGCGCGCGTTTTCGGCCACGTGGACACCACGTACTGGCGCGACATGGGTCGCCCGTCCGATTTCGTGCAGGGTTCATCGGACCTCGTCCGCGGCATCGCGCCCTCTCCGCTGTTGGAGGGACGCACGGGCGAGTCGCTTATCGACGATTCCGCCGGCGTCGCCGGCGGTGCCATTCTTGTCGGCGGGACCTCTGTGGGGAGGGGATCCACGATTGGTGCGGGGTGTCGCCTCGACGACTGTGTTGTGTTTGATGGTGTGACGATTGAGCCGGGCGCGATGATCCGCGGCTCCATCATCGCCTCGGGGACGACCATTGGTGCGAATGCTCGCATCCAGGACTGCGTCATCGGTGACGGAGTGAATATCGGTGCCCGTTGTGAGCTCCAGAGCGGTATGCGGGTGTGGCCGGGCGTGGACATCCCGGATTTGGGAGTGCGTTTTTCGCCGGACGCGTAGCGACACGCCGAGGAGACGGCAGAGTAGTTGCCAGCTCGGGTGCCCCCTACTATATCTAGTACCCCCGGCGACTACCCCTGCTTCGCATGTCATGTGACTCGTGTGACTCATGTTGCGTGTCACGGCCTGGACGGGCGCTTTTCCCCAGCGCGAAGATACTTTTGCCTGTCTTTGTGTTGACGCTATTTAGTGCGCGAGGGTCTAATCACATTAGTGTAATCAGCACCTACCGAGTGGGGCGGTGCTGACGGCATTGCTTCATGGCGGGCATTGGCAATAGGTGCCACGACAGCAACACGGCGACAAACAAGACTCAGGAAGGGGACGGCGTGGAAGACATGGTTTCAGGCGCCACTCTCCGTGGCGCGGCCGCGGGCGGAATGACCCTCGACGAACTGTTCGGCACCGTCGAGCAGGAGTGGCAGGATCAGGCCCTGTGCGCTCAGACTGACCCGGAGGCGTTCTTCCCGGAGAAGGGCGGCTCCACCCGCGAGGCGAAGCGCATCTGCCAGGCGTGCGCCGTCCGCGACGAGTGTCTCGAGTACGCCCTCGAGCACGATGAGCGCTTCGGCATTTGGGGCGGCCTCTCCGACCGTGAGCGCCGCCGCCTGCGCAAGCAGATCGGATAACAGCTTCACGGCTGTGAAAAGACATAACAACAAGAGACCGCAGGGTTACGCCTGCGGTCTTCTGCTTTTCTGCCCCATTCCGCAGTGGGTCACCACTGGAGCCGGGGATTGGTGTCCCGCGGGTCGAGGTTCAGGTAATGCGCGACCAGGGCGGTCAGGATGGTGTCTAGGAGTTCCGCTAGTTCGATGGCGTTCGTGGTGCGTTGCTCGATGGGCATGCGGAATAGAACGATGCGTGCTCGCGTCGGGTTGCCGGCGCGGTCGAAACCGGCCTGCAGAACACGGCCTAAGGGGACGGGGCCGTCGGCGAAGATCTCGTCCGGCATGAGCATGTCGGGGCGCAGCCGCATGCGCGGAATGGTGTCCACGGCCAGGTCCACGCCGGTGAGCTGATCGAAGAACCGTTGCTGGAGCGGAGCGTACGCCTCGAGCGCCGCCTGGTCGAAGGCCGTGGACCGGGTCCGGTAGCGGGGCACAGCAACGGGGAGGAGCGGGCCTCGCACGCCGCGCCCGTGGCGGTCGCGCCGCATGGGCAGTCGAGCGGGGTCGGCGCTGGCGGGAGTCATAGGTACCAATCTAGGGCGGCCCGTGCGGCTGGGGAGAGGGGACGCGCCGCGTGGCACGAGCCAAAATATAAACCTTGGGTTTAGACTATGGGCCCGTGAGTACCTTCCGCCGTTGTTGTCGCCCCGGGTGTGGCCGCCCCGCCATCGCCACACTCGTCTACGCGTACTCCGAGAAAACCGCCATCGTCGGGCCGCTCGCACCGTCGCCGGACCCGCACGCGTGGGACCTGTGCCAGCGGCATTCCGAGCACATCACCGCCCCCGTTGGGTGGGAGATGGTGCGTATCGACAACATCGAGCTGTCCGACGAAGAAGAGATCACCGCCCTGGCCCAAGCCGTCAGTGAAGCCGGGCGGGTCACCACGGGCCTGGTGGACACCACCCAGGACCCCATCGAGTTCGACACCGAGCGCGACTTCACCAACCCGGACACCTCCAACCACCCCGTGTACCGAACGAAGCGGGTCGGGGAGCACCTCGCCGAGCACAAGGCTGCCCGCCGCGCGCACCTGACCGTTGTGCCCGACCCGGACGCGGACGATGTCGGCAGCGCCGGTGCCAGCGACACCGTCGAACAGGACTGATTCCGCGGCGATCACGCAGCGCGAGCGCGCGCGGACCCCGATGGTCACGTTCGGGTTTATGATCGGTTGGCATGACTGAACAAACGTCGCACCCCCGCACCCGCTCCCGCGAAGATGTCCAGGCCGCCATCAAGGCCTATGACATCCGTGGAGTCGTCGAACCGGCTGACACGGCCACTGTCGATGAGGACTTCGTTTTCGATGCTGGCGCCGCCTTCGCGTCGATTCTGCGCGGGGAAGGGGAGACCACCGTCGCTGTCGGCCACGACATGCGCCCCTCCTCGCCCGACTTGGCCGACGCGTTCGGCCGCGGCGTGGTCAGCCAGGGCCTCGATGTTATCGAGCTCGGCCTGACGTCTACCGACGAGCTGTACTTCGCCGCAGGCGTGATCGGGTGCGCCGGCGCGATGTTCACCGCCTCCCACAACCCGGCTCAGTACAACGGCATCAAGCTGTGCCGCACCGGTGCCACGCCCGTCTCCCAGGACAGCGGGCTGGCGGAAATCACCGACATGCTTGTTGGCGGTGTCCCGGAGTATGCGGGCGAAGCCGGTTCGGTCACCCAGCGCGACATCCTGGGCGACTACGCCGATTTCCTCCGCGATCTTGTGCCAGTGCCGAGCGACCGGAAGCTCGTCGTCGCGGTCGACGCTGCCAACGGCATGGCCGGCCACACCGTCCCGGCGGTGCTGGGCACCGAGGACAACCTGGATATCCGCCCACTCTACTTCGAGCTCGACGGGACCTTCCCCAACCATGAGGCAAACCCTCTGGATCCGAAGAATCTGGTGGACTTGCAGGAGTTCGTCGTCAAGCAAAATGCGGACATCGGCCTTGCCTTCGACGGCGACGCAGACCGCTGCTTCGTCGTCGACGAGAAGGGCGAGCCGGTCTCCCCGTCGGCGATCACGGCGCTGGTGGCCGAGCGGACGCTGGAGAAATCCCCCGGCGCGACGATCATCTACAACGCGATCACCTCGCAGGCCGTGCCGGAGCTCATCGAGTCCCACGGGGGTACCGCGGTGCGCACGCGAGTGGGGCACTCCTACATCAAGGCCCAGATGGCGGACAAGGGCGCGCTGTTCGGCGGCGAGCACTCGGCACACTACTACTTCGCCGAATTCTTCAACGCGGACTCCGGCATGGTTGCCGCCCTTCACGTCCTGGCCGCACTAGCGGAGCAGGATAAGCCGCTATCCGAGTTGATGGCCAGCTACAACCGTTATGCGGCATCGGGCGAGATCAATTCCGAGGTGGCCGATCAGCAGGCGACGATGGAGATGGTTGTCGAAGCGTTCGCCGACCGCACCGAGAGCGTCGACCGCCTCGACGGGGTCACGGTCTCCCTGTCGGGCACTAAAGCGTGGTTCAATGTTCGCGCATCCAACACCGAACCGCTCCTTCGCCTCAACGTGGAAGCGGAGACCCAGGATGAGGTCGACGCGCTTGTGGACGAAGTGCTGGGCATCATCCGCGGATAAGGTGCGGGGTATGAACCCAGAGACCCATCCGGACCGCAGCTACTACGACGGCGCAGCCGAATACGACACCGAGGCCGTGCGCTTTTTCGACGTCGCGCATGAGGGAGCGCAACTCCGTGCCGTGGCCCAGGCCGGGGACCTACTCGCTGGGCTGCGGGGAGCCGCTCCGCGTTCCGTGGTGGTGCTGGCCACTGACGCGGTGTCTGAAGCGGCGGCGGAATGCGCTGTCGCCCTCAGCGATTACGGCCGTGCGCCGGTGATGGTGACGCGCACGTTGCCTGAATTCGTCGGCGCGCTCGACGTTGTTGTCGTCGGCGGCGAAGCTCCCGACGCGGAGACCGTGACCCGGCAGGTGGCCGTTGCCTCGAGCCGCGGGGCAGACGTCGTCCTCGCCGGGCCGTCCGGCGGACCCGTCGTGGAGGATGCACCCCGCGGTGTCGTTCTGCTTCCCGCCCCGCCGACCGCGGACGGTGCCTCTCCGCTGCGGACTTTCGCTGCGGTGCTTTCCGTGTGCGCGGAACTGTCGGGCACCCCAGTGCAGGGCGGCGACCTCGCCGATGCCGTCGACGAGGAATTGCGCCAGCTGTCGCCGGAGCGCGACACGACAGTCAATCTTGCCCGCCAGCTGCGGGAGTACTCCGACGGAGCCCGTGTCCTGCACACCGGCTACAGTCCCGCCGGCGCTGCCGTGGCGCGGCTCATCGCCGCCTTGTGGTCCGCCCGCGGCATTCCGAGCGGATTCGTCGGACGCGAGGATCTAGCGGCTGCTCTGGAACAGTCCGGCGATACCGCCGGAAGCAGCGGAGCCTCCGGAACAGACGATCTCTTCTACGATCCGTTCATCGACGGGCCGACCGCGCACGTGCCGGTGAAGACCATTGTGTGGGCGCAGCGCGATCCGCACATGCTTGGGGCCCGCGCGGAATACGTCGATGACAGCTATGGCGATGGCGGCTTTGCCGGTGATGCCGGTGGCACCGACCTATCTGGTGCGCTCCGACTGATCGTGCGGGGGCTGGCGGCCACGGCCATGCAGGTGCCGCACTGACCGCGGGGAAGAGTGGACGACCGAGAGCACGAGAGCAACTGAAAGGGCGAGAAACGTGGAGCTGCTCACCCCGGCACTGCAGACGTACCCGTGGGGATCGAGAACCCTGCTAGCGGACCTGCGCGGCGAGGTCTCGCCCGCGGCGACACCGGAGGCGGAACTATGGTTCGGGGCTCACCCGGCGGCACCGGCCACCGTCGGGGGAGCGGGGCTCGACGACGTCATTGCGGACGACCCGGTCGATGCCCTCGGCGCAGCCGTGCGTGGAGAATTCGGCGACGCCCTTCCGTTCCTGCTCAAGATCCTCGCCGCGGATGCGGCACTGTCCATCCAGGCGCACCCCACCGCCGCCCAGGCCCGCGCAGGATTCGCCGCCGAGAACGCCGCGGGCATCCCGCTAGATTCCGCTCAACGCAATTACAAAGATCCGAACCAGAAGCCGGAGCTGCTCGTGGCACTCACCCCGTTCCGGGCATTGGCGGGGCTGCGGCCGGTGAAGCAGACTCTCGACTTCTTCGACCACCTCGACTGCCCGGAACTGACTCGATATTCCGGCATGCTCCACACGGACAACGGGGAGGAGGGGTTGCGCGCCCTGTTCACCACCTGGGTCTCCCTGCCCCGCACCAAGCGGGTGGAGGTGATTGAGGGGGTGCGGGGATGCGTCGATAAGCGGAGCTTTGCTGGCGTTCCCTCCTGGATGCGGGATTGTGCGCGCTGCTTCGTGCAGCTTGACCACGCATACCCGGGCGATGTCGGGGTTTTGGTCTCCCTGCTGCTCAATTACGTTGAACTTGCGCCGGGGGAGGCACTGTTTCTCGGCGCGGGGAGGCTGCACGCGTATCTCGAGGGGATGGCTGTGGAGATCATGGCCAATTCCGACAATGTCTTGCGCGGCGGGCTGACCACGAAACATGTGGACGTGCCCGAGTTGGTGCGAATCACGGACTTCACCCCGCTGAATGATCCGCGTGTGGCTGTTCACATCAATGGTGCGGCATGCGAATTCGACGTCCCTGTGCGGGACTTCCAGCTCACACGCTACGAACTGTCGCCTGGGGAAGGCTTCGACGCGGACGCTTCTGGGCCCGCGATTGTGCTGTGCACCGGTGGTACTGCGGTCTGCGGTCCCCTGGAATTGACGCCGGGAACGGCGGCGTGGATTCCAGCTTCAGATGCGGATGCGCGAGTGGAGTCGCTCGGTACCGAGGGCGCTGACGTGTTTTACGCGCGGGTCACGCGTTAACCGTTCGCCTCAGCACCACGTTCTGTGCCGTCGTCCTCGGCAGGGGCCTGGGGGACGCGGGTCGATGCGGAGAACGGATCCTCCGGGCGCTTCGGCTTCTCGCCGCCTTGCCCGTTCACGGCGCCCGAAACAGCGCCACCGGCACCCACCTTCTCCGCGATATCCGACGCAATCTGGAGGTGCTTCGCCCCAGCATCCACACTAGGCTCTTGCGGCTCGCGCTCGTGCTGGGCAGCGCCGTCCGGATCATTGCCGGGAACAGGTTTTTCCTGCGGCTTCTGCGGAACAGCTGTCGTGGAAATCGGGGTGGCCGTCTTGCGGGGCGAATTGTCCTGCTGCTGGGTCTGCTCCGGGGCGGATGTGCGGGCGTTCGGCTGGGCTGGTGCCGCGTTAGTCGGGCGGTAATAGGATGTCTCCTGGGATCCGCCGCGGGCACCGCCCAAGTTGGCGTTGCGCGGTGCGAGTGGATCGTAGGCTGCATCGGCTCCTGTGCCCTGCGCACCATTTGAATCGTTGCTGGCAGCCTCACCCGCGAATTCGGCGTCCGCGTCGTCCGCGGACGTCTCCTCCTCAGATCTTTCAGCCGTCGAGCTGGCTTCCGAGGACGCAGCAGTCTTGGGCGTCGACGATTTATCCGCATCCGCAGCTGCGATTGGTTGACCGGCGATTTCCGTCTGCGGGCTTGTCAGATTCATCCCCGCGTCCGAGATCTTCCACACTGCCAGCCCCACGACGACGGCCAACGTCAAACCGGAAGCGAGAAAGATAGCGAAGCGGCGGCTGGTCAGTTCCATGTCCGGCGTCTCCTTCCTCCCGCCTCGGCGAGAGTCTCACGGTGCGTGGGTGATCGTTCGTTTCGGCGTTTCTCGGGGTGTTACTCGATGTTCTCAGGGAGCTTTTCGGTTCTGAGTCGTTGATCGCGGTTTCCTATCCCGGATAACAACTCGGTAACAACCTATCAAGGAATCGGCAACGAATCTAGCCCCCTACGCGGACTGGGACTACAGCCCGGATGTGAGGCACGTGGGACTCATGGTGGACAGACCGTGAGCAAGCCAGTAGTACTGGACCTGTACTTGGGTCACTTGCGGAGGCACTGTTGCCCAGCAAGAACGATCGGACAAACCAGAATCGATCGACACGGAGATGAGCTGGAAGGAGCGCGGCGTGAGTACTTGGGACTTGGCCATTTTCAACGAGAACGCGAATGTCGATTTCCTCGATGACCTCGCTGACATGGACATCGAAGGGACGGTGGAGGCGGTGCGCGACGCGTGCTTGCTCGCCCTGGACAAAGACAACGCGACCGACGACGAGCTGCTCAACGGCCAAGCCGCAGCGACGATCGCCGCGATCTGGGCGGGTGCACCGTTCAGCGCCGGCGAGATCGCGGACACGTATTCTTTCCTCCGCGCCTCCTCGGTCGAACTCGACGAGAAGCTTATCGACGCCGCCGTGGCCGTCCTCGAAGACGTCGACTCCGAGCGTGACGTGGATCAGTTCATCGAGGCGCTGTCCTAGCCCGGACGTTGCCGCGGTCAACGACCTAAACTGGCCACGTTGAGCAAACGGCAACGGCATTGCCGTTCTATGACTCATTCACACCCCTAAGCGTTCCCATGAAGGAGACGATGCACATGAACCAGGATCTCAGACAGGACTTCAAGGTCGCCGACTTGTCTTTGCACGAGGCGGGGCGCAAGCAGATCGACTTGGCCGAGCACGAGATGCCGGGCCTGATGCAGTTGCGCCGCGAGTACGCTGAGGAGCAGCCGCTGGCTGGTGCCCGTATCGCGGGTGCGATCCACATGACCACCCAGACGGCGGTGCTCATTGAGACCCTGACCTCTTTGGGTGCGGAGGTGCGCTGGGCATCCTGCAACATTTTCTCCACCGAGGATCCAGCCGCCGCCGCCATCGTGGTGGGCAAAGACGGCACTCCGGAGGACCCGCAGGGCGTGCCCGTCTTCGCGTGGAAGGGCGAGACCCTCGACGAGTACTGGTGGTGCATGAACCAGATCTTCAGCTGGGGCGAGCGCGACGGTGAAACGCTGTACCCGAACATGATTCTGGACGATGGCGGCGACGCCACGATGGCAGTGATCAAGGGCTCCGAGTTTGAAAACGCCGGCGCTGTGCCATCCGCCGCCGACACGGATTCCGACGAGCAGGTCGCCTTCTTCAGCATGCTCCGTGAGACTCTCGCCGCCGAGCCGCAGAAGTGGACTGAGACCGCGAAGTCCGTCAAGGGCGTGACGGAGGAGACCACCACTGGTGTCCACCGCCTCTACCACTTCGCCAACGAGGGCACGCTGCCGTTCCCGGCGATGAATGTCAACGACGCGGTGACCAAGTCCAAGTTCGACAACCGCTACGGCACCCGCCACTCCGTCATCGACGGCCTCAACCGCGGCACCGACATGCTCATCGGAGGCAAGAAGGCGCTTGTCTGCGGCTACGGCGACGTGGGCAAGGGCGTGGCTGAGGCTCTCAACGGCCAGGGCGCGATCGTCTCCGTCACCGAGGTCGACCCGATCAACGCCCTGCAGGCGCTCATGGACGGTTACCGCGTGGTCACCGTCGATGAGGCGATCGGCGAGGCCGACATCATCATCACCGCCACCGGCAACCTGGGCATCATCACCTTTGACGACATGCTGAAGATGAAGGACCACGCTGTGCTGGGCAACATCGGCCACTTCGACAACGAGATCGACATGGCCTCCCTGCTGCACCGCGAGGATGTCGCCCGCCTGAACATCAAGCCGCAGGTGGACCAGTTCACGTTGCCGAACGGGAATTCCATCATCGTTCTGTCCGAAGGCCGCCTGCTCAACCTGGGTAATGCCACCGGCCACCCGTCGTTTGTCATGTCCAACTCATTTGCCGACCAGACCATCGCGCAGATCGAGCTGTTCACCAACAACGGCCAGTACGAGAACGAGGTGTACCGCCTGCCCAAGATCCTCGACGAGAAGGTCGCCCGCATTCACGTCGAAGGCCTCGGTGGCACCCTGACCGAGCTGACCAAGGAACAGGCCGAGTACATCGGCGTCGATGTGGCCGGCCCGTTCAAGCCGGAGCACTACCGCTACTAGTTTGGAGTAGCCCGCATGCGCTCGCCGGAAGGGAAGGACACAGATGATCATCGCTCTCGAAGGAATCGACGGCGCCGGGAAGAATACTCTCGTGCGCGCACTCGTCGGTGAATTGGAAGCCGATGACGCCGTGACCAGTGTGGCCACGTTGTCCTTCCCGCGCTACGACGATTCCGTTCACGCCCAAATCGCCGCCGACGCATTGCACGGCACAATGGGGGACCTGACCGACTCGGCCCACGGCATGGCTGTCATGTTCGCCCTGGACCGGTACGGGGTAAGGGAGGAGTTGGGGCGCTACGCGGCGTCGACAAGCGAAATCTTGCTGCTCGACCGTTACGTCGCGTCGAACGCCGCGTACACGTCGGCGCGCACTGGGCGTATCGACGACCGCGCGTGGGTCGCGGACCTCGAATTCGGCCGCCTCGGACTGCCGCGGCCCGACCTGCAGGTCCTCGTGGACACCGAGCCGGAAACTGCCCGCGAGCGCGCGGCGAAACGCGAGCACCTCGACGCTTCCCGTACCCGCGACCGCTACGAACGCGACACCGCGTTGCAGGACGCGACCTTCGCCGCCTACTCCGACATGGCGGACACGAACTGGGAGGGCCGGTGGCTCCGCGCGAGCGATCCGCAACCTATCATGCAAGCTATCGGCGCATTGAAGCGCCCACCCGCCAGCTAACGTGTGCGGTAACGCAACGCAGCAAGGAGCACCGAAATACCGATGACGCCAAAGATCCTCGTCGTGGACGATGACCCCGCCATCTCCGAAATGCTGACCATCGTTCTGGATGCCGAAGGCTTTGAAGCCAAACCTGTAACCGATGGGCTCGAGGCGATCCCCGCCTTCCACAGCTACCAGCCCGACCTGATCTTGCTGGACCTCATGCTCCCCGGCATGAGCGGCGTGGACATCTGCAAAGAAATCCGCAAAGAATCCGCCGTGCCGATCGTGATGCTCACCGCAAAGACCGACACCGTCGATGTGGTGCTGGGGCTGGAATCCGGGGCGGACGATTACATCACCAAACCGTTCAAACCCCGTGAGCTGGTTGCGCGCATCCGCGCTCGCCTGCGCCAAAATGTCGAGGAACCGTCTGAGGTGCTGGAGATCGGGGACCTGACCATCGACGTGCCGCAACACATCGTCACCCGCGGCGACACCGAGATTAACCTCACCCCGCTCGAATTCGACCTGCTGGTGGAATTGGCGCGTAAACCGCACCAGGTGCACACCCGCGAAGAATTGCTGGAGAGAGTGTGGGGCTACCGCAACGCCTCCGACACCCGCCTGGTCAACGTCCATGTGCAGCGCCTGCGCGCCAAGATCGAGCACGACCCGGAGAACCCCGAGATCGTCCTCACCGTGCGCGGCGTGGGTTACAAGACTGGACGGCCGGGGGTGTAACAGGCCCTGGCTACTAATCTGAAACGGGCCAGGGAAAGCCTCGCCCAGAGTTGGCGGACCTCGCTGCAGGTCCGGTTCGTGGGCACGGTGCTCATCGTTTCCGCGATCGTGATGGGTGTGCTAGCCCTCGCTCTCGCGTCGGTGGTCACGGAGCGTCTCGTCGCGCTCAAGCTGGAAAATGCCCAGTACGACCTCGAGCGCGTGCGGGGCACGGTGGAAGAACAGCTGCGCAACACCTCCGCGACCGGTGCGTCGACGCAGAGCCGCCTCAACTCCGCCCGCGCGGCGTTGGCGCAGCGCTCCCAGCAGGACCAGCCAGCTACGGGCGCCTACGAGCCGGTCCTGTTGGTGCCGCAGCAAAGCGGGGTGATCACCTCGCCGGAGGATTTCACGATTCCGGAGCGGTTGGTCGTCGACTTCGTTGGCAAGGGCCAGGTGGCGTACCAGTTCAACCCCGTCAACAACGGGGGCCGGCAGTACGACGCCCTGATCATCGGCACCCCGACGGATTCGGACATCCAGGGGCTTCAGCTCTACTTGGTCATGGACATGGCCAGCGAGCGCCAGACACTCGCGCTCATGCGCGGCCTGCTCACATCCGCCGGCATCGTCGTCGTGGTTCTGTTGGTGGGAATTGCCTGGCTGTCGTCGCAGCAGCTTGTCGCGCCTGTCCGCTCCGCCTCCCGGATTGCGGAACGCCTCGCTGGCGGTCACTTGCGGGAACGCATGGCTGTCGAGGGTGAAGACGAGATGGCCCGCCTCGCACTGTCCTTCAACGACATGGCCGACAACCTGTCCAGCAAGATCACCCAGCTGGAGGAGTACGGCGACCTGCAGCGGCAGTTCACCTCCGACGTGTCGCACGAGCTGCGCACGCCGCTGACCACAGTCCGCATGGCGGCAGACATGATCGCCGCCGACGAAGAGAGCCTCGAACCTCACACACGCCGCGCATCCCAGTTGATGATCCGCGAGCTCGACCGGTTTGAAGCGCTGCTTGCAGACTTGCTGGAGATTTCGCGTCACGACGCCGGTGTAGCGGACCTCTCCGCCGCCACCATCGACGCCCGCTCACCGATCGAGTCCGCGTGGTCCCAGACCTCGGCGCTGGCCGAAGAGCTCGATGTGGCCGTGGAATTCGACATCCCCGAGGAGCCCGTGCAGCTGGTGGGCGACCCCCGCCGGATCGAGCGCATCGTGCGCAACCTGCTGGCAAACGCCATCGACCATTCCGAGGGCAACCCGGTGTGCGTGGAGCTAGCCGCGAATGAGGAGGCTGTGGCCATCACCGTCACCGACGGGGGCGTGGGGCTGAAACCGGGTCAGGAGGAGTTGGTGTTCAACCGGTTCTGGCGCGCGGACTCGTCCCGTAAACGCCACTCCGGCGGCACCGGCCTGGGTCTTGCCATCGCCCGCGAAGATGCGCAACTCCACCACGGCATCTTGGATGCCGCCGGAACCGCCGGCGTGGGCTCGCAGTTCCGGCTCGTGCTGCCCCGCGACCCGGAGGCAGGCTTTACCGACGCGCCATTGAAACTGCACGCTCCCGGCGCGCCGGAGACCGAAAACATCCCGCCTGAAATGGTGCATACCAGTCACGGCGGCGAGACGCCTGAACTGCCGGCACCGTCCGCGCCACAGGCCGAGGAGCGTGAGCCGTGATGAGCTTTGCAACACCCCGCAGGAAGTCCGCGGCACGGGCGGCACTGGCCGCTTGCTCCGCAGGAATGCTATTCGCCATCGGCGGGTGCGCGACATTGCCGACGACCACCGAGCCTCATGCCCTGCACGAGTTCGAGGGTCGTCCCAACCCCACGCAAGAAATGGAGCCGACCAGGAACGCTGAGCCGGATCTCCTGCTGCGCGAATTCTTCGCCGCCTCGGCCAACCCCTCAGGACAGTACGAGGCCGCGCGGCGGTATCTGACCGCACCCATGAGACAGGTGTGGGAGCCTCGCGAGAACATTCTCATCCTGGATACGTTCGAGCTCACCTCGCGCCCCTCGACCGACCAGTCGAAGCGGTCCTATCAGGTCGAGGGGCGCATCATCGGATCACTCGATCCCGGAGGCATTTTCCAGCCGGATAACCAGCAGTATCAAGCCACCATGGAGCTGGCGCAGGAAGACGGCCAATGGCGCATCGCCGGGCTACCGAATGACGTCGTGGTGGATCGCACCGAGCTGCGCAACCACTACGAGCCCCGGAACATCTTCTTCTACGACTCCACGGACCAAGCGCTGATCCCCGACCGGCGCTGGGTGTACTCCGCAGCGACGTCCAAAGAAGACTCGCTTTTGAGCCTGCTCGTCAGCGGCCCGTCTTCCGTCATTGCCCCGGCGGTGAACACTGCCGCGGCGGATGACGTGGCGTACACCGGATCCGCCGACGGTGTCTACCGCTTCACCGGCCTGGCCGACGCGGAAGAAAAGACTCGCGCCCGCTTTGCCGCGCAGGTGGTGTGGACTCTAGCCTCCGCAGGAGTCCCGGGGCCCTACCCGGTGACGCTCAACGGCGTGCCCTTGGTGGGGGAGAACCAGGAGCTCAGCATCGAGCAATTCCGGGAGCTCGATCCAATCAAGAAAATCGACGGCGGACCGGACCTGTACACGCTGCGTGACGGGGAAGTCACCAGCGTGGATAACTTGGGTGAGGGGGAGGAACCAGAGGTGGCGCCGGTGGAATCGTTGAACAAGCTGGGCAGCGTTTCTTCTGTGGACATCGGCGACGAAGGCAACTACGCCGCTGTGATCAACGTCGGTGACGACGAACAAGCGCTTGTCGCCGGGGCTGTGGACTCGGAGAGCAAGGAAGTGCAGCGCGCCGGCAGCTTCACCCGACCCACCCTCGAACCCGGCCACACCGCTGCGTGGTCCGTGGCCGACGGCAAGAGCGTGATCCGCGCGGACCGTTCCGCCGCGACCGGGGAAGTGCAGGTGGCAGGTGTGCAGGTGCAGCTCCCGCCGAATGTGGATGGGGAGATCACGTTCTTGCGCCTGTCCGACACGGGCTCGCGCGTGGCCATGATCGTGGACGGTCACCTTGTCGTCGGCGTGGTGGAACGCCGCGACAACGGCCAGCGCGCCGTGGTCAACACCGCCAAGTACGCCGATGTGGAGCTCGACGGCTCCGCGGTCAGCGTGGACTGGCAGCCAGACGGATCCCTGCTTGTGGGCACATCAGCAAGTCAGCGCCCGGTGGTCCGCGTGGAGCAGGACGGCTCCTCACTCACAGCTCTGCCATCCGGCAATGTGGGCGGCCCCGTCGTCGCCGTAGGCGCCACGGTGGACACGATGTACATCACCGATTCCAAGGTGCTCATGCGCATGCCGCTGCCCACCAAGGACTCGTTGAACTGGCGTGAAGTTCCCGGTCAGCAGGGCGTGCGCGCCGCCCCGGTGGTGCCGCGGCCGTGATCGGGGAGCTGCTTCTCCCGCGGCGGTGCGCCGGGTGCGCGGCTCCCGGGCACCTTTTGTGCCCGCGGTGCCGGACGCAGCTCGCGGCTCCGCCGTTCCGTCACACCCCCGGGGCGCCAGTGCACGTTCCGGTGTTCGCCTTCGGACCGTATGCGAACCCGCACCGAGGGGTGATCTTGGCCATGAAAGAGCACAATAACGTGCTCGTCCGGCGTTACATCGGCGCCGTCCTCGCCGCTGGTCTGCGCCACTTGGAGGCCCAAGGCGAAATCCCGGCCGGGGCACACCTTGTGCCGGCGCCGACCCGCGCGACCTCCGCCCGGGCCCGTGGAGGCGATCCCGTCACAGCGATCTGCGCGGCATCCGGGTACCGGACGCACCCGGTGCTGCGGTTGGCGGAGGACACTCCCGACCAGGGGTCGCTCGATGAGTCCGGCCGGCGGCGAAACCTGCAGGGAATGGTCTCCATTACGGCCGTGCCCGCCCGCCCCGTCATCGTGGTGGACGATGTGGTGACAACGGGGGCGACGCTTCAGGCGAGCGTCGAAAAGCTTCTTGCGCACGGTGGTGACGTGCGCGCTTGCCTGGTTCTGGCAGCCGCTTAGACCCCTTCTGAAACACCGTTACAAACACGTGAACTGATGGAAACCGCGCGATGGCGGTAGGTATAATTCTAAGTAGAGCGAGCGATTGCGTTCGACGTTCCCGACCAGAAGGAGGAAAGCAGATGACCTCTGCAAACGAGAACAACAACGAAGCCCTGGCCCCTGAAGCACAGGTGACCATCACGGGCCGCAACGTCGAAGTTCCGGAGCACTTTCAGGAACGCGTGAACAGCAAGCTGGCCAAGATCGAGAAACTCGATCCGACCTTGACCTTCTTCCACGTCGAACTGCAGCACGAGCCCAACCCGCGCCGGGAGGCGCGGGCGAACCGCATTCAGATCACCGCGACGGGCAAGGGCCACCTCGCCCGCGCCGAGGCTAAGGAAGACAGCTTCTACGCGGCGCTCGAATCGGCCGTGGGCAAACTGGAGCGGTCCCTGCGCAAGGTGAAGGTCCGCCGCGAGATCTCCATGGGCGGCCACCGAGCACCGAAGTCCACCGGCCAGATCGCAGCGGAGCTCGCGGCCGAAGCCGAGCAGGCGCGTGCACAGGAGAAGCCCGAGGTTGACCCGTACGCAGTGGAGGATCAGCTGCCGGGCCAGGTCGTGCGCACTAAGGAGCACCCGGCCACCCCGATGAGCGTAGACGATGCTCTGTCCGAGATGGAGCTGGTGGGGCACGACTTCTACCTCTTCATCAATTCCGAGACCAACCGCCCGTCGGTGGTGTACCGCCGCCACGCGTACGACTACGGTCTGATCACCCTCGTCCCCGAGGAAGAATCCGGCGAATAAGCCCAGCTGTTGGCCGCTCGGCGGAGTAGGCCCAGTAAAACCAGTACACCCAGTAAGCACTGCCCGTTCCCCTCCGTCATGCGCGGCGAGGGGAACGGGCAGAGGCATTTTCACAGTCGACTACCAGCACTTCCTGCCCGCCTCAAAGTGGTCCGGATTCAGCGCGTGCGTACAATGGCGGTTTGAACAGCGAGCAGGCCAGTCCTTTTCAATCAGGTCCCGCTCGCGTGACCACGTATCCAACCCGAAAAGGAAGCACAACGTGTTCGGACTGTCCAAGCTGCTGCGCGCCGGTGAAGGTCGCACGGTCAAGCGCCTTTCCAAGATCGCGGACGACGTTCTCGCCCTCGAGGACGAATACGCCGCGTTGACCGACGACGAGCTCAAAGCGAAGACCGTCGAGTTCAAGGAAGCGCTGGCGGACGGGAAGAGCATGGACGACATACTGCTCGACGCGTTCGCCACCGCCCGCGAGGCATCGTGGCGCGTGCTGGGACAGAAGCACTACAAGGTGCAGATCATGGGTGGCGCTGCTTTGCACTTCGGTTCCGTCGCCGAGATGAAGACCGGTGAGGGCAAGACCCTGACCTCGGTGCTTCCCGCCTACCTCAACGGGTTGGAAGGCAAGGGCGTCCACATCGTCACTGTCAACGACTACTTGGCGCGCCGCGACGCGGAGATGATGGGCCGTGTCCACCGCTTCCTGGGGCTCGAGGTCGGAGTCATCCTGTCCGACATGCGTCCGCCGGAGCGCAAGCAGGCCTACGCTGCTGACATCACCTACGGCACCAACAACGAGCTGGGCTTCGACTACCTGCGCGACAACATGACAAAGTCCGTCGACGAGATGGTGCAGCGCGGCCACAACTTCGCCATCGTGGATGAGGTCGACTCGATTCTCATCGACGAAGCCCGCACCCCGCTCATCATTTCCGGTCCCGTGGACGGATCCAGCCAGTTCTACACCGTCTTCGCCCAGCTCGCTCCGCGCATGCGGGAAGGGATCCACTACGAGGTGGACCAGCGCAAGCGCACCGTCGGCGTGTCCGAGGAAGGCGTGGAATTCGTCGAGGACCAGCTCGGCATCGACAACCTCTACGCGCCGGAAAATTCCCAGCTGGTCAGCTACCTCAACAACGCTCTGAAGGCGAAGGAGCTCTTCGAGCGCGACAAGGACTACATCATCCGCAAGGGCGAGGTCCTCATCGTCGACTCGTTCACCGGCCGCATTCTGCCGGGCCGACGCTACAACGAGGGTATGCACCAGGCCATCGAGGCCAAAGAGGGCGTGGAGATCAAGAACGAGAACCAGACCCTGGCCACGGTCACGCTGCAGAACTACTTCCGCCTCTACGAGAAGCTGGCTGGCATGACCGGTACCGCGGAGACGGAGGCCGCGGAGCTCAACCAGATTTACAAGCTCGGTGTTGTGGCGATCCCGCCGAACAAACCGAATATCCGCCAGGACAAGGACGACCTGATCTACAAGACCCAGGAAGCGAAGTTCGCGGCTGTCGCCGAGGACATCGCGGAGCACGTGGAGAAGGGCCAGCCGGTGCTGGTGGGCACCACCTCCGTCGAGCGTTCCGAGTACCTGTCCCAGCTGCTCACTCGCAAGCACATCAAGCACAACGTGCTCAACGCGAAGCAGCACGAGGAGGAAGGCCGCATCATTGCCGAGGCGGGCCTGCCTGGCAACGTCACGGTGTCCACCAACATGGCGGGCCGCGGCACCGATATCGTGCTTGGCGGCAACCCCGAGGTCTTGCTCGACGCGAAGCTCCAGGAGCAGGGTTTGGACCCGTTCGAGGATGAAGAGGCGTACCAGCAGGCGTGGGACGAGCAGCTGCCGAAGGCGAAGGAGCGTTCCAAGCAGCTTGGGGACGAAGTGCGTGAGGCCGGCGGCCTCTACGTCATCGGCACCGAGCGGCACGAGTCCCGCCGCATCGACAACCAGCTGCGCGGCCGTTCCGGCCGTCAGGGCGACCCGGGCGAGACCCGCTTCTACCTCTCCATGCGCGACGACCTCATGGTCCGTTTCGTGGGTGCGTCCATGGAGAACATGATGAACCGTCTTAATGTCCCCGACGACGTGCCCATCGAGGCGGGCATGGTCTCCCGCTCCATCAAGGGCGCTCAGTCCCAGGTGGAGAACCAGAACTTTGAGACCCGCAAGAACGTGCTCAAGTACGACGAGGTGCTCAACGAGCAGCGCAAGGTCGTCTACCGCGAGCGCCTGGAGATCCTGCAGGCGAAGGACATCAAAGACCAGATCCGCAGCATGATCGACGACACCGTTGGCGCGTACGTCGACGGCGCCACCTACGACGGCTACGTCGAGGACTGGGACCTGGACGAGCTGTGGAATGCGCTCGACTCCCTCTACGGCCCGACCGTCACGCCGCAGGAGCTTATCGACGGCTCCGAGTACGGTTCCCCGGGCGAGCTCACCTCCTCGCAACTGCGGCAGGCTGTGCTCGACGACGCCCACCGCTCCTACGACCAGCTCGAGGACAACGTGATCTCCATTGGTGGGGAGGACCAGATGCGCAATGTCGAGCGCATGGTGATCCTGCCTATCATCGACACGAAATGGCGCGAACACCTCTACGAGATGGACTACCTCAAGGAAGGCATTGGTCTCCGCGCAATGGCGCAGCGCGATCCTCTGGTTGAGTACCAGAAGGAGGGCGGCGACATGTTCAACGCCATGAATGACGGCGTGAAGGAAGAGACTGTCCGCCAGCTGTTCATGCTGCGCAAGCAGTTCGAGCAGCAGGAGCAGCAGCCGACCGCGCAGGCCTAATCCACTCCGGGTCCGGCTTCTCCCACCGGCTCGCGGTCACAGAACCCGGAATGACACGAGGCGGTCTGCTTTGATGCGCGCCACCCACGCGTAGCGCGTTCCAGCCGAGACCGCGGTGCCGAAAAATTCCTGGCCGCGCTGCCGGCTGGTGGCCACGCGCACATGACCGGGTGGAAGACCACCGATTCGCCGCGCCCTGACGTACGTTCGGACCATCGGTGCGAAAGCCCGTTTCTGTAGCGCGCGGATGTCCCGGATCCCGAAGGTGGCATCTAGCGCCATCGTGATCAGCGGGGACGTGACTAGCGGGTCGTCGATCGGGCGCGCCGTGCGGTGGACCGGTGGCGCGGATCGTGAACTGGCAGGGGTTGGGAGTAGCACTTTCAGGTGCGTGTGGCCAGGAACGGGGTAGTACAACGAGCTGAACCTCCGTGGTGTGCGCAGCCGGGAACAGTGATTTCCGGCGCTTCACCCCGGGGGCGGACGCGGCGTGGGCTAGGTAGTATTGTGCCAGGATCCGGACGGGTTGTCCGGAATAATCGACCGCCCACGGTCTACTGCAGTAGACAGTGGGGCGGGCCGCGAGAAGAAGCCGCGAGAAGAAACAGAAACGGGGTCGTTGATGCAGGGTTTGATTGTGGACTATGCCGGAGTGCTCGACGTGGACGGTGAGGACGTGCAGCGCTGGCAGGCGCTTTTCGCTGCTCTCAAGGAAAACGAGATCAGCACCGCCATTTTGTCCAATGACCCGGGCGGCTCGGAAGCAGACGCGATCCGCGAATGGGAGTTCCGCGGACACGTCGATGCCGTCGTGCTCTCCGGTGAGGTCGGAGTGGAAAAGCCGGAAAAGGCGGCCTTCCAGGCAGCGGCGGATGCGATCGGCATGCCGCTGGAGGAGTGCACGATGATCGACGACGACATTCTCAATGTCCGCGGCGCGGTCGAGGCCGGCTTGGTGGGTATTCTCCACACCGCTTTCGATCGCACTGTTGTGGAGATCCAGTCTCTTTACGGCATCGAGGGCGAGTTCTAGTGCGCGTCTACATTCCCGCCACCTTTGCCATGCTCAAAGAACTCGACGCGGACGGCTCCATTCACGCCCGTAGCGGGTGGGGCTTCGCGGCCACGCCTGCGTTGACCGAGTTCTTCACCTCCGGCGACGAGGAGGAGATTGAGGCCGTCGCGTTCGACGACGCCGCGCTGGCTTCCCTGCGTTTGCTCGCCATCGGCGACGAACCGGATTTCCCGCACCGCCGCGTGGTCATTTCTGCTGACGTAGATGCCGTGCCCCAGCCGGAGATGGGCGAGTCCGTGGTCAAGCTTTCAGCCCCCGTCACCCTCGAGGACGTCGCGGCGATCCACGTGGACATCGCCGACGCTGAAGAAGCGACCAAGCGCGCCACTGAGCTTATCGACGCCGCCGATCTCGGCGACCAGGACGCCGAACTCGCCGTGGGCGATGCACAGGACAACTACCTGGCGTTCTACGACCCGACTGAGTTGCCCTTCCTCGTCGATTTGCTCTAGCCACCCGCTGCTCGTCGTCGCCCGCCGCTGCCTGGCACCGCTCGTCGCCCCTAGTCGTACGTCGTCTCGTTGATCCGCAGCGCTTCAAGCAGGCGCCGAACGGCTTGGACGCGCCGCCCGATGACGGAATCCGGGTCGAATTCATCCCACGCGCATTCAGGGTCTGCTGGAGGCCCGGCGTGCGTGCACCCGCGCGGGCAGCGTTCCGCCGCCTCCGCCAAGTCCGGGAACGGAGCGATGACTTGCTCGGGTGACACGTGCGCGAGACCGAAAGAGCGGATGCCCGGGGTGTCGATGATCCAGCCGCCGTGCGCACCCGTTGCGTTCTCGGTTCCCTCCACGCCGCCCCTGTCCGGCAGCTCCAGTGCCACAGACTGAGTAGAGGTGTGGCGGCCCTTGCCCACGCCGGAGACTTCGCCGGTCTCCCGGTTGGCATCCGGCACAATCCGGTTGACCAGCGTGGACTTTCCCACACCGGAATGGCCAATGACTGCGGACAGCCGCCCTTCAATGCGGTTCATGAGCGGCGCTAAGTCGTCGTTGATGCCGGTGCGCAGCACTTCTACGTCCAAGTCGGCGAGCTCGGACTCGAATTCCCCCGGATCCGCCAGATCCGACTTGGTTAGGCACACCACGGGAGTGACACCGCCGACGAAAGCAGCGACTAGCGCGCGTTCGACGAAACCGGTGCGCGGCGGGGGATCAGCCACAGCGCAGACGATGAGGAGGATCTCGGCGTTGGCCACGACAATGCGTTCGTAGGGGTCCGTGTCGTCGGCGGTGCGGCGCAATTCCGAGGCGCGTTCTTCGCGTTTGACTATGCGCGCGAGCGTGTCCTTCGTGCCGCTGGTGTCACCGACAACACCGACGCGGTCGCCGACTTCGATGGAGGTGCGTCCCAGCTCCCGGGCGCGCATGCACACCACACGCGTGCCGTCTTCCAGCACCACGCTCCACCGGCCGCGGTCTTTGGTGATCACGAGTCCCACTACGGCATCCTTGTGCTTGGGGCGGTCCTTCGACCGTGGGCGCGACCCCTTGCCCGGGCGGACCTTCACGTCCGATTCGTCGTAGCTGGAGAAGTCCCGTCCGCCGCGCCTAGCCATGCAACATATCCGTCCACATTGTGTCGAAGCCCGGCAGTGTCTTCGCCGTGGTGCCGATGTCCTCGACCACCACATTCTCGGTAGTCAGGCCGACGATCGCCCCGGCGGTGGCCATGCGGTGGTCGGCATACGAATGCCAGGTGCCGCCGTGCAGGGGAGCAGGGGAGATCTTCAGGCCGTCGGCACGCTCCTCGCACTGGCCGCCGAGGCCGTTGATTTCCGTGCTGAGCGCCGCGAGGCGGTCTGTCTCATGCCCGCGCAGGTGGGCGATACCCGTCAGCACGCTCGGTGTGGATGCCTGGGCGGCCAGCGCTGCGACGGTGGGGGTGAGCTCGCCGATGTCGCCCATGTCCAGCTCAATGCCCGTCAGCTCACCACGCGGCGGGCCAGTGACGGTGAGGGTGGTGTCGCCGTCGTCGCCTTTCTCGCCGCTGTTGCTCTCAAGCCGCACGTCGCAGCCCATGCGCTCCAGAATCTCCCGGATCGCGTCGCCCGCCTGGGTCGTCTTCGTGGGCCAGTGCGGGAGGCTCACAGTTCCACCCGTCACAGCGGCGGCGGCGAGGAACGGCGTCGCGTTGGACAGATCCGGCTCGATCACCCAGGTGCCGCCTGCGATCGGGCCCGGGTGCACGGTCCATTCGGTGGCACTGGAATCGACCCGCACGCCCGCTTCGCGCACCATCTCCACCGTCATCTCGATGTGGGGTGCCGATGGGAGCCGGTCACCGGTGTGGACGATGTGCAGTCCGTCGCGGAATCGCGCGCCCGCCAGCAACAGGGCGGAGACGAATTGGGAGCTCTTGGACGCATCCATTTCCACCCTGCCGCCCTTCGCCGAACCAGTCCCGTGGACGGTATAGGGCAGGGCGTCGCCGTTGACCGCCACTCCCGCGCTGCGAAGCGCGTCGAGCACGGTGCCGACGGGACGCACCCGTGCCTGCTCGTCACCGTCGACGTGAACGTCGCCGTCCGCGAACGCGGCGACAGCCGGAATGAAGCGCATCACGGTGCCAGCCAAACCGCAGTCGATCGCGGCACCGGTCAGTTGGCCCGGCGTTGCCGTGACGCGGTCGCCCTCCGTGCTGAACGCGACGCCCATCGCCTCGAGCGCGCCCTGCATCAGGTCCGTGTCGCGGGAGCGCAGCGCTCCGATGAGTGTGCTCGGCTCCGCGGCGAGAGCGGCGAGCACATACGCCCGGTTCGTGATCGACTTCGACCCGGGCACCACCACAGTGCTGGTGAATGGTTCGGGGTGAAACGGCGCTGGCCACAATTGCGTCATGCGGGCCATCCTACCGAGCCAGCCGCAGGCATAATGGGTAGGCATGTGCGGACGCTTCGTTCTCTTCACCACCGGCGACGACCTCATCAGCGCAGTCGGTGCCCTCCCCGGCATCACGGAAGTCACAGCCCCCGACGGCACCCCGCCAGCGCGCTACAACATCGGGCCCACACAGCAAGTTCCGCTCATCCGCATCAACGCTTCCGAGGCGCTTATCGACGCCGCCCGCTGGGGCCTCCTCCCCACCTGGAAGAAGGACGAGACCGGCCCGCCCCTATTCAACGCCCGCGGTGAGACCGTCGCCGAGAAGCCCTCGTTCCGCTCCGCCTTCAAAGACCGCCGCGGACTCATGGTCCTGGACGGCTACTACGAGTGGAAGCAGGACGCGTCGACGAAATCCGGCAAACAACCCT
The DNA here is from genome assembly GCF_030503635.1 of Corynebacterium sp. P3-F1. Lineage (NCBI taxonomy): Bacteria > Bacillati > Actinomycetota > Actinomycetes > Mycobacteriales > Corynebacteriaceae > Corynebacterium > Corynebacterium sp. P3-F1. The sequence continues at coordinate 1,741,212 of NZ_CP129965.1, forward strand.
ATTTCGTCAAACCGGAGGAGGGCCTGCTCTACGCCGCGGCGTTGTGGGAGACCGGCCTGGACAAACTGTCCACCACGATGGTGACCACCGAGGCCGCCGAGAACATGACGTGGCTGCACCACCGCCTGCCTCTTTTCTTACGCGAGGACGAGATCGAGCAGTGGGTTCACGGTTCTCCCGATGAGGCCCTCGAACTCGTCCAGCCCTCCCGCATCGCCGAGCATCTCCAGTGGCGCCCCGCCGCCCAAGAAGTGGGCAATATCCGCAACGAATACGCCGAGCTCGTCGGCGACGGCCCGATGACGCAGGAGCCAGTGGCGTAGGAAACCGTCTAAGCCCTGCCTAAGCCCCGATGTCGGCGAACTGCGCCCCAGTGAGCTCAGCCAGATCAGTGGGGGACATCGCGATGGACAATCCGCGTTGGCCCGCCGAGACGGTGATGGTGGGGGTGTCGCGAACGGAAGCGTCGATAAGCGTGGGCAACTGTTGTTTCGTGCCCAACGGCGAGATACCTCCCACGATGTACCCGGTGAGACGCTGCGCGGCCTTCGGGTCCACCATCTCCGCGTTCTTCCAACCGAGTGCCTTCGCCGCGTGCTTGAGCGAGAGATGCCCGGCGACCGGGACGCAACAAATCGCGTTCTCGCGCTCGTGGTGGATGACCAGCGTCTTGAGTGTCTGTGCCGCGTCGAGCCCCAGCTCCTCCACCGCGTGCTCTCCGAAATGGTCCGTGCCCGCGGTGTAGCTGTACACCTCGTGCTCCACTCCCGCTTTCTGCACAATCTCCAACGCATGAGTCTTCGCTGCCATGCGGGCAAGCCTAGTCCCGCCACCCGCCCGCTAAGATGGCACCCATGCCCGGACAAGACCTCGAACAGCGCTTCACCGAGGAGGCGATGCCGCTGCTGGACCAGCTATACGGCGGTGCGCTACGGATGACGCGCAACCCCCAAGACGCCGAAGACCTGGTGCAGGAAACCTACCTGAAGGCCTTCAAAGCGTTCGACAGCTACAAAGAAGGCACCAACCTCAAAGCGTGGCTGTACCGGATCATGACCAACACCTACATCAACTCCTACCGGAAGAAGCAGCGCCGGCCCCTGGAAACCTCCGCCGAAGACGTCACCGACCGGCAGCTCTACACCACCAGCTCTCACGACTCGACCGGACTCCAGTCCGCCGAAGTCGAAGCGCTGAAAAACCTGCCGGACACCCAGATTGCCGAAGCCATGAACTCGCTTAACGACGACTACCGCATGGTCGTCTACTACGCCGACGTCGAAGGTCTCGCCTACAAGGAAATCGCCGAAGTGATGGACATCCCCCTCGGCACCGTCATGTCGCGCCTCCACCGGGGAAGAAAACAACTCCGCGAATTGTTGAAGGATGTGGCGAACGAACAAGGTATTGGTCTAGAAGATCTACAGGAGCAGAAATAATGGGCGACTGCAATATCGAGCCGGCACGCGCACACGCACTACTCTGCGAATACTTCGACCCCGACACCCCCCACGCGCGCGTGACCGAGATCCGCGAGATCATCGAGACCTGCCCCGAGAGCTTCGCATGGCTACAGTCCGAGACCGAGATCCGCCAGATCGTCCGCCGCTGCAACTGCCAAGACCAAGCCCCCGAGGCGTTGCGACGGCGCATTGTGCAGTCCATTTCCATCTCGTACACGCGCTACGAGTAGAGCGTTTTCTCGGCCCTGCTGCTCGGCGTCTTGCTTGGACCTGGTTCTTGTCTCTCCGCGTCGCGCTGCCCGCCCCTTTTTCGCGAACGGTAACAAGCAAACGGTAACTTGGCTCTTTTTCGCCCTCTTATATCGCTCAACGGCAACATAAAGGACTAGGGTTACCGTTTGATTGTTACCGATTGAAAGTTACCGTTTGCAGGAGAGCGGCATTTTCCTAAACAACGCGAAACTCCCCTCCGCCTGTGCATTTGCACCGGTGAAGGGGAGTCTCTATTGCGTTCAACGCTTATGCGTTGGGGCGCTTGCCGCGGTTAGCGCTCTTCTTGCGGCGGTCCTTGCGCTTACGACCACGCTTGCTCATAACGACCTCCTTGGGCCAAAGATATGGATCTGATCTAACTGTCAGTCCACTTTATCGGGGACGTGCCCGGCAACGGTAATTGGTCTACCTTGAACCGGCTGATCGTGTGGGCCGGGCTGGTCCAGCTGCGCTGTGCGCGATGCGTCTTCGGGGCTTATGCGGAGATGCGCTGGCGGTTACGCTGCTTGTTGCGGCGCTTGAGCGCGCGGCGCTCCTCCTCGGACAGGCCGCCCCACACGCCGGCATCCTGGCCGGTCTCCAGAGCCCACTTCAAGCACTGGGAGGTCACCGGGCAGCGGTGGCAGACCAGCTTCGCCTGCGCGATCTGAGTGAGGGCGGGGCCGGAGTTACCGACCGGGAAGAACAGTTCGGGGTCTTCATCGCGGCAAATTGCTTCGTGGCGCCAATCCATGGTGATCAGTACTCCTTCTAGGTCTTCAAATAGTTCGTGCGTCGGATGTCGTGAAATGTCATGAAGCGTGCACACCACTAACAAGCCCGTCGACGCGCACAGGAATGAAGCGCGCATGGCGCGACAATAAGAACCTGGCGTGGGTCAGGGTTTGCGCAAGCAGATGATTTCCGGTGATGAGCGGGCGGTGTTCCCGGTGGCTTCGGGACCCGTCTTCCGTTTACCGGAAGTTAACTCCGTGGTGGCTTGGAGTTAGCGGCTAGGTAACTAGCTCGTTGTTTTTGCTACCCGAGAATAATGGCACGTTTACATATATCGCGCTAGAGGTAAACGCCAAATTGTGACACGAATCATAATTTTTGGCCCACATTTCGAGGTCCGCGACGTGCCAGGAGTTTCATCCCTGTGGGTGTGTTTACGTCAAAAATACTGTGAGCTGGGCGGATCGTTCTTTCCGCGGAGATCGGGTCGCGAGCGCTTCGTCAAATCGCCGATCCATTAATTCTGCTGTGAGGAGCATGCTTGCGCGTCGTTTCCGGCTGCGGCTTTAAGATGATGGCGTGAATACGACAGGCCATGAACAGAAGATGCCCGCCCCTGCGCCCGATACCGCTGCTGTGCGCGCTCAGGCTCCCGCGCCGATGAAGGCTGCCGCCGTGATGGCGGTGTTTGAGGGCGTTGTGGCCATCGGCTACGGCATCTACCTAGCCGTTAAGCAGGTGAGCACTGGTGCGGACGAGAACCTCGTACAGTCCGATACTTCCGCCTTCGCGTTCGTGGGAATCGGAACCGCGTTGTTTATTCTGCTCACGTTCGGACCGATGGCGTATGGCGGAATCAACATTCTCCGCGGGAATCAGTGGGGGCGCAGCATTATCGTGTTCATGAACGCTCTCATGGTCGCGATCGCTTTCTACATGTTCAGTGGGGGAGCGGTTGGGCTCGGTGCGGTCACTCTTTTTGCTGCGGCGATCACTCTAGTTTGTGCGCTGCACCCCGTATCCACTGCCTGGGCTACCGCGGCATTTGATGCGCGACGGGGCAAGTAGGAGCTACTGGACGAGGTCGAGCACGGCAATGTCGGTGCCGCGCTTCTCCACTACGGTCGCGCCGGCGGAGCTGATGGAGACCGGACCGGAGTAGCCGTGGCGGTCAACTGGGATGACGCGGTCGATGGTGTTGGTGTCCCAGTTGGCAACGGCGATCCCCTGCGGGGTGGGGTAGATGAGGCGGTCCCCGGCGCCGAAGCCGGTGCCCACGGCGTCGGGGAAAATTGCGGTCACCGCGAGGTTAGCTGGGTCGAGGAGCATGAGATTCTCGCCGTCGAAGTAGCTCATGTAATGGGGAAGGTCGGCGACTTCTGGGTTGGCCACGCCGGTCGGGGAGGCGGAGAGGAGATCAGATTGGGGGACCTGAGCGTTGGCTAGCTCGTTGCCTTCCTGGTTGAAGGAAGCAACTTTCGACGAGGTCGGGTCGTAGACCGCTGCGGCGTCTTCGCTGACGGCGACGAGGTAGGAGCCGTCTGTGATGTGGACGGACTGGGTGATCTCCGGTTTACGGGAATCCTCCGGGGTGGCTTTCTGCATGCGCAGCCAGGAGCCGTCGTCGCACTTCTCGGTGACGGCGTAGAACTCCTTGCGGGTCAGTGCGGAGGTGCGGGTGCAGGCCTCGTTTGGCTGGAAATCCGGTTCTTGCGGTGCTTCGACTTCGCCGTATTCGACGGTACGGACGAGGTCGGAGCGCCAGATCTCTGTGCGCGCGGGTGCGACGTAGCCGACGCGGTCGTTGGAGGAGATGATCTCCACCTCGTCCGGCGCGATTGCGGAGCGGGTGTGAGAGTACTGGCCGGTGGAGGCTTTGATGGACACCACGTCGCCGCAGCCGATACTGGTGCGGTAGACGGCTACGACTTCATCCCATGCCGAGGCCATGCCGCACAACTCCGGCTTGCGGGTGTACGACCACTTCTCTTCACCGTCCGGGGTGAACCCGGAGATGGTGCCGCTGCTCTTGTCGTAGGTGACAATCAGGCCGGCGATTGTGAGGGGGTGGGGGGAAGGGGCGTCGTCGTGAAGCTGTGCCCCCTCTGTGAGGGACTGCGGCGTGATGGCGAGCATGCCGCCGTTGGGGATCTCCTCCGCGGCGGGGGTCAGGTGGTCCTGGCGGATCGGCGCGGTGATGAATGCGATGAGCAGGGCGATGACGGACACGGCGGCGATCACGCCGGTGGCAATGAGGTCGCCGCGGGTGCGGCGCAGCGGAGCTTTGCTCATCGACGCCTCCTCTTTGTTTCGGTTCGGTTACGGTCGCTGTCGCGACGCTGGCTCCGGGGGCGGCCACCGGACCGGCCGCGTGGCCGGTTAGTATCGGCACCGTGCTTCTGCCGGGTACCGGAAACCCCGTGAACGTGCCGGGCGGGGGCGACGGTGGAGCGGGCATCCTCGGGAATGTTGAGGGCCTCGTGTAGCTCGGGGGAGGTAGAGAACCAGGTCGGGGGTTCGGGCATATCCAGGGAGAGCTCGTCGCTGATGAGAGTCCACTTGGCGCCTTCGTCGAAACCCACGAGCGTGACGGCGGTGCCGGTGCGGCCTGCGCGCCCGGTGCGCCCAATGCGGTGCACGTACGTCATGGGGTCGTCCGGGGTCTGGTAGTTGATCACGTGGGTCACATCGTCGACGTCGATGCCGCGGGCGGCGACATCAGTTGCAACGAGGATGTCCACTGTGCCGCTGCGGAAAGCGTTCAGCGATTTCTCGCGGGCCTCCTGGCCTAGGTCGCCGTGGACGGAGCCCACGGAGAAACCTCGGCCGGCGAGATCCTCGGCAACCTCTGCGGCCGTGCGTTTCGTGCGGGTGAAGATGATGGTCTTACCACGGTCGTCCGCCTGCAGAATGCGTGCGGTGACCTCGGGTTTGTCCATCCTGTGGGAGCAGAACACCACCTGCTTGGTGGTGTCGTGCACCTGGGAGGATTCGGTGGCCTCCGCTCGGATGTGCAGCGGTTTGTTCATCATGGACCGGGCAAGGGTGAGAATCTGCCCCGGCATGGTGGCGGAGAACAGCATTGTTTGCAGCGGCTGGTTCAATGCGCCCCAGAGCTTCTGGATGTCGGGCAGGAACCCCAAGTCGAGCATCTCATCGGCCTCGTCGAGGACGAGAATGGCCACCTGGCTCAAGTCCAAGTCCCCGCGCTGGTGGAGGTCAAGGAGGCGGCCGGGGGTTCCCACCACGACATCGACACCGTCGTTCAAGGCGGAGATTTGTTCGTCGTAGGGGCGGCCGCCATATAACGTCGATAAGCGGATGGGGGTGTGGGACGCTGCGAGCGTGAGGTCTTCTCCGACCTGGACGGCGAGCTCGCGCGTGGGTGTGATCACGAGTGCGCGGGGGGTGCCGTCGAGTTCGGCGATGGCGGCGTCGTCGAAGACGCGGTCCAATAATGCGACTCCGAAGGCCAATGTCTTGCCCATTCCGGTGCGGGCCTGGCCAATCAAATCACGGCCGGTCAGGGCGATGGGGAGGGTGAGCTCCTGGATGGAGAAGACGCGCTCGATCCCGTTGTCCGCGAGCGCCCCGACGATCTCTGCGGCGACGCCGAGCTCGGCGAATGTCGGCGGCTGCGTGGGCTGCTGTACAGAACGATCGGGCACGTGAACATCTTAACCGGCCCTCGTTACAATATGACCATCGCCGACGACGGCAAGAACAATGAAGCTGAACATTGAAGATGAATGAGTAAAGGACGAACACGCATGGAAATCAAGATCGGTCTGGCAGACTCCCACCGCGAACTGTCCATCACTTCCACGAAGGGGCAGGACGAGCTTTTCGGCGAGATCACGCAGGCGATCGAGTCCGGTGCTTCCACCGTCACTCTCGACGACGAGCGCGGCATGAAGTACGTCGTGCGCGCCGAGCGCATTCTTTATGTCGAATTGGGAAACTCCACCCCGCGTGCTGTCGGGTTCTCCGGTTAGACCCGGGATACATTGAACCCATGACCTATCACCCCGACGGCCGCATGGACGGCGAAGATAGACCCGCCAGCCACCGGGGGGCGAGTGCCTCGAAGGGCTCGACTAGTTCCGCACTGGCGCGTTTTGTGGACACATACGGGTGGCGCGCTTACGCCATTCCGGTCCTTGCGGTGGTGACAGCTTTGCTGATCTGGAGCATCGTGAACACCCCGGCGGGGGAGACTGTCGGGGAAACCTCGCGGGCACCCCAAGGGGCGATGGGCCACAACGGCGGGCAGGGCGCGACTGTTCCGGACATGCCCGAAGGTAGCGTGGCCCCCACGGGGCTTCCGCCTGGCGGGCCGTTCACCGAGGAGGGCAAAGGCACGTTCCGGCCCGTAGGTGAGCTGGGGATGTCCGTGGGTGAAGGGCAGGAGAAGGTTGTCCGTTTTTCCACGGAGGTGGAAGACGGGGTGGACACATCCAGCTTTGGTGGCGACGACTCGTTCGCTGCTCTCGTGGATGCCACCCTGGCTGACCCGCGCGGCTGGACCAACGATCCGAAATTCCGCTTCGAACACGTCTCCGCCTCCGACAACCCGGACCTCCGCATCCAGCTGACCTCGGTGGGGACCACCCGCGAGGCGTGCGGCAATGACTTGGGGTTGGAGACATCCTGCCGCTTGTTCACGGAAAAGGATGGCGATCGGGTGCTCATCAACGAGTCCCGTTGGGTTCGCGGTGCCGCCCCGTACAACGGCGATTTGGGCATGTACCGCCAGTACTTGATCAACCACGAGGTCGGGCATTCGCTGGGGTACGCCGGGCACGAGCCCTGCGATGGCGACGGCAAGCTGGCTCCGATCATGATGCAGCAGACGCTCAGCTTGAATAACAAGGAGTTGTTCCAGTTGGCGCCGGAGGAGGTCTACCCAGACAACAGCGACACCTGCAGCGCAAACCCGTGGCCGTACCCCCGTCCGACGGTCTAACAGCTGAAAGAAGAGGTGTGCGATGGCTATTCCGGGGCATGTGCTGACGTCCTTCCAGGCAGACGAGTCCCAGGCTCAGCCGCTCGGCCCCGAGTGGGGCAATGGGGTGCGCTTCGGCCGGATTGTCATCGCAGGGGCGCCGGCGCACGCGGCGTGGTCATCGAAGGTGCGCGAGAAAATCACGGTTCCGGGGGTGCGCGTCGCTCGCCCGGTCCGCGCCACTGACGGCCGTTTCATTGTCGCCGGTTACCACGCCACGGATTTCGTCGAGGGGGAGCCCGGGCACCGCGTGGACGAAGCGGTCGCGGCGGCACTGCGTTTTGACGATGCGATGTCGTACTTTCCCGTCCCCTCCCTGGACCGCGACGACGTGTGGGCGCAGGCGGACCGCGATACGTGGAGAGGTCACACGGACGGGAACAAGAAGCTTCAGATCGTCCACACGGATTTCCTCGCTTGCTGTCTGTTTGCCGGCTCGTTGCCGCCCGCGCTCACGGATTTCGTACCCGCCGCAGCCGCGCGCCCCCACGGTTACAGCGCGGCGCTGACGCTTATCGACGGCCTCTTGGCCGACGCCGTCGACAACGCCGTGCTGAGCAGGTGGTCGCACGTTCCGGACCTATTGTTCCTGTGCGAGCGCGCCCTTGATTACCGGGAGAAACTGAATGCGGAATTCGGCGGAGATTCGAACATGGGGGCGAAAATTGATCGCGTCCGCAACCTGCTTGTGTCCGGGGTGGATGCCACACTGTAGGGCATGACCCACACACATGAACCCGGGGTAACTCTTCCGCCGCACCCCCAGGCCTATCTTGTTGGGCGCGAGCGCGCGGTGGAGGAACGCGCGTGGCCGGTGGCCTTGCCCACCAGCGGCACGTTCAAAGTCACCGGTGCAGCTGGTTCTGGCGTGACGAGTTTCCTCATCGATACCGCGGTGGAGAAGATCCGCTCCGGGGCCGATCCCGCTGGCGTGGTGTTCGTCACCGCCTCCAAGGAATCGGGTGCGCGGGTGCGCGCCGAACTGTCCGACCGCCTCGCAGTGACTGGCTATGTGGCTGACGAGCCGATTGTTCGTTCCATTCACTCCCTGGCCTTCGCGCTCGGCCGCCTGGGCGATCCGGCGGCCGAGCATGCGGCGGGCGAGGAACCGATCCGCTTGATCTCGGGCGCGGAGCAGGACTTTGCCATCCGCGAACTGCTCCAGGGACATGCCGCCGACGGTGGGGGGACGTGGCCGGACGAGCTGCGTCCTGCCCTGCCCATGGTGGGGTTCGCTCGTCAGCTCCGCGATTTCCTGCTGCGCGCCGTCGAGCGCACGCTCACCCCGCAGGATCTGCGCGAGCTGGGGCAGCGTCACGGCATTCCAGTGTGGGCTGCCGCGGGTGATTTCCTCGCGGAATACCAGGATGTCATGGCTCTTTACGGGGCCCGGAGCTACTCCGCGTCCGAGTTGGTTGCTCAGGCCGTTCGCGCACCGCTGCCGCGGACGTGGCACACCGTCATCGTCGACGATGCCCAGCACCTCGACCCCGCCTCCGGGCAGTTGGTCGAGCAACTGGCCGCTGTGGCAGAGCTCACCGTCATCGGCGGTGACGAGGAACAGTCGGTCTTCCGCTTCCGCGGTGCCTCCCCACTCTTCTTCCGCGAGCTCGACCAAGGAGATGATGCAACCGAGCTCATCGACTTGGGGGCGTCGAGGCGCAGGCCGGCTGCGGAAGCGGTCATCGCTCCGAGCGCTGCGGTGAACCACGCCGTGGTGGTGGATAGCCTCCGCCGCTGGCACCTTGAAGATGGCATCGCGTGGCGCGACATGGGTGTGGTGGTGCGTTCTGTCGGCATGATCGAGTCCTTGCGCCGCGCATTGCTGCAGGCGGGTGTGCCGGTGGCTGTGAACCCGACGGACGTGGTGCTCGCCGAACAGCGCATCGTTGCCGCGATGCTGCTGGGTCTGACCGCTCTGACGGAACCGCTGAGCATGGCGCAGTGGCGCGAGTTGTTGCTTGGGCCCGTCGGAGGCACCGATCCCGTCACGTTGCGCCGCCTGCTGCGGGGTTTGCGCCGGTGGCGGCCGGACACGCGGGCGGAAGTCACGCTGTCCGAGCTGCTGGCCCAAGAGGGAGAATTACCGGATTTCAGTTCGACGCTCACGCAGCGTGAACTGGACATTCTCGAGAGGATCCGCGATGTGCTCGATGCCGGCCGTGAGGCTCTGGCAGGCGGGGGCAGCGTGGAGGACGTGCTGTGGGCGGTTTGGTCGACGACGAAGTTGGCGGACAGCCTCATGGCCGTCGCGCTGCGCGGCGGGGCAGCTGGATCCCAGGCAGACCGCGACCTCGACGCCATGATGGCGCTGTTCGACGCCGCCGGCGACTTCACGGAGCGGCGGCCGAGCGCCACGGTGGAATCCTTCATCGCGCACATCGAGGAGCAAGAGCTTCCCACCGGTGTGCGCGACCGGCGCACGGCCGTCCCCGACGCAGTGCCGCTGCTCACCGCTCACGGCGCTGCCGGGCAGGAATTCGCGCGCGTGATCGTGTCCGGCGTGCAGGAACTCTCCTGGCCTACGTTGAGTGAGACAGGCACGCTGCTGCGTCAAGAAGATCTGGTGGACCTCATCGATGAGGGAATTGATCCCGCCACTCCTGTTTCCCATATCGCGGACCGCCTGAAAGAAGAGCGCCACCTGTTCCACCTCGCCGTGAGTCGCGCCACGCACCGCGTCGTAGTCACCGCGGTGCATTCAGAGGAGGGCGATGAGGCGGTCGAGCCTTCACGCTTCGTCGCCGAATTCGCTGCCAATCACGGGATTGTCCCGCAGGAGATCGCGGCAGCCCCTGTGACGGCACAGGAACGCATCGAGGTGGACCCCCAGGCAGCTCCGGCACTGTTCGACTCGGTCGAGGACGACGATGAGCTCCGCTCCGATGCGGGCACTGTCCGCGTGCTGGCAGTTGAAGACATTGTCGCTGAGCTGCGCCGGGCGCTGACCGACGGAAACTCAAGCGAACAAACGCGGTCGCAAGCAGCTCGCCAGTTGGCGCGGCTGGCGGAGGCCGGTATCACCGCGGCGGACCCGGGGCAGTGGTGGGGGACCACGGTGACGTCGACAAGCGAGCCTTTGCCGCGCCCCTCCCGTTTGTCGCCCTCGCGCATCGAGGGGCTGCTGGAATGCCCGATGCGCGGTGTGCTCGAGCGGGATATCGCGCCGGCCGCGAATGACGCGATGACCCGGGGCACGCTCATCCACTATTTCTTCGAGGCGCTCGGAAACGGCGTCGACCCGGATCTCGCCCGTGCAGACACGATCGCCGCATATCGTGTGCTCTTCAGCGTTCCGCCGTGGAAGGAAGAGAATGATCTCGCGGAATTCACGGCGGTGCTCGGCCGCTGCGAGGAGTGGATCGACTCGTCGCGCGGAACTTTCAGCCAGCTCGGCGTGGAAGTTCCGGTCCATGTGGAGGTTATGCCCGGGCTGTCCATCGGCGGTCGCATCGACCGTTTGGAGCGCGAAGGCGACGCCGACGGTGACGGTTTCGTGCAGATCGTGGACCTGAAGACGGGGAAGACGGTGCCGTCCCAAAAGGACGTCGAAGCACACCCGCAGCTGCTCAGCTACCAGCTCGCCCTGAGTCGAGGAGTGTGGCGCGACGGCGGTGTTCACACGGCCGAAGAAGGAGAGACGCCGCTGGACGTCGGTGGCGGAATGCTGCTCTTCCCGGCCAAAAACGCGAAGCAACCGACAGTGCGATCGCAGGCGCCGAAGGATGCCGAGCAGCTGGCGGAATTCGCGGAGCAAATCAGCCCGCTCATCGACGAAATGACGGGCCCCACCCTGCGGGCCGTGACAGGCGACCACTGCGCATTCTGCCAAGTCAGATCTATCTGCCCCGCCCAACCGGAAGGAGAGGTGATCACTCATGGCTAACGCACCTGTCCCACCCACCACGCTATGGCGGTACATGGGCGAGAAATTCATGCCCACCGAGCAACAAGCAGCCGTCATCGGCGCCGAACCTGGCCCACTTCTTGTCGTCGCAGGTGCCGGTGCAGGTAAGACGGAGACTATGGCCTCCCGCGTGGTGTGGTTGGTGGCCAACGGCTTCGTCCGCCCCGAAGAAGTGCTGGGCCTGACTTTCACCCGAAAGGCGGCGCAGGAACTGGGCAAGCGCATCCGCATGCGGTTGGAGAAGCTGGCCGCCGACGAACAGTTGGTGCGTCGCCTCGACCCGACGGGTGCGCTGGCAAAGAATCTGACTGCGATCGCTCCCACCGTGTCCACCTACGACGCGTACGCCGGCAACCTGATTCGCGAATACGGCCTGCTCGTGCCCGTCGAACCGGATGCGCGCCTGATCACCGACGCGGAATTGCACGCCATCGCCTGGGGCGTGGTGAGCAACCACGGCGGCGCGCTGCTTGACGGTGTGGGGGAGAACCCGGCGATGGAGACGGTCGTGGACACTCTCCTGGGACTGGTCACCAATGTGGGCAACGAGATGTTCCCGTATCCCCGCCTCGGGGAGGAAGCGGACGCGTTCGTGGCCAATGTCGCGGGTCTTCCGCGCGGCAAGCGTCAGGGGGAGGCATACAACCAAACCGTGCAGAAGTGGGTGAACCGCCAGCAACTGCGCCGCGCGTACGCGGACTTGGCACTCGAGCTCGGCCGTGAGCTCCGCGAGCGTGGCGTGGTCACCTTCAACGAGCAGATGTCCGTTGCCGCGCAGATGGCGGCGGAGCACCCCGCAGTCGGCGCGTCCCAGCGCGACCGTTTCCGCGTGGTCATGCTCGACGAGTACCAGGACACCTCGCGCGCCCAACGCGTCCTGCTCCGCAGCTTGTTCGGGGAGAACCGCGACGATCCCGGCCGTCACCTCCACCCGCTCACCGTCACTGCGGTGGGCGACCCGATGCAGGCGATTTACGGGTGGCGTGGCGCGACCGCGGCCAATCTTGCCGCTTTCGTCGAGGACTTCCCGCTGCCGGATGGTTCGCCCGCCCCGAAAGCGCAGTTGACCACCTCCTGGCGGAATCCGCCGGAGGTGCTCGCCGCGGCCAACTCTGTTTCCGCCGCTGTTCTGGGCACTCCCGAGGGAGGCCAGCGGGCGGTTGAGCCGCTGACCTCCAAACCGGACGCTCACCCCGGCACCGTGGAACTTGGTTTTTACGCCACGGAGGACGAAGAGATCGCGGCGGTCGCCGATGCATTGGCAGTGGATTTCAGGCAGAGGCGTGATGCCGGGCAGCCTGTGTCATCGGCCGTGCTCGTGCGCAAGAACAAGCACTCCGCCGCCGTCGCGGAGGCGTTGGAGGAGCGCGGAGTGCCCTACGAGATCGTCGGCATCGCAGGTTTGCTCACCGTCCCCGAAGTAGCCGACACCGTTGCCGTTGCGCGGATGCTCGTCCACCCGCAGGATTCTGCCGCGGCGCTGCGGATTCTCGCCGGCCCGGCCTGCGGCCTGGGGCTAAAAGACATCTCTGCCTTGGCGAGCCGCGCCGTGAACCTCGCCGGTGAGCGCCGGACCGCCGCCGTCGACGACTTGCGCGCCGATGCAGATCCGCGTGAGCGGCTGCAGGTTCAGCTCGCAGAGCTCATCGAGAACGCGGAGAACGCCGTGGGGGTAAACGAGCGCAGCGTTGGTCTCGGAGATGCGGTCGCGGACTTGGGCGAGCCAGAGCGCTATTCGCCGGAGGGACTTGTGCGCCTCCAAGCTCTGGCAGCAAAATTGCGTGCCCTGCGCACGCGCAGCTTGGGCAAACGGTTGCCGGATCTGTTCGGCGACATTGTTTCCATCTTCGGCATTCGCACTGAGGTGCTGTCTCGGCCCTCGCAGACCGGCACGGTTCACCTGGATAAATTCGCCGAGACCGTCGCCTCCTATCCGGGCGCCGACATCGAGGGATTCCTGGCGTACCTCGATCTAGCCGCTGAGCATGAGGACGGTCTCGAGCCCGGTTCCGTGGCCACCAGCGACGACCGTGTCCAGATCCTCACCGCGCACAAGGCCAAAGGTCTGGAGTGGGACACCGTCGCTGTCATCCACGCCGACACCCAGACGTACAAAGTGACCACCGAGACATTCCTGACCTACGTCAAATACGTGCCCGACGATGCTTACGATGTCTTCGACAGCGCCGCGGACCGCAGCGAGTTCCAGAAAATGTCGGAGGAATACATCGCCGGAAAGAAGGGCGAGCTTGAAGAGGAGACGGTGCGGCTGTTCTACGTCGCTGTGACTCGTGCCGCCGAGCGCCTGCTGGTCACCGGCTCTGCGATCGTGCCCGACCGCGAGAAACACGCTGAGCCGTACCCGCATTTCCTGGCGCTGCGGGATGTGCTCATGCAGCCCGAGTCCGTGCCGGCCGCCACCGTTGTGCACTGGTGGGAGGGCGGCGACGCAGGAGACGAGCCTCCTAACGCCGGCCGTGAGGGAACGTGGCCGCATTTCTCCGCCGACCCGGCAAGCCTGGCCGCGGCGGAGCAGGTCAACGCCGCACGCGACCGTCTTCCGGACCTCGCCGCGGGCGAGCTGTACTCCTTGTGGGAACGCGACACCCAGGCGCTCATCGAAGAGCACGAGGCGGCGCAGCGTCCCGCTGTCCCCGTGGTCATGCCGGCCACGCTCACGGCCTCCGACATCGTCGCCCTGCGCGCTGATCCGGAGCAGTTCGCTCGTCGCGCGCGCCGCCCGGTTCCGTTCAAGCCGAATGCTTACGCCAAGCGCGGCACTGCATTCCACGAATGGATCGAGGGATTCTTTGGGGCGCGCCCATTGCTCGACGACGATGAACTACCCGGCAACCTCGAACCCGACGTCGACGCAGACACCTTGGTTCGTCTGAAGGAGAATTTCTCCGCAAGCCAGTGGGCGAGGCGTACCCCGGCGCACATCGAGCACCCCTTCGAGATCGACTTGGGCACCTCGACGGTGCGCGGCCGCATCGACGCAGTGTTCGAGGACGAGGACGGCTGGACCATCGTCGATTGGAAGACAGGTAACAAGCCTCAGGCAGCGGAAATGCGTGCTGCGAAGCTCCAGTTGGCGGTGTACCGGGAGGCGTGGCGCAGGATCGCCGCGGATGACCGCCCGATTCGCGCCGTGTTCTTCTACGTCCGTACCGGCGAGGACTTCTCCCCGAGTGACCTGCCTGAACGCGGGGAGCTGGAGGACCTGCTGCGAAGCGCGGCCCCGGTCGGTCTAGAGTCGTGATATGGCGCTTTCCTTCGGTCCGCGGATTTCGTTCCGCAGCAGGCTGCGCAGTGAAGAACTCACTGCGCTTCCCGACCATGCGCTGATCAACGTTATCCGCTTGCCGCAAGAGGCGCGGACCACCCCGTGGGCGTTGATCACCCGGCGGTTCCTCTACGCGATCCTGCTGGTGATCTTGGTCGCCCTCATCGTGTGGATGGACAGGAACGCGTACTCGGAGCCGCTGACGTTCATCGATGCGGTGTATTACTCGGCGGTGTCCCTGTCCACCACCGGTTACGGCGACATCACCCCAGTGTCGCAGACAGCCCGGTTGGTCAACATCTTCATTGTCACTCCGTTGCGTGTAGCCTTCCTGATGCTGCTCGTCGGCACGACGCTGTCGGTGCTCACGGAGGATTCCCGCAAAACGCTGCAACTTCAACGGTGGAGGAAGAACGTGCGCAACCACACCATCATCATCGGTTACGGCACCAAGGGCAGGTCCGCTGTGGAGGCATTGCTTGCCGACGGCATGGCGCCCTCCAACATCGTCGTCATCGACTCCAACAACGAGTCCCTTGTGCATGCCGAAAACCGCGGTTTGGTGTGCGTCCACGGCAACGCCACCAAGTCCGACGTGCTGAAAATCGCCGGTGTGAGCCGTGCCCGTTCCGTGGTGGTCGCACCGTCCTCCGACGACACCGCCGTGCTGGTCACGCTGTCCGTGCGCGAGATCAACCCGGGCGTGAATATCGTGGCGTCCGTACGGGAGGCTGAGAACCAGCACTTGCTGGAGCAGTCCGGCGCCGATTCCGTAGTCATCTCTTCGGAGACCGCGGGCCGCCTCCTCGGCATCGCCACCTCCACACCGACAGTGGTGGAGATGATGGAAGACCTGCTCAGCCCCAATGCCGGCTTCACCGTTTCCGAGCGCCCGATCCTGGACGACGAAGTGGGAGCGAACCCGCGCCACCTTGCCGAC
This sequence comes from Corynebacterium sp. P3-F1, assembly GCF_030503635.1. Taxonomy (NCBI): domain Bacteria; kingdom Bacillati; phylum Actinomycetota; class Actinomycetes; order Mycobacteriales; family Corynebacteriaceae; genus Corynebacterium; species Corynebacterium sp. P3-F1. The sequence goes on from NZ_CP129965.1 coordinate 1,756,800, forward strand.
ATTGTGCTCGGAGTGGTCCGCTCCGGCGAGCTGTACCGTCTCGACTCCCCTGAGGCGGAGACCGTCGAGCCCGGGGACAAGCTCCTGTACATCCGGTACGCCGAGGACACTCCGGACGACTTGTCCGAGGCGGCCCGCGACCAAGAGGATGATTAAGTGATCGATCTCGACCAGCTCGATGAGGATCAACGCGTCGCCGCCACGGCACCGCGCGGCCCGGTGTGCATTCTGGCAGGCGCGGGAACCGGCAAGACGCGCACCATCACGTACCGCATCGCGCATCTGATCGACCAGGGCTTCGTCGTTCCGCAGAAGGTGCTCGCCGTGACGTTCACGTCCCGCGCCGCGGGCGAGATGCGCGACCGCCTCCGCGCTATGGGCATTGGGGGAGTCCAGGCACGCACCTTCCACGCGGCGGCGTTGCGCCAGCTGCGCTATTTCTGGCCGCAGGTGGCGGGCGATCTGCCGTGGACGCTCATTGACAACAAGTTCCCGCTTGTCGCCCGCGCGACCCGCACCGTCGGGCTCGAGCCAGACAAGGAACTGGTGCGCGACCTGCTCGGGGAAATCGAGTGGGCCAAGGCCTCCCTGGTCACCCCGGAGGGCTATGCGGGAGCGATCGAGGGAACTCACCGCGAACCGCCCGCAGCGGCCGAGAAAGTTGCCGCTGTGTACAAGCGCTATGAGGAGTCCAAGACCAGCCCAGACGGTATGGCCCTGGATTTCGATGACTTGCTCCTCCATGTTGCCGGCGCACTGGAAAATGCCCCGGCTGTTGCCGAGGAATTCCGCAACCAGTACCAGACCTTCGTGGTGGATGAGTACCAGGACGTCACCCCGTTGCAGCAGAGGGTGCTGGAAGGGTGGCTGGGTCAGCGCGACGACCTCACGGTTGTCGGAGACGCGAACCAGACCATTTATTCCTTCACCGGCGCGACCCCGGACTACCTGTTGAATTTCTCCCGCACTTATCCGCACGGCACCGTGGTCAAATTGCAGCGGGACTACCGCTCCACGCCTGAAGTCACGGATCTGGCCAACACGGTCATTTCCAAGGCGACAGGGCGGGAGGCAGGCACGCGCCTCGAGCTCGAGGGAATGCGCGCACCTGGGCCGGAGCCGACGTTCGCGTCCTATCCGGACGAGCCGTCGGAGGCGCGGGACATCGCGGCCCAGATCAAGAAACTCATCGCTTCAGGCACTCCCGCCAGGGAAATCGCCGTGCTCTACCGCATCAACGCCCAGTCGGCAGTCTTCGAGCAAGCGCTTTCCGATGCCGGTATTGTCTACCAGGTCCGCGGCGGAGAAGGCTTTTTCACCCGCCCCGAGATCCGCGAGGCGATCAACGTCTTGGTCTCGGCGACCCGCCGCACCGATCTGCCCGACGACCCAGTGGCAGTGGCCAAGGCCGCCTTCGCCCCGCTGGGTCTGTCCGCGTCGGAGCCGGAGGGCGCCCGCCAACGCGAACGGTGGCAGACCCTCAACGCCCTAGTGGAGCTCATCACCGACATTGTCCGCACCGGTGAGGCGGATTCGCTGCCGGGAGTACTGGCCTCGCTGCGCCAGCGTGCGGAAGCGAAGCAACCCCCGGCTGTGGACGGGGTGACCCTCGCCAGCCTCCATGCCGCGAAGGGCTTGGAGTGGGACGCTGTCTTCCTCGCCGGCTTGGTGGAGAAGACGCTGCCGATTTCCCACGCCATCAAGGCTGGTGAGGCCCAGATAGAGGAGGAACGCCGGCTGTTCTACGTGGGCATCACCCGCGCCCGCGAGCACTTGCATCTATCGTGGTCGCTTGCCCGCCAGGAAGGCGGCCGGGCGTCCCGCGAACGCTCCCGCTTCCTCGACGGGATCGCCCCGCAGCTCGATGTCGAAGCGGCCCCTGAGCGCCTCAAACGGGCGAAGCGCTGCCGGGTGTGCGGAAACCAACTTGGCACTCCGGCGGAGAAGAGTATCGGCCGGCACGAGGATTGCGAGCCGACTTACAACGAGGCTGCCTTCTTGGCGTTGAAGCAGTGGCGTCTCAATGTTGCACGCGAGGCCGGCCAGCCCCCGTTCATGGTGTTCACGGACGCGACTCTGCTCTCCGTGGTCGAGGCCATGCCCGCCTCTGAGAACGAGCTGCTCGACATTTCCGGCATCGGGCCGTCGAAGCTGGAGCAATACGGTGATGACGTGCTGGATGTCCTTGAGGACTTCCGTTAGTTAGCTCTGCACCGCACATACCGGACACATCGGGTGCTCACTGACATCCAGGTCCGTGACCAGATGCGGCCCTAACGGGTCAATCACCGCTGCCCAGCCCGGCCCCGGTGCGTCGGCCACCACGCCCGGGGGATCCGGCATCCCCGCCAGGCGTCTGACCGCTAACGCTGCCGATGCGGCACCAGCAGCAGCGACGATGGGATCCATGCTCCGCGGGCGCTGCGAGACATCCTGCAATGCCTGGGACACATGCTCATCCCGGTCGTGCAGCCGCATGAAAGCGCACATCGGGCACGCCCGCTCCCCGTGTCCTCCCACGGGCCCGACGAGCACCCGCGAATCGAAGGACATGACCGGCACGACCCACGTGGGATGCCGCTTCAATTCGAGTCCGAGCCTCCAGTATTCGTGCGCGCGGTCCACTACCACCAGGGGTGACGACGCCTGCCGTTCGAGGAACGCGAAAGTGTCTTCGTTGATGAGCGGGATCCGCACCGTGGCGCCCGATGTGCTGAGTAGACGCCTGACCTCGCGGGCCAGTGGGGTCGTGCCCAGCACAGCCACTGGAGTCGGTTCTGGGGGGATGAGGACGCGGTAGGAACATAAGTCGTCGATAAGCGAACGTGCCGCTGTCGAATCGACACCGCAGCTGGCAACGAGCGTTTCGCTCAGCTCGCCGATCTCCAGAGGCCAGCCCGCGTCGCCGAGCACTTCCTTCAACGCGTGCGCCGATGGTGTTTCCACGACTCCGCTGCGTGTTGGGTCCACCCCGAACTGCACTGCGTTTTCCCCGCGCGCGATGATGTGCACCCCGTGACCGAGCGTGACTAGTGTTGAATCGTTCAATCTCACTTCCCCTACCCCCTAACCGCCACTATCTCAGCAGCAGGGAGTCCCCGCAGCCATGAAACGTCCACTCCAGTCGACAGCGGATGGCGCCGGTGACGCGTGGCCGCCGGAGGGCGTGGACGTGATTCGCTCCGCGCGGCGCACCCGTACTGTGCAGGCGCGGCATGTGGGGGAGAGGATTGAGGTGCGCATTCCCGCGCGTTTTTCAGAAAAGGAGGAACGCGAGGCGGTCGCTGAGATTCTGGCGAAGCTGAAGCGCCGTTCGACATCGAATGCGGTGTCCGACTCAGAGCTCCTATCGCGGGCGAAGCAGCTGAATAAGCAGGTCCTGGGCGGAAAAGCCCGCATCGGATCCGTGCGGTGGGCGAGCAACCACAACACTCAGTGGGGGTCGTGCACGATCTCCACCGGTGATATCCGTATCAGCGACAGGTTGCGGGACGTGCCTGATTGGGTGGTGGACGCGGTGGTCGTCCACGAGTTGGTGCATACCTTCATTCCAGGGCACGGCCCGGAATTTTGGGAATGGGCCGATAAAGTTCCCCGCGCCGAGCGGGCAAAAGGCTACCTCGAGGCCTACCAGCGTTTCGGGCCGGCCTAGTCCTCGTCGCTTTGGTCCGTCGGGCGGTCGTCCTCGCTCGGTCCCGGCTCGTTGGAGAGCATCTCCTCCAGTTTGGCGATCTCTTCATCGAACTGGGCATCCGCCGCGTCGTCCAGCAGCGTGTCGATGAACGCCGCCGGGTTGTCTAGGTGCTCCGCAGTGGGGAGGAAGTCGGGGTGGTCCCACACCTTGTCGCGGCGGTCCACACCCACTGCTTCGGTGGCGCGGCGCCACAGCTGTGCTGCCTCGTTCGTCTTCGGGGTGCCCAGCTCGATGCCGACGATGTTGTTGAACGCGTGCTCGGCAGATCCACCCGTTGCGCGGCGGCGCGCCCACGATTCCGTCAGAGCGGCTGTGGACGGGATGCGTTGGCCGAGGGCATCTTCCACAACGACTTCCACCCATCCTTCGACGAGGGCGAGCAGTGTCTCCAGGCGTGATGCGGCTGCGGCGTTGCGGGACGTCACGCGCGGTGCTATGTCCACGTCCTGCATGCCCTGGATCGCCTCCTGAAGCTTCGCCGGATCCCCGGACTCCAAATCCAGATTCCGGATCTGCTCCTCGATGTGGGAGGTGTCCAGCTCCAAGCCCACCGAGTACTCCTCGACCGAAGAGACGATGCGCTCCACCAGCCACGGAACATGGGTGAACAGTCGCTGGCGTGCGGCCTCGCGCGCGGAGATGTACACGAGCACTTCCTGTCCCGGAACAGAGAGCTGATCGGAGATCGGCTCGATATTCTTCGGCACAACGCCGATGATCCCGCTCGGTGCCACCGGCAAGCCGAAGTCGTTGCCGGTTAGAGCCTGGTTGGCCAGGTTGCCGAGCGCCTGGCCGAGGCGGGCACCGAAGTTCATGGAATTGAAGTGGCCGAGCATCTGCGAGATCGGGCCGAAGATTTCGCGGGCCTGCTCCGGCATTGCCTCGAGCTGGGCGCGGTCCATGTGCTCCGCCACGGGGCTGACCAGGCGCTTCCAGGTAGGTAGGGTGTTAGTCAGCCAGTCGTCGGCGCTCCACGCCTCCGGGCGCGCGCCGGAATCAGGCAGCGCGGATGCGTCGTCGAGCCACAGGTTGGCTAGGCGGGTCGACTCGGTCACCGCGGTGCGGTCGTTCGCCGTCGCCCCTTTCGGATCCTTGATCTCGCGGCGGGCTGTGCGCAACGCCACGTCGTAATTCACCGGATCACGCTTGGGGTTGTCGCTCGGCTGGCTCTGTTGGCCCGGTGCGCCCATGCCGGAGAGCATCTCGCCGAATTGGCCGAGGATGTCACCCAAGTTGCCGCCGAAGTTCGCGCCGCCGCCATTGCCGAAGGTGAAGCTGAACTGGCCGAACGGGTTCGACTGATCGTCGCGGCCCCCGCGATCCTCACGATCACGGTCGTCGCGGTTGCGATCCTGGTCGTCGCCGTCGTCGTTGGGGAAAGAGAACCCGAATCCGTTAACCATGTCGGCCAGCCTACCGGCGGGCATCGGGGCGGGTCCACGATTCACGTGTCAAGGAGCAACGCTGTCAGCGAACACACGCCATGTAGGCTGTACACCCGTGGAAAAGCCCGCAGCAGACAACATCGAGCCCCAAGGCGCACGCAGCAGCGCAGTCATCTGGGGCGGGATCCCGCTCCTCATCATGGCGGTCCTGTTGGTCCTGGGCGGAATTCCGGGCACGCCGATCAAACTGACGGTGCCGTTCGCGGCGGAAAGCGCCGGCCCCACCTTCAATACCCTCGCCGATGTCGATGGAACTCCTGTCATTCAGATCGAGGGGGGCGAGATCGACGAGACCTCGGGCTCTCTGGACATGACCACCGTGTCCGTGCGCACGAACATGACAATGGGGCAGGCACTCGGCCGTTGGTTGTTCTCCCATGACACGCTCGTCCCCATCGGGCAGGTCCTTCCGCAGAACATGACGGATGAGGAGCTCAAACAACACAATGAGGCTTCTTTTGTTGCTTCGGAGGCGGCGGCAACCGTTGCCGCGATGAAGCACCTGGGCGAACCGACCAAAGTGATCGTCCACGATGTTCTCGACGGCACCGCGGCCGCGGGAGAGTTGGGGGCAAACGACACGATCACCGCAGTCGACGGCAAAGAGGTCGCTGAGCCGCAGCAGGTGCAGGACACCGTCCGCACGAAGAAACCGGGCGACGAGGTCACCATCACCTACACGCGCGGGGAGGAGGGGAGCCGCGAGGTGACGGTTGCCCTGGGCAAGAACCCAGAGGACGAGGACCTGCCGCTGCTCGGCATCACCATGACTTCAGAGCCCGCCGGGGACATCAACGTCACCTACAACTTGAACGATGTTGGCGGTCCCAGCGCCGGCATGATTTTCTCGCTCGCAGTCATCGATAAACTCTCGCCCGGCGAGCTCAACGGGGGTCGCAATGTCGCGGGCACCGGCACCATCGACGAGGACGGCTCCGTGGGCCCCATCGGGGGCATCACCCACAAGATCGAAGGCGCGCGCGACGGCGGCGCCGAGCTCTTCCTCGCGCCCGAGAAGAATTGCGCCGAAGCACGCAAGGCAGACAGCGGTGACATGGTTGTTGCGAAAGTGGGCACGCTTGACGACGCCATCTCTGCCATGCACGCCTTCTCCTCCGGCCAGCCGGTGGAGACGTGTCAGGCTAGTTAGTGGTGCTCGTCGCGGCAGTTTCGGCGGTGCTCGTGGCTGTCCTGGTCTCAGTGCCTTTCTCGGCGAGACCGAGCTGGTAAATCCGGTCGCGCGGGTCCTCCACCTCGGATGACATCATCTGCTGGAGGACCTTGCCCTCGGCCACATCGACGACCGTGATCACGGCGGTGCGACCGATCATGCTCCAGCCGACCAGCTTGTCATCGGCTTCCTCCACAATGGTGGAGCTCTTCAAACCCTCCAGGACATTCGCGGTGTCCTTCGCCATGGAATCGGACTCGAAGAATTGGAATTGGCCGATCTCTTTGCCGGAGCATTCGTATGAGCTGCGGAGGCTGGTCTCGGTGCAGGTATCCAAGGCGTCGAAAAGCGATGCGGGCGCAAGCGACGCGAACTCCTCGCGGACCTCCTCGAGCTTGTCCCCGCTGCCGCCGAGCCAGCGGCTGCTACTTGTCGTTTCTGTGGCCGTCGTCGGTTCGGTGCTTGTCGTGGAGGCCTCCGTTGATTCTGTGGTCTCCATCGCTTGAGTGGTCGGCTCGGCTGGCTCCTCGTTCTTGGATGAGCACGCAGGTAGACCGAGAGCGAGCACGAGCACGGCGGGCACGCAGGCGCGGCGGGTGAAAGTAGCAGAAAGCACGGTGGGAACGACTCCTTATGATCGACGCGTCTTAGTCTAAGTCCTCGTCGAAGACTTCGTCATCCAGGTCATCCTGGTTGTCCAGGCTGTAGCGCAGCGCACCGAGAACAGCCGGTGCCACCCCCGGGCCGCCGCGAAGCTGAATGTCGTCTTGCGCGAACGGGCCTGCTTCTTCGAGCTCCTCGTCCGTCGGGCGCAGCTGCAGCAGTGTCTGCTCGACTCCCTTATCGCGTAGTACCCCCGAAAACAACCGAGCCGGGCGCGCGGCGTCGGCCGAAGCCTCGGCGGTGTCCTTGAACATGATTTCTTGGGCCAGCACTAGCCCGGCGATCTCTTCCGGCCAGACGAGCCGCGTCAGGTAATCCCCCAACTCGTCCGAACCTGGCTGAATGTGCTCCGGCATGTCTTCCTGCACAATCAGTGTTATCGGTGAATCCGCTTCCTCCTCAAGCGATGCCAGTTGGTCCGCCACCAATTCGGTGGGTACCAGTGCAAACAGGGTGGGGGAGGCGTCCCAACCTTCGGCGTGCACGAACTCGACAGCTTCCACCATGGCCTTGTTCAGAGCCTGTTGGGGGCGTTGTAACTGCGGCAAGAGGGAACCCTTCTGGTCTTTTCGGCGTTAAGCAATTTAGTGTTGAGCTTAATAGTTCACTGCCTCAGCAGACGCCACAGACCTTTTAAGGAGAAGGATTTTGGCCACGCGCCTCAACCGCCCCCGCCCGAAGCCGGGGAAATCCTCAAATAAATTTGCGATCCTCATGGGCATTATCGCCCTGGTGCTCTTCCTCGTCCCGATGATCGTCGGCCTGTACACCGACTTCCGCTGGTTCGGAGAATTGGACTACCGCGGGGTCTTCACTAAGACCATCCTCGCCCGGATTGTGCTGTTCCTCATCTTCGGTGCTCTTGGTGCCGCGATCACATGGGCCGCCGCATTCTTCGCGTGGCGCGGCCGCGAACGCGATTCGGACTTCGCGATACTCAGCGACCCGAACTCGCCGATGACGATCAATCGCGCCGCCATCCAGTCCGGCATCCGGCCGCTCGTGCTGTGGGTGCCGGTGGCCGTCGGACTTGTCAGCGGTTTGCTGGGGCAGGGCTCATGGCGCACATTCCTGCTGTGGGTGAACGCGGAGTCCTTCGGTAGCACTGATGCCCAGTTCGGCCGCGACCTTGGCTTCTATGCCTTTGCTCTGCCGGCTCTGAGCACGATCGTCAGCGTCGTGTCCATGCTGCTGGTCATCGCCTTCCTTGTCGGCCTGGTTGGCCACTACCTACTTGGCGGCATCCGCATTGCCAGCCAGGCCGCCGGCACGAAGGGCCACATTTCGCGCCCTGCGCTGGTCCAGCTCGCGGTGACTGCTGGTCTGTGGATGCTGGTCAAGGCCCTCGATTACTGGTTGCAGCGCTACAGCCTGCTGTTCGACCGCAACGACATCTTCACTGGTGCTTCTTACACCGACATCAATGCGCAGCTGCCGGCGCGCATCATCCTCATGGTGATCGCAGTGCTCGTCGCCGCGGCGTTCTTCGCGTCGGTGCTGTACAAGGATCTACGTGTGCCCGTCATGGCCACTGTGCTGATGGTCCTGTCCGCATTGGTGATCGGCCAGGCATGGCCGGCTCTGCTGCAGCAGTTCTCCGTCAACCCGAACCGTCAGGCACGCGAGTCCGAATACATCGCCCGCAATATTGAGGCCACCCGCGAGGCCTACGGGCTTACCGACGACAAGGTCACCTACGAGAACAACTGGGGCGCGGAGCCGACCGCCGACGGTGAAGTGGCTGACGATTCAGCCACGATCTCCAATATCCGCCTGCTGGACCCGGAGATCCTCGGCCCCACCTTCACGCAAAACCAGCAGCTGAAGAACTTTTACGGCTTCCCCGACAGCTTGGCCATGGACCGCTACACCGTCGACGGCCAGCTGCGCGACTACGTCGTCGCCGCGCGTGAACTCGACCCGAACGCCCTGCAGGAGAACCAGAAGGACTGGTTGAACCGCCACACCGTGTACACCCACGGCAACGGCTTCGTCGCGGCGCAGGCAAGCATCGTCGACGAGGCCGCGCAGGACGCAGGTTCCACCCGCGGTGGCCTCCCGGTCTTCACCGTGTCCGACCTGCAGGCGAATGAGAATGCCGCGGAGAAGAAGGATGCCGAGAACCTGGGTATCCGCGTCGATCAGCCGCGCGTCTACTACGGTCCGGTCATCGCTTCGGCGGGCGACGGCCTGGACTACGCCGTTGTCGGCGACGTGGGCCAGGGGCCGCTCGAGTACGACACCGACGGCACCCAGTTCACCTACGACGGAGAGGGTGGCGTGGGCATCGGCAACTGGGTTGACCGCATTGCTTACGCGATCAAGTACCAGGAGCTCAACTTGATCCTGTCCGACCGCGTCGGCGGCGATTCCCGCATCCTGTACGATCGCGACCCGCGCCAGCGCGTGGAAAAGGTCGCCCCGTGGCTCACCACCGACCAGCAGACCTACCCGGCGGTTATTGACGGCCGCATCAAGTGGGTCGTCGACGGCTACACCACCCTGTCGGCGCTGCCGTACTCCACTCGCACCTCCCTTCAGTCCACCACCGTGGACGCACTTAACCCGGAGGGAACTGACCAGCGACTGGTGAACAACGAGGTCGGTTACATCCGCAACTCTGTCAAGGCCACCGTCGATGCGTACGACGGCAGTGTGGACCTCTACGCCTTCGACGAGGAGGACCCGGTGCTCAAGGCGTGGATGGGTGCTTTCCCGGGCACCGTCCACCCGTCGTCGGAGATCACCGACGACCTGCGCGAGCACCTGCGCTACCCGGAGGACCTGTTCAAGGTTCAGCGCGAGCTGCTGGCCCGCTACCACGTGTCCGATCCAGGCGTGTTCTTCAACAACGACGCGTTCTGGTCCGTGCCGAACGATCCGACCGCACCGGAGGGACGCAACGAGCTGAACCAGCCGCCGTACTACGTGGTCGCCGCCGACCCGAAGACGAATGACCCGTCCTTCCAGCTGATCACTCCGTACCGCGGCCTGAACCGTGAGTTCCTGGCCGCCCACATGGCGGTCTCCTCGGACCCGGACAATTTCGGCCACATCACGGTCCGAGTTCTGCCGACGAACACGCAAACCCGCGGCCCGAAGCAAGCCCAGGATGCCCTGATGTCGTCCGACCAGGTCGCCCGCGACCGCACACTGTGGCAGGGTTCCAACGACCTGAAGAACGGTAACCTGCTCACGCTGCCGGTTGCCGACGGCGAGATTCTCTACGTCGAGCCGATCTACTCCCAGCGCAAGGACCAGGCGTCCGCCTTCCCGAAGCTGCTGCGCGTGCTGGTCTTCTACAAGGACCGGGTCGGTTATGCCCCGACCGTCTCCCAGGCCCTGAACCAGGTGGGCATCGACTCCAAGGAAGCCCAGGACATCAGCATCGCCGGTGAGGGTGAGGCGAAGCCCGAGGGCGACGCCAAGGACGGGGAGCAGACCGCCGAGGACACCGCCTCCAACGGTGCCCCCTCGGACAACAAGGACGGCGCACTCAACGAGATCAACGAGGCCCTCCGCGGACTCGAAGGCGCCCGCGACGGCTCCTTCGAGGAGTACGGTCGCGCCCTGGACAAGCTCGACCGTGCCGTGGAGAACTACCAGAAGCTCCAGTAGAGCCTCCGGTGAACACCGGGTGAACAATCCCCTGGCCCGCAACGTCGGGACCAGGGGATTTGGCCTTCCATGGCCATGTGCGTATAGTTAACGCCGTTGCCGATCACGGCAGCAGGCGAGAAGTCGCCCGACGCGGGGTGGAGCAGCTCGGTAGCTCGCTGGGCTCATAACCCAGAGGTCGTCAGTTCGAATCTGGCCCCCGCTACCAACTTTGATCCCCTACCAGGAGAAATTCCCGGTAGGGGATTTTGCTTTGGCGTTAGAGCTCCGGCGACACCAGGATCTTCACCGCGGTCTCGTTGCGGTTGATCAGGGTGTCGAAGCCCTCGTCGACGACGCCATCGAAGCCGATCTTGCCGGTGATGAACGGCTTGAGGTTGACCTTGCCCTCTTCGACCAGCTTGATGGTCTCCGGGTGGTCGTGCGCGTAGCCGATGATTCCGCGCAGGGTCAGCTCCTTCATTACCACTGCATGAATGTCGAGCTCGGCCTTCTTTGACCAGATGGATTCGACGACCAGCGTGCCCTGCAGTTTGAGGCAATCGACGAGCTGGTCGAGCACCACATTGACCGAGGTGCACTCAAAGGCGACATCGGTGCCCTTGCCGTCGGTGATCTTCTGGATCTCGGCCTTGAGGTCCTGCGACGACGGGTCGATAGCGTAGTCAGCGACGCCGGCATCGAGCGCCTTCTGGCGGCGCAGCTCCGACAGCTCGGAGACGACCACCGTGCAGCCGTATGCCTTAGCGACGGCCGCCGTGAGCAGGCCGATCGGACCCGCGCCACCGATGAGCGCCACATCGCCTTCGCCAGCCCCGGAGGCGACGAAACCGTGGTGGGCGACAGACAGCGGCTCAATCAATGCCGCCTCGTCGAGGGGCACATCGTTGTTGATCGGATGGACCCAGCGGCGCTGGACCGCGATCTGCTCGGACAGGCCGCCGCCACCACCGGCCAGACCGATGAAGTTGACGTCCGGGTGCAGGTTGTACGGACCCGGCTTCTTCGGGTCGACATCGTCGGGGAGGACATACGGCTCCACAATCACGTGCTGGCCGACCTCAATGTCGTCCACGCCCTCGCCGAGTGCCGCGACCACACCGGAGAACTCGTGACCGAGCGTGACGGGCATTTCCTCGCCGGTCACCGGGTGCGGGGCACCTTTATCCGGGACGAAGATCGGGCCGTCGAGGTATTCGTGCAGGTCGGTGCCGCAGATGCCGCACCAAGCGATGTCGATCAGCACTTCGCCGGGGCCTGCGACAGGCGTGTCGATCTCCTCGACGCGGATGTCTTTTTGGCCGTGATAGCGAACTGCTCTCATAGGAAACCCCTTTCAAAAGGGACCAAATCCAAGCTTAACTGGGAATTTCCAAAGCAGACCGATCTGTGTAGTTACTCACACGGGCCCGGCTATTCCACACGCCTTTCGGGGGTAGCCCCGGGCTATCTCGCCTGCAATTTCGCGGCCGGAGCCGGCGCCTCAGAACGGGCGCCAGCAGTTGCTTTCACTGGCAGACCGTGCAGGGTCACAGCATCGATCTGGTGGGGATAGCGCGGGGTGTGGTGAGACGTGTCTTCCTTCGCCCACGCATTCATCTGGTGTGCCAGGACGTCAGGGCTCGAAGGGCCGTACTTGTTCTGGAACCAGTATTCGAAGGTGGCGGATTCACGCGTGTAGTGGATGATTCCGTAACTGTGGTCAGCCCACTCCATGTACTGGACCGGCAAGTTCATGCCCAGGAGACCTTGCTCGGCGACACGGGTCGCGGAGATGACTCCCGGCGAACCGATGCGTAACGGTCCGGCGATGAGGTCGTCAGCGCCGCCGCGGCCCATGGAGGTCAGCGCGAATTCGACACCGGCGGAAAGCTGGCGCTTATTCTTGACGGCGAAATTTCCAGTGGTCAGGCGGACTGCAGGTTGCGTCCCTTAGTGTGGTGTAACGCTTTCTGATGGTGGGCCCTGGGAAATACAGGGGCGGCCACCGTCAGTAACCTTTCGACTCAACTACCACATCTCACCGAAAGGCACATGACGATGACCGCTGCTCCGCATTCTATCGACCCTGCAACCTATCTGGACGATCTGCTGGAACCGGCCTCCCCGGATCTGTTGCGCCAGATGCTGCAAGGGTTTATCAACCAGATCCTCTCCGCCCAAGCCGACACCGTCTGCGGGGTCGAGTACGGCGTCGCTTCTACCGAGCGGGTCAACCACCACAACGGGTATCGCTACCGCGACCTTGATACCCGTGTGGGCACTATCGATGTCGCAATGCCGGAACTGCGCCACGGAGCATTCTTCCCAGACTGGCTGTTAGAGCGCCGCTCACGGGCCGAACGCGCTTTATCGACAGTGATCGCGACCTGCTACCTCAAACGGGTTTCCACCCGCAGGATGAATGACCTTGTGGCAACCCTTGGGATTGCAAATATGTCGAAATCTCACGTCTCGCGCATGTCGGAAAAACTCGACGAGATGGTCACAAACTTCAAAAACCGCCCACTCGATCCCGGTGGGTACGCCTACCTGTCGTGTGACGCGCTCACGATCAAAGTCCGCGAAGGCGGCCGGGTGGTCAAATGCTTCGTGCTGCTTGCCAACGGAGTCAACGCCGACGGCTACCGCGAAATGCTCGGCATGCATGTCGCCACTGCGGAATCCAACGCATCGTGGAAAGGCTTCTTCCAGGACTTAAAAGCCCGCGGGCTTCGTGGTGTCTTCCTTGTCACCAGTGACGCCCACGAAGGCATCCAGCACGCCATCTCCGAAGTGCTTCCTGATGCATCCTGGCAGCGCTGCCGCACCCACTTTGCGAAAAACCTCTACGAAAAGGTCCTGAAAACACAATGGCCGATGGTCTCTGCGATGTTCCAGACAATCTTCCAGCAACCTGACGCCGCATCCACCTGGGGAGAAGCCCGCGAGGTAGTCGATTTGCTGGAGCCGAAATTCCCGTAGATCGCGGCCTATCTGGAGGAATGACTCGATGAGGTGTTGGCGTTTACCGCAGCCCCGAAACCAGTCTGGACAAAAATCTGGTCGAACAACCCCACCGAGCGGTTAAACCGGGAGATCCGCCGGCGCACCGACGTCGTCGGCATCTTCCCGAACCGCGAATCCATCATCCGGCTCGTCGGCCCTGTCCTAGCCGAGCAGCACGACGATTGGATCCAGCAAAAACGCTACATGTCACTATCTACACTCGAACACACCAACCAACTCATGCACCACCCAGAAGATGATCACGGCGACAAACACCAGCTAACCGCCTAACCAAATCCCGAACTCAATACCGAGCCGAAAGCTAGACGGCTACACCACTACCCGGGACTTGACCGGAAGGAACCCAAAACAGCCTACGTCACATAGGAAAATGAGGCTTCATTCTCTTTAGAAGTCCATTCTGAGGTCGAGATACTGTATCGGGGCAGTCCTTTGAGGCGTTGTTGGATTCGGTTGTTCTGAAAAAGGGCTGCTCCCCCATCAGCAGGCAACTAACGGGGGAGCAGTGCAGAGAACGTAGATTAACAGTCTTAAACGGTAGATTGTCCGGGAAGTTCAGGCCGGATCACTTTGCCCATCGGGTTGCGCGGGAAATCGGCCACAAAGAATACATCTCTCGGTGCATGAGCATCTGAAAGACCAGCCGTCACGATTCGTCGCACTTCCACGTCGTCGAGTTCGTTTGCGGTTACCCCGTCCTCACGAATTACGTAGGCTCGCAGAGCTTGCCCATAGTGAGGATCTGAGACACCATGAACATGGACATCGTCAATCCTTTCGTCCCGAACGAGGAGATCCTCAATCTCCGAAGGGAAGATTTTCTCGCCATACTGTGTGATTACAAGGTCATCTGCTCGACCTTTAACGTAAAGCCGATTACCGCGTCGATAGCCGCGATCACCCATTCGCAAAAGATTGTTGTTGGTCTTGATCTCGATTGAAGGGTCAGTGTAGCCAACAAACATATCGTATGCGCCGGCGAAAATTTCGCCGATTTCACCGTCCGGTAGAAGAGTGCCGTCGTCATCACGAATTTCGATAACTGAACCGGGGTGAATAGTGCCTGTGAGTGTCGGATCTGCGGCTAGCTCATCAGCATCGGAGATGGCTAACCCTGAGGTCTCGGTTGACCCGTAGCAGTTGTGGAAAACTTTTCCGAACTTCTCATTTACTTTCTCGACCTCGTATGAGGTTAGTGGGCTACCGGAAGAAGTGATGAATTCTAGACCGTCTACTCGGTCGGTTGCGTTCCGGTCGAGGTGAGCGATCATCTCTCGTAAACGAGAGGCTGAACTGATCCAAGCATTGATGTCGTACTTTTCGAACTGTTCAAGAGCCTTAGAAGAATCGAAGTTCCGCTGCGTAACGATTGTTGAACCGGTGAAGATGCACATGAGCATATTGCCCCACCCGTAAAAGTGGAACAGCACCCCGGTTAATAGAACGGACATACCTCTCCGCCACGGGACGGTTCCAAGCAGGGGTCCGATCCCTTGGGGGGACTTCAGCTGCCTTCGGATTACACCCTTAGGCATGCCCGTCGTTCCTGATGTCATTACCACATGCTGTGACTTAGTAGGTTTTTCAGGTAGAAGATCGAGATCTGTGGAACCGCTCTCGATGACCTGGTCCATTGTAAGGGCATCTGCTGGAAGCATTCCGGGGTCGTCGATATGCCCGATGATGACGGTGCAATTCTCTTTGGTCTTGTCGGTGAGCCGGTCGTAGAAACTCTGATCGACAATGAGGGTTTCCACCTCGTGGAATTCTAGAACCCGTTCGATCTGGGGTCCAGAACTATTAGCGTTGATCATGAAGATGTGATAGCCGACGAACTGGCGGGCGCACAGTGGGAAAATGGAAGCACGACCATTCAAAGCCAAGACGGCTAGGTTACCTCCATCGCGGACCCCATTTTGCATCAAACCAGTAGCCAGCCGTACCACACGGTCATAGAACTCGTAGTAGGTCAGCTCTCCGTCGTCATCTACAAGCCCCAGGCGTTCTGGATGACGCCGAGCGGTGTTGGCAAGGCCGCCGCTTTCAAGCGAGCCAAAACGCTTAATGGTTCTAGCATCTGCTTTGACATCGGCGACAGAGCCGAGCTCGAAGATGTTGTTCTTTCGGATGACTTTCAAGAAGTAGAAAAATTGACGTATGATTTCCTTTTTTGGTACCCCGTGGTCGGTATCGGGGTGAAGAGTGTATTTAGACATGTGCGCTTCCTTTCAGTAGCGGGGTGTGCTCGATTAGGTGAATGCCTCTGTTACATAAGTAAAGAGTTCCTGCTCCATATTTCTGACTTCTGCAGCAGCCTGTTGCTCATTGAAGCCTCGGTGCTCCGAGATTATCTTTGCGAAAGTCTTACGGACCGCTGGGGCCATCCGCTTGGCATCTCCGCAAACGAGGGTCTTCGCTCCTTTCTCGAGAAGATTGAACACATCATTGCGATCCGAATAGAGGCGGTCCTGAACATACTTAATGTCCGTACCGCTTTCGCTTCGACTGTGGTGACGTGAGAACGCGGTGCGAACATCGATTACACCATCCTTCTCCCACTCATGGAGTTCCTCGCTATATAGGAAGTCGGATTCGGGGCCGTGGCAGCCATAGAAAAACAAAGATTTAGCTGGTGTGATGCCTTCATTGTGGCAACGTGTTGCACGTTCCTCGATGAATGCACGGAGGGGGGCGATCCCAGTACCAGCGCCGATAAGAATCATTGGTATGGATGGATCTGGCTCCACTTGGAAATGTTTATTTCCGGGCACTACCGAAACCAAGATCTTAGAACCGGCCTGCTGTTTCGCTAAATAATTGGAAGAAACGCCAGTGAAGGTTCCACGGCCTGACCATGCAGGAGATTCGATGCGGGAGAAGGTCAAAGAAGGCTTTGTCGGTTCACCGAGAGCAGACGACGAGATTGAGTAGCGACGAGCTCGGAGCGGCTCAAGCATTGAAATGAACTGGCCGAAGGTGAAGTCTACAGATCGGAAAGTTTCGAGGAAATCTAGGAGCGAGGTCCGCTTCTCGAGCAGCTCGTTGTAAGTTTCGGTTTCAGCGAGTTGCGATAGTTGAGCTTTTTCGGGTGGGCATTGACACTGTGCAACTGCTAGATCCAGGTGCCGCTTGCTCAACGGTGTTGCAAGCTCAACGTAGTTTTCAAGTAGATCATTAATTGTCAATACTTGGTCTATGGGCAGGAACGTGGAGCAACCGGAAAGCTTTATGCGATCTTCCCCTGCTAATTGGAAATGGTCCAACACGCGGTTGACACCGGATGACGAGTTCTTCGGAAGTACCTCTAAGTAATCGCCTGTCGAGTATGAAATCCCTTCAGGAAGTTCAAGAACAGCCTTGAATTTCTCGTTCATGGTCCCATCAACGTCTGTGGATAGCTTTTGAACGCTGGTGACTACTGCTTCGACGAATGGGCCGTCTGTCTCGGCTACCAACATATTCTGACGCCCAGCATCAACTACTGTGACCTCGACGAAGTCTGACTTGCTGTGATCATCGAACGAAAGATCGAGATCGGCTGCGAGTTTTGACCAAAGTCGTTTTGACCAAGATTCGAAGTCGGCGAGATAGTCTCCCTTCATGTCAATTACACCGCGATCAATCAATCGTATGGCTCCGCGAGATTCCATGGCCTCGTCGATCTCGGCTGGAACGCGTTGGAACGTCTCTGCCCAGTCTGAGTTACCGCTGCCAAGCACAGCAAATTTCACACCTGTTAGTGACGGTGCTTCCTTGCCTGTTATCCAATTGAAGAAACGCTTTGCATTATCCGGGGGGAGACCTTCATATGAACTGGTAGCTACGATTGCAATGTCGCCCCCCTGCAGAGAATTGACGGCATCATCGAGATCAGACATGTCGACTTCGAAGCCTTGTGTTTTGGCAAAAGCCGCTAATTCTTCAGCGTGACTACGAGAGGTTCCGGCGTTAGAACCTACGAGCAGGCGCAGCTTATACCCGTTCGGAGGAGCATCGACCTTTGTGATTGGTGTCTCTTCTGTCGTGGGAGCGTCAGCGGGAGGCTCGTCGTAGCGCTTGGGTCCGAGGTACGGATATTCTTCCCTCGGTTGGATAGTGACGAACAGGTCTTTCGGTTTCGAAGTTAGGCCGTCAAGCATTTCCAGTTCATAGCTTGGATTTGCGAAGTTGAAATCCAAGTGTTGAACAATCAACGCAAGCATCATGGTGGCTTCTTGGAGCGCGAAGAAGCGGCCGAGACACGATCGTTGCCCATTTCCAAATGGTTTCCACGCATTATGAGGTATTAATTTGGCATTCTCAGGATCGAACCGTTCCGGTCTGAACTCCTCGGGATTATCCCATACGGCCGGATCACGATGCATGTGTCCGAGGAGAACCAACAGCGTGTCTCCAGGGTTGACAGTTACTGGGGTTCCTCCTGTGCCACCGTTCTCACCAATCGTCGTAGTTTCAAAAGGTGTTACTGCATATGCCGGAGCAGTGGGGTACTTCCTTAGACCTTCACGAAGTACTTGATCAATGTAGTTTAGATCTTTGAGATCTTCATATTGAGGGAATCTACCGTTGAGGACCGAATCGGTGTTTTCGCGTGCCTTGGTTAAGACTCGGGGATTACGCATCAATTCGTAGAGAACGAAACTGAGCAGCCCAGAAGTTGTCTCGTGGCCTGCAATTAGAAACGTAATCAACTGATAGCGTAGGTTTTCGTCGGTCAGACGCTCCCCAGTCTCAGGATCGGTTGCATTCATCATGACATCGAGAACGTCTTCATAGCCCTCTGGGCTAGGATTCCTTCGTCGTTCCCTAATCAAACTATCAACGGTGTCCTGCATGACCGAGACATCGTTCTTGAACTGGTGATTGCCAATAAGACCAAGATTCTTCTGAATCTTCAAAGCATGGGCTCGCTTGCCGGCATGATTCAAGCCACGACCCATTGCGTCGATAAAGGGGTGAAAGCCTTCCGTATAGAATGAATTGAAGCGAAATGTAAATGAGCAGAGCGCAATGGTGTCGAGCGTCAATCTAGTGAAGTCACCAGCGACATCAATTTCTTCATCGGCTCGTGCTCTCGACCACTTAAGCATAAGCTGGTCTGCGATGTCTGCCATGCGGTGGTACATTCCGCGCAGAGCAACTGGGCTGAAAGCGGGCATAAGAATTCGATGTGCTTTACCCCACTCCGGATCGTCGAACTCGGCGGTAAAAAGGCCGTTACCAGAGAATCCGCTTACTTCTTGGAGGGCGGGGTGGACGACCTTATGAAAACGGGTTTCATCTGAGAGCTCATCGACCAAGGCGAAAGAGGTCACCACGTAGAACGGTGCAGAGCCGGGTATCTCTTGTCGATAAAAACGCCCGTGTTTTTCAGCCAATCGCGTTCCGGACTGAACGATGTTGCGTGGATCGAGTGAATAGGCGGTTCCGATTAGCGGGTACGATTTCGGCCCGGGGATAGCGGTGTCAGGGTTAACGCTCGATGAGCCCAGCCTAGGGCGTTCGGAGGTTTTGGACGTCATGATGATTCCTTAGACCGTTAGAAAGTCGCTTATGGATTCTAGAATTTAGGTAGAGCGTTAACGGCTACCTGAAATGAAAGTTCTAAAGGTTGCTTAACGCTTGGCCAGGCGTTAAGAGTTCTCCCCCAAAAATTTTCGATGGTTGGAAAACCGGTGAGGTGTATCAGTGGAGTGGTCAACGGATACTCCCTGATAAGCATAAGGGCGAATTCGGGTGTCATGTGTATCAATCTTTCTGTATCTAGCTGCCTACGCAGAGGGGGATGGACTGGTTAACTGAAGTATGTTTCAGTAATGCGCTTAGCGTAGTAGACGTGTCCGGCATCGGTTAGGTGGCCTGCGAGCTTGTGTGAGGCATCGTCTGAAATGGAAGCGCCGTAACGGCCCGGATCGTTCGAGCAACCATTCTTTCCGCTTTCTACGGAAATTTCGGCAACCATGTCAAGAAACTCGCTATTCGTATCAGCGGCAGCTCGTCGCTGCTGCTCGCGAATTTCGTCTTGGTAGTAGGCTACCAACGGAAAGTACCAGTGACTGGTAACGTTTAAAAGATTAGATCCACAGGTGTGGTTGAAACCATCTGTCTCATCGGGAATCCCGAGGATGATCACCTTGGCGCTAGGCGCGGTTTCCTTGATGCGATTAATTGCTCCCACCATCGCCTCGTTGAAGCGTTTCATCCGTTGTTCCTGGGTGGTTTTTGAAGGGAAGTTACTGGGCTGGTAGGTGTCGTTCACGCCAGCGCTGATGGTGACCAGCCGGGTATTGGAATCAAGACTGCCATCCCTGATGGCTCGTTCAACTTGCTGACGAACTGTGTCATGTGGAATCGAATCATTTTCCGTAGGTTCTACATAAGCAGTGGCACCGGGGCACGAGTAGTCTTCTAGGCGCAGACCGGTGCTTCGCGCGGCCTGAGCTGCAAAATTGTTGGGGTCCTGCGCACAAAAACCTTCTCGGATCGTCGGCCATTGTATCGAGGGGTTTTTCAGCTTCGCTCGGTAGACGGTGACATCCAAGGCGGTCGGATTCGCAGCTACTGAGTCGCCAAAGCTGACGTAGCTTTCCTTAACGTGGCTATTGACTGGTGGGGCCGGCTCTAATTCTTCAAGCTGGGGAACGTTAGGCGCAGGAAGCGAAGGAACTTGAGGAAGGTTAGGCGCGGGAAGGTTAGGGACTTGGGGAAGGTTAGGCGCGGGAAGGTTAGGGACTTGGGGAAGGTTAGGCGCGGGAAGGTTAGGGACTTGGGGAAGGTTAGGCGCGGGAAGGTTAGGGACTTGGGGAAGGTTAGGAGCGATGGGTGCTGAGAGTTCAGGCAGATTAGGCGCAGCATCGGCAACTGGGAGCATAGCGCCACAGGCCAATGCGGTCAGGAGAGTAGCACCAAATTTATAAAACCTCATGTGTTCCTTTCCGGCGATATTCGTGTCGCCTAGTTATACTTAAGCCCTCCAAAGGGTTTCCGAAGATAGTAGCTCATCCAGATCCAGCCGGCATCTTTTTGCAACTTTAGTCATATCTGGCCAACAAGTGACGTACAGAGTTTTACTATCTTTGAAGGGAATCTCGCCTTAAAATTCAACAGATGGAACAGGTGGAACGAAGGGAGCTTGCATGACTTCGCCATTGTGCATCTTCAGAATCTTCCTCCGCCTCGGCTGCACCTCGTTCGGCGGGCCGACGGCGCACCTGGGGTATTTCCGCGACGAATTCGTGGAGAAGCGGAAGTGGTTTTCGGACAAGCAGTACGCCGACCTGGTGGCGCTGTGCCAATTCCTGCCCGGGCCGGCGTCGAGCCAGGTGGGTATGGCGATCGGCCTGCAGCGCGCCGGGTACCTGGGCATGTTCCTGGCGTGGGTGGGCTTCACGCTGCCGTCGGTGCTGCTCATGGTGGCGTTCGCGCTGGGCGTCGCGCAGTTGGGCGATATCAGCGAGGCAGGCTGGCTGCTCGGTCTGAAGGCTGCGGCTGTCGCTGTCGTGGCGCAGGCTGTGTACGGCATGACGAAGAACCTGGTCACCGGCAAGATTCACGCCGCGATCGCCGTGGCTGCGCTGGTGCTCGTTCTGCTCGTGCCGCACCCGCTCATCCAGGTCGGGGCGATCGTGCTCGGCATTGTTGCTGGTCTGGCGTTCCTGCGCGTCAAGAAGGAGGCGGACGACCAGCCCCAGGCTGAGAGCGGGTCGCGCACCTTCGGCATCGTCTGCCTGGTGCTGTTCTTCGCGTTGCTGTTTGTGCTTCCGCTGGTGGCGAGGCTGATCGGCACGACCGGCGCGGATATTTTCGACACCTTCTACCGCGCGGGCGCCCTCGTTTTCGGCGGCGGCCACGTGGTGCTGCCGCTGCTGGAGACCGTCACGGTCGGCCCCGGGCTCGTGGACCACGACACCTTCCTCGCCGGCTACGGCGCCGCCCAGGCCATGCCGGGCCCGCTGTTCACTTTCGCGTCCTTCCTCGGTGCGAGTGCGCAGGGCATGAACTGGGCGTTGGGGGCGACGATTGCCACCGTCGCGATCTTCCTGCCCGCGGCGCTGCTCGTCCTCGGCGCGATCCCGTTCTGGGAGCGCCTCCGCACGATGCCGCGCGCGGGTGTCGCTTTCGCCGGCGCGAACGCCGCAGTGGTGGGCATTCTCGGTGCCGCGCTGTACACCCCGGTCTTCACCGCCGGCATCACAGGCGTGGTCACGCTGTCCATCGCTGTGGTCTGCTACGCCGCGCTGACCTCGTTGAAGGTCCCGCCGTGGGCCGTGGTCATCGGTGCGGCCCTCGTCGGATGGATCGCGCTGTGAACCCGCTCTTCGAGGTTTCCGACACACCGCACTGGCAGCTCCCCGGCTTCCAGCGCACCTTCCGGCCGGGCGAGCTCACCTTCGGACTCACCTTGCCCATCGAGGAAGACGCAGAGGAGAACCCGCTCGACAGCCTGGACAACCAGCTGCGCCTCATCCGCAAGGCCGAGGCTGGGGGAGTGGCCGCCATCTGGGTGCGCGACATCCCGCTGCGCGTCGAGACGTTCGGCGATGTCGGCCAGGTCTACGACCCCTGGATGTACCTGAGCTACATAGCCGCGGACACCTCTTCGATCGCGCTCGGCACCGCCGCCATCGTCGTGCCATTCCAGCACCCGCTGCTCATGGCCAAGCGCGCCGGAACCATCGACCGGCTTTCCGGCGGCCGCTTCCTCATGGGCGTGGCCACGGGCGACCGCCCCGAGGAGTTCCCCGCGTTCGGCCAGGACAAGGGCAACCGCGACGAGGAGTTCCGCGAGAGAATCGCCGCTTATCGACGAGCCACCCTCACCACCCACACCCCCATCCGCTGGTCCGGCGGCCGAATGGGCGGCGCAGACGTGGTGCCGAAACCCCTGGCCCGTGAGGTTCCCCTGCTGGCCACCGGCTCGTGCCAGCAAACCCTCGAGTGGCGCGCCGAGCATGCCCACGGCTGGTTGATGTACCACAAGGGATTGGAGATCCAGCGCCAGAACGTGCGCAATTGGAATGCCGCGGTCGCTGACTGGGCAGCCCGATCAGGTGCCGAGGGCACCCCGGCCGCCTTCAAGCCCTTTGCCGAATCGCTCTGGCTTGACCTGCACGAGGATCCGGACGCGCCTGCCGCCGGCGGCAGCTTCGGCTACCGCCTCGGCCGCAACACCTTGATCGAGCTGTTGCACTCGCAGCGCGCGGTGGGGATCAGCCACGTCATGGTGAATTTCCGCTCCAGCAAACGGTCTGCGGAGGAGCAGATCGACGAGCTCATCGAGTACGTCATCCCAGCCCTCCGCCGTTAAGCGTGGCCCCCAACGCGGGCACCCTCAGCGCGGCACCCGGCTAGCTGGGTTTGCGGCCCGAGGTTCGCCAACCGGCACCCGCTAGCTGGCGGCCACCTTATCCAGCGCCTCAGCGAACCGCGCGACTGCGCCGTCGACGTCGGCCCACTTGTCCAGGCCGAAGAGACCGATGCGGAAGGTGGAGAAGCTCTCCGGCTCGCCGACCTGCAGCGGGACGCCGCCGGCGATCTGGATGCCGGCCTGCTTGAAGGCGGCGCCGGTGGCCTGCTCTGGGGCGGTGGCGTGCATGACCACGATGGAGGTGGCCTCGTACCCCGGTGCGGCGACGGACACGAAGCCCCGCTCCGCCAGCGTCTCGCGCACCTTGGTTCCCAGCTCCACCTGGCGTTTGGTCAGCTCGTCCAAGCCGACCTCCTTGGCTTCCTTCATCAGCTCGAGGTTGTGCGCGATCGTGTCGGTGGGCATGGTGGCGTGGTAGGCGGCGGAGCCGTCGACGTACCCCTCGGAGATGGCGGTCCACTTGGCCAAGTCCATGGCGAAGCTGTCGGAGGTGGTGTTATCCAGCTGCTTCCGGCCGGCCTCGGAAAACATGATGTAGCCGGTGGCGGGGGAGCCGGACCAGCCCTTCTGCGGGGCGGTGATGAGGATGTCCACGCCCGTTTCTTCCATGTTGATCCACTTGGTGCCGGCTGCGACGCAGTCGAGGACCATCAGGCCACCGACCTCGTGGGCGGCGTCGGCGAGCTGGGAAATGTAACCCGCCGGCAGCTCGAGGCCTGCGGCGGTTTCCACGTGCGCCGCGAAGACGACATCTGGGCGCTCTGCACGGATCCGCTCGACCGCGTCCTCGATGGCCGGCGGGGTATAGGAGGCGCGCTCGTCGTCGGAGGTCGGTTCCGCATTCAGCACCGTGACGTTGTTGGCCACGCCGGACGCGTCGAAAATCTGGGACCAACGGTAAGAGAAGTTGCCGGTGCGGATGACCAGCGCGTCCTTGCCGCGGGCGAATTGCCGCGCGACGGATTCCATTGCGAAGGTGCCGCCGCCGGGAACCACGGCCACGGACTGGGCGTGGTAAGTCTCGCGCAGAATGGCCTGTAGCTCCTGCATGATGCCGATGAACTTGGCGGACATGTGGTTCAAGGAGCGGTCGCTGAATACAGCCGAGTATTCCAGCAGCCCGTCGGGGTCGATCTCGGGGCGGGGCAGTTGCGTTGCAGTGTTGTCAGTCATGCCCCAACGCTATCGGTTTTCTCTTACGATGGTGGACGCTTACCACCAAAAAGGAGGAAACAATGGGTCGTTGGATCATCGCCATCATTGGAGCCGTCGTCGGCGCACTGCTCACCGGGTTCATCCTGAGCCAGCTCGGGGTCACCGGGATTCTCTACACCATTCTGGTGCTCGTCGGTTCCGCCATTTGCTCGTCGCTCGCGGGCACGCTGGCAAACCGCATCAACCGCTAGAGCGCGTTCACGCCGCCAGGCAAGCTTGTCAGCGAGATCCCGCGTTCCGCAGCATCCGCGGCATGCTTATCGACGAACCCCTGCGACCTTTTCCCCGACGCGCAGTACACCACCACATCGGTGCCCTCGGCAAGAGTGTCGATGAATTCGTCGCCGAGCGTAGGATTCTCCTCGAGCCGTGAGGTGGGGAGGTGCTCGCCCCGAGCAGCCGAGATGTCTTTCAGCGCTTTCTCGTGCTCCTCGCGTACATCGAGCGCTACAACGGCACCGGTGGCCACTGCGTCGAGGATCTCGGAATTGTCCTCCGCCGGCACCGCGCAGGCTGCACCCTCGTAGTCCCCGAAGGCGGCGACCAGCTCGCGGCCTGGGTCCCGGCGAACGGCAAAGCTGCGGATCTGCGTGGTCAGGGCATCGTACATCCGCAGTGTCCCCACCGGTGCCTCACCAACACCGGTCACGAACTTGATCACCTCGGTGGCCATGAGTCCGCCGACCACGCTGGTGGTAACTCCCAGCACGCCTGCGGTGGCGCAGTCGGGCACCGAGTCCGCGTCGGGCTGGTCTGGGTAGAGGTCCCGCATGCCTACGCCGTCGACGGGTGCTCCGGGGCCGGACCACCACAACGCCACGTCGCCGCGGTAGCGCAGCACCGATCCCCACACCAGGGGAGTGCCGGTGATCTCCGCGGCGTCCGCGGCCATGAATTTAGTGGTGAAGGTGTCGGAGCCGTCGATCAGCACATCCACACCCTCAAGCAGTTCCACGGCATTCGAGGCATCCATGCGCCCCTCGATCGCCGTCACCTCGATGTCAGGCTGAAGTTCACGCAGGCGCTCCGCGGCCACCTCGATCTTCTTGCGGCCTACGTCAGAGGCCCCGAAGAGAATTTGGCGGTGAATGTTGGTGAGGTCGACCACGTCGTCGTCGATAAGCGAAATGTGCCCGACTCCTGTCGCTGCGAGCGTCTGCATGACAGGGCAACCGAGTCCTCCCGCGCCGATGACCAGCACGTGCGCGCGGTGGAGTGCCTCCTGCTGCTCGGGCCCGAATCCGGGCAGATTCATTTGGCGGGCGGTGCGGCGTAGTTCTTGCTCGGGAAGGTTGATCACACTCGCCACCTTAATGTCCTAGACTTTTTCGGGACATTGACCGCCCACCTAAGATTTGGGGCCGATTACCATGCGCAAATTCCGCGCTGATCCGCTGATCTTCTTCACCGCCGTCGGATTCATTATTGCCTTCGTGGCTCTCACCATTGGTTTTGGCGACAGTGCCCGCGAGCTCTACTCGAATGTCTCCGGCTGGATGATGGACAACTTCGCCTGGTTGTACATCGGCGGTGTGTCCACGGTGTTCATCTTCCTCATCGTGCTGTTCGTGTCCAAGTACGGCAACTACCGGCTCGGTGACGACGACGATGAACCCGAGTACTCTCTCCCCGTCTGGTTCTCGATGCTGTTCGCCGCCGGCATGGGCGCGACCCTGCTGTTCTGGGGTGCTGCCGAGCCGCTGCACCACGCGTACAACCCGCCGCGCGGCGGTTACGAGTCGATGAGCCGCGACGCCATCCGCCAAGCGTTCGAGTTCACCTACTACCACTTCGGTATCCACATGTGGGTGATCTTCACCTTGCCGGGCCTGGCCATGGGTTACTTCATTTACAAGCGCAAGATGCCCGCCGTTACTCGTCGATCTTCTCGCCGCTGCTGGGCTCGAAGGTGTACGAGTGGCCGGGCAAGCTTCTCGACGCCATCGGCATCATCGGCACCGTCTTCGGCCTCGCCGTCTCCGTTGGCTTGGGCGTGCTGCAGATCAGTGCCGGCCTGAACATCCTCTGGGGTGTCCCGCTGGTGACATGGGTCGAGCTGGCCGTGATCATCTTCATCACTATCTGCGCCTCCATCTCTGTGGCCACGGGCCTGGATAAGGGCGTGAAGTTGCTGTCGAACCTGAACATCATCGGCTCGATCGGTCTGCTGATCTTCTTGTTCGCTGTTGGTCCGACCCTGAAGATCATCGAGCACGTCACCGAATCTTTCGGCATCTACGCGTCGTCGCTTCCCGAGCTGATGTTCTGGGTCGACTCCTACAACGACAATCCGGGTTGGCACGCCACCTGGACCGCGTTCTATTGGGCGTGGACGATCTGCTGGTCGCCGTATGTGGGCATGTTCTTCGCCCGTATTTCACGCGGCCGAACCGTGCGCCAGTTCATTGCCGGCACCATTCTTTTGCCCACTGTCTTCGACATTATCTGGTTCGCCACCTTCGGCCGCACCGCGATCGACGTTGAGCTCAATAACCCCGGTGTGTTGACCGGCCCGGTTGTCGAGGATGGAGAGACCCCGCAGGCACTGTTCACCCTTCTGGAGCAGTACCCCCTGTACTTTGTCAGCGGCGCAGTCGCCCTAGCCGTGATCGTCTTCTACTTTGTCACCTCGATTGACTCCGCTGCACTGGTGATGGACATGTTCACCACCGGCGAAGAGGAAGCCACACCGAAGTACTATCGCGTGGCGTGGGCCGTGGCCGTGGGAGTGGTCACCGCCGCACTGCTGTTCATCAGCGACTCCGGTATTCAAGCCCTGCAGGAAGTGGTGATCATTATCGCCCTGCCGTTCTTCATCGTCTACTTCATCATGATGTTCTCCCTGGTCAAAGCGATGAGTGACGATGCGGCCGCGGACCGCCGCTTCCGTTCCCGCCAGTGGGAGAAGACCGACACCCCCGAGAAGTACGAGGAGGCGGATGCGAAGCCCGCGCCGGGCTACGACGAGGAGGGCAACGAGATCGACCGCCCTGAGCTCGAGTACGACTACGATAACGAGACCTGACGCCTCACCGAGACCCTCGTCATCGAGGGCGAAGCCGAGACCGAAGAGGACGGCGAAGATGTCGTTGAAGTGGTCGAGGTAGAAGTGCCGGAGGGCACACCGGTGGAGATTGAGGGTGAGCGCCGATAAGCGCGCTGCCCCTTAGAACGAGGAGCCCGCGGGTATCGACGACCCGCGCAACGGCGAATTGAACGCGATCACACGGCCGCGGTCGGCGTAGATGTCGCCGATCGTGCCCACGCGGATGACGCGGTTGAACTGCCGGTCGCCGATGAGGAAGTTGCCGGCGTGGTCGCTGAACACGAGCGTGTTGTTAATGCGTCGGAACTGCAGCGGGCCCATCGCGGGCGCGCCAGCGAAGTCGTTGCGGTCCGCGCAGTTCCAGGCGTCGCCGGTGCCGAGCATCATGGAGTTGACTTGGCCGCGGCGGTGGCACTGGTGGCCGGGCATGGTGTCGACGAAACTCAGGCACTTCACAAAGTCGTGGCCCCTATTGGTGTAAACGCCGCAGCGGCAAGACGTCTTTACAGTACCTGATCTGCCCAGCTCGCTAGGCCCTCGAAACTTGACGACGCCACCGCGTGCTCCCGCTTCGGAATCCTCCCCGCGCCACGGGAGAGCATCCCGCCCTCGACTGCCAAGCGCATGGCCCGCGCCATGGCCTCCGGGTCCTGGCAGCGGTTAACGGCGCTTGCTAGCAAGACACCGGAGCAGCCTAGTTCCATCGCCAATGCGGCGTCGGACGCAGTGCCCACGCCTGCGTCGATGAGAATGGGCACTGAAGCACGAGAACAGATCAGCTCGATATTGTGCGGGTTCAAAATGCCCAGACCGGTGCCAATGGGGGAGCCGAGCGGCATGACCGCGGCAGCACCGAGATCCTCAAGCTTCTTCGCCGCCACGGGGTCGTCGGAGGTGTAGGCGAGGACGGTGAAGCCTTCGCTAATCAGCAGCTCGCACGCGTCTACCGTCTCCACCACATCGGGTAGGAGCGTGTGGTCGTCGGCGATGACCTCGAGCTTCACCCAGTCAGTGCCCAGTGCTTCCCGAGCGAGCTTCGCGGTGATCACCGCATCGCGCGCGGTGCGGCAACCGGCGGTGTTCGGCAGCGGTGCGATGTCCAGGCGGTTCAGCAGGTCGAAGACGGATTCGCCTCCGCCGTCCTGCTTCGCGGCGAAGCGCCGCATCGCCACCGTGGTCAGCTCGGTGCCCGACGCCACCAGTGCGCGCTCGAGCATGTCCTGCGAACTCGCGCCGCCGGTGCCCATGATCAGGTGCGAGTTGAATTGCTTGCCTGCGATTTCCAGCAAGGGCTAGCCTCCCTGCACGGCGGTGAGGATGTCGACGGCAGTGCCGTCGATAAGCTGCGTGGATTCCCATTCGGACTTGGGCACGACCTCGCCGTTCACCGCTACGGCCGTTCCCGCCGGTACCTCGCCGAGACGCTCGCGCAAGAGCTCGCCGACATTCGCCGCTTCCGTCTGGACCTTTTCACCGTTAATGACTAGCTGCATTAGTTCCTCCTTGAATGGCGCAGGGGATCACAGGCCCCCAACTCTACGGGTGGTTCCTCTCCCTCGACCAGCGCGGCCCCGCACTTGGCGCCCATCGCGGCGAGCAGAATGCCGTGGCGGAAGTAGCCGGTGGACACCACGACGCGGTCGCTGACGCGGCCGAGATACGGCAAGTCGTCCGGTGATCCGGGGCGCGCGCCGACGTGGACCTCAATGATGTCGCACTCCTCGATGCCGGGCACGATCTCGCTGGCGTCGCGCAGCAGCTGCAGCACCCCGCCCGCCTGCGGTTCCGCGCGATCGTCCTCGCGCGTCGTCGCGCCGATCGTGAGGGTGCCGTCTTCGCGCGGAATCAGGTAAATCGGCCGGTCTTCGACGAAGCCACGAATCACCCGGTCAATCAGGGGCCGCTGATGTTCTGGAACGCGCAGCTCCACCATGTCGCCGTACACCGGGCGCAGCCTCAGCGGATTCTCGCCGTTGAACCAGCCGGTCGTGTCCCGCGCGCCGAGCCCGTTGGCCAGCACGACCTGGTCCGCCTCGACCTCCGCCACGTCGTGTACCGCTTCCTCCACGAACACGACGCCCGCATTCGCGCACGCGTCCTGCAACGCCGCCGCGAACAGCCTCGGACGGACCTGGTGGTCGCCGGGAATATGCACGGCACCGCTTATCGACGGCGCCAGCGCCCCCTCCAACCTCCTCGCCTCCCGCGTGGTGATCCGCTCCGTGGTCATCCCGTGCAGCTCCTGGTACTCCCGCAGTTCCTCCAAGTGTGTCTTGTCCGCCCGGTCCTTGGCCACCACCAGAGTGCCCTCGGTGCGGTAGCCGGTCGGTTTGTCGGTGTGCTTCGCCGTCAGCTCGATCAGTTCCGGGTACCACTTGCCAGCCGCGATCATCAGCGGAAACAGCGGGTCTTGCTTGTAGACCACCTCTGCCGCCGGTGCGAGCATGCCGCCCGCGTGCCAGGTCGCGCCGCTGACAGGCTCCGGATCGTAGACGGTCACGTTGTGGCCACGATTTGCCAACGTCAGCGCGGTGGACAGGCCGACGATGCCTGCTCCGAGGATTGCAATCTTCTGTTCTGCCATATCGCCATCCAACCTACGCTCTTTTCAGAGCCAGCCATTGCCGTCGCAGGTGCGCGCGGCTGCAAAGCGGTTGGGTGCTCCAGTCTTGGTCATGATCGCCGAAATGTAGTTGCGCACCGTCCCCGTGGAGAGGTTCAACCGCGCCGCGATCTGCTTGATTTCTGCACCGGTGAGCGCCTCACGGGCGACCTCGACCTCGCGCGCAGTCAGCGGTGACGGCGGAGTGAACAGGGATTCCTCCGCGACCTGCGGATCGACGACCCGCAGACCGGCGTGTGTGCGACGCACTGCGTCGGCAAGCTGGTCTGGGGGAGTGTCCTTCACAATGAAACCGGAAGCCCCGGCTTCTAAGGCCGTGCGCAGGTATCCGGGTCGCCCAAACGTGGTCACGATGAGCACCTTGCACGAGGATCCCGCGAGGTCGGCAGCGAGCTCCAGGCCGGTGCGGCCGGGCATTTCAATATCGAGCAACGCCACATCCACATTGTGCTCCCGTACCGCTTCGACGACACCATCGCCGGAACGGCAAGTGGCTACGACCTCTATATCCTTCTCGAGGTTGAGCAATGCAGACAACGCTCCGACGAGCAGCCCTTGGTCGTCGGCGATGAGCACCCGGATCATACCGTTACCTCCAGCCGTGTTCCGGAATCAGTGGGCGGAACCACGAGTGAACCGCCCGCGGCTCGCACCCTGTCGGTGACGCTTGCTAAGCGTGTGCCCGGCGGCAAACCGATGCCATTATCGGCCACGACGAGCTTATGCGGGGTGACTGTGATCTCGCACTCCGTGGCCTGCGAGTGCCGGATCACGTTGGTGACTGCTTCCCGCAGCACCCACCCGAACAGCGGGGACTCGGTGTCTGCGTGAACGCTGATTCGCGGCTCGATTCCAGCGGCCGCCAGTGCCGATCGCGCGGCTTCCACCTCCGTGGTGAGCGACGGCGTGTGGGATGTCCGAACAGCGCGCCGGACATCCTCAAGCGACTGGCGGGACAGCTCCACGATCTCATCCAGTTCCTTCGCCGCTTCTTGCTTATCGACGTCCACCAGCTTGCGCGCCAACGACGCCTTCACGTTGATCACTGTCAGTGAATGCCCCAACAGATCGTGCACGTCCCGGTAAATCGACTCGCGTTGCCGCGCCAGCTCGAGTTCGGCGGCGAGGTGGATGCGCTCGTCGCTAAGCCTGGTCGCGCTGACCTGCGTTCCCACTGTTACCGCGGTGAGCACTGACGCGCCGAAGAATATCCACGTTGTCACGGTGCCCGTGAGGAACACGTAGACACCGAACGTCGAGATGATGGCGAGATCGACGAGCGTGTGCATGCGCACCGGCATGAGTGACCCAGTCACGGCCGTGATGTACGGCAGCATCGTTGCGCCCCAGACCCCCATGATGGCGGTCACGCCGATCAACGGGAGTAGGAGAACGATCACCCACAACACCGCGTTAACGGTGTCATTGCCGTGCGCACGGATCGTGCGCGCGCACAGGTACACCGCACCGAAGACCACGATCAACCCGGCACCGGCTACGTACTGCCAGGTGGGGAGCTCCATGGTGAGCAAGCCGGCGAGCGGGCTGACTAGGAGGATCAGCCAGATGCCGGCTTTAACGAGGTGGTAGTGGCCACCGTTCGTCTTCTGGATCACGCACGCCCTTTCTCGCGGCTGTCCAAGGCCAGACTGATCACCGCGAAGATGACAGTCCAGGCAATGATACTGAGCACAGGTTGCCACAATGGGTCGGTGACCTCGTAGGGCTCGTCCTGAATCAACTGCAGTCCTTCGGCGAGCGGCCACCGCGACAGCATGGTGGCACCGTACATCGGAGTGAACCGTGAGAAGTCGATCAAGCTATTCGTCAATGGGAACAGCGTGTTCCCCGCGAAGGCGAGCAGCGTGACTGACGTAGCGGCCACCGACACCGCCGTGAAAGATTTCATCGCCTGCGCCCAGACCAGACCGTAGAAGCCGAACGGCAAAGCCACCGCAACGGTGATGAGGAAGCTCCAGAACCACGCGCTGGCGTCCATCTTCGCGTCGACTAACGCGCCAGTGAGAAAGACTGCAGCCACAGGCAGCACGACATTGACAATGATGACCAACAATCTCGCCACCGCGATCTGCATATTCGTCAGAGGTGTCAGCGCGAGCTGCCGCCCCCATCCGCCGTTGTGCTCCACGACCACCAAAGACGACTGGGAAACAGCTCCTGAGATGCCCGCATAAAGGGCCATTCCGAGCATGACGAAGGCAGCGACGTTGCCGTTGCCCAGTTCATCATCTGAATACTGCTGGGCAGCCCCGAAGATGAGGTAGAGGATGACTGGAAGGACGATGTTGAAGAACAGCGAAGAGGCGTCGGATTTGAGACGTTTGAGGTTGTACAGTGCGAATTTCAGCGTGGTCATAGTTGCTCCTTGCTGCTTGCGGTATCTGAGGTGAGCGCGATGAACGAGTCCTCCAGGGACGTTCTGGTGATGGTCAGGTCGTGCGCATCGGTCTCGGTGAGTAATTTCCGGACGTAGGAGTCGGAGTCGTGGGTGGTGACGTCGATAAGCCCCTGCGATGACTGCGCTGTGACCCGTTTCTTGTTCGCGCCGGCGGTGAGACTGTCTGTCGGGCCGTCCGCGATAAGCTCGCCGCGATCGAGCACGATGATGCGCTCCGCGAGGTTTTCCGCCTCTTCGAGGTAGTGCGTGGAAAAGATGATGGTGCGCCCGGAGTGGGCTTGGGCGCGCATCGAGTCCCAGAACTCGTGGCGGCTGGTGGCATCCATGCCGGTGGTCGGTTCGTCGAGGATGAGAATCTCAGGCTTGCCCAGCAAAGCAATCGCGAAGCGGACCCGCTGCTGTTCGCCGCCGGAGCATTTGCCCGCCCGTCGATCCTGGATTTCCGTGAGATTCGCCTGTTCGATCGCGGCCTCAACCCCGATCGAGTCGCGGTGGGTGGAGTCGATCATGGCGAGAGTGTCTTTGACGGTAACGGTGTCGAGGAGACCGCCGGTCTGCATGACTGCACCGATGCGCGCCTCCCGGACCGCCTGAGCGGGGGTCATGCCGGCCACTCGCACCGTGCCGCTCGTCGGCTTGGTCAGCCCGAGAATGAGGTCCACGAGGGTGGTCTTGCCTGCTCCATTACGCCCGAGCAGGCCGACGATTTCCCCGCGACCGATGCTCAGGCTCACATCGTTGACGGCCTTCACCGGGCCGAAATGCTTGCTCACGTTCTGTGTTTCGATCATGCTTCACATTCCAGTTCAGGGCGGGTGAGCGGTTGTAGCCCTGCAGTCACGATCTGGGCATGACTCGTGTCATGGGTGTTAGCGTGGAAAGGGAACTGAAACCGAACAAAGGAGACAGCTATGTTCACCCGTTCCCGTGACGAAGTGGAAAAGGTCGAGTGGGGCGGCGGCACCTCCGAGCGCCTGCTGACCGCGAAAGACAACATGGGCTACGCCGTCGCGCACACCGTCGTCCGCGCTGGCACCGAGTCCAAACTGCAGTACCGCAACCACCTCGAGGCCTGCTACTGCATCGGCGGCTCCGGTGAGGTCGAGGACACCGAGGGCAACGTGTACCCGGTCACCCCGGGCACCATTTACGTCCTTGACGAGCACGACGCCCACTACCTCCGCGGCGGCAAGGATGAGGACCTGATCTTGGTCTCCGTGTTCAACCCGGCAATCACCGGCGACGAGAAGCACTCGCTGTCCGAGGACGGATTCAGCTCCTACTAAACTCTGCAGAGCATGACTGAACTCTGCAGAGCATGACTGAACAGCGTATCCGTCGCGCCGTTCTGATCGTGGCGCTTTTGAACTTCGGCTATTTCTTTGTCGAGTTCGCAGCCGCCATCGCGATCGGTTCGGCGTCTCTTTTTGCCGATTCCGCGGATTTCCTCGAGGACACCGCCATCAACATGCTGGTGTTCTTCGCTGTTGCGTGGCCCGCTTCTCGACGTCGCACCGCCGGTTCCGTCCTCGCCGCCCTGATCCTCATCCCGGCGGTCGCCGCGATCGTGACCGTCGTGATGAAAATTCTCGACCCGGAGCCGCCGTCACCCGAGGGACTGACTGGGGTAGCGCTCGGTGCGCTCGTGGTCAACCTGATCTGTGCGGTGATTCTGCTGCGCCTACGTAACGAGGGTTCCTCCCTTGCCACGGGAGCCTGGTTGGCCGCACGCAACGATGCACTGGCCAACATTCTCATCATTGTTGCCGGCTTGCTCACCTTCGTGTGGGCCACTGCCTGGTTCGACATCATTGTCGGCGCAATCATCGCAGTGGTGAATCTGTCCGCCGCGAAGGAAGTGTGGGAAGAATCCCGCGAGGAACACGATTCTGTCGAGGAAGCTTTCGCCGAGATGGAGGAGTAGGAACCAAAAACCGCAGGGACTCCGTAATGCGGAGTCCTTTTTTGCGTGCGATGGGGGCAAGGCACGCGTTTTGCAAAACTGCAGCTACGAGGTAGTGGAGGCCAGAGGATCGAGGATGGGCCGACAGCTTCGCCAGTTAGTTTTGACCGTGGCCTTGGTCGACGCCGGCCACGACGCGACCGACGTAGCTGCGCGGATCCTCGGCGTTCATGATGCCGCGCACGATAGCCACGCCGTCGACGCCGGTGCAGGCAAGATCCTCAGCATCTTCGACGGTGACATCGCCGATGGCCACGATGGGGAGCCGGGAGGCTGCGACGAGGGCGGGGTAGCCCTCGAGGCCCAGAGGCACGCGGCCGGAATTCTTGGTGGGGGTGTCGCGGAAAGGCCCGGCCCCGATGTAGTCGATCACATCTGCGTAGTCGTTGGCCTGCTCGACGAGCTCCAGCGTTCCGGTGGTCAGGCCGATGATGGCGTCGGGGCCGAGGAGTTCGCGTGCGATGCGCGGGTTCAGGTCGTCTTGGCCGATGTGCACGCCGGCGACACCGTGCGGTGCAAGGGCGAGGGCGACGTCGACGCGGTCGTCGATAAGCACATGCGCGTTGGGATTGACCTCGTGCACGGCGGTGACCACGGACAGGCCGAGGTCGTACAGGTCGCGTGCGCTGATGGGTTTGCTGCGCACCTGGATCATGCCAGCGCCGCCTTGGGCGGCCGCGCGGGCGGTTTCAACAATGGTGTCGGGCGCGCCAGCGCCGGTGACGAAGTAGCAGCGGAGATCCAGGTCAGTCATTGCGCAGCGCCTCAATCAGCTCGTCTTTGGTCATGTCGGAACGGCCTTGAATATCCAACTCCTGGGCGCGGGAGTAGAGCTCGTCGCGGCTCCAGCCCTCGTACGAGCCGGACCTGCCTCCCTTCTCGCCCACCTCCTGGCGGGAGCTGTCCGCCGCGGCGTTGGCAATGGCGGCCGCCTTGGACTTGGAGTTGCCTTCCTCGCGCAGGTGTTCGTACAGCTCGCCGTCTTTCACGGAGGGGCCTCCGGGGGTGTTTTCTGGATGTTGATCCTTGGCCATGCGCGCCATTGTAGAGAGCTCACAGTGGGGTACGGTGGGATCATTCATTTCCACTGGGGAGAGAAGGGATGACCGTATGAAGATCCGGACAATGGCCGCTGCCGTGTTGACCACTCTGGGGCTCGTGGCTGCGCCGCAGGCGCAGGCGCAGGTTCAAACTGACCCCAATTACCAGTGGCGCACTGATCCGGCGGCGAAGGTGATGGCGGGCAAGCCGTTCGCGGACGGTGTGCTGCGCCGCGTGCCCGGGTCGTGGTTCGACGCGCAGCGGGCTAACCCGGAAGCGAAGAACGCGGCGGCCCGGGGGCGCGCATTGTTCGGGGCGGGTGCGCCGATCTACGTCGGTCTTTACGGCATGTGCACTGTCGCCGCGGTGGGTACGGATGCCGCGGGGCGCAAGGTGGCTTTGACCGCTGGGCACTGTGGCAATATCGGCGACCAGGTAGTTGCGGCGGACTCCTTCGCCGCGGGTCCCACAGGTCGGATCGCGCGGAAGAACGGCGCGCTCGATTACTCCGTCATCGAGCTGGGGCCCAGGGCTGACCTGACCGCGAGCTACAACGGCACGACGATCCACTCGACGGGTGGGGCGGCGCGAACCGGGGACACGTTGTGCAAGAACGGCTACGCCACGGGCGTGACCTGTGGAATGACCTGGATGGCGGACGGGGTCCGGATCCAATCGCAGGTGTGCGCGATGCCGGGGGACTCCGGTGCGCCGCTGTACTCGGGGACGCGGCTGGTGGGGATGGTTAACGGGAGTTCGATCCCGAGGTTCGCCAACTTGGCCTGCTCGACGCCGTTGCAGGGGCCGATCCATGCCCCGACGGTGTCCACGAATATTGACGCGATCATTCGGGACCTTAACGCCGTGCCGGGCGTGGGCAACGGTTTCCGTTTAGCGCGCTAGTTCAGGCGGCCGAGCACCTCGTCGTGCAGCAGGCCGTTGGTGGCCACGGCATCGCCGCCGTGGGGGCCTTCTTCGCCGGCAAGCGAGGTGAATCGGCCGCCAGCTTCGCTGACCAGGACGGACAGCGCAGCCAAGTCCCAGAGCGACACTTCCGGCTCAGCGGCGATGTCCACGGCACCTTCCGCCACAAGGCAGTAGGAGAAGAAGTCGCCGTAGCCGCGCAGACGCCACGCATCGTCGGTCAGCGCGATCAGCTGGTCGCGCAAGTTGCGGTCGCGCCAGCCGCTCAAGGACGAGATGCTTATCGACGCATCACTTAGCGCCCCAACCCCCGACACCCCTAAGCGGGTGACGCTGCCGTCGGCGAATGTGCGCCAAGCCCCGGCACCCTTGCTGGCGTACCAGCGGCGGGCGAGGGCTGGAGCGCTGACCACGCCGACGACGGGCTCGCCGTCCTCGAGAAGTGAGATCAGGGTGGCCCAGACGGGGACGCCGCGAACGTAGTTCTTGGTGCCGTCAATTGGGTCGATGACCCACTGGCGTCCGGAGAACTGCACGTTGCCGCCGAATTCTTCGCCGAGCACCGCATCGGCGGGGCGGGTGGTGCCCAATTTCTCGCGCAAGGCACTCTCGACTGCCACGTCGGCGTCGGAGACAGGGGTCATGTCGGGTTTGGTGTCCACTTTGAGGTCGGCGGACTCGAAGCGCTCCAACGTGATTGCGTCGGCGAGGTCCGCGAGCTCGAGAGCGAGGGCCAGGTCGTCAGAGTAGTTAGCCATGCTGCTCAAGCTTAGCTACCAGCTCGCCGACGAGCTGGTGGTTTCCGGCGACACACCAGGTGACCCCGCCGGCGCCGACTTTGACTGCCTTACCGCCGGCAGCTTCAACGAGCGCCTTGCCGGGGAGCCAATCCCAATCGGCCACGGAGTGCTGCAGCCAGCCGCCGATCCCGCCGGATGCGACGGTGGCTAGGTCGATGGAGCCGGCGCCGAACATGCGCACGGTGGCGGCACTGTTCGTGGCTCTCAGCCATGCGTTCCGGATCCCGTCGTCGGTCATCGATGTCGGGTGGAGATAGGTGGCGAGGGCGAGGTGGGGCAGTGGAGCGTCGATAAGCGGCTCGAGCTTATATCCGTTCCGTGTCGCGGTGCCGTCCTCCGCGACCCACGTGGTGGCGAGCGCGGGGCGGTGAATCGCGCTGGTCAGAATCCGCGCCGGTTCCCGTACGTCGCCCTCGACGAGAGCGAGCGCGGAGCAGAAATAATCGGAGCCCGATGCGAAGTTGTACGTGCCGTCAACCGGGTCAATCACCCATGTGCGCCCGCTTGCCGACGTCTTCTCCGCCCCCTCTTCGCCCACGATCCCGTCCTCGGGGCGCAGCGCCTCGAGTGCTCCCGCGACGAATTCCTCGGCGGCGGTGTCGGCATTAGTCACAACGTCCGACACGGACGATTTCTGGCCCGTCTCAAGGCCGTCGTCGCGCATGCTCAGCGCCAAACCCCCGGCTGTTTCGACGAGGGCTCGGGCGAGCTCGGCATCGGTGGAATTGCGGTGCGATTCAATGAAAGCTGCGGTAGACACAGCCGCCATTATTCCTGAACGTAGACATTCGAGCCGAGCTTATGGAATTCCTTGGCCATCTCACGCTCGCCGCGACGGTAATCGGTGCCCCCGGCGAAGCTCGGGATGCCCAGATCGGCAATGAGCTTCTTATTCTTGTCGTCGAGCGCCTCGTCGATCGCGTCGCCGAATTCGTCGCGGATGTCCTGGCTGATGCGCATCGAGCAGAATTTCGGTCCGCACATGGAGCAGAAGTGCGCGGTCTTCGCGGGTTCGGCGGGCAAAGTCTCGTCGTGGTACGCCTGGGCGGTTTCGGGGTCGAGGGAGAGGGCGAACTGGTCGTTCCAGCGGAATTCGAAGCGGGCCTTGCTCATCGCGTCGTCCCAGTCGCGGGCACCCGGGTGGCCCTTTGCCACGTCGGCGGCGTGGGCCGCGATTTTGTACGTGATCACGCCGGTTTTCACGTCATCCTTGTTCGGCAGACCAAGGTGTTCTTTGGGGGTGACGTAGCAGAGCATCGCGGTGCCGCCCATGGCGATGTTAGCGGCGCCGATGGCGGAAGTGATGTGGTCGTAACCGGGGGCGATATCAGTGACCAAAGGGCCGAGCGTGTAGAACGGTGCGCCGCCGCACCATTCCTCTTCCTTCTCGTTGTTGACCTGGATCATGTTCAGCGGCACATGGCCCGGGCCTTCGATCATCACTTGGACATCGTGGTCCCAGGCACGCTTGCACAGCTCACCGATGGTCTTCAGCTCTGCGAATTGGGCGGCGTCGTTGGCGTCGGCGACGGAGCCGGGGCGGAGGCCGTCGCCGAGCGAGAAGGCGATGTCGTATGCCGCGAAGATCTCGCACAGCTCGTCGAAATTCTCGTAGAGGAAGGATTCCTTGTGGTGCGCGAGGCACCATCCGGCCATGATCGAGCCGCCGCGGGAAACGATGCCGGTGACGCGTTTCGACGTCAGCGGGACATACGGCAACCGCACGCCCGCATGCACGGTCATGTAGTCCACACCCTGCTCAGCCTGCTCAATGACAGTGTCGCGGAAAATCTCCCACGTCAGGTCCTCGGCGATACCGCCCACCTTCTCCAGAGCCTGGTAGATCGGCACCGTGCCGATGGGGACGGGGGAATTACGCAGGATCCACTCGC
Source organism: Corynebacterium sp. P3-F1 (assembly GCF_030503635.1). Lineage (NCBI taxonomy): Bacteria > Bacillati > Actinomycetota > Actinomycetes > Mycobacteriales > Corynebacteriaceae > Corynebacterium > Corynebacterium sp. P3-F1. The sequence goes on from NZ_CP129965.1 coordinate 1,795,690, forward strand.
GGGTGGTGTGGATGTCGTTGCCCGTGGACAGATCCATTACCGTGTCCGCACCCCAGCGGGTGGCCCAGCGCAGTTTGTCCACTTCCTCGCGGATAGAGGAGGTCACTGCGGAGTTGCCAATATTGGCGTTGATCTTGGTCAAGAATGCGTTGCCGATGATCATCGGCTCGCTCTCCGGGTGGTTGATGTTGCTCGGAATGATCGCGCGGCCAGCAGCGACCTCCTCGCGGACCTTCTCCGGATCGCAGTGCTCGCGCAGGGCCACGAATTTCATTTCCGGGGTGATCACGCCGTTGCGCGCGTAGTGCATCTGGGTGACGCGCTTGCCGTTCTTAGCGCGCAGCGTTGGTCGAGCCGCACCGCGCCATTCTTCACTGGGCGCCCCCCGCTTCAGCGCGCGCGTGCCGTCATCCTCAAGATTGCGTGCGCGGCCCGGGATCTCCTGCACATCGGCGCGGTCCTTAATCCATCCGCTGCGCAGGTCCGGCAGGCCCTCCTCCGGTTCAGCCCACGGGCCGCGCGTGCGGTAGACGCGGAAAGGCTCATTCGGGCCGGACGGGGAATCATCCAGCTCAATCGCTGTCTCCGGAACCTCGAGAGCATCTTTGACAATGGGGGCGTACGAGTGCTTCGGGTGAATTTCGGTCGCGTAAATATCAGCCATGAGCTGCTCCTTACTTCCTTCGCTGGTGCTAACCAGACAGGTTCGGACGGTGCTCGCACGGCGTTGAAAGTCAGTGCGATCTCAGCCCGCTGCCACGGGCGCCCGTGTGGGTGCAGTTTCACAGTGTAGGCGTTCCGGCGGGCGTGCAAGGGCGATTCCCGATGTCCACTAGACTTCGCACCTATGCAGCCAGAGACCAGCAACCGGATTCAATCCCTAGACACCACCTTGACCACGATTGAGTCGGTCATGGACTTGGATGAGATGGATTCACGCGCGCGTGAGCTGGAGCAACAGGCCGCCGACCCGAGTTTGTGGGACGATCCGGATCATGCGCAGCAGGTGACCACGGAGTTGTCCAACGTGCAGGCGAGGTTGCGCAAGGTGACGGGACTTCGTCAGCGCCTCGAGGACCTGCCGGTCATGTACGAGCTCGCCGAAGAAGAAGGCGACGCATCGCTTGCCCGCGAAGAACTGGCCGACCTCGAAGCCCAGATCTCGTCGTTGGAAGTGACGACGATGCTGTCCGGCGAATACGACGAGCGCGAGGCAGTGGTGAATATCCGCTCCGGTGCCGGCGGTGTCGACGCCGCTGATTGGGCGGAAATGCTCATGCGCATGTACACCCGCTGGGCGGAAAAGAGCGGGCACAAGGTCGATGTCTACGACATCTCCTACGCTGAAGAGGCCGGCATCAAGTCCGCGACCTTCGTGGTCCACGGCGAATACATGTACGGCCAGCTGTCGGTTGAACAGGGCGCGCACCGGCTCGTGCGTATCTCGCCCTTCGACAACCAGGGCCGGCGCCAGACCTCCTTCGCCGAGGTCGAGGTCCTGCCCGTGGTGGAGCAGACCGACCACATCGACATCCCGGACTCCGATATCCGCGTCGATGTTTACCGCTCCTCCGGGCCCGGAGGCCAGTCCGTGAATACCACCGACTCCGCGGTGCGTATTACCCACGAACCCACCGGGATCGTGGTGACCTGCCAAAACGAGAAGTCCCAGATTCAAAACAAGGCATCGGCCATGAACGTCCTGCAGTCCAAACTGCTGGAACGCAAGCGGCAGGAAGAAAAGGCCGAGCTCGATGCCCTCGGGGCCGGAGGTAACGCCAGCTGGGGCAACCAGATGCGCTCCTACGTCCTGCACCCGTACCAGATGGTCAAAGACCTGAGGACCAACTACGAGGTGGGCGACCCGCACAAGGTGCTCGACGGGGACATCGACGGGTTTCTCGAAGCGGGGATTCGGTGGAGGATGGCCGAGCAGCAGTCAGAAAGCTCGTAACCCACTTGCGGTTTCGGGGAGTGGGATTTCCCGGACATTGAATTCTGTCACTAGAGTGGCACGTGTGATCACTTTCTCGAATGTGACAAAGGTCTATCCGACATCGACGAGGCCGGCTCTCGACGACATCTCGCTGACGATCGACAACGGTGAGTTCGTCTTCCTGATCGGCCCGTCGGGTTCGGGCAAGTCGTCGTTTCTGGAGCTGCTCATCCGCGAGGAAAACGTGACCTCGGGAGACATCTATTTCGGCGACTTTCACGTCAATGCGTTGAAGGGCAAGGAGGTGAACAAGCTCCGTCAGTCCATCGGCTACGTATTCCAGGACTTCCGCTTGCTGCCCAAGCTCAACGTCTACGACAACGTGGCGTTCGCACTGGAGGTGATTGGCAAGCCGAAGGCGAAGATCAAGAAGCTGGTCCCCGAGGCACTTGAGATCGTGGGGCTCGACGCGAAGGCGAACCGCATGCCGAACGAGCTCTCCGGAGGCGAGCAGCAGCGAGTGGCCATCGCGCGCGCTTTCGTGGACCGTCCGCATCTGCTGCTTGCCGACGAGCCCACGGGCAACCTCGACCCTTCCACCGCCGACGACATCATGGCGCTGCTTGCCCGCATCAACCGCATGGGCACGACCGTTATCATGTCCACGCACAATGCGCGCGCAGTCAACGATATGCGTCGGCGGGTCATTGAATTGCAGTTGGGCAAGCTCGTCCGCGACGAGAGCCACGGTGTGTACGGAACGATGGGGGCATAAGCATGAACTGGAGTTTCATTTTCCGCGAGGGATTCCGCGGTCTTGGGCGCAACTTGACCATGACGATCGCCCTGATCATCACCACGGCGCTCTCCTTGGCGCTGGTCGGCGCGGGCGTGCTCATGTCAAAGGTTACGAGCGAGACCAAGGACCTCTACTTGGACCGTGTCGAGGTCATGGTGGAGCTGGACGAGAAGATTTCTGAAGGAGACAAGGACTGTTCGTCGACAAGCTGCGCGGAAATTCGCGACAAGCTGCAAGCGGACGACCGCGTGGAATCTGTGACTTTCCGTAACCGAGAGCAGTCCTACGAGCGATTCGTGGAATTGTTCAAGGAATCCGATCCGGTGCTCGTGCAAGAGACATCGAAGGACTCGATGCCGGCGGCATTGCATGTGAGGCTGCAAGATCCGACGAACACTGAGCCGATCGACGCGGTACGCGATATGCCGCAGGTCTCCTATGTCGCGGACCAAGCCAGCGATGTCCGGGGCGTGGCGGATTCACTCGATTCCTTCCGCAACGCGACATTCCTCATTGCCGCAGCACAGGCACTGGCTGCCGCGTTCCTCATCGCGAACATGGTGCAACTCGCCGCGTACAGCCGCCGCGAGGAAATCGGCATCATGCGCATGGTGGGTGCGACACGCTGGTTCACGCAGGCTCCGTTCATTCTCGAGGCGCTGATCTCGGTCTTCATCGGTGCCGTCATTTCCACTCTCGGCGTGTGGGCGATCAAATCCCAGATCGTCGACCCGATGCTGTCGGGCGTGTACGAGAATCTGCTCATCGCCAAGCTGCCGGATAGTGCGGTGTGGACGGTCATGCCGTTGGTTGGCTTGATCGCGCTTGTTGCATCTGGACTGGTCGCTCAGGTAGCGTTGCGCTCTTACGTGCGAAAATAGGAGGTCTAGTCGTGGCGAAGAAAAAGAAGAAGGACGGCCCGGGCGTCATCGCGTCCAACCGCAAGGCCCGCCATGACTACACCATCCTGGACACCTACGAGGCAGGCGTTGTCCTGCAGGGCACCGAGATCAAGTCCCTGCGCGACGGCAAGGCGTCGCTCGTTGAGGCATACGCGACTATCGACGACGGCGAGGTCTGGCTCCGCAACCTCCACATCCCCGAGTACTCGATGGGGTCGTGGACGAACCACTCGCCGCGCCGCACCCGCAAGCTGCTGCTGCACCGCCGGGAAATCGACACGCTCGAAGGCAAAGTGCGCGACGGCAACCGCACGCTCGTTCCGTTGAAGCTCTACCTCAAAGATGGCCTGGTCAAGGTTGAGCTGGGACTTGCGCAGGGCAAGCAGGACTACGATCGCCGCCAGGACATCAAGAAACGCACCGAGGACCGCGAGATCGCGCGTGAACTCGGCCGCAAATTCAAGGGGATCAAGGCATGAAAACTGCACTCATCACGGGGGCTTCCCGCGGCATCGGCCGCGCCATCGCGGAAGAGCTGGGCAAAGACCACCACATCCTGGTGGGTGCGTCGAAGGACGCGAGCGAGGTCGTCGATAAGCTGCCCAGTGCCGAGCCGTTCGAGGTCGACCTGCGCGACACCGACGCGATCGTCGAAGCCGCGCGCCGCGTGGAGAACGTGGACATCGTCGTTCACGCCGCGGGTGTGCTGCACAAGGCGCCGTTCGACGAGATTGACGCCGAGCAATGGCGCGAGACCATGGAGATCAACGTGCTCGCGCCGGTCACGCTCACCCGCGAGCTTCTGCCCGCTTTACGACGTTCCCGTGGACTCGTCATCACCATCAACTCCGGTGCCGGCTTTCACGGCGTGGAAGAGAACACCGCGTACTGCGCCTCCAAATTCGCGCTGCGCGGCTTCACCGATGCGCTCCGCTTAGAGGAGAAGGGGCAGGTCCGCGTCACCTCGATCCACCCGGGCCGCACCGACACCGACATGCTCGCCGACCCGAAGCACGGCGACCGTCCGAAGATGGACCCGGTCAACGTCGCTCGCGCCGTCCGACTCGCAGTCGATGCCGGCCCCGACGCCGTCGTCGAATTCTTGCGCGTCGCACCTGCTTGACGTGCGCGGTTGATCGGCGCTACAGTTGTCTCTCCTGCGGTTGCAACGCATGTTCCCGCCGCAGGAAGCGAAGGGGATGACTTGGTTTCGACTTCGCTGACTAAACCAGGGGAAGCGTGCCGGTGCAGGCTGGAGACCACCGATTGAAGCGTCGCAGCACTTTATAAACGCAGAGAAGAACTCTCAGCGTGACTACGCCCTCGCTGCCTAAGTAGCGACCGCGTGTCTGTCAGGCCGGGCCCGCTCCCGTCCCGGATCCTGGCATCGACTAGGGAGCTTGCCCTCTCGCCGTGCCGGTGAGGCGCGGAGGGGACACTTTTTCACCGGCTGGGCCCGTCATCCGGTCATGTTCGCCTGATCCGGAGGGCCGAGCAGAGATTCTGCGCGGACTGCGCACGGAGAAGCCCTGGTGCAGTGGCGAAGGACCCGGGTTCAATTCCCGGCATCTCCACGAACGGTGAAACCGCTGGTCAGTTTCTGGCCGGCGGTTTCGTCGTATGCGCTAGTATTCAGAGCCGATGAAACGAGCAATAACGCAGGCGACGGTGTTGATTTCTGTCGCGGCCTTCGGAGCTTCCTGCGCACCTACCGGTGAGTCGGCTAGATCCGGGCAGCTGGAGACGGAAGGAACGACCGCGGCCGTGTCTTCCAGCGAATCCACGGTGGAGGTCGAGGACAACGAGGGCACCAAGAGCGTGCCGTACGCACCGGAGAGTGTCGCTGCCCTCGACGACCGCTCCCGCGAACTACTCGAAGCAATGGGCGCGGATGTGCGCGAAGCGGATAGCGGGGTAGATCTCGTCGTATCGGGAACAACGGAAGGTGCCGCCGCGGAACGACCTGATGCGGCTTTCGTGGATCTCTCACCCCGCGACGGAATACCGCTCGACTGGGAAATGGTGCGTCAAGCACAGATCCTCGGGAGAATCCTGGGCCGCGAAGAAGAAGCCGCCGAGCTGGACAAACAGTTTTCCGAAGCGCGTGGGCGCGCCATCGAGGCACACTCCGAGAAGTGGACGTTCTCTGCGCTGTCCCTCAATGGGGAAGAGGTAGCCGTTCAGCCGGCCGACGGCGACGCGCTGTGGCAGCCGCTGTTCGAGATGCTCGAGCTCAAACCCGCGTTGAAGCCTGAGGATCCCGCGGATACTCCCACCTTGGCGAAAGCGAAGCCGACATTCCTCTTCGTCAGTGAAGCGCAGAAGGTCCTCTCCGCTGAAGGGTACGTTCCGCCGATGCGGGTGCTTACCGGCAGCGAGGAGCTCAAGAAGCTCGAAGCTGTCGAAGAGGGCCGTGTGTACGTTGCTCCGCTGAATGTGCAGGACACGGCTTCGGTCATCACCTACACGAGAATGTTCAACGAACTGGCGGACCAATGGAAGAACCTTGACTGAAAGATATTGACTCTTAGTGGGCCTGTGCAAAGCTAACCTATTCCCGATCCGAGGAGTCCTCATGAAACCATCCATTTTCCGCCGTCCGGCATGTGGCGCTGCCGCAGTCATCGCAGCTGCCGCTTTGGCTCTCGCCGGCTGCACTGCGGAGGACGACTCCAGTGCCGGGGCTTCAAACACGTCGGCGGAAGCCACAACGGATCAGACCGTCACCATCGAGGACAACGAAGGCAGCAAAGAAGTTCCGGTGAACCCGGTGTCGGTCGTGGCGCTGGACAACCGCAGCTTCGAGATTCTGGACCTGTGGGGCGTGCAGCCAGTCGCAGCGGCGCGAGCGCTGGTTCCTGAGACGATCCCGGGTATCGCAGACAACGAGGACATCGTCGACATCGGCAACCACCGCGAGCCGAAACTCGAGGCTATCGTGGCCGCTGAACCTCAGGTGGTCATCTCGGGCCAGCGCTTCTCCCAGCACAATTCCGATATCGAGCAGCTCGTGCCTGACGCCACGCTCGTCGACCTCGAGCCGCGCGACGGCGAGCCGCTGGACCAAGAGTTCATCCGCCAGGTAGAGGGGCTGGGTAAGATCTTCGGCCACGAGGAGGATGCGCAGAAAATGATCGACGACTTCAACGCGGCGCTCGACCGTGCGCGCAACGCCTACAACAAGGACGTGAAGGTCATGGCCGTCAATGTTTCCGGCGGTGAGATCGGCTACGTCGCACCGAGGGTGGGGCGCACGTGGGGGCCGCTGTTCGACATGTTCGGCCTGACTCCGGCGCTCGAGATCGAGAACGGGTCCGACGACCACCAGGACGATGACATCTCGGTCGAGGCGATTGCAGAGGCGAACCCGGACTTCATGATGGTGCTCGACCGCGATGCCGGCGTCCGCACAGAAGAATCCGCACCTGCCCAGAAGGTGCTCGATGACAGCCAGGCTCTCAAGAACGTCGCCGCGATCCAACAAGACGGCGTCTACATCGCACCTGCGGACACCTACACCAATGAGTCGATCATCACCTACACCGAGATCCTCAACGGCCTCGCCGACAAGTGGGAAGCAACTGCTTAGTGCCGGCCCGCTTATCGACGTCTTGGGCCCTGCCGGCGGGTGTCGCCGTCGTCGGGGCACTCTTGGCGCTCTCGCTGGCAGTGGGGCAGTACGACATCCGCGGCAGCGCGGACGGGGCCGAGATGTTCTGGACCACACGAGTGCCCCGCACTATCGCTCTCGTTCTTTCCGGAACAGCGATGGCGATGAGCGGAATGGTCATGCAGCTGCTCACCCAGAACCGTTTCGTCGAGCCCACCACGACCGGAACCACTGAATGGGCCGGCCTCGGGCTGATGGCGGCTTTGTACTTCATTCCGGATTCGTCGTTGACCGTCCGCATGCTCGTCGCTGTGGCGTTCGCTTTCGTGGGGACGCTGGTGTTCTTCGGTTTCTTGAGGCGTGTGGCGTTGAAGTCGTCACTGGTCGTGCCCATCATCGGCATCATGCTCGGGGCTGTTGTCAGTGCAGTGTCGACCTTCTTTGCCATGCAGACTGACCTGCTCCAATCGCTCGGGGTCTGGTTCGCGGGCTCGTACACCTCCATCATCCGCGGCCAGTACGAGGTGCTGTGGATCGTCGGCGTCGTCGCCGTGGTCGTGTTCACCTTCGCCGACAGGCTCACCGTGGCTGGGCTGGGTAAAGATGTCGCCACTAATGTCGGGTTGAACTACGAGCGGGTCGTGCTGCTCGGTGTCGCGCTGGTGGCCGTCGCTTCTGGCGTGGTCACCGTGGTGGTGGGCATGCTGCCGTTCATCGGGCTGATCGTGCCGAATCTGGTGTCGATGTTCCGCGGCGACGACTTGCGCTCCAACTTGCCGTGGGTCTGCCTGGTGGGCATCGCGGTCGTCACCGTCTGCGACATCCTCGGCCGAACCATCATCGCTCCGTTCGAGATTCCCGTGTCGGTCATTCTCGGCATCGTCGGCGCCGCAGTTTTCGTGGTTCTCATCGTCAGGCAGGTGAAATCGTGACAATAGAGACCACTCCCGCTCGAGCGAGGCACGTGGGGGCGTTCCAATCGTCGACAAGTAAAAGGCGCTACTGGCTCATCCTGGCGTGCCTAGTGGTCGTGGCCCTGCTGTGCTCGTGGGGTCTGCTGTCTTACGGTAACCCAATGGATCCCTCGACGCGCGGCTACTGGCTCATCGCGCAACGGCGGGCTAACTCCCTTCTGGTTATGGTTGTGGTGGCGTTATGTCAGGCGACGGCGACGGTCGCGTTCCACACAGTGACGGGCAACCGCATCATCACGCCGTCGATCATGGGATTTGAGGCGCTGTACGTGGCGGTCCACACCTCGACTGTCTATTTCTTCGGTGCGGTAGGACTGGCCAATGCCCGGGACCTGGAGATGTTCGTGATCCAGCTGGTGATCATGGTCGGGTTCTCCCTACTGCTGTATTCGTGGTTGTTGACAGGACGCAACAACATGCACGCGATGCTGCTCATTGGCGTGGTAATTGGCGGCGGGCTCGGGAGCTTGTCGACGTTCATGCAGCGCATGCTCACCCCAAGTGAATTCGACGTGCTCACGGCGCGCCTGTTCGGCTCTGTGAACAACGCCGACCCCGCATACTTCCCGGTGGCCATTCCGCTGGCGCTGGCTGCGGCGCTGTTGGTCTATATGCATTCGCGCACGCTCAACGTCGTGGCTCTCGGACGCGAACCCGCGATCAACCTCGGCGTGAACCACAGAGCGCACGCGATCTACGTGTTGGTTCTCGTTTCCGTCCTCATGGCGGTCTCCACCGCGCTGGTGGGGCCGATGACCTTCCTCGGCTTCCTCGTGGCCACGCTCGCGTACCAATGCGCTGACACCTACGACCACCGCTACATCTTCCCGATGGCCGTACTAATCGGATTCGTGGTTCTGGCCAGTGCTTATTTTGTTATGAACCACATCTTCTACGCACAAGGAATCGTGTCGATCATCATCGAATTGGTGGGCGGCACAGTGTTTCTCGTCATGATCCTGAGAAAGGGGACGCTGTGATCAAACTCTCGTCGGTCGAAAAAGTCTACGGGCATGACGCCTCGATCGGCCCCATTGACCTGGAGATTCCCTCCGGAGGAATGACGGCGCTCATCGGCCCGAATGGCGCCGGTAAGTCGACGTTGCTGACCATCATCGGAAGGCTCCTCGAAAAAGACTCCGGAACGGTGGCGGTCGGCGGGCGCGACTTTTCGTCCATCAAGGGAAAAGATCTAGCCAAAGAGCTGTCGATCCTGCGTCCAGAAAACAACTTTGTCACCAAGCTCACCGTGCGCCAACTCGTCGGATTCGGGCGATTTCCCTACAGCAGCGGACGGCTGACCAGCAAAGACGAAGAGATCATTTCGCGCTACGTCGACTTCCTCGGTCTCACCGAACTCGAAGGGCGCTACTTGGACCAGCTGTCCGGCGGGCAGCGGCAACGCGCGTACGTGGCAATGGTGCTCGCCCAAGAAACCGAGTACGTGCTTCTCGACGAACCCCTCAACAACCTCGATATTTCCCACTCGGTGGAGATGATGCGTCACTTGCACGACGCCGCACGCAACCTGGGCAGAACAGTCATCGTCGTACTGCACGACATCAACTTCGCTGCCCGCTACGCCGACCACATCTGTGCGGTGAAGGAGGGGAAGATCGTGGCTTTCGGAACTCCCGAGCAGGTCATTCGCTCCAAACTCCTAACGGAGATCTTCGACACCGATATCGATGTGGTTGAAACATCACGAGGTCCGGTTGCTGCGTATTTCTAGGGTCGGGCGGCCCTTAAAAGCGCAGTTAGAGAGCGTAATTCTTCTGGAATTTGCGTTATATGAATCGATAGGATTAATGTTCTATCTCGTCGCCGCGAGACGTTAAGAACCGGTTAACGGGACTGAACAGAAGATGGCGGCGAGAAAAAATAGATATTGCGAGCGAGTTGACACGCAGTGTCACCGCAAAGTAATGTCGAACAAGCCGCTTCGGAAAGATGACGGAAACGGAATCTGGAAGAGCGTGCGTGTGTTGTGTGAGAACTCGATAGTGTGCCAATTGTTTTTGTCTGGTTGGTTTGTGTGGCTGTTTGTGCACTTTTTGGTGTGTGCTGGTCGGTGTTGTTTGAACCATTGATGGGATGACACTGTTCTGGTTGGTTGCATTGGCTGATTGGATGTTTGTTGTTGCTCTTTTCTCCTCGTCGGAGGGGGTGGCAATGTGGATGGACCCTTTTGTGGGTTTGTTCTAGTAATTTTTGGATTGCCAGGCTGCATGATGCGATGGGTTTTTGTTGTGTTGTGTGGTGTGGTTTGTTTTGGTTGGGTTTTGGGCTTTTCACGGCCTGTTTCACTGGTTTTGTTGAAACTTTTTGTGGAGAGTTTGATCCTGGCTCAGGATGAACGCTGGCGGCGTGCTTAACACATGCAAGTCGAACGGAAAGGCCCAAGCTTGCTTGGGTGCTCGAGTGGCGAACGGGTGAGTAACACGTGGGTGATCTGCCCTGCACTTCGGGATAAGCCTGGGAAACTGGGTCTAATACCGGATAGGACTGCCGTTTAGTGTCGGTGGTGGAAAGTTTTTTCGGTGTGGGATGAGCTCGCGGCCTATCAGCTTGTTGGTGGGGTAATGGCCTACCAAGGCGTCGACGGGTAGCCGGCCTGAGAGGGTGTACGGCCACATTGGGACTGAGATACGGCCCAGACTCCTACGGGAGGCAGCAGTGGGGAATATTGCACAATGGGCGCAAGCCTGATGCAGCGACGCCGCGTGGGGGATGACGGCCTTCGGGTTGTAAACTCCTTTCGTCAGGGACGAAGCGAAAGTGACGGTACCTGGATAAGAAGCACCGGCTAACTACGTGCCAGCAGCCGCGGTAATACGTAGGGTGCGAGCGTTGTCCGGAATTACTGGGCGTAAAGAGCTCGTAGGTGGTTTGTCGCGTCGTTTGTGGAATACCGCAGCTTAACTGTGGGGTTGCAGGCGATACGGGCATAACTTGAGTGCTGTAGGGGAGACTGGAATTCCTGGTGTAGCGGTGGAATGCGCAGATATCAGGAGGAACACCGATGGCGAAGGCAGGTCTCTGGGCAGTAACTGACGCTGAGGAGCGAAAGCATGGGTAGCGAACAGGATTAGATACCCTGGTAGTCCATGCCGTAAACGGTGGGCGCTAGGTGTGAGTCCCTTCCACGGGGTTCGTGCCGTAGCTAACGCATTAAGCGCCCCGCCTGGGGAGTACGGCCGCAAGGCTAAAACTCAAAGGAATTGACGGGGGCCCGCACAAGCGGCGGAGCATGTGGATTAATTCGATGCAACGCGAAGAACCTTACCTGGGCTTGACATACACCGGATCGGGCTAGAGATAGTCTTTCCCTTGTGGCTGGTGTACAGGTGGTGCATGGTTGTCGTCAGCTCGTGTCGTGAGATGTTGGGTTAAGTCCCGCAACGAGCGCAACCCTTGTCTTATGTTGCCAGCATTTGGTTGGGGACTCATGAGAGACTGCCGGGGTTAACTCGGAGGAAGGTGGGGATGACGTCAAATCATCATGCCCCTTATGTCCAGGGCTTCACACATGCTACAATGGTCGGTACAACGCGCAGCGATACTGTGAGGTGGAGCTAATCGCCTAAAGCCGGCCTTAGTTCGGATTGGGGTCTGCAACTCGACCCCATGAAGTCGGAGTCGCTAGTAATCGCAGATCAGCAACGCTGCGGTGAATACGTTCCCGGGCCTTGTACACACCGCCCGTCACGTCATGAAAGTTGGTAACACCCGAAGCCAGTGGCCTAAACTCGTTAGGGAGCTGTCGAAGGTGGGATCGGCGATTGGGACGAAGTCGTAACAAGGTAGCCGTACCGGAAGGTGCGGCTGGATCACCTCCTTTCTAAGGAGTTTATTTTTTCTGGCCCACGGTTGTGGGTTGTTGTTGGTTGAGTGCCTGTGTGTGGTGCTGCTGACGTTTTTTGAAATTCCAGGTGGATGCGCATCTTTCCCGGTTGGATGCTGGGGTGTGTGTGGATGGTTGTGTGGGCCTGCTGGGCGGAAATGATTGGTGCACTGTTGGGTGTCTGGGGCAGCACATGGTGCTTGCATGCATGGTTTGTGTGTGTGGGTGGTTGTTCCTGGTGGCTTACTGCTTGCTGGCTGGCATGGTTGTGTGTTGGTTGGTGGTGGTGGGTGTGGTGTGTGAGAACTGTATAGTGGACGCGAGCATCTTGTTTTTTGTTTGTGTGTGTTTTGTTTGTGTGTTGGGTTATTCGTGTGTGTTTGTTGTTTAAGGGCGCATGGTGGATGCCTTGGCATGCTGAGCCGATGAAGGACGTGTGAGACTGCGTTATGCCTCGGGGAGTTGTCAACAAAGCGTTGATCCGAGGGTGTCCGAATGGGGAAACCTGGCCGTGGTTGTGTGCGGTTACCCGTCAGTGAATGCATAGCTGGTCGGGGGGTGACGCCGGGAAGTGAAACATCTCAGTACCGGCAGGAGAAGAAAATAATAATGATTCTGCTAGTAGCGGCGAGCGAACGTGGATGAGGCTAAACCGTGTGCGTGTGATACCTGGCAGGGGTTGCGTGTGCGGTGTTGTGGGGTGTGGCTGGTCGTGTTCTGCCAGATGCGTCCACATGGTGCGTGTGTAAGCGGAAGTGGTCTGGGATGGCCCACCGGAGTAGGTGAGAGTCCTGTACGTGAATGTGCATGTGCGTGTGGTGGCCATATGTGCCCCGAGTAGCAGCGGGCTCGTGGAATCTGCTGTGAATCAGCCGGGACCACCCGGTAAGCCTGAATACTCAGTGTGACCGATAGTGGATAAGTACCGTGAGGGAATGGTGAAAAGTACCCCGGGAGGGGAGTGAAATAGTTCCTGAAACTGTGTGCCTACAATCCGTCAGAGCACCTCTTTGTGTGTGATGGCGTGCCTTTTGAAGAATGAGCCTGCGAGTCAGCGGCATGTCGCGAGGTTAACCCGTGTGGGGTAGTCGTAGCGAAAGCGAATGCTAATTGTGTGTTGTAAGTGGCATGTCCTGGACCCGAAGCGGGGTGATCTACCCATGGCCAGTGTGAAGCAGCTGTAAGAGGTTGTGGAGGCGCGAACCCACGTAGGTTGAAAACTGCGGGGATGAGCTGTGGGTAGGGGTGAAAGGCCAATCAAACTCCGTGATAGCTGGTTCTCCCCGAAATGCATTTAGGTGCAGCGTCGCGTAGGTGTGCCGGAGGTAGAGCTACTGGTTGGTTGAGCGGGACTATCATCTTAGCAATGTCAGCCAAACTCCGAATGCCGGTTACATGTGTGCGCGGCAGTGAGACTGTGGGGGATAAGCTTCATAGTCGAGAGGGAAACAGCCCAGATCGCCGGTTAAGGCCCCTAAGGGTGTACTAAGTGGAAAAGGATGTGTAATCGCGAAGACAGCCAGGAGGTTGGCTTAGAAGCAGCCACCCTTGAAAGAGTGCGTAATAGCTCACTGGTCGAGTGGTTGCGCGCCGACAATTCAGTGGGGCTCAAGTACACCGCCGAAGCCGCGGCAGCAGTATTGCTGGGTAGGGGAGCGTCGCATGTGGGGTGAAGCATGATCGTAAGGGCGTGTGGACTGCATGCGAGTGAGAATGCAGGCATGAGTAACGAATGATACGTGAGAATCGTATCCGCCGAATGACTAAGGGTTCCTGGGTCAAGTTCGTCTTCCCAGGGTGAGTCGGGTCCTAAGGCGAGGCCGACAGGCGTAGTCGATGGTCAACGGGTTGATATTCCCGTACCCGTATGTATGCGCCCAATGATGAACCGGTGATACTAACCACCCTGACCGCCTGCCATGGCCATCTTTGATGGTTGGGTGGGTGTGATGCGTGGGGCCTGATCTGTAGTAGTCAAGTGATGGGGTGACACAGTTTGGTAGCTACGCCACTTATTGGATTGTGGTGCAAGCGTGCAGCACGGCACCTAGTGAAATGCGGGTGCCATAAGTGCCAGGCGTGATGCGTAACCCTTATTGGGTGATGGTGGTGATCCTATGCTGTCGAGAAAAGCCTCTAGCGATGTGTATGTACGGCCCGTACCCGAAACCGACACAGGTAGTCAAGTAGAACATACTCAGGCGGTCGGGTGAACTGTGGTTAAGGAACTCGGCAAATTACCCCCGTAACTTCGGGAGAAGGGGGGCCACAACAGGTGAACCGGTCATGCGTCGGTGAGCGTGTTGGGGTCGCAGAAAAGAGAGGGAAGCGACTGTTTATCAAAAACACAGGTCCGTGCGAAGACGGTTAAGTTGATGTATACGGACTGACGCCTGCCCGGTGCTGGAAGGTTAAGAGGACCTGTTAGGACACCTGTCCGAAGCGGAGAATTTAAGCCCCAGTAAACGGCGGTGGTAACTATAACCATCCTAAGGTAGCGAAATTCCTTGTCGGGTAAGTTCCGACCTGCACGAATGGCGTAACGACTTCCCTGCTGTCTCAACCACAGGCCCGGTGAAATTGCACTACGAGTAAAGATGCTCGTTTCGCGCGGCAGGACGAAAAGACCCCGGGACCTTCACTATAGCTTGGTATTGGTGTTTACTGCGGTTTGTGTAGCATAGGTGGGAGACTATGAAGCGCTCACGCTAGTGGGTGTGGAGTCGGCAAGTGAAATACCACTCTGACCGTAGTGGATGTCTTAACCTTGGCCCATGATCTGGGTTGGGGACAGTGCCTGGTGGGTAGTTTAACTGGGGCGGTTGCCTCCCAAAGAGTAACGGAGGCGCCCAAAGGTTCCCTCAGCCTGGTTGGCAATCAGGTGTTTAGAGTGTAAGTGCACAAGGGAGCTTGACTGCGAGACCAACACGTCGAGCAGGGACGAAAGTCGGGACTAGTGATCCGGCACCTACTTGTGGATGTGGTGTCGCTCAACGGATAAAAGGTACCCCGGGGATAACAGGCTGATCTTCCCCAAGAGTCCATATCGACGGGATGGTTTGGCACCTCGATGTCGGCTCGTCGCATCCTGGGGCTGGAGTAGGTCCCAAGGGTTGGGCTGTTCGCCCATTAAAGCGGCACGCGAGCTGGGTTCAGAACGTCGTGAGACAGTTCGGTCTCTATCCGCCGCGCGCGCAGAAACTTGAGAAAGGCTGTCCCCAGTACGAGAGGACCGGGACGGACGTACCTCTGGTGTGCCAGTTGTTCCGCCAGGAGCACCGCTGGTTGGCTACGTACGGAAGGGATAACCGCTGAAAGCATCTAAGCGGGAAGCCTGTTTCAAGATGAGGTTTCATAGGTTCCCCATAGACGATGGGGTTGATAGGCCAGATCTGGAAGCACCGCAATGTGCGAAGGTGACTGGTACTAATACACCAACCAACAAACCACAACGTGCACCCAACCTAGGGCACAACACAAAAAACACAGACAAAAACGTCTACCCGCGTCCACTATGCAGTATCTGACACACCACACACACACTGTGTGGCCACCCAAAAAAACTACATACACCCGCACCACACCCACGTGGTGCGACCATGACGACAAACCCCAAAGGTGTGTCGGTGGTTGATAGCGGTGGGGAAACGCCCGGACCCATTCCGAACCCGGAAGCTAAGCCCACCCGCGCTGATGGTACTGCACCCGGGAGGGTGTGGGAGAGTAAGTTACCGCCGACCAAAAACTTCATTAACAACGGCGCCCCTTGAAGGAATAGAATCCTCAAGGTGGCGCCGTTTTTGTGTGCGCTTAAGCCCCGTCCTCAGGAGTCTGTTTACAAATGAGTGTTTTATCCGGTCTGCTGCTGTTCGCCATGGGCATCCTAGCCGGCATCATTAATTCAGCCGTTGGCTCTGGTTCACTGCTGACTTTGCCGGTGCTTCTTGCTATGGGTGTTCCGCCCGGGGTGGCTGTGCGCACAAACACGATTGGCATGATGTTCGGGTCTTTTGGTTCCGCTTACGGCTTCCGGGAGGAGACCAAGCGGGAGATGTCGTACCTTGGGCCTTTGATCACCGCTACTGTGATCGGTGCGGCGGCTGGATCTCTGTTTCTTCTAATTACGCCTTCCTCAGCGCTGGATTGGGTGATTCCCATCTTGATTGTCGTCGCGCTAATTTTGGTCATTTTTCAACAGCGTTTTGTCGAGGCGTTTTCTAAGAATCAAGTGGTGAAGGCCGAGGGGAGTAACGGAACTGTGGGGGCGCCCTACAAGCGGCCTGGGCTCGTTGGCGCCATGGGCTTGGCGTCGATGTACGGCGGGTTCTTTACAGCTGCCCAGGGCGTGCTGTACATGGCGATTATGGGCGTTGGTACCGGTCACCCCTTCAAGGATGTGAATCCGGTAAAGAACTTTTTGTCCATGATCGTGAATAGCGTGGCAGCTTTGGTCTACCTGATCGCGTTCCTTTTCTTCGGGGCGGAGGTGCTGTGGATCGGGGTTGCTGTTCTCGCCGTGGGCAGTTTGCTCGGCGGTCTTGTCGGAGCGCGCATTGCCAAGCGGTTGTCTAACACGTTTCTCAAGGGGCTCATTGTGGTTGTTGCCTTGTCCGCGCTCGTGCGTCAACTGATGTAGCAGGATTTGCAAAAGCATGGAAGAAGCCGGGACTCATCAGTCCCGGCTTTATTGATTGGGGGAGGTACTATTTCTTCACAATGCCGTAGGAGTTGTAGAGTTCAACCTCGCGCTCTTCACCCTTGTGCAGATCGCCCTTCACCTTGTAGAAGTCGATCTTGAAGGTGTCGTCGGTGACCGTGTAGACCGCGAAACACTGGACCGTGGACTGGCGGTAGTTCTCGTGCTTGTGGTCGAACTTGGGGGAGTCAGCCGGCTGTTCGGCGATGTCGTACAGAGAGTTCCAGTAGTCGACGTCTTCTTCAGTCATCCAGTCGAGCTTGGGACGGACCTTGTGGACGTGGTCGGCACCTTTCTTGTAAATGGCGTCGTATGCCTTCGTACCGGAGGTGTTCGGGATGATGTAGGTGACGCCTTTGGGGTTGACGTGGTGCTCAACACCGTCGATGGTCTCCTTCTCGGTGTCTTCGACCTCGCCGTAGGAGAAGCTGTCGGGGGTGTAGACCAAAGACTTGGTGCGAGTCAGGTTGTGGTCGTGGCCTTGGAGAACGACGTCGACTCCGAGTTCGTCGGCGATTTTGACGAATTCCTCGCGGGTGACTTGAACGTCCTCGTCCTGGAGCGCGTGGTAGGAGGCTGAGTACACCGGCTTGTGGTAGGTCAGCACGATCCACTTGGTGCCGGCTTCACGTGCCTTGGTGATGTCTTGCTTAGCCCACTCCATCTGCTTTTTGCCGATGGCACCGCCGTCTGGGTTGTCTTCGGATTCCTTGTTGTCGTTCGTGTTCAGAACGACGAAGTGGACGCCAGAGTGGTCGTAGGAGTAGTAGGAGCCGCCGTCGATCGCGCCGTCGGTGACCGGTACGTTGGTGTGCTCGTTGAATGCGGTGAGGTCCTTGCCGTCCTCCCAGTCGAGGTTGTACTCGTCGTGGTTGCCTGGAGTGTAGGCGTGCGGAAGGTGGATGTTCGCCTTGCGGGACATGTTGAGGTTGTCGACCCACTCGTCTTCGACTGCCGCGGTTTCTACGAAGTCGCCGGTGTGGACGGCGAAGGCGGCATCTGGAGCGACTTCCATGGCCTTCTCGAGAGTGTTGGCGCCGTAGGCTGCCTCGTTGTTCACGTTGGCGTTCCAGTAAGCGTTCTGAGTGTCGGTGTAGTGGATGAACTTCACTTCGCCGGAGTTCGGGTCAGAGGTGGTGAAGCTGCCGGTTTCGGAGAAGCCTTCGGACTCGGAACCGACCTGGAAGTAGTATTTCTTGCCCGGCTGGAGGCCGGTGGCTTTGCTCTTGTTGCTGTTTTCTTTCACGTCGATGAGCTCAAGGAAACCTAATTCCGAACCGTCGGAGGTCCACTTGGTATTTTCGCGGGTGATCTGCTCATCGGTGAAGTAGCCCTTGATCTCCTTAGGCTTGCCTGCATCATCGACGATGAACTTGTCGTCCTCGTCTGTGTCGGCGGCGGCGTAGATGTAGTAGCCGTCTTTGTCGCGCTCAGCGTAGCGGTTGGTTACCTCGGTGGTCTCCGCGGGGAATTCCATGGCTCCAGACATGTCTTCCTGCTCAGAGACGCGCAACATGGAGTCGTCGAGGTCGTCCTTGGTGTACCAGTTAAAGGCCATCTCGGTGGACGGGTCCTCCGTGATGTTCATGGCGATGCGGTCGGGCTTGTTATCGACCGTGACCTCGGCGACTTCGGGCTTTTGGTCCTGGAGTTCGATCAGGTCGAGGCCGTTTTTTTCGCCGTAGACCGGGTCGACTTCTTTCGCTTCTGTCTGGGTGTTTGTGGTGGTGGCGGTGTCCTCCACTGTCTGTTGGTTAGTGGAGCAAGCGGTGAGGACAACCGTAGAACCGGTCAAAACGGCAAGGAGCTTGAAAGTTGTTGATTTGGAGCGCACGGTGAAAACCCTTCGGCAGTGTTTGATACTGTCGCCCCCAGTGTGCCGTATGCGGGTTAACTGGCAGTTTCCTAATTCTAACCTTGGGGTAAAGGTGGGGTTCGTTTTTCAATCGAGGGGGAGAAGGTTCATCGGGGTGGCTTTGACATCGTCAAGCTTTGCCCGCGCCTTGTTCAGCTTGTGCCACTGCTCCTGGGGGATCGCCGCGCGGGCTTCTTTGACCACGTCTTCGTCGGGCGTGGCCCACGCGATGGGCATCGGCGTGACTTCCTGCCAGTGGTCTTTGTCGCGCGTGGTGCGGCGGCCGCCGACTGCGACGGAGGGGACCTTCATGCCCGACTTCGGGTCGTCGACGCCGGGGATGGACGAGACGGTGCGCAACGCTGCCGCGTACTTCGGCGGGAGGGTCTCGTCTACGTTGATGTTCACCAAGGCCATCAGCACCATGTCGCGGGGGTTGACCTCGGCGATAACTGCCGGCGCGAGGGGGTAGCGGTCGTAGAGTTCTTGCGCCCCACCAACCGAACGGGGAACCATGAGGCCGACGATGAGCATTACAATTCCGAAGGGGATAAGCCCGATCACTCCGAACCAACCCCATGCGGAATTGTCCGGTGTCAGCGTCCACAGCAACACTGCGGCGACAACGCAGATGACGAACAAGCTGATGCCGGAGATGGTCACTTTGCGCGTGTCGCGCAGCATCTCGTTGTGCTTTTTGGCGAATTCCTCGTCGACGTCGAAATGAAAGCGGTTCATAGGCTCCCAGTTTAAAGGTCGGAGGCGTCCACGAGACGGTAGGCGTAGCCCTGCTCAGCGAGGAAGCGCTGGCGGTGCTGGGCGTATTCAGCATCGAGGGTGTCGCGTGCGACGATGGTGTAGAACAGGGCTTCCGCACCGTCGGCTTTGGGGCGCAGCAGCCGTCCGAGGCGTTGCGCTTCCTCCTGGCGTGAGCCGAATGTGCCGGAGACCTGGATACCCACGGCGGCCTCGGGTAGGTCGATGGAGAAATTGGCCACCTTCGACACCACGAGGGTCTGGATGCCGCCGTTGCGGAACGCCTCAAAGGTGGCTTCGCGCTTCTTGGTGGAGGTTGTGCCGTCGACAAGCGGGGCACCGGTGCGCGCGGCGATGTCTTCGAGCTGCTCGATGAATGCGCCGATGATCAAGGTTTGCTGCCCCGCGTGTCGCGCAAGAAGCTTATCGACGACCGCCAGCTTCCCCTCGCTGCACGCCGCGATACGGTACCGTTCCCGGGTTTCAGCGGTGGCGTACAACATGCGTTCGTCCTCGCTGAGCGTGGTGCGGACTTCGACGCATTCGGCGGTGGCGATGTAGCCGGCCGTTTCGAGCTCTTTCCACGGGGCGTCGTAACGCTTGGGGCCGATCAAGGAGAACACATCGTCCTCCCGGCCGTCTTCGCGCACGAGGGTGGCGGTGAGGCCGAGGCGGCGGCGCGACTGGAGGTCGGCGGCCATCCGGAACACGGGGGCGGGCAACAGGTGCACCTCGTCGTAGATGATCAGGCCCCAGTCGCGGGAGTCGAAGAGCTCGAGGGCTTTGTATTCGCCTTTCGTCTTGCGGGTGACCACTTGGTAGGTGGCGATGGTGACGGGGCGGATCTCTTTGCGCTCGCCGGAGTATTCGCCGATCTCGTTGGGCGTGAGCGTTGTGCGCCGCAACAGCTCGTCGCGCCACTGGCGGCCGGCCACGGTGTTGGTGACCAGGATGAGCGTGGTGGTCTGCGCCTGGGCCATGGAGGCCGCGCCGACGATGGTCTTGCCTGCACCGCAGGGAAGAACGACGACACCGGAGCCGCCCTCCCAGAAGGACTCGGTGGCGTACTGCTGGTAATCACGGAGATCCCATGCGTTTTCCTGATCCGAACCGGTGGTCAGCTGGATCGGGTGGGACTCGCCGTCGACGTAGCCGGCGCGGTCGTCGACCGGCCAGCCGAGCTTGGTCAATTCCTGCTTGATCCGGCCGCGTTCGGAGGGGTGGACGGGGGCGGTGGTGGCGTCGATAAGCGCGCCCACCATGGGCTGAATCTTCTTGTTGCGGGTGATCTCGGTGAGGATCGCGGCGTCATCTGCTTCGAGGATGAGGCCGTGAGCCGGGTGCTTGAGTAGGCGGACGCGGCCGTAGCGCGCCATGGTCTCGGCGACGTCGATGAGCAGCGCCTGTGGGACAGGGAAGCG
The DNA here is from genome assembly GCF_030503635.1 of Corynebacterium sp. P3-F1. NCBI lineage: Bacteria > Bacillati > Actinomycetota > Actinomycetes > Mycobacteriales > Corynebacteriaceae > Corynebacterium > Corynebacterium sp. P3-F1. The sequence continues at coordinate 1,816,483 of NZ_CP129965.1, forward strand.
GGAGTACTTCTCGAGCACGTCGACTGCTTGCTCCGCGTCGAAGCCGGCTGCCCGCGCGTTCCAGAGCGCCAGAGGCGTGATGCGGTAGGTGTGCACGTGTTCCGGGGCGCGTTCGAGTTCCGCGAATGGGGAGAGCGCCGCGCGTGCTTTGGCCGCCTCCGCGTGCGCGACGTCGAGGAGGACAGTCTTGTCCGATTGCACGATAAGCGGGCCGTCACCTAAAGACATAGGGGCAATTATGCCCCTATGGGTGGGGCGGCAGGCGGGCTGGTGAACGATTCGACATGTTGAGGCGAAGAATCCGGCAAAAGCCCAGGTCACTAAATGCTGGATGCCAAATCGTTCACCAGGCGCAGGCAGCTACTTCTTGAAGGCCTCGGACCAGGTGCCCTTGCGGCCGTTGTTGAGGATCGTGCGGCGGTAGATGCGGGCGGTGACCCACACGACCAGCACGGTAGCCACCGCGGCGATGGCGAGTGAGCCGGCGAGTTGGATGCCGGTGAAGTCTCCCGCCGCGTAGGACAGGGGCGCAGCGAAGATCGAAATCGGCGGGATCCAGCTGGCCACCTGCATCCACATGGCATCGGTGCTCATCCAGCCGAACGCGGGAACATAAGCGCTGACCAGGATGAGCAGTAGCACGGGCATCTGGGTGGACTGCAGGTCCTCGGTGCGCTGCACCATCGCGCCGGCAGCTGCGTAGAGGCCCCCGAAGAACACCATGGCCAGCAGGTACGCGACGAGCATGACGGGGAGAATCGACCAGTCGATTGAGACATCCTCAATCAACCCGGTCACTTGCAACCCGATCACACCGGCGATGAGCAGGATTGCGGTGGAAACGAATCCGAAGACGAGGTTGCCCAGAATCTTGCCGGCGAGAAAGTCGATCGGGCGGACGGTGGACAGGATGAGTTCGACGACGCGGGAGGATTTCTCCTCGGTGACGCGGCTGCCCACCTGGGCGGCAAACATGATCACCATGAACACGATGACCATGATGAGGATGAAGACGGTGAGCAGGCGGATGAAGTCCTGCTCCGAAGCCTCGTCGTCCTTACCTTCGTCGAGGTCGCTGATGTTCACTGGGACAACGTCGATCTCAGGGCTGGCGGCCTTGAACTCCGCAGGTGTGACCCCGAGTTTCTCCAGCGCGGCGGACTGCGTGTAGGCCTCGGCGAGGGCATCGATCTTCTCGGTCACGTCGGTGTCGGGGAGTCCGTCGGAGATGACCTGCCACTCGTTGTTTTCCGCGATCAGCGCGGCGTCGACTTCGCCGTCGCGCACGAGGTTCTCCGCTTCCCCGCGGTCGGCTGCATCGCGCGGTTCGAGGCCGGATCCGTCGAGTAATTGCTTGTCGACGTTCACCACAGCCACCGACTGTGCCTTTTCCTCCGGATCCTTGCTTGTCTGCCAGGAGGCGAAGCCGATGCCGCCGATGATGGCCAGCAGCATGATCAACAGAGTGATCACAACTGACTTTTTGCTGAACAGGATCTGGATCTCGCGTTTAGCGGTGGTGAGGATGGTGTGGAGAGGGGAATAGGTGCTCGTTTTCATTACTTCACAACCTCCTTGAACAGGTCAGTCAGGTCGGGGACCACACGGGTGAATTCGTGCACGTCGCCGGCGGCGAGGGCGGAGCGCAGGATGCGCTGGTCGTCGCCGGCGGAGGTGGTTTCGAGGATGACGTGGGTGGGGGATTCGTCGATAAGCGTCGTGCCCTCCGGAAACCAGCCGCGGGCGGTGGTTCCCACGCGGAAGCGGACGGGGCCGTTTGTGCGCAGCTCATTGACGGTTCCTTCGGCGACCATGCGGCCGCGGGTGACAATGCCGACGCGGTCGCACAGGCGCTGGACGAGGTCGAGCTGGTGGGAGGAGAAGATTACGGGGACGCCGCGACGCGCGCGGTCGGTGAGCATGGTGCTCATGACGTCCACTGCGACGGGGTCGAGGCCGGAAAACGGCTCGTCGAGAATGAGAATGTCGGGGTCATGAATGAGGCTTGCGGCGAGCTGGACGCGCTGCTGGTTGCCCAGGGAAAGATCGTCGAGCTTGTCGTTCGCGCGCTCCGCCAGACCGAGTTCGTCGAGCAGCTCGGTGCCGCGCAGCTTTGCGGCCGCGCCGTCCACGCCGTGGAGCTTCGCCAAAAAGACCAGCTGATCGAGGATCTTTTCCTTGCCGTAGAGGCCGCGTTCCTCGGGCATGTAGCCGATGCGGCGACGCGAGGCGTCGTCAAGCGGTGTGCCGTCGAGGAGCACCTCGCCGGAATCTGCCTCGAGCACGCCGAGCGCGATGCGCATGGTGGTGGACTTGCCGGCGCCGTTCGAGCCGACGAAGCCGTAGAGCTCGCCGTCGCCGACGGTGAAGCTCATGCCGTCGAGAGCTTGCGTCTCACCGAAATATTTGTGCAGGCCTCTGATGTCAAGAGTGGTCATTTTCAGTCCTCCTTGCGGTTGAAGGTGATGGCGTAGCCGATCATGGGCAGTGGGTAGACGAAGAGGAAAGTGAACAACATGAAGTAGCCCGCGGCCATGAGGGCAAGCGAACTGGGGGAGTCGCGAAGTGCGCCGAGCATCATAAAGGCGAAGCCGCCGATGCCGGTGAGCGCGGAGTAGGCCTTGAGCGCGCGCTTGCGCCACGTGTCCAAGACGTGGCGCTCGTACTCGTCAATCTGGTCGTCCGGGGCGGTGTCGACGTTGTCGTGCGCGCCCCGCAACATGGACCAGCAGTACATGCTGATGAGCATGCCCGCGGTCAGCGGCACCAGAAACGGCCACTGGAGATCCGACGCGAGGCCGATGACAGTGCCCGCGATCGCCACAGCAATGCCGGCGAAGAACACGACAATCAACCAGCGGGTATCGCGGGGATTACGGAAACGTTTGGCGTTCAGAGGGTCTTGAGCGCGGATGGAGTCGATGCGGTTCATTCGCGGTACAGCTCCTTCGACATGGGGGCGAATTCGGTGCGGGAGAACACGGCCTCTACGGGGAGGTCGAACACATCGCAGATGCGGAAGGCCAGGTCGAGGCTGGGTGAGTGGTCGCCGCGTTCGAGAGCGCCGATGGTCTGCGGGTTCACGTCGATAAGCTCGGCGAGCTGGGCGCGCGACATGTCGCGTTCCGCCCGTAGGACTCGAACCCGGTTATGTATCGGGATCTTCGGTTGTTTGCGTTGTGACACACAAGCAAGTGTTGTGTAAATACAACAAAATGTCAACCGTTTGGACGAAAAAATGCGCGGCGGCTCGATGGAGATAGCATGAGATTATGACTGCGACAATCACGTCCCCTGCTGCGTACCTGGTCCGCGAACTGGGCTCGGACCAGACGATTTCCACCCGACAGATCGACCGCATCAAGTACGCGCACGACGCGTCCCACTTCCTGTACACCCCGCAGGTGGTGGCGGAGGCCCGCAACGCGAACGACGTCGCGGCCGCCTTCCGTGCCTCGGCTTCTTCCGGTGCTCCCGTTGTGCTGCGCGCGGGAGGCACCTCGCTGTCCGGACAGGCGGGCGGCGGCGGAATGATGATCGACGTGCGCAAGCACTTCCGCGGCGTCGAGGTCCTGGACGGCGGAAAGCGGGTGCGCGTTCAGCCCGGTTCGACGGTGCGTCAGGTCAATGCGCACCTCGCCCCGTACGGGCGCAAGCTCGGGCCTGATCCGGCGTCCGAGGGTGCGGCAACGCTCGGCGGCGTGATCTCCAACAACTCCTCCGGCATGGCGTGCGGAACGCAGTACAACACCTACAACACGCTGGAGTCCCTGACCTTCGTGCTGCCGTCGGGCACCGTCATCGACACCGCTCACCCGGACGCGGAGGCGCAGTTCAGCAGGCAGGAGCCGGAGCTCGCGGAAAAGCTCGAGCAGTTGAAGCGCCGCGTGCGTGGCAATGCGGAATCGGTGAAGAAGATCGAGCAGCACTTCGCGCTGAAGAACACGATGGGCTACTCGCTCAACGCGTTCCTGGACTACGAGAGCCCGCTGGACATCTTCACCCACCTGCTGGTCGCCTCCGAAGGAACGCTGGCGTTCATTGCGGAGGCGGTGCTGCGCACCGTGGAGGTGCCCAAGCTGAAGACCACCACGATCGCGGTGTACCCGACGATCGACGCGGCGACTCGTTCGCTGCCCGCGCTGTTCGATTCCCACGCGGCAACGCTCGAGCTGATGGATTCGCGCTCCATTGCCGTTGGCCGAGGTTTCGACTCCGTGCCGGAGCAAATCACCGGCTTTGAACTAGACCAGCACGCCGCGCTGCTGATCGAGTACCACGCCAATGAGGAAGAGCAGTTGCGCGATTACGAGCGCGTCGGCACGCAGCTGTTGGGCGAGCTGGACCTGGCCACACCGGCGGAGTTCTCCACCGATCCGAAGCAGGCGGCGAAGGCGTGGGCCTTCCGCAAAGGCCTCTACGCGCAGGTGGCAGAAGCCCGTCCATCCGGGACCACTGCGCTGCTCGAAGACATTGCTGTGCCCGTCGAAGACCTCGCTGACACCTGCGGCGGACTGCAGCAGCTATTTGACGAATACTCCTACGACGACGCCGTCATCTTCGGCCACGCCAAGGACGGCAACATCCACTTCCTCATCACCGACCGTTTCGAGGGAGACGAGAACCTGGGGCGTTACGACGGCTTCAACGAGGCGATGGTGGACCTCGTGCTCGGCGCAGGCGGCAACCTCAAGGCAGAGCACGGCACCGGCCGCGTCATGGCGCCGTATGTCCGCCGCCAGTACGGCGACGAGCTCTACGAGGTCATGGTGGAGCTCAAGCGTGCCGCCGACCCGCGCGGGGTGATGAACCCGGGGGTGATCATCACCGACGACGAGCGCGAGCACATGAAGAATTTCAAGCTCAATCCGCAGGTGGAGGACGAGATCGACTCCTGCGTGGAGTGCGGCTACTGCGAGCCGGTCTGCCCGTCGCGCGACCTGACCATGACGCCGCGGCAGCGCATCGTGGTCCGCCGCGCCCGCGCCCAGGCGATCAAGGACGGCGACCGTGAGCTCGTCGCGCACATCGATAAGGAGTACCAGTACGAGGGCATTGACACGTGCGCCGTCGACTCCATGTGCGTGACGGCGTGCCCAGTGGGAATTGACACCGGCAAATTCATCAAATCCCTGCGCCGCAGTCAGGCGGGCGCGGTGGAATCCGCGGGCTGGGCGGCCGCCGCGAAGGCGTGGGGGCCGGGCAATAAGCTCGCTTCCGCAGCGCTCACCGGCGCTTATTACCTGCCCACACCGCTCGTGCAGAAAGTCACCGATGTCGCCCGCACATTGGTCGGGGAGGACACCGTGCCGTCCTACCGGCCCGAGTTGAGCAAGGGCGGGACGTCCCGCTCCAAGGCCTTCGGCACACGCATCGGCGACCCGGCCGCGGAACCTGTCGGTGTCTTCGTCCCCGCGTGCGTGAACTCCATGTTCGGCCCGCAGGGTGAGGGGCTCGGCGCTTCAGCGGCATTCGCGAAGCTGGTGGAACGCGCCGGGCTGGCGCTCGTCGTGCCCGACGGCATCGATGGGATGTGCTGCGGCACCCCGTGGGCGTCTAAGGGCATGAGCACCGGCCACGACGTGATGCAGCGCCGCGTCAATGACGAGCTCGTCGCCGCCACCGACGGCGGCCGCCTGCCGGTCATCGTCGACGCCACGAGCTGCACGCACGGCTTCATGGATATGGCCGAAACCATCGGCATCACCGTCATCGATGCCGTCGCCTTCGTGGGCGACAAGGTGCTGGACAAACTAGAGGTGGGCACCAAGGTCGATTCCATCACGCTCCACCCGACGTGCTCTGCGACGCACCTTTCGCTTATCGACGACCTGAAGCAGGTCGCCTCCGCCGCCGCCGAGAACGTGAACGTGCCGCCGGAGTGGAACTGCTGCGGGTATGCCGGCGACCGGGGCATGCTCCATCCGGAGTTGACCCATGCCGCCACGAAGCGGGAGGCCGAGGAAGTCGCCGTATTCGGCGCTGCGTGCCACGCCTCCTCCAACCGCACCTGCGAACTCGGCCTGACCGCCGCAACTGGCAAGGATTACGAGCACGTCCTCGAGATTCTCGAGCGGGTGAGCCGCTAGGCCAGCACGACCTTGGTGATGCGAGGCAACGCGATGCGCACCACCGAGTCCGTGGCGGCGACGTGCACGTCGACCTGCCCCGCGGAGACAGAGAGTGGCCGAGCAGTTAGGGTCTGCCCGCGGCCGTTCTTGTCCACATAACCGAGGGTGACCTGCCGCTTTCCGCGGGCAGCCGCCCGCAGAGTTTCAAGAGTGCCGCCGCTGGATGATTCCTCGGGTGCTTCACCGGAGCGCAGCCGCGCGATAATCTGGTCGGCCTGCTCGTCGGTGACCACAGTCGGTCGCGGCAGGTGCGACGGTGTCGCGGGGACCAACGCGGGTTCGGGCGCCATGTTCAACTGCGCGCCCGTCTCGTCCTCCGCAGTCGGCTGCAGCCCCGCTTTACGCAAGGCATCCATGAGTTTCGGCAGCGGGAGCTGCGAGACCGCGACGGTGGGGGCGAGGGGACGCAGCGCTCCCCCCAGTTTCTCAGCGGCCGTTGTGATCAGTGCCGGGTCGGCGCTGCGGATGTAGCTGACGGCTGCCCCGGCGCGGATGGAGCCGTGTGTGCGGGCGATATCGTCCACGAGGTATGTGATGCCCTGGGGCACCTCGCCGAGCACGTGCTCTGCCAACCAGGTGTGAATCTCCTCGGCGGAGAGACCACTGTCGAGGCCGCGGCGCACTGATGCATCGGTGATGCGCCAAACGCTGGCCACACCGGGCGACTCCAGTTCCGCAATGCTCTCCAGGAACGCGCCCATCTCCGGCTCCAGCGGGCCGGGTGCGAGAACCGTGAGATCTGCTTGCGCGACCAGAGTGTCCACCGGCGGCGGGACGAGTGCACGGGTGGCGGCGGCGATATCGTCACCGCTCAGGAGAGCGGCGAGGGGAGAAGAAGCGGCTGGGGTCGCATCGAGGGCGCCGACGAACCGGGCTTCCTCAACCACCGTCTCGATGAATGCCGGCGGGAGCTGGGAGGCCGCCAGCGGCGCGTGGAAGAGGAGGCTGTGGGGGTCGCCGTTGTGGCGGAGCACCGTCATTCGTGCGCCGCGCGCATCGGGGGAGTGCATCTCCGCGGAGAGCAGCTTCTCGTCCAGATCCGTTCGCCACGGAGAAGCCGCCCAGCCGGCAAGCAGAATCGCCCACTGGTCGGGCAACGTGGCATCCAACCACGTCAGAGCATCCCTGGTAGCTGCGAGAACATCGACATCCTCCACGTTGCCGCGGCCGATGAGGCCGGCGGATTCTCCGACAGTGATTAGCACTGCAGGATCGACACCGAGGTCCTTGCCCAGGTTCGCTCGCGCACGTACACCGACGGATCCGTCCTTGTTCAGGGTCACGGGTTCAGCGAGGAGCATTGTGATCAGTTGACGCAACTGACGCACCGCGTCGAGCCCCTGCGTCGCCGCCGCAGAATCGACGGCATCCTGGTCGATGCTCTTCTTTTCCGGCTCAGTCATGGGGAAGGTGCGCGGCGGGTGCCCGCGCAACACATCCCGCACGGGCCGGGGAAGGCGGACGGTGGTGGAGTCCACGCGCACGAGGAGATGTTTGGCAATGAGTCTCGCGATGGGGCTATCGGGGTTTGCGTCTGGCGACGCCGCCTTGGTGGTGCCTACCCCGCCATTCGTGGCTAGGGTCTCCAGCACCTTCCTCTCCGGTCCGGTCAGCTCCGTCATGAGCTCTTCCAGGTTGTTCGGTACGGGGTCGGTCACCCGCCATCCCGCGGGTACGGCGCTGAGTACCCCCGGTGCGATACGCAGCTCATCGTCGGGTCCGAAGACCAGAGCGAGGGCGCGGAGATTCTCCAGCCGCCCGGAGGCGGCTTCAGCGGTGGCGTCGTACGGGTCGAATTCGGCGCCGGCATCGGCTAAACGCTCGAGTAGGGCGAGGTCGGGGGCGGTGAGGCGTCGTAAAGCACGCGCCGTCGACCCTGGAAGCGTAAGACGCGTGGCGAGCGAACTCGTCTGCGGCGGCGCGGGAAAGAACGCGTCGGGGCGCGCGGAAATGAGCGCGCGCAACGCCGCGTCATCGAACTGGATCAGCGAACGGGAGAAGGAAGTCATTGCGGGGGTGAGTTTACGTGCGTTTCCGGCGGTGACGTGAAAGAATGAGCCTTATGGCTAAAGACGTTGACAACATCACCCAGATCAACCCGGCGTGGCCTGCGCACACCCCGGGTAACGGCCACCCGGTGACGGAGATTTCCTCCAAGCTCGCGGGCGCCAACAGCCCCTTCGGTAACGACCTGATTCTGCCCCGCCCGTGGGAGGAGACCGGTTACGTTCACAACACGCTGCGCATCAACACCGCGCAGTAGGTTCGTCCCGCAGGCAAGGACCGCGCATCACCCCTTCTTCGGGGGTGTTGCGCGGTTTCTTTCGGCCGCACTGCACAGACCTCTTAGTCTATGTATTTCAATGCCGCGCTAGACTAATCGGTATGTAAACTGTAGACTCCCCAGTGTTTTCAGAACTCAACAGAAGCACTGGAGGTTTCCATGGTTGTGACCGGCCTAGCAGTCGGCGCCGCCCTCGGCATTGTTATGCAGCGCGGAAGATTCTGTGTGACCGGCATGCTGCGCGACGTGTTCCTGCAAAAGCAGGGGCGCGGTCTCGTCGCGTTCTTCATTGTCATCGCTGTCCACGCGATCGGCTTGGCGGCCCTGACCTCGCTCGGGGTCATTTCGCCGGACTACCGCACCTTCGCACCTCTCGCGGTGGCGGTCGGCGGTTTCGTTTTCGGATTGGCCATCATCCTGGCGGGCGGTTGTGCCTCTGGCACTTGGTACCGCTCCGGTGAGGGACTCGTGGGTTCCTGGTTCGCCCTGCTGTTCTACGGTCTCTCCGCCGCCGCGATGAAGAGCGGATTCCTGTCCGGGTTCAATGACAGGATGAAGCAGTGGGACACCGGATGGACTACGTTGCCCCAGACTCTCGGGGTGTCTGCCTGGTGGTTCGCCATCCCGTTTGCTGCGGCTACCGCGTATGTCGCGCAGCGCTACCTCGTGCGCGATGCCGCCGCGCCGAAGGTGACCTTGGAACAGCCGTGGTACCGCAAGCCGCTGCACCCGTACACCGCCGGTGCCGTCATCGGCCTGCTCGGTGTTGTGGCGTGGCCGCTGTCCGCTGCGAGCGGACGCAACGACGGCCTGGGCATCACCACACCGTCGGCGCACCTGATGGGCTACATCACCACCGGTGAAGGCAAGTACCTCAACTGGGGCACTCTGCTTGTTCTCGGCATCCTGGTTGGCTCCTACATCGCCGCGAAGGTATCTGGCGAGTTCCGCATCCGTGTTCCGGACGGCCGCACAACTGTGCGGGCCATCATCGGCGGCATCGGTATGGGTGTCGGTGCATCTCTCGCCGGCGGCTGCACGGTCGGAAACGGCATGGTGCAGACCTCCCTGTTCAGCTATCAAGGCTGGGTGGCTACTGCTTTCATCGCCCTCGGCGTCTACGTCGGCGCGAAGCTGTGGCTCAAGCCGTCTGGCGCGAAGCAGACCGCCGATCATGCTGGGGTGTACACGACCGATGAGTCCATCAGTCAACCGCAGACCGCTGGTTTCGGCCAGGGCGCCGAGGCTGCGCCCCAGTTCAATATCGTTGCCGCATCGGGCGGGGTTGGGTTGAAGACTAAGCCGAAGCAAACGACAAAGGCGCGCCCACTGGGCAACGGCCGTTACGCTCTGGACACTCTCGGTGCTGTCTGTCCGTTCCCGCTCATTGAGGCGAAGGAAGCGATGGCGGAGCTGGAGCCGGGGGAGGAGCTGGTGATCGACTTCGACTGCACCCAGGCGACGGAGTCTATTCCGCAGTGGGCCGCTGACAACGGCCACGGTGTGAAGGATTTCGTGCAGAACCAGAATGCGGGGTGGCAGATCACCGTAGTGAAGTGACCGCCGCATGATTAAAGGGCGCTCAACCCGATCGTGGGGTGAGCGCCCTTTTTGTGGCTTCAGAGGCGATTAGCCGAGGTACTGCTTCTTGAGCCCTTCGACGTAATTGTTGGCGTTGGCGCCGATCGCAGCGGAGATAGCCTGTGCATCGCCGGCGAGGATAGAGTCGATCAGGCCCTTGTTGGCCAGGTAGAACGCGTTGTAGTCGTTACGGTTGGCCTTGTAGGTGGCGGTCACCTGCGCCGGAACCGCGATGCCGCGGTTGCTCAGCTCGCGGGTGATGGAGGCGTATGCAGCGTCGACCTCAAGCTCGGTGCTCTTCGGTGCAGCGGGCTTCGGTGCAGCGGGCTTCGGCGCCGCCGGCTTCGGCGCCGCCGGTGCGCCAGCGGAGACATTGCGCGGGGTCGGGGCCGAGTTCAGGCCCAGACGTGCGGAGCAGGCCGGCCACGCGCCCCAGCCCTGGGCGGCGAGAGTGCGCTCGGCGACAGCGATCTGCTGCTCGCGGGTGGCCTGGTGCGGAAGCGGCGCGAATTCCCCGCCGCCGTGCGCGCGCCAGGTGCCGGCGCTGAACTGCAGGCCACCGTAGTAACCGTTACCGGTGTTGATGTGCCAGTTGCCGCCGGCCTCGCATTGGGCCAGGCGGTCCCAGTCGGAATCCGGGGCCGCGGAAGCCATCGGGTTGACCAGTGCGGTGGTTGCCAGTGCGGCGGTAGCGCCGGCCACGGCCTTCGCGCTGAAATTACGAGTCTGCTTGCTGTGACGTCCCATGCGGGTGTTTCCTCTCTTGTTGTACGTCTGCGAGGTGAGCTGTCGGGTTCAGGCTGAGGTGTCATGGACGCCTGGCCGCCGGTGGCGGCTTCACCCCGAGCGGATCGCTCCGCGATGCACGTTGGCCGCGTGCGGGTGGGTCCCCCGCTTTTGTCCTTTATATGTGGGTACTTCTGTACTGATTTCTCGTGCCAGCCGGACAAAACTGAACGTGGCTGGCAGCTCTTGAAGGTCACGCCCGTTGTCGGGGCATGTCCAAGACTGTATCTGTTTATAACGATTGAGTCACTTTCCTGGAACGTTTTGTGATGCATGTGAATGGTGGGGCATTTCAGTGTGTGAGAAGTGCGGGTCTCACCTGCGAAAAAGCCAACTGAGTGACGTGGGACACACCGAGTGATGTCGGTGTGTAGCGGGCCCGGGGCTAGGCGCTCGGTCCGCGGGGCGCTACACTGTTCTCTTTGAATTCTTTCGACCATCGGTGGTGATCGCGCATGCCAGTAGGAAAAGTGAAGTGGTTCGATGCCGAGAAGGGCTTCGGCTTCGCCTCCAACCCGGGGGATGAGGACGTGTATGTGGGAAAGAACGTCCTACCTGGCGGTGTCGACGAGCTCTTCCCCGGTCAGCGGATCGAATTCGACTTCGCAGCCGGACGCCGCGGGCCGCAGGCGCTGCGGGTGAAGGTGCTCGACGAGCCGCGGCGCCGTGCGGCACACCGCCGCAAGCCGGAAGAGCTTGCAAGCATGCTCGCCGACGTCATGTCGATGCTGGAGACCCAGGTGCAGCCCGCGCTTGACGCGGGGCGTTACCCGGAGCGCAAGGAGTCGCGCCAGATTGCTGAGATCCTCCGCGCTGTGGCCAAGGAACTGGACGTCTAAACGACCTGGGTGTTACCTGCCTTAGCTAGCCTCCGTCGTGAACGCCCATGTGGTGACGACGGGGGTTTCTTCGTTGTTGTTGTCCTTGCCGACGAGTAAGGCGGAGACCTCGATGACCACGAGGTTGGCGTCGTTGCCGTCATTATCGGTGGTCAGGGGGATGTCGACATCGCTGGCTTCACCCGGTGTGAATGTGCGCTCCGAGTTCGCTGCCGGGTCGTCGTAAATGCTCAACACGGACCACTGCTGTTGCGCTACCTCACGCGGTACGGTGATCCGGACGGACTCGGCACCAGAAGCGTCGATACGCGCAACGTCCCCTTCCGGGCATTCGGCGCCGAATTCGCACACGCTGAACGGTGTCGAAGCGACATCGGAGTCGCCTGCCGTTGCCGTGGCTTCGAGCTGGTCCGGCGGCGTGGCGGGCCGGTTTTCCTGCCAGTTCAAGAAGAAGTACAGGCCGGCGACGATGGCGGTCACTGCGATCGCGATCAGTGCCACCGTGAGTGCGGTATTCGATTTTGCTGCCTTGCCTTTGACCATGACTACGAAGTCTAACGGTGCAGTGGGGTAGGGGGTCTACTTCGGTTCGAAGGTGACCCGGTAGAGGTCGGGCCACCGCTTGCCGGTCAGGAAGAACTCGCCGTCGCTATCGGGGATGTGGGCAATGCCGTTGAGAACATTGTTGGGGTCGGGGGAGGCGTTGTTGGGGAGCACGGACGCGTCGATAAGCGCCTCGACGCGTCCTGTCTCTGCGTCGATGCGCACGATGTCGGTGGTGGTGAAGATGTTCGCGTAAATGTCGTCGCCAACGCACTCTAGTTCGTTGAGCCCGGAGACCGGCTGTCCCTCGTAGCTCACAGTAAAGCGCTCCCGCTCGGCGAGGGTGCCCGGATCCATGCGGCGCAATTCGGCGCTGCCGTCGGAAAAGATGACCTCGCTGGCGTCCTCACGGTGGCACAAGCCCCAGCCCTCGCCGTTGAAGGAGGTGCGCTCCACCTCGTCGAGGGTCGTGGCGTCACGCTTGACGGCGGTATTGTTTTGCCACGTCAGCTGCCATAGATGGTCGTCGACGCGGGTGATTCCCTCCCCGAAGAAGGCGGGGTCGAGGCTCTGACTGGCCAGTTCTTTCCCGTCGGCGGTGCTGCGGTAGATGCGCGACTGCCCTTCCATGCCCGTGCCGACGTAGAGCGAGCCGTCCGGGGCTACCTCCAACCCTTGAGTGAAGCTCGTGTCGTCGAAAGGGAAGGTCTCCTCTACTTTCACGGTGAGCATCTCCACACTGCCGCTCGACGCGCTGTCGGTATTCGTCGGGCTGCAAGCGGCGAGAAACCCTGCAAGCGAAATGCCGGACACGGTCACAGCGGCAGCCATGCAACGGTTGAGATAGGCCATAGGGTCTATCTTGCAACAGCGTCAGCCATAATGGTGAGCGTGCCCCGGAGAAGAAACGACAAGAAAGCAGGACCACTGATCGGCGACCGCGCCGTGACGATCGCGCGCGAAGCATTGCTGGAGCTCGACCAGGGTGATGTGGGTGACCACATCGGTGTGGTCGGGCTAGGCGCCAACGTGGCCACCCACAGGTTCGAGGCATCCGTTCCCGGCTACCCGGGGTGGGAGTGGAATGCTGTGGTGGCCTGCGCGACAGGGGCGGAATACATCACCGTCAACGAAGTAGCGCTCGTGCCCGCGCCGTCGGGCGATGCGCTGCAGGCTCCGGACTGGGTGCCCTACACCGAGCGTGTCCGCCCCGGCGACCTGGGCCCCGGCGACTTGATGGAGCCCGCGCCGGACGATGACCGTCTCACCGACGACTCCTTCTCCAAGGACGCGGTGGTCTTCACTGGGCGGGAGACGAACCAGTACTTGACCACTTCGGGTTTGAAGGATGCGAAGCAGCGTTGGCGCCGCGGCGAGTTCGGCCCAAATTCCGAACACGCCTCGCAAGCGGCGCTGCAGTGCCGCACGTGCGCTTTTTACATTCCTGCCGCGGAGCCGGTGGGCAAGAACTTCGGCATCTGCGCCAATGAATTCTCCGCGGACGGTCATGTCGTTTCCGCAGTGTACGGCTGTGGAGCACACTCCGAGACCAAGATCGGAGACGAGGACACTGTGCCGCGCAGCGAACTTTTCGACGACGAAAAGCCCCTCTACTAGCCTTCCCGCAGTCGCTCTTGTGCGGCTTCCCATTTTGATTTTCGCGCTGTCAGTGGGACGCTATTGCCGTCATTGACATGCAAACGTCAGGGGAATCACAGTGAGCGATACGTCGACTACGTCCGGCTCCACCAAGGTGGCCGGCACACCGGACGGGGCAGGGGAGAAGCAGGTTTCCGGTCTCGACCGCTTCTTCCACATTTCTGAGCGCGGCTCCACCGCCGGCCGCGAGGTGCGTGCCGGTGTGGTCACGTTCTTCGCCATGGCGTACATTGTCCTGCTCAATCCGTTGATCCTGGGCACCGGCGCCGACTCCGAAAACACTGTGTTGGGAATCCCGCAGGTGGCGGCCGCGACGGCTCTCGTCGCCGGCATCATGTGCATCCTGTTCGGTGCAGTGGCTAATTACCCGTTCGGCATCGCTGCCGGCTTGGGCCTGAACACCCTGGTGGCTGTCACGCTGGTGGGCGCAGAAGGCCTGACGTGGCCTGAGGCGATGGGCTTGGTGGTCATCGACGGTGTCATCATCGTGCTGCTGGCTCTTTCCGGTTTCCGCACGGCGGTGTTCCGGGCGATCCCGCCGTCGATGAAGGCCGCGATCGGCGTGGGTATCGGTATGTTCATCTCTCTCATCGGGTTCGTGGACGCGGGCTTTGTCCGCCGTATACCGGACGAGGCGATGACAACGGTGCCGGTGCAGCTGGGCATCAACGGCTCCATCGCTTCGTGGCCGACGCTCGTATTCATCCTCGGCCTGTTCATCTGCGGGTTCATGGTGGCGCGCAAGATCCCGGGCGGGCTGTTCATCGGCATTGTGCTGAACACGATCATCGCGCTCATCGTTGAGGCCGCCACCGGCGCTGGCTCGTCCGCCGAGAACGGTCCGACCGGATGGAGTCTCGCTGTGCCGAGCCTGCCGGAATCCCTCGGTGGAATTCCGGACCTGTCCATCGTTGGCAAGGTCGACCTGATTGGCGCGTTCACCCATATCGGTGTGGTCACGGCCTCGCTGCTGGTGTTCACGCTGGTGCTGGCTAACTTCTTCGACGCGATGGGCACGATGACGGCGCTCGGCCGCCAGGCGAAGCTCGTCGATGAGAACGGCGAGCTGCCCGGCATGAAGAAGGCCCTGGTTGTGGAGGGCTTTGGCGCGATCGTCGGCGGTGCGGGCTCTGCTTCGTCCGCCACGGTGTACGTCGATTCCTCCGCCGGCATCGCCGATGGGGCACGCACTGGTTTGGCCAATATCGTGACCGGTCTGCTGTTCCTGGCCGCGATGTTCTTCACCCCGCTCTACGAGATCGTGCCCATCGAGGCCGCCGCACCGGTGCTGGTCATCGTCGGTGCGCTGATGATGATGCAGATCACGGAGATCGACTGGACGCAGTTCCACATCGCTCTGCCGTCCTTCCTCACCATCGTGGCCATGCCGTTCACCTACTCCATCGCCGACGGCATCGGCATCGGATTCATCACATTCGCGGTGTTCTCCGTTTTCGCGGGCAAGGCGAAGGATGTCCACTGGATCATGTGGTTGATTTCCGCCCTGTTCGTGGTGTTCTTCGCCATGGACCCGATCATGTCTGCCATTTCCTAAGCCATGATCGCTGTCACCGACCCCGCCGACCCGCGGTTGGACGACGTCCGTGACCTGAAGACGATGGACAACACCAAAGGCCTCGTCTTCGGGGAGGGGCCTCTCGTCGCCGGACGCGTCATTGATTCGCGCTACCCGCTGCGGTGCATTGTGGGCTTCGAGAAAAAGCTCGACACATTTCTCGCCCAGCGCGAAGCAGAAGGCTTGCCGCCTATCGACGCTCCCGTATACGCCGTCACCCGCGAATTGCTCGCCGAGGTGGCGGGGTATGACATGCACCGCGGGCTCATCGCGGTGGCGGACCGGGCGTTGGAACAGCCCGTCGATGAGCTTCTCGACGCGCGCACGCTCGTCGTTCTGGAAGGGGTCGGGGACCACGAGAATATCGGCGCAATTTTCCGCAACGCCGCGGGCATGGGGGTCGACGGCGTGCTCCTCGGCGCCGGAACCGCCGATCCGCTGTACCGCCGCAGTGTGCGCGTCTCCATGGGGCACGTGCTGCGTCTGCCGTTCGCTCACCTCGACGGCACAATCACCACGTGGCAGCGCTCGCTCGAGCAACTGCGCGAGGCGGGCTTCCACCTCGTTTCGCTCACCCCCGACGACCGCGCCGAGCATCTCGCCGACGCGCTTGTCGACGACACTGGTGCGCCCTACGGCAAAGTCGCCCTCCTCGTCGGCGGTGAAGGCCCCGGTCTGACGGAGCATGCTATGCGCGCCACCGACATCCGTGCCCGCATCCCCATGGCGAACGGCACGGACTCGCTCAACGTGGCCACGTCCGCGGCGATTGCTTTCTACGAGAGGGACCGTTCGCTCGCACGCCCCTGCTAGTCTCCGCTAGCGGTCCGAGTGGCGAATCTTCTCCACGACAGTGTCCTTGAGGTTCCGCCAGCGGCGGGTCAGCCCGCGGCCAACGCGGCGGGCGGCAGCGGCCGAGGCGTCGGCAAGCTGAGCGAATTCGCCGCCTTGGTCGTCGGCGGTAGTCTCCTCGTAATCGTCGTAGTCCGCGCTCGGGCTGGCGAATCTCGCCGCGACCTCGGCAACGTTCTTGGCCTGCGGCTCGCGCGACTCCACCTTCGGCTCCGGGCGGCCGTCCACCGCATAGCCGACAACGTTGATGTCGGGCCCGTCGGGGGAGATGTCCACCCCGAGCCAGGCCGTTTCAGCGGCATCCATGAGATCGACAGGTTCGAAGGGGAGAGAAATGCCGCCGATCTGTTCGGCGCGTTCGCCGGCCCAGAACGGAGCCTCGAACGGCTCCGGCAAGCCCAAGTCCTCCAACAGCGCAGTGCGGGTCGCGCACAAACTGCGGGTGACGGTGTCGCCGGAGAAATGCGCGAAACCCCCGTACCCGGCTCCGTCACCGACACCCTGCGCGAATACGAACACGTCGGCGGCCGGTACTGCACTAAGGAGCTCGGGAGAGATCTCCGAGAGCTTCCCGCACTCCTCGATGAATGTCTGCAAAACGGCGACACCCGGGTACCCAGCGATATAGAACTCGGACCGAGAGGGCTTCGTGGAGCGGTTGAGTGGGAACTGGCCGATCGGGGTGATGGGCCACCGCGGATTGAGCTGCGCCAAAAGCTTGCGGCCGAAGCCGCGGTCTGCCTTCGGTTCGGCCTCCAGCACTGCACCGGGGTTGGAGGCACCCACGTACCAGAATGTGACCACGGCGGGAAAGCTCATGATAGGGGCCTACTTCGGTCGCTTCGTGTTGGTGCGCACGCCGAGCAGCACGTCTTCCCAGTGGGGGGTCACTGCTTTGCGCCGGCGTTTCTGGGGTTTGTCCTCGGCATCGGGGTTCTGAAGAAATTCCCCTTCTGCGAAGACATTCGGCTGTGTTTGGGTGGTGGAGAGATCCCCCTCTTCGGCGCCGAGGTGGTCCTGCTCCTCGGAGCTGGTGTCCTCGTCCCACTCTGGTTCGTCGGCGGGAAGATAAGTGTGGCGGCTGGACAGCGAGCGCACTGGCTGGGCGAAGGACGGGTCGATCAGGTCCGCCGCGACCGGGTCACGCGGTTCAGTGGTAGCCGGGCTACCCATGGAACGGCGGAAGAACCATTCCGCGCTGTGCTCCTGCAGACCTGCCTGCCACGTCACGCGTACCACCCACGGCTCGCCAGCTTCACGCACGGCATCCCAGTGCGCCTCGGACAGGGCGTGGCCGCGTGCGGCGAACGCCAGCGCCAGAACCTCGAAGAGAGTGTCGGAGGCGGTGCCGTCGTCGCGCACCGGGTGCGACTGCTTCGCTGCTTCGGCTACTTGCGCACGCTCGAGCAAAACCGGGTGAGCGTAGGGCTCTACCCGGCTCTCGGCGACCCCCATCTCTTCTGCGAGCGCAGCGGTATCCGCGCCCGCGCGAATCCGTGCCTGAATCTCATTCGGGCGCAGCGATAGGGGAGTGGAAAAGAGCGGGTCAGGTTCGACCGGGGTGCGGATAGGATCTTCCGGCTCAGCCTCGGCCACCGGTTCAGTCTCGGCCGCCGGTTCAGTATCGACCCCCGGCTCGGGGGCTGGCTCCGGTGCCGGCTCGGACGGGGTGTCCTCGGCAGGGGTGTCAAGGTCGGCGCCGGAATACACAGTGAACGTGGGGCGGGAAGGTTCGTCGACTAGCTCGGCATCCACAAGCTCGTAGTCGTCGCCGGAATTGTCAAAGGCGTCGGTGTAGCCGCCGCGGTACTCGCGCTCAGCCTCGAACAAGACGGGATCCGGGTCGCCGACCTCGCGCAGATCGGCCCGGGGGATGCGGAACCGCTCGCCGTCGTCGGTGCGCAGCACCCAGACGGTGTCTGTCGATTCTTCTGCAACTACAAAGAGCTCGCGCATCCCCAACTCCTTACCCAGGGTGTCATTCACTGACCCACTCTAACGGTCCGGAACGCGCCTACTTCGCACCGACTCCCTGGCCCAAGAGGAAGTCGATCGCGCCGGTCAGCTTGGTCACGTCCTCGGTGTCCACCGCGGGGAACATGCCGATGCGGAGTTGATTGCGGCCCAGTTTGCGGTACGGTTCCGTGTCGATGATGCCGTTGGCGCGCAGGGCCTTAGCCAGTTCAGCGGCATCGATGGACTCGTCGAAATCGATCGTGCCCACGACATACGAGCGCTTGTCGGCATCGGCGACAAACGGGGTGGCGTGTTCGTGGTTCTCTGCCCAGGAGTACAGCACCTCGGAATTCGCGCGGGTGCGCTTCACCATTCCATCCAGGCCGCCGTTGTCGTTCATCCACTTCACCTGGTCGGCGAGCATGAGGAGAGTGCCCACGGCCGGGGTGTTGTAGGTCTGGTTCTTCCGGGAATTGTCCACGGCGGTTTGCAGATCCAGGAACGCCGGAATGAAACGGCCCGATTCTTTGATCTTGGCAATGCGCTCGATGGCTGCGGGGCTCATTGCCGCCAGCCACAGGCCGCCGTCGGAGGCGAAGGACTTCTGCGGGGAGAAGTAGTAGGCATCGGCCTGGGAGATGTCGACGGGAAGGCCGCCGGCGCCGGAGGTGGCGTCGATAAGCACGAGCGCGTCGGTGTTCGGGCGGGTGACGGGCACCATCGTGCCTGTCGACGTCTCGTTGTGCGCCCACGCAACGACATCGGCGTCGGTGCCGTCCAGTTCACTCGGCTCCGGTGCGGTGCCCGGCTCGGAGTCAACGACCACCGGCTCCTCGAGCCACGGTGCCAGCTTGGAAGCCTTGGCGAACTTGGAGGAGAACTCGCCGTAAGTGAGGTGGGCGGACTTCTTCTCGATCAACCCGAAGGTCGCCGCATCCCAGAACGCGGTCGCGCCGCCGAGCGACAAAACGATCTCGTAGCCTTCCGGCAGAGAGAACAGCTCGGAGAGGCCATCGCGCACACTGCCCACGAGGTTCTTCACCTCGGGCTGGCGGTGGGAGGTACCCATGATCGTGATTGCGCCCTTGCTCAACGCCTCGATCTGGGAGGGGCGCACCTTTGACGGGCCACATCCGAAACGGCCGTCGCCAGGCGCGAATTCTGCAGGAAGTGCTGGATAATCAGTCATGGAAAGCCCTTCTTCAATCGTGTGAATGTAAGCAGTATTCCGTTTACTTTAACTGAAATGGCCCGTCCGCCAGGTGGAATCATGCAGGCCTATCGGCGGGGGTGGTTGTGGTGGTCCCCGCGCACGCGAAACTGTGTCGCGGTAGTCACATCTGCTGATAGAGTTGGCTCATGTCAACTTAGGTGCGTGCTTATGTGTGCGGCCGACTTCCGCTATCAGCGGTGGTCGCGCCGGGGCCGGGCAGGCACCGCCCAACGACTCTGTGAAAGGTTCACTGTGGCTTCTGAGAATCAGGACAAGGCGGTACTGCAGTACCCCGGCGGCGAGTACGAGATGGATTTCATCCGTGCCACCGAGGGCAATGACGGCTTCGTCCTAGGCAACCTCCTAGGCGAAACTGGCCTGGTCACTTTCGATCCGGGTTATGTCTCCACCGGTTCGACCGAATCCAAGATCACCTACATCGACGGCGAGGCTGGCATTCTCCGCTACCGCGGCTACGACATTGCCGACCTGGCTAACCAGGCAACTTTCAACGAGGTCTCCTACCTGCTCATCAATGGCGAACTGCCCACGTCTGAGGAGCTGGAGAAGTTCAACGACAACATCCGCCACCACACCCTGCTGGACGAGGACTTCAAGGCTGCGTTCAACGTCTTCCCGCGCGACGCTCACCCGATGGCGGTGCTTGCGTCCTCCGTGAACATTCTCTCCGCCTACTACCAGGACCAGCTCGACCCGTTGAATGAAGAGCAGCTGGACAAGGCAACCGTGCGCCTGATGGCCAAGGTTCCCATGCTGGCCGCGTACGCCTACCGCGCATCGCAGGGTAAGCCGTACATGTACCCGAACAACGCACTCAACCCGCGCGAGAACTTCCTGCGCATGATGTTCGGTTACCCGACTGAGCCGTACGAGGTCGACCCGGTTGTCGTGGACGCTCTGGACAAGCTGCTCATTCTGCACGCAGACCACGAGCAGAACTGCTCCACCTCCACGGTCCGCATGATCGCTTCGGCGCAGGCCAACATGTTCGTCTCCATCGCAGGCGGCATCAACGCTCTGGCCGGCCCGCTGCACGGTGGCGCCAACCAGGCTGTGCTGGAGATGCTCGAGGACATCCAGAACAACAACGGCGGCGACGCCTCCGACTTCATGAACCGCGTGAAGAACAAGGAGAAGGGCGTTCGCCTGATGGGCTTCGGCCACCGCGTGTACAAGAACTACGACCCGCGCGCGGCGATCGTCAAGGAGTCCGCTCACGAGGTGCTCAACCACCTCGGCGGCGACAGCCTGCTCGACCTGGCTATGGAGCTCGAGGAGATCGCGCTGAACGACGACTACTTCATCGAGCGTAAGCTGTACCCGAACGTGGACTTCTACACCGGCCTGATCTACCGCGCGATGGGCTTCCCGACGGACTTCTTCACCGTCCTGTTCGCCATCGGCCGCCTGCCGGGCTGGATTGCCCACTACCGCGAGCAGCTGGCGATGAACTCCAAGATCAACCGCCCGCGCCAGATTTACACCGGCGAGACGCAACGCGAGTTCATCCCGCGCGACCAGCGCTAATAGCCCTCATGGGTAGCTTGTGAATAGCTATCCGAAACCATGCGCGATTCCGCCGATCTGAGAAACCGGGCATATAATGGCACGGTAATCTTTTCGGCGGTGTCGCGCTTTTGACTTTGAACATCCTAGGAACTTCCTAGAACAACTCTTTCCGCGGCACCGAGTGTCAAGGAGAATCTTTTATGGACAAGCCGACCATCCACGTTCCCAATGAGCCGGCCCCCACGGACCTCGTGATCGAAGACCTCGTCATGGGCGAGGGCGATGAAGCTCAGGCCGGCGGCATGGTCAAGGTCCACTACTTGGGCGTGGATTACCAGACCGGTGAAGAGTTTGACAGCTCCTGGGACCGCGGCGAGGCTGCCGAGTTCCCGCTCGCCGGCCTCATCGAGGGCTGGCAGGACGGCATCCCGGGTATGAAGGTCGGCGGTCGCCGCCAGCTGACCATCCCGCCGGAGAAGGCATACGGCCCGGCAGGCGGAGGCCATCCGCTGTCCGGCCGCACCCTGGTGTTCGTCATCGATCTGCTCGAGGCGAACTAAGTGGGTGCCGCGACGTTCTTTGAGTTGAACAGCGGCGCTTCCATGCCGCGCCTTGGCTTGGGCACGTACAAACTCGACGGCCCCGCTTCAGAAACGATTGCGCTCATCCGTCGGGCAATCGAGCTCGGCTACCGCCACTTCGACACCGCCGCTTTGTACGGCAACGAGGAGGCGGTGGGGCAAGCGCTTATCGACGCAATCCGAGCCGGCGACGTCTCCCGCGAAGAACTCTTCGTCACCTCGAAGCTGTGGAACGACGACCAACCGCGTGCAGCTGAGGCCTTCGGTGAATCCCTGAAGCGCCTCGGTCTCGACTACGCCGATCTGTTCATGGTGCACTGGCCATGGCCCCAGAACGGGACTTTCGTCGCTGCGTACCGTGCTCTCATCGATGCCCACGAACGCGGTGATCTCGTGTCTGTCGGTGTCGCCAATTTCTACGAGGAGACCCTGGATGCGCTGATCGACGCAAGCGGCGTTGCCCCTGCCGTCAACCAGGTCGAGCTCCACACCGGCTTCACCCAGCCGGAGCTGCGGACTTACCACGCCGAGCACGGCATTCTCACCGAAGCATGGGCTCCACTGGGCAGGGGCGAGATCCTCGGCGAGGCGGCCATAACCGAGACGGCCGAGTCCCATGACGCCACCCCGGGTCAGATCGCGCTCGCGCATCTTCTGGCTCACGGCATCTCCGTCATCCCGAAGACCGCGAACCCGGAGCGTCTCGCGGAGAACTTCGGTGCGCTGGACATCGCCCTCAGCGACGATGAGGTGGCCCGGCTCGACGCAGCGCAGGGCCGCCGCCAGTCCAACGACCCGCGGAGCTTTCCAGGCTAGGAAGCCCCTAATTCTTCACTTTCCAATGTTGACAACAGTATTTGTATCCGAAACTGTCGGCACCGCGCTGCTTCTACTGCTTGGCGGAGGCGTTGTCGCCAACAACAACCTAGCTAAGTCAAAAGGAAAAGGAACTGGCTTCCTCATGGTGAATTGGGGCTGGGGTCTGGCCGTGTTCGCCGGCGTTTTAGTCGCGTTCAACTCCGGCGGCCACCTGAACCCCGCCGTCACCGTTGGTGTCGCTATGTCCGGCGCCAAAGAGTTCGTGGCCGGAGCGGTTCCGGTGAACACTACGACGATCATCACCTATATCGCCGCTCAGTGTCTGGGGGGCTTCATCGGTGCAGTTTTGTGCTGGTTGGTTTACAAGCAGCACTTCGACGCAGAGCTCGACCCCGCTCAAAAGCTCGGTGTCTTCGCGACAGGCCCGGAAATCCGCAGCCCCTTCTGGAATGTGGTCACCGAAGTCATTGCCACTTTCGTCCTGGTGTTCGTGGTCATAGCTGCCGGCAACTGGGGAGACTCCGACACAGCCACCCCGGGTGGACTGGGTTGGCTGGGCGCCTTGGGTGTGGCCCTGTTGATCGTCGGCATCGGCGCGAGTTTAGGCGGCCCCACCGGTTACGCGATCAACCCAGCCCGTGACCTGATGCCTCGCTTGGCGCACGCCGTGCTGCCGATCAAGGGCAAAGGCGGTTCGGACTGGGGCTACGCTTGGGTGCCCGTCGTCGGGCCGTTGATCGGCGGCGCGCTGGCTGGGATTCTCAGCAACGTGCTCCTTTGATCCTGGGGTTCGCTTAGTTCATGAACTGGCGTGCGAACTCGGCCGCGTTCTCAATGTCCTTCGGGGTCAAACTCTGCACGAACTTCTGGGCTTCTTCGGAGATTCCCTGCGGGGTGGGGTTGGATGAGAAGTCCGGTAACGAGGAGCTCTCTGGAATCCGGTAAGTCGGAGCTTGCTGTGCGGGCTGGGCGAGCTGCGCGTTGACGGACGGTTTCGCCTGCGGGCCCGGGGCGGGAGTGCCGGTCTGGCCGGGCTGCCACTGGCCCCAGTCGGTTGTGTAGACGTTGTTGATGTCGCACAGGTGGCCGTCGATATGCGTCTGCCACTTGGCTTTCTGGTGAATGTTCGCGCGTGGGTGCAGCTTTCCGCCGGAGCCCCAGTCGTGCTGCCAGAAGTATGTCCCGATGCCGTCTTCGATGCACCATTGGATGGTGTTGTAGTTTCCGTACACTCCCGTCTTCAGGCCGGCTGCGGCAAGCGTTGCCTGGAATGTGCGCAGGTACGGACGGATCTGGTTGACGTACTGCGTGCGCGTCGGGTTGTCATCGATGGCGATGTAGATGGGCTTGCCGTTCGGCCCGCCAGCCGCGCGGTGGAGGGAGATGGCCTGCGGTGCGTGAACCGCTGCTCCGGCCGCGCCCTGCAGCCAGTCGGCGGTCTGCGCGCGGCCGAATTGGTATACCGAAGCCGTGAAGAGGCCGTGAGCGGCGAAGTCCTGAGTTTCCGCCAATCGGACCGGCTTTGCTTTCATCCAGTTCACCGAGTCGGGACGGGGCTGCGAGACGTATCGGACGGCGCCCATGTGGCCGGCTGCCTTGACGGAGCGGCCAGAGGGAATACCGGCGGCGTAGTCGAGGACGGTGCCGACGGGGCGGCGGTTTTGTGCGTCAGCGGACGGAATGTGGGTTACGCCAACCGCGCCGGCGGCACCAAGAGCGGCGAGGGCGGAGGCGCGGCCGAGGAAATGGCGGCGGGAAAATTGAACGTTATTCACACAGGAAACACTAGCAACATAAATAACAGTCCTCCAGAGCAAACATAGAAGTCCGGACGGTTCCGTTGCTTTCCATCATGGAAAGTGACATAATTTCCTATATGGAAAACAAGGGTGGAGAGCTGGAACCAAATGAGGTGAGAGAGTCACTCGCGGCCGTCCGCGCCGTCGAGGCGCGGGCAGCCTCCGTGCCGATTCCGTGGGGCATGGTTACTGTCGCGGGGCTGACCTTCGGTCTCGGCATCGGCATCATGTTGGCCGGTCATGTGTGGGGGCTGCTCGTTCTTCTCGTATCACTGATCATCATGCTGGTGCTGGACTTGGGTAGCCGGCGGACCGTCCGCACAGCGATGAAGCAGGACGTGCAGTCAGAAGAGAACGCGTGGAGCTGGAAGCGGTTCCTCACATTCATGGTGTTCTACACGGTCGCGTATATCGGGATGCAGGTCTACGTCGACCGGTATCCGGACGGGAACATGACGGTCGGCATCGTTGTCGGAATCATTGCTGCCGCCGCGATGATCGCGGGCTACGGCCTGACGTGGAGGAAGTTCCATTGATCGACCCAGTCATTCACCCCCTCAACCGGTTGAAGATTTGCGCAGCATTGCGCGCTGGCGGGGCGACGGAAGGCACGACGCGCCGCGAGATGCGTTTCTCTCGCTTGCGCGACATCACCGAGCTTTCCGACGCCACGTTGTCCAAGCAGCTCACCGTCCTCGAAGGACACGGGTATGTTTCCCGGTTTCGTGAATACGGCTCGTCACGGGCGAAGGACACGGTGTGGGTGACGCT
Organism: Corynebacterium sp. P3-F1; assembly: GCF_030503635.1. Taxonomy (NCBI): domain Bacteria; kingdom Bacillati; phylum Actinomycetota; class Actinomycetes; order Mycobacteriales; family Corynebacteriaceae; genus Corynebacterium; species Corynebacterium sp. P3-F1. Next base: position 1,841,403 of record NZ_CP129965.1, read on the forward strand.
GACTAAGGAAGGCGAAAGGGCCCTGGAAGGTCACTTGGAAGCCCTGAACCGATACGCTGAGCCGCATGACGAAACTGACTAGGACTCCTGAGGAGCTTCAGCAGGCGCTTGACCACGGCGGTGCAAACGGTGCCGTGTCACTTGTGCCAACGATGGGCGCTCTCCACAGCGGGCATATCTCCCTTGTGCGTGAAGCGCAAAAACTGGGCAACCCGGTGGTGGTGAGCATCTTTGTCAATCCCCTCCAGTTCGCGCCGGGGGAGGATTTGGATGCGTACCCGCGCACTCTCGACGAGGATCTGGTCAAGCTCGAGTCGGAGGGCGTGGAGGCTGTGTTCGCGCCGAGTGTATCCACGATGTACCCTCACGGCCCCCGCACCACCATCCACCCGGGTCCGCTTGGAGCGGTGCTGGAGGCTGGTCCGTCCTAGCGGGGAGAACATTGCCGAGCAGACCGCCGAAGTCTACAGGTCTTTGATGTAGCAGGCTGTCTGCCAGTAGCCGCCGCTGTGCAGTGCATGGAGCCTCCTCACAAGGTCCATCGCTTCCGAAGAAGGAGCGGTGGGCCTTTTCTTTGCGTTTTCTAACCACGTTCAGGGCATTTACTTATGCCTTTGCCCACATTTCCTAAATCTATTTTGAGTTCTCGGTGAATTTATCATTACTGGTCAATAGTATGTCGAGTATGAGATTCACTAAGAAGGTGGCAGCAGTATGCGCCGCCATTGCCATAGCACTAGCGGGTGCAGTACCGCATCAGGCGCTCGCAGGAGTAGCGTCTCCCCCCGACACCGCTACCATTTCCCCCGACACCGCTACCATCACCGAGCGCGGGCCCCTTGGACAGTCCGGCCGCTGGTTTACCGACGGCGATGGCCGAGCTTTTCTCACTCAGGGTTCAAACATCGTCTACAAGCACGCCCCTTATACCCCAGAAGCCGGTGGCTTTAATGAGGACGATGCTGACTGGCTCGTGGAGCAGGGCTTCGACTCCATGCGAGTCGGCATTATCTGGAAAGCAGTAGAGCCAGAGCCCGGCATTTACGACGACGAATACCTGGATTCCATTGCCCGCACCATCTCCATGCTCACTGACCGTGGAATCGCGGTCTTGGTTGATGCCCACCAGGATATGTACAACGAAAAGTTTGAGGGCGAATTTGCCCCGGACTGGGCTGTCATTGACGACGGCTTTCCCAGCCTTCTGAAGGTTGGCTTCCCGGCTAACCAGGCCGTCAATATCGGTCTCATTAGGGCATACGATAACTTCCTGAACAACCGCGAAGGGCCGGGCGGAGTTGGGCTGCAGGAGCGTTACGCCGCCATGTGGGGGCATGTCGCAGATCGTTTCGGTGACATGCCAGGGCTGATGGGCTACGACATCATCAATGAACCTTGGCCAGGTTCGGCATACCCACTGTGCTACCTGGCTCTGGGCGACTGTGGTCCAGCTAAGAAAAAGCTCGATGAACTGCACCAGAAGGCTGCAGATCAGATCGTCGCCAAGGATGCAGACGCAATTGTCCACTACGAGCCCTACTCCATGTGGAACACGGGATTGAATACCAATCCGGCCGCCCCAAAGGTTCCTGAAACCGCAGGTACGGCTCTCAGCTGGCATGTCTACTGCACCACGAACGCCCTGTTCAATACCTACACGGGATGCGACTTCTTCGACGGGCGCGTCTTCGACAATGCAGAAATCGTCTCGTCCGGTAACGGCTCGGCAACGCTGCTGTCCGAGTTCGGTGCGACCGATGATGCCGATACCCTCAACGGCGTAGTTTCGCTTGCCCGCCGCTACATGGTCGGCTGGCAGTACTGGTCCTACTGTGGCTGCAACGACCCGACGACGCAGAATCAGAAGGAACAGGGCATGGTCTTCGACCCGACTGTTCCCGGGCCGGTAGGTGCCGATGCCTTCAACCGCGACAAGATGACCATCCTCGCCGCTCCTCACCTGCGGGCGGTCGCGGGTACGCCGCAGGCCACTGAATGGAACGCAGACACCCGAGTCTACCGGGCCAGCTGGATTAACAGCCGCGTTGATGGCAACGGAGTTTTCGAACCTGGCTCCACCAGCGAGCTCGTTGTGCCTTCGATCAACTTTCCGAATGGGTTCACAGTGAATGTCGAGGGTGGCTACGCCACCGTCGCTTCCGACGGCCAGACGGTTCATATTGTCTCTACTGCTGACCAGGTGGCTGCCACCATCCAGCCGAAGTAGGACGAGCCGAAATAGAACCAGAGGCAAATCCCTCGGCTCACCGGATCACGCCCTGTGGAAGACCCCACAGGGCGTTTTTCTTCCCGGTTTCGTGAATACGGCTCGTCACGGGCGAAGGACACGGTGTGGGTGACGCTGACTAAGGAAGGCGAAAGGGCCCTGGAAGGTCACTTGGAAGCCCTGAACCGATACGCTGAGCCGCATGACGAAACTGACTAGGACTCCTGAGGAGCTTCAGCAGGCGCTTGACCACGGCGGTGCAAACGGTGCCGTGTCACTTGTGCCAACGATGGGCGCTCTCCACAGCGGGCATATCTCCCTTGTGCGTGAAGCGCAAAAATTGGGCAACCCGGTGGTGGTGAGCATCTTTGTCAACCCCCTCCAGTTCGCGCCGGGGGAGGATTTGGATGCGTACCCGCGCACTCTCGACGAGGATCTGGCCAAGCTCGAGTCGGAGGGCGTGGAGGCTGTGTTCGCGCCGAGTGTATCCACGATGTACCCCCATGGCACCCGAACCACTATCCATCCGGGGCCGCTTGGAGCGGTGCTGGAAGGGAAGACCCGTCCGACGCATTTCGCGGGAGTGCTCACGGTCGTGGCCAAGCTGTTCGCGCTTACCGGCGCTACCGACGCGTTCTTCGGCGAGAAGGATTACCAGCAACTCGCGCTCATCCGGCAGATGGTCGAGGATCTCCACCTGCCAGTGCGCATCCACGGTTGCCCGATCATCCGGGAGGAAAGCGGCCTAGCCCTGTCGTCCCGCAACCGGTACTTGAGCGAGGCTGAGCAGGAAGCTGCGATGGCTCTCTCGCGGGCTCTGGCGACAGGGACGTACGAGGCAGCCCTAGCTGAGCTTGATGCAGCTGAGGGGATTGAGCTGGACTACCTCGAGGTGACCACTCCTGACCTCAGTGAGGTGCCGGAAGGCTACCATGGTCCCGGGCGCCTGCTCGTCGCCGCGAAGGTGGGGCAGACCCGCCTCATCGACAACGCGGCGATTGACATCTAGGTCCTAAAAGGTGTGCTCTTCTGCGGGGAATTCACCCTCGTGGACGGCACGCTTGTAGTCGGCGGCGGCAGCACCGAGTGCTTCACCGACCGCACCGAACTGGCGGACAAAACGGGCGCGGTGACCGCCGGCAGGGAAGTCCGCCAGGTCGTGCCAGACCAGCACCTGGGCATCGGTGTCCGGCCCCGCGCCGATGCCGATGGTGGGCACGGGGCAGGACTCGGTGATCTCCTTGGCTAATTGCGCGGGGACCATCTCGAAGACAACCATGTCCGCACCTGCCTCGACGACTGCCCGGGTGTCTGCGCGGAGCTGCTCGGCGCTCTCGTTGCGACCCTGCACCTTGAAGCCGCTTAGATTGTCCACGGACTGCGGGGTGAAGCCGACGTGGGCGCAGACAGCGAGGCCGGCATTCTTCAGGGCCGCGATGCGTGGAGCGATGCGCACGCCGCCTTCGAGCTTGACCATGTGGGCACCGCTCCGCCGGATCATCTCGGTGGCGGTGCGGACGCACTGCTCGTCGGAGGCCTCGTAACTACCGAAGGGCAGGTCCGCCACCACCAGAGCGTTGCCGGCGCCTCGCACAACAGCGGCGGCGAGGTAGGTCATCTCCTCGACGGACACTTGGTTCGTGGTTTCGTACCCGTACACCACGTTGGCGGCGGAATCGCCGACCAGCATGCATTCAATCCCAGCTTCGGCGAAAACGCGGGCGGTGGAGTAGTCGTACGCCGTGAGCATCGCCCACTTTTCACCGTCGAGCTTCTTCTGCTTCAGGTCCGCGATCCGGACTTTCTTGGTGGGGGTCAGGTATCCAGACATGGACACAGTCTAAGCACGAGTGGAGGTGACAGCGGCGATCACATCGGGGTCAGCCGTTTCTGCATCGACGGAGACCGGGTCCATCGGGCCGGCGTCTGTCGGAGTCTCATGGCGGGGGAGGCGCAAGACAGGGCAAACGATCGGCACGCCGGCATCGTTAATGATGCGCGCGGAAATGCCGTACACCCGCTCGAGCAACTCCGGGGTGAGCACTTCCGCGGGAGTGCCTTTGGCGATGGTGTGGCCGTCCTTAATCACCAGCAACTCGTCGCAGAAGCGGGCGGCCAAGTTCAGGTCGTGCAGGGCGACGAGTGCCTGGCGGTCGTCACCGCGGACCTCGTCCTGGATGATTTGCAGCAGCTCCACCTGGTGGCGGAGGTCGAGGGCGGATGTCGGTTCGTCGAGAAGCATGACGCGCGGGGAGCGCACCAGCATCTGCGCCACGGCGACGAGCTGACGCTGGCCGCCGGACATGTCCGAGATCATGCGGTCCGACAGTTTGGTGATGCCCAGGCGGTGCATGACAGCCGCCGTCTTCTCAAGCGCGTTGCCGGTGCCTTCGCCGCGGCGGCGGGCCGAGACCATGACGGACTCGAAAGCGGTCAGCGTCGCGCGGGAGAGCATGTCCTGTGGCACGTAGCCGACTGTCTGCACGCGCTCTTTAGCGGATAGAGCGCGGCCGTCGACAACGATGTCGCTGCTGCCTTCCGAGGGTTTGTTGATGCCGGCGAGGGTCTTTACCAACGTCGACTTACCGGCACCGTTCGGGCCGATGAGGCCGGTGATCTTGCCGTCCTGGAGCGGGCCGAAACTCATGCCGTCGATGATGGTGGCCCGGCCGTACCGCACCGTGAGGTTTGTTGCGCTGATGGCCATGGGGGCTTAAGCACTCCTTCCACGCGAGCGGGTGAAGATGAGGAACACGAAGAACGGCACGCCGACAAGCGCAGTGATGATACCGAGCGGGATAGCCACGCCCGGGATGATGGACAGGGACACAGCGTACGCGAGGCTCATGAGCATGGCTCCGGCGGCTGCCGCACCGGGGAGGAAGAATTTCTGGTCCTCGCCGACGATCATGCGGGCGATGTGCGGGCCGACAAGTCCGATGAAGCCGATGATGCCGGTGAAGGAGACAGAAGCCGCCGCGAGGAGTGAGGCAACGAGCAGGGTGGTCACGCGCAGTCGCTGGACGTTGATGCCCAGGGCTGCGGCGCGGTCGTCGCCGAGCCGCAGCGCGGTGAGACGCCAGGAATTGACCACGCAGAAGGGGATCGCCAGCGCGAGCACGACGGCGATCACGGCGTTCGCTGTCCACGACGCACGCTGCATGGAGCCCATGGTCCAGAACACGATCTGCTGGAGCGCCTCGTTGCTGGCCACGTACTGCAGCAGCGAGAGGACCGCTTGGAAGAAGAAGGACAGGGCGATGCCGAGCAGAATCATGGACTCCGCGCTAGCTCCGCGCCAGATCGCCGCGCCCGCGATGATCAGCACAGCGAATAGGGACGACAACGCAGCCGTGAGCGCCAGATTGAGTTGTGCATTCAAGATGAGTGTCCAGCCCATCACGATCGAGATCGCGGCGCCGAGCGCCGCCGCTGCGGAGATGCCGAGGGTGAACGGCTCCGCCAGGGGGTTGTCCAGGATCGTCTGCATTTGCGCGCCGGACAGCCCCAGCGACGCGCCGACGAGCACCGCCATCACCGCGGCCGGGAGGCGGAGAGTCCGCACGACGGTCTCAGTCTGCTGGTCGACGGAATCGGGGTCGAAGACGGCGCGGAAGACGTCGTTAAACGAAAGATCGATGGGCCCAACGACCACCGCGACGAGGAAACTCGCGATCGCGCCCAGAACGAGAAGAACAATTGCCATTGCTTTTCGACGTCCGCGGCGACGGTAACTTTCAATCGCGCGGTCCGGCGAATCCTCTCTCAGGTCAGTGTCGGGCGCTACTCGTGTGGTCATTGAGCTCTTTTCTAGGTTGTGTGCGGTGCCTTATTCCGCGGTGTATCCGTCCAGGAAGAACGTGCCGCTGTAGTCGATGGGCATCCACTCAGCGTGGAAGTCCTCGAAGTCCTTCGCCGGGTCCAGGTCCCCGAATTCATTCGGGTGGAGCCACTTCGCAAATGCCTCGAGAGCGAACACGTTGTACGGGCTGTCGTAGAACTGATGGTAGATGGCGAAGAAATCGCCCTCCCTAGGGGCCGTCAGTTGTTTCATGCCCGGGCCGTGGAGCGGACCCCCGAAGGAATCGCGTGCCGCTGCCTCGTCTGCCTGGTAGCCCAGCTCAACGTGGCTGAACGCGTCGGTCTTCTGCGGGTCGCGCGCCCACTCGCCGCCGGTGACGACGAGCTTGTCCGGGTTGACCTCGACAAGCTTCTCTGGAGTGATCTCCGTTTCGTCGGTGCCCAGGATCTCCGGGCCGACATTGTGGCCGCCTGCCGCGTCGACGAGCTTGCCCAGGTTGGCATCGCCCGCGATGGCGCAGCAGTCCTTGAAACCGGCTGCCATCCACACGACGGTCTCGGGCTTCTCCGTCGTTGTGCCGACGCGCTCGGTGATATCGCTGACCTTCTCGGACCAGAACTTGTTGTAGCTTTCCGCGCGGTCCTGCGCACCGAGCAAATCGCCGAACAGATTCATGGAAACCTCAGTGTTGGCCAACGGGTCCTGACGAAAGTCCGTGAACACGTACTTGAGGCCGACAGCGTCCATGTCGGTGAGGAAGCCGTTCTGTTCCGCGACCTTCTTCTGGTCCAAGGTCATGACCACCACATCCGGCTTCTGCGCCAGCAGGTTCTCGACGGTGACATCGCCCTTTTGCAGCGAACCGATTTCCGGCAGGTCCTTCGCCTCCGGGAATTTCTCGAACAGCTTGTCGCGCATCGCCGGCGCTGCCTTGTCCAAGTCGTTGCCGTACGCGACGATCTTGTCGAAGGGGTTGTCCTGCAGAATCGAGGTGGCGAAGACCCCGCGGCCCTCCCCGAGTAAGATGCGCTCCGGCTGCTTGTCGAAATCGACGGTGCGGCCCGCCGCGTCGGTGACAGTCAGGGTGGTCTCGCCGTTTGCTGCTCCATTGTTGGAGCCGCTCTCATTACCGCTTGAGTCCGACGAGCAGCCGGCGAGGCCGAGTACTGCGATTAACGAGAACAGCAGTGCTGCGAGTGTGCGTGGAAAATTCACAATCCACCTTTCAAGGTAAGTAAGCCTATGCTTAGTTCGGCCGTTTCCACGCATGCTAAGACATGCCCAAATTGAAATCAAGATCGTGGTTTCACTCCCGTCTTTATGCCCGGGAAGCTCGTGCGGTAACCTGATTTCTCGTTGCCTCAGTAGCTCAGTGGATAGAGCACGGCTCTCCTAAAGCCGGTGTCGTAGGTTCGATTCCTACCTGGGGCGCAGAAAATCCCCCATGACCTGCACAAACAGGTTGTGGGGGATTACTGACTTTCAGGCAAATTCGTAGATCTACTAACTTATCTACTACCTTTGCCGAAAATCGGACTCAGGGAAAGGGCCGAAATCAGGCGCTAGTCATCGTCACCGTATTGATCACCTTGCCGGCAAGGCTGTTGCTGTTGCTGCTGTTGTTGCCTCCGCCGTGCCGTATCACGACGCACCGCATCGAGTCGCCGCTGGTTCTCACCGACAGTTCGCAACATCTGATCGCGACCGCGCGAGTTACGCACCGGATTGACACGAGGCCGCACATACCTACCGATAACCCCTGATAGGCACGAATGTGATCCGATAACCCAGAGGTCGTCGGTTCGAATCCGGCCCCCGCTACCAACTTCCAAACCCCTACCAGTGGTGAACTGGCCCCCGAAAGTTGGACTGGTTTAACTCTAGGCGGTTAGGGCTTCAAGGGTCTGATTTCGATATTGCATCGGGGTCAGGCCCTTGAGTCGTTGTTGGATGCGTTCGGTGTTGTACCACTGGATGTACTCGTCGATCGCCTGGTTGAACTCTGCGACGGTGTCGAAGATTTCTCCGTGGTACATCTCGGCTTTCAAGTGCCCGAAGAAATTCTCCATGACCGCGTTGTCGTAACAGTTGGCTTTACGCGACATCGACTGAACACCACCGTTATCGCCGATCAGGTCACGCCAGGAGGCATGCTGGTACTGGAAGCCTTGATCGGTGTGCATCATCCACCCGGGTTCAGGTGCACAATTTACGATTGCGTTGGTCAAAGAAGCGGCGGTAAATGCTGTCGACGGCGATGTAGCCACGCTGTGGGCAACGATTGAGCGGTCGAACAGATCCATCACCGGGGACAGATATACCTTGCTGCCTGCGACCCTGAACTCGGTGACGTCGCTGACAAAGAAGGTGTTGGGCTTGTCCGGAGTGAACTTGCGGTCAAGTTTGTTGTCAGCGATGTGGCTGATCGTCCCAGCGTAAGAAACATAGGGCCTGCGCTGGCGGACCTTGGCTCGAAGTCCCATCTCGCGCATGAGCTTGAAGACAAGTTTGTGGTTGACCACCCAGCCCTGGTTGCGCAGGTCCAGCAGCACCCGCCGGTAACCGTAGCGATGCTTATTACGCTCGAAACTTTCCCGGATTGCTTGCTTCAGCGCAGCGTGCTTATCCGGCTCGCGCAGGCGTTTCTGGTGGTAGAAGAACGTCGACCGTGGCATACCCGCCGCATCCAAGAGGTACTCCAAGCGGTGGTGCGACTTGAGGATGACAATCGCCTGAACTTTCAGGCGCGTCCCTGGTTCCTCAAGTCCCGCAATTTTTTTAAGTAGGCGTTTTCCGCTTCCAACCGTGCGATCTGGCGACGCAGCTTCTCTTCCTCCGAGAGCGGCTTCGGTGCGACCGAGCCTTTGGGCCTACCCTTCGGCTCCGGTTTTAGCGCCTCATCGCCACCTTTACGCCATTTCCACGACCACCCTTTAACTAGCTGGTCTGATGACAGGCCAAACTCACGCGCAAGATCCATCGCCGTCTCACCGGCAAGGTGGCGTTGGACAACTTCCTTCTTGATTTCGAACGAATACTGCTGCTTAGTCGGTTTCTCCACAAGACATAGCCTGCCATGCAGCGTAAACCGACGATAGAGCATACGGGCGGCGTATCTGGAGACACCAAGAGCAATGGCAGCGGCTCTATAGCCCATGCCTTGCTCAAATAGTTCAACCAACTGCTCGCGCTGATGCTCACTCAGCGAACTTCGTGCTCTCAACGAAAACTACTCCCCACTAGTCGATAACTGATTTCTCAGTCCAACTAATGGGGAGCAGTTCATGGAAACGCTGGTAGGGGTCTTCTTTGTTTTGTGTTGAAGTCGGCATTTGGTGCACTAGATGGTGCACTAGAGTCAGAATCCTGCACCCGATGAGGCATCAGCGCTCCAGCAAAGCGGTGCGGGTTTCGCGGTTGTATGCGAGGGCGACTGCAACGAGGAACGCCACGGGAGCCGACAGTTCGGGGGAGATCTGTCTGTGTGTCGGGGGGACACCGCTCAACCGTGGCGTTCGAGATGAGTATTACGCGACTCGCGTCCTCTCGCACGTCGAGAGATGAAAGTGCACCTGACTTGGCTCACTGTGGTGTGACCGACTTAACTCTTGACGCGTAGACCTGCTGGTTTGGTGTTGGGGTTGGGTATTTTTCCGCACTAAGGGGTGGGGTGTGGGGCGGACGGTAGTGTGATCTTTTGTGAGCCCGTCTATCCGTACTGTGACGACTGCTTCTGGGGCTACAGCTGTCCAGGTATTCACGAGCGAACACGCGGGCAATCGGATGTCGAAATCCGATCTCAAGGCGCGACCAATTTATGCCCGAACCGAGGGCTCGATTAATGCGCACCTCAATATCGTCATGGCAACACTCGCAGTAAGTCGATGATGGAATCAGCAACCGGACGAAGCATTAAACGACTCGTGCGAACTTTCAAAAAGTATCGCAGTTTTGAACTCAGGGTCGAAGACACAACAATCCACGCGGCCACGCCACTACCAGCCGAAGTGCAAAACCTCGTCCACGCCATCACCGAACCCTGACTTCCGCACTAAAATGATCCAACTCAGGAGAAGCGCACGCGGATTAACCTACGCCGGCCAGCAGAATTTCTACGAACTCCTTGCGCTTTTCTACATGGAAGTTGTGGCCCGAGTCAGCCTCGACTTTAACGGCACCGGCGGGAAGAGAATCCATGGCCCTGGCGGCGTCCTCATCACTGGCCGCAGCTTGAAGGACTTCCCCGTCGTATCGCGCTTGACAATGAATATAGGTAACTGGCGCTTGAATCGCCGCAAGTGTTGCTTCTTGATCAAACCCTTCGTTCCAGAGACCCGTAAAGAAGGCATCACCAAACGCTGGGTCATAATCCATGATGTACACCTGTGCCTCATTCATCTCGGGAGGCATGGTCCACAGAGCTATCGGGGCGCCCGGATGCCGAGAGTGATATGCGAGTCCATCACCGATGAACCCCTGAGCAGAGTCCCCAAAGTATTGCCACATTTTTTGGCTGCGCCACTGATAAGCCTGCCAGTCGGTCTCTCCTGAAGACAAGAACTCATGAGTGCTGACAGCTAGGTCCTGATAATTCCACGTATTGCGCGCCTCAGGCAGCTCTGTGGCAAATAGCGGCGGATCTTCTAACACCAGGAAGCTAACCAGTTCTGGATGACGCGCAGCAATCAACGCGGCCAATTGACCCCCAGACGAATGCCCACTTAATACGACGGGTTGGCCAATTGTCTCTATATAACGAGATAGGACGTCTGCGACCTCCACCGCTCGATAAGATTCAAGGCGATCAGACTTGCCATGCCCTGGAACGTCGATGGCATACACTTGGCGGTCCTTGCTGAGGTCACGTAAAGCGTAACCGTACTGGCGCCATCCGCTCGCTTGACCATGGATAAGGACAATAGGGGAACCGTCCCTTGGCTCGCTTACCCCTACATTGAGCTTCACATGATCCACGCTCACCCGGTGCTCTTGATAGCCAGCCTTTTCCAGGGATCTCACAAGACGCGAGTGATACGTGGTTGTGTACCATGCCCAACCGCCAGCACCGGCTGCCGCAAGTGCAACGATTGCCGTCACGATAAGTCCCGCCACCTTCAGGACCCTTTTCCCGACCAGGGCCATGAGCTATCACCTTACCAATACATTTGTATTATAACACCAATACACTTGCATTATAACATGGCTTGGCTCACTGTGGTGTGACCGACTTAAACACCCCGCTCGGTCATCATCTCTTCGAGATCGCGGTAGCTCACGCCGTAGCGGCAGTACCACCGCACCGCCCACAGGATGATTTCACGGGGGAAATGCCGACCGGAGAAGATGCCCATGGCCGTGATTATTTCACGCCGGTCTTTCTACTGCCCCAACTTTGCAACAGCACCGGTCATGAACCGATGAACCACAAGCGAGTTGCGCGGGTCATGCGTGAGCTCAAATTGTTTGGTTACACCAAGAAACGCAAGGTCATCACCACCGTGTCGGATCATAAGAAGCCGGTGTTCCCTGATCTGGTGGGCCGGAAGTTCACCGCTGACAAGCCGAACCAGCTCTACGTTGGGGATATTACGTACCTGCCGATTGCGGATGGGTCGAATATGTACCTGGCGACGGTCATTGATTGCTATTCCCGCCGGTTGATCGGCTTTTCCATCGCGGATCACATGCGCACCAGCCTGGTCCAAGACGCACTGCTCATGGCCAAAGGCCAGCGTGGAAGCCTGACTGGGTCGATTTTTCACTCGGATCACGGCAGCGTTTACACCGCGCACGCATTCCAGAACACCTGTAAGGAATTAGGGATCAGGCAGTCGATGGGATCAATCGGTACCAGTGCGGATAACGCCTTGGCGGAGTCGTTCAATGCCGCGATGAAGCGGGAGGTCCTTCAGGATTCCAAGACATTCATGAACCAGTTGATCTGCCGCCGAGATGTTTTCCGCTGGTGTACCCGTTACAACACGGTGCGTCGGCATTCCTGGTGTAAATATCTCGCCCCTGCGGTGTTTGAGGAGCGCGGTTCTGTTATCCTGAAATCTGCTTCCTGATTAAATCCTCCGTGTCTACTATCCGGGGGTCGGGCCCGCCTTCATCGAAGCTGACTACCACCCGAAGCTCACCCCACACAGTCTCCGGATATGCAACGTCTCGCGGCCGACGATCTATCGCGCTCTCAAGCGCATTGACGCCGACACTTAGGCACAGGCTGCGTCGCTAGCGCTCGCACCCGGTAAGCCGAGCATCAGGCTGCGCTAGCGACGCTCAGCACGCTTCAGGTGCGGTGGTGCCGTGGCAGGGCGCGACCGGCAGAGCCGGACCGAATACGGGATTGACCACGTACACCCCGTATTCGTGCAAAGGAGCACTGCCATGTCCACTCATTCCCACACGCTTGCATCCCACGGTGAGATCCTCGCGAACCTCCCCGGCATCCTCGGCTTCTACCCGAACAACTCGCTGATCCTCGCGTTCTTCGTCGACGACGAGGGCGTCGACACCGTCCGCCTCGGCCCGGTCGCACGGTTCGACCTGGACGAGGCTGTGGAGAAGCTCACCGAGAGTCGCGAGCGGTTCGCAGCGTGGGTCCACCACCTCGAACTTGACGCTGTTATCGCGTACATGATCAGCGATGACATTGCGCAACCGGTCTTCGACGAGACGGCCACGTATCTCACCAGCGGGGCAGTGCATCTACCGCCGCTGCTTGGGGTGGTGCAGGTGCCCGAGATTGTCACCGGGGCTGCTTGGTGGTCTGTGTACCAGCATCCGCTCATCGACGAGCCGCGCCACGGTGTTGTCGGCGAGGTCGCCGCATCGGCGGCGCTTCAGCAGATGCTAGAGCACACCGGCGAGCTGCCGGAGCCGAGCAAAGACGACATCGAGGCACGGTTGAATAGCACCGATCACGGCATCGACGCCGCAGAGCACGCCGACATCATCGAAGACGCGCTGGCGTATATCCCGCCCATGTTCTCCGACATGCTGCAGCGTGAATACGAACAGGCGGCGGCAGGGATGACCCAAGTTGGCGATGTCATTACTGAACTGAGCCGGTTGATTCGACAGGGTCGGCATGTCTGCGCAGAAACTCGTTCTTCTGCAGGCCTAGTGCAGCTCGGTGAGCTTGGCCAGCACCTCCTCGGCAGGCGGGTTGGTGGCGTGGGTGCCGTCGGAGTAGAGGACGGTCGGCACGACTCGGTTGCCGTTGTTGACGGACTCGACCCAGGCGGAGGCGTCCTCGTTGCCGGGGGCTTCCACATCGACGACTTCGTGCGGGGCATTCGCCTTACGTAGGTCCGCCAGCAGACGGGTGCAGAACGGGCACCAGGAAGTGGCGAATACGGTGACTGGAGCGGTCGTTTCAGGGGTGGTGGCCACGTCAATCAAGCCTTTCGTTCAAAACGTTGGAAGCGGTAGCTGAGCGGAGTTGGCTCGGCGCCTTCCACGGTCACGCGGCCGCGCTCGGAGGTGAACCAATCTGATTCACTGACCAGATCGAAATCGCCGGTGAGACGGGGTGCGTACACGGCGTTGTGGGGTAGGAGGGGGGCCACGGAGACGTCGACAAGCGTGCGCTCGATGATGTCGACCTCGTCGAGCGTGGCCTCATAAAGTTGCGCCCCGCCGATGATCCACGCGTCGGTGTCGAGGTCGGGCAGGTCGCGGTAGACGTACGCGCCGTTGGACCACGGGCCAGCCTCCCGCGAGGAAATAATGATGTTGGCTCGGCCGGGTAGCGGCGTCACGGGAAGCGATTCCCACGTGCGGCGCCCCATGATGACGGGGCTGCCCAGCGTGGTCTCCTTGAAATGCTTGAGGTCCTCCGGCAAGTGCCACGGCATGTCCGCGCCGTCGCCGATGATGCCGTCGCGCGATTGCGCCCAGATTGCGCCAATCATATTTACACCGAGACCTTCGCTGTGATCGTCGGGTGAGGGTCGTAGTCGGTGACCGCGATATCGCCAAAGCCGTAGTCGAAGATGGACTCGGCCTTGGTGAGCTCCAGCTGCGGGTACGGGCGAGGCTCGCGGGAGAGCTGTTCTTTGACCTGCTCGATGTGGTCGTTGTAGATGTGGCAGTCACCGCCCGTCCAAATCAGCTCGCCGATCTCAAGGCCCGCCTGCTGGGCGAACATGTGCGTCAACAGGGCATAGGACGCGATATTGAACGGCACGCCCAGGAACATGTCCGCAGAGCGCTGGTAGACCTGCATGGACAGCTTTCCGTCGGCGACGTAGAGCTGGAACAGCAGGTGGCACGGCATGAGGGCCATTTTGTTCAGCTCGGAGACATTCCAGGCGGACACGAGGTTGCGCCGGGATTCCGGGTCATTCTTCAGCAACTCGAGCGCATTGTGGATCTGGTCGATGTGCTGGCCGTCCGGCGTTGGCCACGAGCGCCACTGGACGCCGTAGACCGGCCCCAGCTCGCCGTCGTCGTCCGTCCATTCGTTCCAAATGCGGATATTGTTCTCCTGCAGCCAGCGGACATTCGAGTCGCCCTTGAGGAACCACAACAGCTCGCCCACGACGCCCTTGAAGTAGACCTTCTTGGTGGTCAACAAGGGGAAAGAATCGGCGAGGTCGTAGCGCAGCTGCTTGCCGAAGACGCTGATCGTGCCCGTTCCGGTGCGGTCAGACTTCGGCGTGCCGGTCTCCAGGATTTCGCGCAGTAAATCCTCATACGGGGTGGGGATGGTCGTCCCAGTCATTCACTCACCTTTACAAGCGGTCGGGGTAGCAGAAACGGGCGGCTACTTGGCGATGCCCTCGTAGCTGCCGTGCTCTTCCTTATACGACGCGGCGTGCTTCAGAATTTCATCGGCAAGTTCAGGGCGGCAGATCAGCAGGTCAGGGATGTAGGTGTCCTCGTTGTTGAAGTGCACCTCGGTCCCGTCCAAACGGGAAGCGTGGAGCCCGGCCGCCCTGGCGACGCCCACCGGGGCAGCCTGATCCCATTCGTACTGGCCGCCGGCGTGAATGTACGCGTCGTAATCGCCGAGCAACACGTGCATCGCCTTGGCGCCCGCGGAGCCGATACCGGCTGCTTCGAACTCCATCTTCTCCGCGATGTACTTGGCCACTGCCGGCGGGCGGTTGTGCGACAGTGCGATCTTGCGGGATAAAGGGCCGGCAACGTGGCGGACATCGGAAGACTTGAACACCACACCCAAATCCGGCAGGCCCACGGCCGCGTGGGTGGGCACACCGTTTTCCACCAGGGCGATGTGCACGGCCCAGTCCTGGCGGCCGGTGGCGAATTCCTTCGTGCCGTCCAGCGGATCCACGATCCACACACGCGGGTTGTCCAGGCGGGAGAGGTCGTCTACCGCCTCCTCGGACAAGAAACCATCGTCCGGGCGGTGCTGTGCCAGCACACGCGCGATCCAGTTTTGCGCGAGGTCATCGCCCGCCTCACCCAGCTCCCGGCCGCGCAGGAGGCCTACTCCGCGGATGCCCTTGAGGATTTCGCCCGTGCCGAGCGCAATGAGGTTAGTCAACCGTGAGTCCGAGTACGTTGCCGTCATGGACTCGACCTTACCGGCTGCGGCGTGTCCCCGTGCAGTGTGGCTAGTGGCGGTTTAGCGGGAACTCAACACCCAACTTCCCACATAACATCCCACAAGTGTTAAGTAGTGGGAAGTTAGGTGTTATGTTCGGGCCGGTTAAGGTGAATGCGTGCCTGACAGACCAACCGACCGCTTAGGGAACGGGGAATCCGGTCGCATCCTCGACCGGTTCCACCCGCAGGTGGCCACGTGGTTCGAGGAGGTTTTCGCCGCGCCCACTCCGGTGCAGGAGGGAGCGTGGGACTCTATCTCCCAGGGGGAGAACACTCTCGTTGTTGCCCCGACGGGCTCGGGTAAGACGCTCGCGGCGTTCCTCTGGTCGCTCAATGCGATGGTGCAGCGCTCCGGCCAGCAGACCCTGCACTTCGACGACAATGCGGCACTCCAGCGCAGCACCCAGGGAACACGCGACGGGGTGCGCGTGCTGTATATCTCGCCCCTGAAGGCGCTCGGTGTGGACGTGGAGAATAACCTCCGCGCACCGTTGACCGGCATTGCGCGTGTAGCGCAGCGGATGGAGCTGGACATGCCGGACATCTCTGTGGCGGTCCGCTCCGGCGACACCCCTCAAGCGGAGCGCAACCGACAGGCGCGCAAACCTCCGGACATCCTCATCACCACCCCGGAGAGCCTCTACTTGATGCTCACCAGTAAGGCGGGGGGGATCCTCAAGACCGTCGACACGGTCATTATCGACGAGATCCACGCGCTCGCCGGAACGAAGCGCGGTGTGCACCTCGCGCTGTCCATGGAGCGCCTGCGCCGGTTAGCCGGCGATTTCCAGCGCATCGGCCTGTCCGCGACGGTGCGCCCGCTCGATGCCGTGGCGAATTTCTTGGGTGAGCGGACCACCATTGTGAATCCTCCCGCGGAGAAGAAGTGGGAGCTCACCGTCCGCGTCCCCGTCGAGGACATGAGCGACCTACCGGTGCCGGAGGAAGGGTCCGCGATCGGGGATGCGGTGATTGACACCTCGGCCATTTCCGACGACATCCTTGACTTCAACTTGGATGCTCCGGAACCCGCCGGCAACACAAGCCAGAACGGTAAAGACCTCGCACCGCCACCCACCCCCGGACAGTCGTCGATCTGGCCGCACATTGAAGCGCAGCTCTACCAAGAGGTGATGGCGCATCAGTCGACGATCGTTTTCGTGAACTCGCGCCGCACCGCGGAGCGCCTGACCAGCCGCCTGAACGAGATTTGGGCTGCCGAGCACGACCCCGAATCGCTCAGCCCGGAGACCCGCCGCCCGCCGGCGCAGCTGATGAAGTCCGTGGATGTGGCCGGTGAAGCAGCTCCCGTCATCGCGCGCGCCCACCACGGTTCTGTGTCCAAGGAGGAGCGCAAGGCCACGGAGACCGCGCTGAAGGAGGGCACCCTCAAGGCGGTGGTGTCCACCAGCTCGCTGGAGCTCGGCATCGACATGGGTGCGGTGGACCTAGTCATCCAGGTCGAATCCCCGCCGTCAGTGGCGTCGGGCCTGCAGCGCGTCGGCCGCGCCGGGCACTCGGTGGGCGCGGTGCCGGAGGGCTCCTTCTACCCGAAGCACCGCTCTGACCTCGTCCAAACGGCAGTCACTGTTCCGCGCATGCGCCAGGGCCTGATCGAGGAGCTGCACACCCCGAAGAGCCCGCTCGACGTGCTCGCCCAGCAGACCGTCGCGGCCATCGCAGTCGAGGACCTCGAGGTCGACGACTGGTACGAGACCGTCACCCGCGCATGGCCCTACCGCGACCTCGCGCGCGAAGTGTTCGACGCCGTCATCGACCTCGTCGTCGGTGTGTATCCGTCCACCGACTTCGCGGAGCTGCGCCCCAGAGCGATTCTCGACGGCACGACGCTGAAAGCCCGCCCCGGCGCCCAACGCGTCGCCGTCACCAACGCCGGCACCATCCCGGACCGCGGCATGTTCGGAGTCTTCTTGATCGCAAGCGATCAAGAAGGAAGAGGACCCAGGCGCGTCGGCGAGCTCGACGAGGAGATGGTCTACGAATCCCGCGTCGGCGACGTGTTCACCCTCGGAGCGTCCAGCTGGCGCATTGAGAACATCACCCGCGACCAGGTTCAGGTCAGCCCCGCGCCCGGCCACACTGGACGGCTGCCGTTCTGGAACGGGGATAGCGCGGGCCGGCCGTACGAGCTCGGTCTCGCTCTCGGTGAATTCCGCAGGGAGGCGAGAAGCGACGGGGCCCTCGACCCGAGCCTCGACGCCTACGCCCGCGACAACCTGCTCAAATATCTGGACGAGCAGGAGGAGGCGACGGGCATCGTCCCCGACGAGAAGACCCTGGTTCTCGAGCGCTTCACCGACGAGCTGGGGGACTGGCGCGTGGTCCTGCACACCCCGTTCGGTAAAGGAGTCAATGCGGCGTGGGCGCTGGCTACCGGATGGCGCGTGGCGCAGGAGACCGGCATGGACGCCCAAGCGGTCGCGGGCGACGATGGCATCGTGCTGCGCTTGCCGCAGGGGGAGAAGGAGCCGGATGCGTCGATATTCGCGTTCGACGCGGACGAGATCGCGGACATTGTCACGGAACAGGTGGGCAATTCCGCGCTCTTCGCCTCCCGTTTCCGCGAATGCGCCGCCCGCGCGCTGCTCCTGCCGCGCCGCAACCCCGGCAAGCGCGCACCATTGTGGCAGCAGCGCCAGCGCGCGGAACAGCTTCTCGACGTCGCCCGCAACTACCCGTCCTTCCCCATCATCCTGGAGACCGTCCGCGAGTGCCTCCAGGATGTCTATGACCTGCCCGCCCTCCAGGACGTCATGCGGCACCTGGCCACCCGCCGCATCCGCGTCGCGGAAGTGACCACGGACCAGCCGAGCCCCTTCGCCTCAAGCCTGCTGTTCAATTACACCGGCGCGTTCATGTACGAAGGCGACACTCCGCTCGCGGAAAAACGCGCGGCAGCCCTCGCCCTCGACCCGTCGTTGCTGGCCAAGTTGCTGGGCACCGTGGAGCTCAGGGAGCTTCTCGACGCCGACGTAATCGCCGAAGTCGACGCCTCCCTGCGCCGAGTGGGCAAGGCGGACACGTCGGAGCAATTCGCCGATACGCTCCGGATCACAGGCCCCGTGCCCGTCGACGATCTGGTCACCTACACAACAGTGCCGCTCAACGCTCTGGAAGAAAGTCTGGGTAAACGCGTGATGCGCGTGCGCATCGGCGGCCGCGAGCACCTCGCGCAATCCCTCGACGCACCACTGCTTCGCGACGGCCTCGGCGTCCCCGTCCCTCCCGGAATTGCCGCGCAGGTGGCCACGATCCCGGATGCTCTCAACCAGCTGGTCAGCCGCTGGGTGCGCACCCGCGGGCCGTTCACCCTGCGCGACCTCGCGGACGCTTTTGGGCTGTCGGTTGGTGCGGCCTACACCGCGCTGACTCCGCTGGTGCAGGCGGACAAGGTCATCGAAGGTCGCTACCGCCAGGGCTTGGACGAGCAGGAGTACATGGCCGCCGAGGTCTTGCGCATCGTGCGCACCCGCTCGCTCGCCGCTGCCCGCGCGCAGACCCGCCCGGTCTCGCAGTCGGCGCTGGGCCGCTTCATGCCGGCGTGGCTGAACATCGCACCCGTCGGCCAACGCCCAGCACTCCGCGGTGCCGACGGGGTCTACTCCGTGATTGAGCAGCTCGCCGGTGTGCGTCTTCCCGCCAGCGCCTGGGAGTCGATGATTCTGCCCTCCCGCGTCGGGGACTATTCGCCCGAGATGCTCGATGAACTGACACTGAACGGGGAAGTGGTCATCGTCGGCGCGGGCAAGGCCGGCGCACGCGACCCGTGGATCATGCTCCTGCCTGCCGACTACGCCGCGCAGCTCATGCCGGTGCCGGAAGAGCCGGTGCTGAGCCTGACTCAGCAGCAGGTGATGGAGACCATCCAGCGCGGTGGCGGATTCTTGTTCACCGATCTCCTTGAATCCGTTGGCGGTGCGCAAAGCGCGACGACGAACGAACTCCGTGAATCAATCTGGGACCTCGTGGAGGCGGGCGCTATCGCCCCGGACTCGTTCGCGCCGATCCGTGCGCGGCTCGCGGGCGGCACGCACGGAAAAACGGCGCATCGGGCGAAGCGTCGGCCGTCGCGAAGCCGCATCCGTTCCGGACGCACCACCTTCACCACCCTCACCCCGCCGGATGTGACGGGCCGGTGGGCCGCGACACCGAAACCGGACACCGACGCGACGCAGCGGTCGCTCGCGCACGGCGAGGCGTGGCTGGACCGGTACGGCGTGGTCACCCGCGGCAGCATTGTCGCCGAGGATGTGCTTGGTGGTTTCGCGTTGGCGTACAAAACTCTTTCGGGTTTTGAGGAATCCGGCAAAGCCATGCGCGGCTACCTCGTCGAAGGCTTAGGCGCCGCGCAGTTCTCCACGCCCGCGACGATCGACCGCCTGCGCGGGTACCAGGACTCGGACGACCTGGTCGGGTGGCCGTCCGGCACGAAGGAACCGAAGGTCTATGTCCTCGCCGCGACGGATCCCGCGAACCCCTACGGCGCGGCGCTGCCATGGCCCGAATCAGGCCCCACACGCTCGGCCGGAGCGCTCGTCGTGCTTATCGACGGCCTCCTCGCCGCCCACATCACCCGCGGCGGCAAGACCATGACAACCTTCTTCGACGGTTTCCCCGAAGGGATCGGCGCGGAGGAGGATCTCATGCGAATGATTGTTTCCGCGCTGGCGGAGACGGTGGGGCAGGGGAGGATGACGCCGTTGAACGTCGAAAAGCTCAACGGCGATCCCGCGTTCGAGCTGAAGGAATACGGCGCGGGTGGTTCACCGAAGGGCGCGAAAATCGGCGGCCGGACAGTGGCGGCGCCGAAGCGGCGCGGGCGGACGGTGACGGATGCGATCAAGTCCATGGAGTTGGATGAGGACCTGAATTTCGACGACGATTGACGGAAAATCTGCGCTGGTCCTAAAATGTAGTCACGTTACTACAAAAGGGGGTTTCATGACACATCTCATGTCCGCCCGGGAATTCAATCAGGGTCTCAGCCGGGCAAAGCGCGTGGCGTTGGAGAAGCCGGTGGTGATCACTGACCGTGGGAAGCCGTCGCATGTCCTCATGTCCTACAGCGAATACGAGAAGCTGACACGCTCTCCGCAAAGCTTCGTCGAGAGGCTCCTGATGGAAGAACCCGTCGATGTCGAGCTCGACAACCTTCACTTGGGGCTTCAGCCCGTTGAGTTCTGATGTACCTCTTGGATACCAACGTGGTCAGCCAGTTCCACAAACCGCAGCCTGACCAAGGCGTTCTGGCTTGGGTGGCTGGTCAGGACGAAACGGATTTGTTCATTTCGGTGATTACCGTGATGGAGATAGAAATCGGCGTTCGGCGTCTAGAGCGGCGTGATCAGGGGCAGGCGAGACGACTTCAGAAATGGTTGGAACAGGGGGTTCTCGGTGGTTTCAGAGGGAGGATCCTGCCGGTTGACCTCGACGTAGCCCGGCGCTGTGCGGCGAGCCACGTACCGGATCCTGCTCTGGAAAGGGACGCGCTCATCGCGGCTACGGCGGCTTCACGTGGATTCACAGTTGCCACCCGCAATGACAGGGATTTCCGCCGATTGGGCATTCCCGTGTTGAACCCGTTTGGAGAGTCTCATGCCTGAGGGTGATTCCGTCTACCAGTTGTCCAAGCGGCTGCAGTTCATGACCGGGCGCGAGGTGACGCGTTGCTCGCTGCGCGTGCCCCGCTACGCCACGGTCGATTTCACCGGGATGACTGTGGAACGTGTGTGGCCGTACGGCAAGCACCTATTCATGCAGTTCGGGGCGGAGGGGTTTGAGTCGCAGATCCTGCACACGCATCTGAAGATGGAAGGCACGTGGTCGGTGCACCGGGCCGGCACCCGCTGGTCAAAGCCCGGCCATACGGCACGGGTCGTTTTGCAGCTTTTCGACGCCGCCGGCGACATCGAGCTCGTCGGCCATTCCCTCGGACTCGTGGACGTGTTCCCTGCCCGCGAGTACGAAGCGGAGATGGGCTACCTCGGCCCGGATTTGTTGGCGGACAACTTCGACCACGATGAAGCGATGCGACGCATCCTTGCGGACCCTGACAGGGAGATCGGCAGAAGTCTCCTCGACCAGTACCGGGTCGCCGGGATCGGCAACGAGTACCGCGCGGAGATCTGCTTTATTGGCGGCGTGCATCCGGCGAGGACGGTGGCGGAGGTGGGGGAGCGGGGCGTGGATAAGCTTCTGCGTATTTCGCGCCGTTTGATGTGGGCGAACAAGGACGAGGTGAAGCGTGTGTCCACCGGCGTTAAACGGGCGGGGGAGACCAGCTATGTCTTCGGGCGAAACAAGAAGCCCTGCCGCCGGTGCACCACCTTGATCACCAAGGGGTTTCTGGGCGGGCAGGGCGATTTGGAGCGTGTGATCTGGTGGTGCCCCACCTGTCAACCGGAGCCCGACTAGGCGGCGGCTCCTTCGTTGCGTTCGCGGGCGTTGCGGCGGAGCAGGTAGAGGAAGAACCAGACCAGCAGGAGAATGAGGAGCACGTAGACGACCTTCGAGTACTGGTCCACGTAACCGGTGACGGACTCCCAGTTGTCGCCGAGGACGAAGCCTAGGTAGATGAGGATCGCGTTCCAGACACCGGAACCGAGGGTGGTCCACAGACCGAAGGTGAGCAGGTTCATCCGGTCCAGACCCGCGGGGATAGAGATCAGGGAGCGGATGCCGGGGATGAGGCGACCGAACAGGATGGACGGCTTGCCGTAGCGGTCGAACCACTCGAGCGCCTTGTCGACGTCGGAGGCCTTCACCAGCCACATCCAGTCGGCGATAGCGCGGAGGCGATCCGCCCCCAGCCACGCGCCGATGCCGTACAAGGCGTACGCGCCCACCACGGAGCCGAGCGTGGCCCAAATGAACACCGGCAGGAAGCGCAACGAGCCCTGCGCGACGGTGAAGCCGGCAAGAGGCAGAACCACCTCGGAAGGGATAGGTGGGAAGAGGTTCTCGAGCAGGATGGCTATGCCGACACCGGGGGCGCCGAGCGTATCCATCAAACTGACAATCCAGTCAATGATCGCGGACATGGCAAGTATCTTGCCCTATGAGAAGTCGGTCGACCAAGAATGAACCGGCGCGCCCGTCTTCTGATTCTCCAGGTAGAGTCGCAGCACCTTCGCCAACGCTTCCTGCCGCTCCGGGGTGCCCGGTTTAGTGCCGGCTCCTAGATTGTTCAGCGCGCTCAGCTGCCAGGTGGCGCCGTTCTGTCGGTGCCACGCCCGGCCTTCGATGACACCGAGGTACGTGTCGGCCAGTGCATCGTCGACGCCGAGTTTCCGCAAGCCTTCGTGCGCCTGGTCGAGGAGGTGGTTGAGGACGAGATTGGAAACGTCGATACGCCCCAGCGTCGGCCACTTCATCGTCGACCCAATGCCGTCCCGGGCACCAGCGTAAAAATTCTGGCGGGCATCGTCGAAAGGTAGACGCGACCATACTGGGCGGGTTTGTTCACCCAAGAACTTCACCAGACCGTAGTAGAACGCGGCGTCGGCGATGATGTCGATGGTGGTCGGCCCGGCGGCAAGCAGTCGATTCTCCACGCGGATGTGAGATAGCTCCAGCGAGGGATCGTAAATCGGGCGGTTCCACCGCCACACCGTTCCGTTGTGCAGGTTCAGGTAGTGCAGGCCGGGGCTGTTGCCGTCCATCATCGGCTTGCCCGCTGCCGCGCGGGATTCCGGAATCAACGGCGAGAAATACCGCACATTCTCCTCGAAGAGATCGAAGACACTGGTGATCCAGCGGTCACCGAACCACACACGCGGCCGGACACCTTGGTTGACCAGCGTGTCTGTGCGGGTGTCAATGGATTGCTGGAACACCGGAATGCGCGATTCATGCCATGTCTTGTGCCCCATGAAGAGCGGGGAATTAGCGCTGAGAGCCACCTGCACACCCGCGATGGCCTGTGAGGCGTTCCATGCGTCGGGGAAGCGGTCCGGGGCGACCTGGAGGTGCAGTTGCATGGACGTGCAGGTCGATTCCGTGGCGATGTCCTCGAAGGTGGCGCGGTAGCGTTCCTCACGCGCGACGTCGATAAGCACGAGCTCCCCGCGCGCCTCAACGACCATGTTGGATAGCGCCGAGTAACGGTTCTCCGGTGTCATCCACTCGCCGTTTTGGAGGTAGTCCGTGGTCACCGTCGGGAGCGTGCCGATCATGGCGAGATTCGCGCCCGTTTTCTTCGCCGCTTTAGCGACGGCCCGCAGGCGCTCATCCAAACCCTCGTGCAACTGGGTCAACCCGTCGCCGGACAGATCCAGCGGCGGGTGGTTCAGTTCCACGTTGTAGCGGCCGACCTCAGCCTGGTACTCGTCCGAGAGCTCCTTGAGCACAGCCTCGTTGCAGCCGGCGGGGGCCATGTTGTCGTCGACGAGGTTCAGCTCGAGCTCCAGCCCGATCGTGCCGTGGTCGACGAACTCGGCCTCCTGAAGATGCTGGTCGAAGGTCTCCAGATCATCCAGGAGCGCCTGGCGGTATTTGGTCCGCTGTTTAGGGGTGTAAGTATCGCGTGAAACGGCATCGCCCATGCGGAAAGCTTATCCGTTTCAGCAGCGCAACCGCTGCATCAACAGCGAATTTCCATTCACTCTACTTCTTGCTGCGGTACCACCCGATGAGTGCGTCGGTGGAGGAATCTCCGGTGTCCGGTTCTTGGTCGCCGCTGACCGCCCCCGCGAGCTCGTTGGCCTGAGCTTTGCCCAGCTCCACGCCCCACTGGTCGAAGGAGTTGATGCCCCAGATGACACCTTCCGTGAACACGATGTGCTCGTACAGGGCAATGAGCGCACCGAGCGCGTGCGGCGTGAGCTCCTCAGCCAAGATCGTGGTGGTTGGACGGTTGCCCGGCATGACTTTGTGGGGCGCGAGCTCTGCACTGACCCCGCTGTCTTCTACTTCCTGCTGGGTCTTGCCAAACGCGAGGACCTTGGTCTGCGCGAAGAAATTACCCATCAGCAGGTCGTGCATGGAGCCCTCGCCGCTGGCCGTGGGCAGGTCTTGCTTCGGGTTGGCGAAGCCGATGAAGTCCGCCGGAATCAAGGTCGTGCCCTGGTGGATGAGCTGGTAGAAAGCGTGCTGGCCGTTGGTGCCAGGTTCGCCCCAGAAGATCTCGCCGGTGTCGTAGGTAACCGGTGTGCCGTCGATACGCACGCTCTTGCCGTTCGATTCCATTGTGAGCTGCTGCAGGTACGCGGGGAAGCGGGACAGATCCTCCGAATAGGGGAGCACCGCATGGGTCTGCGCACCGTAGAAATTGCGGTACCAAATGTTGAGCAAGCCCATCAGTGCCGGGACATTCTGCGCGATCGGGGTTTCGCGGAAGTGGACGTCCATCGCGTGAAAGCCCTCGAGGAAGCGCATGAAATCCTGGGGGCCGATGACGGCCATGAGGCTCAACCCGATTGCAGAGTCCACCGAGTAGCGGCCTCCGACCCAGTCCCAGAACGGGAACATGTTGTCGGTGTCGATGCCGAATTCGGCGACCTTCTCCGCGTTTGTGGACACTGCGACGAAGTGCTTCGCAATCGCCGACTCATCGCCGTCGAACTGTTCGAGCAGCCACCGCTTCGCGGCGTGAGCGTTCGACAGGGTCTCCTGCGTGGTGAACGTCTTCGAGGCGACGATGAACAGGGTCTCACCTGGGTCGGTGTTGTCGAGCACGCTGACCATGTCGGCCGGGTCCACATTGGAGACGAATTCCGCGGTGATCCCCGCGGTAGCGTACGTGCGCAGCGCCTTCGCCGCCATTGCCGGGCCCAAGTCGGAGCCGCCGATGCCGATGTTGACGACCTTCTTGATCGTGTGGCCGGTGTGCCCGAGCCACTCGCCGGAGCGCAGCTTGGAGGCGAAGTCGCGCATGCGGCTCAGCACCTCGTGGACATCTGCCGCGACATCCTGACCGTCTACCTCGAGGTCGTTCTCCGCTGGGAGGCGTAGCGCGGTGTGCAGCACCGCCCGGTCCTCGGTGGAGTTGATGTGGGCGCCGTTGAACATCTTCTCCGTGGCGTCCTTTACGCCCGCCTCCTCCGCGAGCTTCACCAGCGCGTCGAGCACATCGCGGTCGATCAGATTCTTAGACAGGTCGACGTGCAGGCCAGCTGCATCTAAGGTGAACTTCTCGGCCCGTTCGCCGTCGTGGTCGAACATCTCGCGCAGGGTCGTCCTGTTCTTCTCCGCGTGCAGCTTGAGCAGGTCGTTCCAAGCAGTTGTGGAAGTGATGTCGGTCATGGCCACTCCTAAGGGGGTTCATCGGAATCAGCAGTCGATGTAACCCAGACTAATGAAATTGTCGCTGCCATTTGGGCCATAATGGGAAGGTATGAGCATCGTTAAAATCAACGCGATCACCGTCCCCGAAGGCGCCGGCGAGCAGCTGGAGCAGCGCTTCCAAGCCCGCAAGCACGCCATTGACTCCCAGCCCGGATTCGAAGGATTCCAACTCCTTCGCCCGGTCAAGGGGGAGGACCGCTACTTCGTGGTCACCCGCTGGGCCGATGAAGAGTCTTACAAGAACTGGTGGGCCGGTGAAGGACGGGCCGCCCACGGCCACAAGGAGGGGGAGGAGCCCCGCAAACCAGTTGCGTCCGGGGCGGAGCTGCTCGAGTTCGAGGTGGTGCTCGACTCGCTGGAACAGGACTAGAAGCTTTCCCTCAACCCAGTTTGCCCCGGCCGAGCCGCAGGAGAATCGCGGCGAGGTTGGGGCCTTCTTCGCCCAGGGCGTCGCGGTATTGGTTGATAATCGCCACTTCCCGGTTGTGCACCAAACGGGTGCCGCCTGACCCCATGCGGGTCTTGCCGATGGCTGCGGAAATTTCGGATCGCCGGGTCACCGCGTCGAGGATCACACGGTCGAGACGGTCGATTTCTTGGCGATAGGCCTGGATCTCCTCATCCGACAACGGGTCGTCTGTCCCAGAGGGGTGCCTGATATCGCTGTTATCCACGCTCATAAACCCTGATTCTGCCACGGATTCAACCGCGTATTCGAGCGGACGCTGAAGTATGGTTCACCCCGCCAAGTACGGTAGTAGCCATCATGGGAACAGATTTGATTTTGGGGTTGAATCCGCAGCAGCAGGCGGCCGTCGAGCACACTGGTAGCCCGTTGCTCATTGTCGCTGGCGCGGGGTCCGGTAAGACCGCTGTGCTCACCCGGCGCATCGCGTACCTGTTGCAGGAGCGGGGAGTGGCGCCGTGGGAGATTCTGGCGATCACATTCACAAACAAGGCTGCGGCGGAGATGAAGGAGCGTGTGAGCCAGCTCATCGGTCCGCAAGCGGAGCGCATGTGGGTGGCCACCTTCCACTCTGTGTGCGTGCGCATGCTCCGCCAGCAAGCACAGTTAGTGGACGGGTTGAACACGAACTTCACCATTTACGACGGGGATGATTCGCGGCGCTTGCTGGGGATGATCGCCAAAGAGGCCAACCTGGACCTGAAGAAATTCTCGCCCCGCGCTTTGGCGAATGCGATCTCGAACCTGAAGAACGAGTTGATCGGGCCGCAGCAGGCGCAGGCGAATGCAGAGAAGACGAAGAATCCTTTCGAGGTCACAGTGGCGCGTGTGTATGTCGAATACCAGCGCCGCTTGCGTGAATCGAATGCGGTGGACTTCGACGATCTCATCGGGGAAGTAGTCGGCCTGTTCCGGCGCCACCCGCAGGTAGTCGAGTATTACCGGCGCCGTTTCCGGCACGTGCTTGTGGACGAATACCAGGACACCAACCACGCCCAGTACGAGCTCATCCACACCCTCGTCGGGAATGGCCCTGATGCGCCGGAGCTGGCCGTCGTGGGCGATTCCGATCAATCCATTTACGCGTTCCGTGGAGCTACGATCCGCAACATCGAGGAATTCGAGCGGGATTACCCGAATGCGACCACGATCATGCTCGAGCAGAACTACCGCTCCACGCAGAATATTCTCGCGGCCGCTAACGCGGTGATCGCGCAGAATGCGGGACGCCGTCCGAAAAAGCTCTGGACGGATCTCGGCCAGGGCGAGAAGATCGTCGGCTACGTCGCGGACAATGAGCACGATGAGGCCCGCTTTGTTGCCAACGAGGTCGACGCGCTGGCCGACAGGGGAGTGGATTATTCAGATATCGCGGTCATGTACCGCACCAATAACTCCTCGCGCGCGTTGGAGGACATTTTCATCCGCGCAGGCATCCCCTACAAGGTTGTCGGTGGCACGCGCTTCTACGAGAGGAAAGAAATCCGCGACGTGGTCGCGTACCTGCGGGTGCTGGACAACCCGGATGATTCGGTGAGCATGCGCCGCATCATCAACGTGCCCAAGCGCGGCATCGGGGACAAAGCCCAAGCCATGGTCGCCCTGTACGCGGAGAACCACCAGGTGAGCTTTGGACAGGCGCTTATCGACGTCGCCGGAGGGGAAGGTAGCGCCATCTCCTCCCGCTCCCGCAACGCCATCAAGGGTTTCGTGGACCTTCTCGAGGGTCTGCGGTCAGACATGGCCGAATTGGTCAACGAAGTGACGGGCATGCCGGACCTCGGTGGGCTTGTCGCCCGAATACTGGACGCGACTGGTTACAGCGCAGAACTTGAGGCGTCGAATGATCCGCAGGACGGCGCGCGGCTGGACAACTTGAACGAGCTGGTCTCTGTGGCGCGCGAATTCTCCTCGGAAGCGGCGAACCAGATGGCGTACGAGAATGTCGACCCGGAAAGCGGGGAAGCGCAACCGGGATCGTTGCAGGCATTCCTAGAGCGCGTCTCACTCGTTGCGGATGCGGACCAGATTCCGGATGAGGGGCAAGGCGTGGTCACTCTGATGACGCTTCACACTGCTAAGGGTCTGGAGTTCCCGGTCGTATTTGTCACGGGCTGGGAGGACGGGCAATTCCCGCACCTGCGTTCGCTCGGCGATCCGGACGAACTCGCCGAGGAACGTCGCTTGGCGTATGTGGGCATCACCCGTGCGCGTGAGCAGCTCTACCTCACGCGCGCTCTGCTCCGGTCTTCTTGGGGCGCCCCGGTGACCAACCCCGCCAGTCGCTTCCTCGCGGAAGTCCCGGAAGACCTCCTCGACTGGCGGCGTGTGGAACCTGAGCGGTCCTTCTCCTCTGATGCATGGGGGTCCCCCGCCCCCGCTCGGCGCAGCAAGCGCCGCACGGAAAGCAGTTTGAAGGTGAATAAGAACCTTCAGTTGGCTAAGGGGGACCGCGTCAATCACGCGAAGTACGGGCTAGGCACGGTCATGAGCGTCGATGGCGTTGGCCCGCGAGAGACCGTCACCATCGACTTTGGTTCGAGCGGCACGGTTCGCCTCATGCTCATTGGCGGTGTACCGATGGAGAAGCTCTAACCGTCTAGATGGTGATGCCGCGGGCGGCGAACCACGGCACGGGGTCCACTTTCTTTTGGCCGTCAGGCATGATCTCGAAGTGGAGGTGCGGCCCGGTGGAGTGGCCCTCGTTGCCCATTTCCGCAATCTGCTGCCCAGCGGTCACGCGCTCGCCGACGCTGACGTTGTAGGAGCGGATGTGCCCGTACACGCTGATCGAGCCGTCGTCGTGGCGCACACGGACCCATTTACCAAAGCCGCGGGCAGGCCCCGCGTTGATCACGGTTCCGTCCATGACTGCGAGAATCGGGGTACCGATGCCGTTGGCGATATCGATGCCTTCGTGGAAGGAGCCCCAGCGGGAGCCATATCCGGATGTGAAGCGACCCTCAGTAGGCATGACTACCTTGCTGCCGTTAGCGGTCGTGCCGGTCTGCGGCGTGACGGAGGTGGTGGGGACACCGACCGTGGCCTCTTCCTCGTTGTACTCGGGAAGTGCGCGGGGGTCATAAACGATGTTGTACCCGGCGGCGGAGAAGGTTGCGCCCTTGGAGAAAATATCGTCGAGTGCCATTCCGATCGAAGGCAGTGCGGGGCCGATGCCGTCGACTTCCTGCCCGTTCACGGAGACGGAGAATGCATGGGCGGGGACCGCGGTCAAGGGAATGGTGAGCGCCACGGCGGCGACGAGTGAGCGTCGTTTCATGTCGTCCTTCTTCGCTACTTTCTTCGTTTGTTCGCGGAATTGGAGTCAGGCATGGAGATTCCAACTCGACACATGCTAGCTGCCGTTGGAAGCCTGATCAACGGGCATTTTCCCTGGAAGGGGCAAAGAAGAGCGGGAGAATTAAGAAAAAGCGCTGGTTACTCCTGTTAACTACTGTGACTAAAGTGATTTAGGTTCGTGCCGTCGCGGGGGTGAAAAAACACGAAAAATCCCCCCGGTCTCGCCGAGGGGATTGCTGAGGAAGCTTCAGTCTTTGGCTACAGGTTGATGCCGCGGGACGAGAGCCACGGGACCGGGTCGATAGCGTCGCCACCGGCCGGGTGAACCTCGAAGTGAAGGTGGGAGCCGGTGGAGAAGCCTCGGGAGCCCATTCCTGCGATCTTTTGGCCGGCGTGGACCTTCTGGCCTACCGTGACGTCGATAGTCTCCATGTGGCCGTAGACGGTGATGGTGCCGTCCTCGTGGCGCAGCCGCACCCAGTTGCCGAAGCCGCCTGCCGGGCCGGCATCGATGACGTCGCCGTCAGAGACTGCGACGATCGGGGTGCCGATAGCGTTAGCGATGTCGATGCCCTTGTGGAAGGTGCCCCAGCGCGGGCCGAAGCCGGAGGTGAAGTTGCCTTCTGCCGGCTTCACTGACAGCGGTGCGCGGGCGGCGAGGTCGGCGGCGGTGCGCACCTTGGCGTACTCGACAGCCTTGCCCAGCTGCTCGGAAAGGTTGTCCACCGGCTTGTACTCGTTGATCGTGAGGATCTGCGGTGCTTCCTTGGTGATCTCGTCGGTAGCGCCATCGAGCGCAGCCTGGGCTGCGTCTGCGTGATCGGCGTTGGCTGCGGATGCGACGGAGATTCCGCCGGATGCAACTGCGCCGGTGGCAACGGCGACCAGTGCGACACGACCCTTGTTCGGGCTCTGCTTGCGGTGCTTGCCTGCGGTGCGGCGTGCGCTCGAAGAGTTCAAGGTGTACCTCGTTTAGATCGGCATTGGGTTACGCTTCGTTCCGGAATCGTAACCTCTTTGTTATCTACGGGAGGTAACACTAGCCAGTCCCGGGCGGTCAAGCAACCTAAATGAATTAAATCACTTATTCGTGTGTCTACGGTCATGCGTTACACGAATGCGGGATAGGGATCACATTGTCGTCGCTCACGTGTCCCAACGTCTAATTGTGCTGTCCACGTGCCAAGGTTGATAGCAATGAGCAACAAGTCGAGTCCTCCCTCCAGATCCGCCCGCACTTCGCCCGCGGTGTCGCGCCGTCGCTCGCGTCAAAGCAGCGTTGACCCTGCTGTGCGCGCGCCCGCGGCGGAGCGTGTGCCCACGACGATGAAAGAGCGGGTGCGCCACTATCTTCCCTTCATCGGTGTTCCGAATCTGGTTCTCGTGCTCGGCATCATCGCCGTGTGTCTAGCCGCAATCCTGCTAACGGGCGGCCGTCTCGCCGCATTATCCGCGTCTATCGCCCAGATGTGGTTCGTCGTGCATGGCGTCCCCGTGACATTCCAAGGGGTGACGTTGGGGGCGGTGCCGCTTCTTCCGGCAATTGGTGTGGCGGCGTTGATCGCGTGGCGTGTCCGGGTGGCCACGCGCGAGCGTGTCAGCATCCTCGACTTGTACGTGATCTGTGGGCTTGTCGTTCTCATTCCGTTCACGTTGTCCGCGATTGCCTGGTTCATGGTGTCGGATGCCACCGCGGTGTTCCCTGTTGCTCCGCCCGCCATACACAAGGCGCTGCTCATTCCGGTTTTCGTGCACGTCGTGGGTTTGGCGTGCGGAATGAGCGGGCGTTTGTGGAAAGCGTTGCTCGCACGGATCGGAGCGCCGGAAGCGCTTTTCGACGCCACCCGTGCCGTCGTCCACCTCTCCCTCCGCCTCGCCGGAGTTGCGGCCGTTGTCTACCTCGTACTGCTGACCGCGGGATATAGCCGTCTCGGGGATCTGCTCGACCAGTTCCCGGTGTTGGGTGCCGGCGGCGGTGTCGCGCTGTTCCTTTTGGGCGTGCTGTACCTGCCTAATGCGGCGCTCTCAACACTCGCTGTTTTATTGGGGGCTCCGTTCGATATTGCGCAGGGTGGAGTCTCTCTCTTCGGGGCATCATTGGTTCCGCTTCCGCCTTTCCCGTTGTTCGCCGCCATCCCGGGTGAAGTACCCGTGTGGGCGCCGGTGCTGCTCGCCGTTCCTGCTGCCGTCATGATTCATTTCGTCCTGCCCCGGCGCTTGGGCTGGGTGGAGATCCTCATCGCGGCGGCGTTCGCTGCCGTTCTGGCTGCGTTCGCGGGGCTGATGTCCGGCGGTGATGTGGGGGCGTACGGCTGGATCGGTCCCGACCCGTGGTTCTTCGCACTCGCCTCCGCCCTCTGGGTTGTCGTCGTCGCGGGAGCAGCTTGGCTCGTCGCGCAGGTCCTTCAGTCACGGAAACAGTCTCAACAGCAGTTGGAGGAGCAGGCGGAGCAACAGGACCGGACCGAGTCCATGCCTGCCACCACTTCCGACGCGGAAGCTCGAGAGATCATCGAGGAAGAAACCGAGGAAGAGCCTGAAGGCGAGCCCGAAGAAGAACAGGAATCTGAGGAAGATCAGGTGATCGAAGAAGAGGAGGGGACCGACGAAGAGCAGGAGACTGTAGGCGAAGCTGAAGACGAAGACGAAAGCGAGACCGAAGCGGAAAGTGACGGGGCAGAGGACGTCGATAAGCCTGCTGGCTCGACGGCGATCTCTGTTTTGCGCGCGGAGCAGCTAGACTGATCTCTCGTGGCAGAGACTTCTCAGACTTCTGTGGCGGTGCTCGTCTCCGGATCGGGGACGTTGCTCCAAGCGATTCTCGATCACCAGGGTTCCTACCGGGTCGACCTTGTTGTCGCCGATGTGGAATGTCCCGCGTTGGACCGTGCGCGGTCGGCGGGTGTCCGGGCCGAGGTCGTGCCGTTGTCCGGCGATCGGGCGGAATGGAACCGGCAGTTGGCGGATACGGTGGCCAGCGCGGAACCGGGCGTCGTTGTCTCGGCGGGCTTCATGCGGATTGTCGGGGAAGCCTTCCTCGCGCGTTTCGAAGGTCGCCTCATCAACACCCACCCGGCTCTGCTGCCTTCTTTCCCGGGCGCCCACGCGGTGCGCGATGCGCTAGCTTACGGCGTGAAGGTCACGGGGACGACTGTCCACTACATCGACGCCGGGGTGGACACCGGTGAGATTATCGCGCAGCGTGCGGTGGACGTGCGCGCGGGGGAGACTGAAGAAGACTTGCACGAACGCATCAAGGAGGTGGAGCGCGCGCTCATCGTGGACACGCTGAACCGCGCCGTCACCTCAACTAACGGAAAGGTCGAATTTCCAGCATGAGCAACCGCACACCTATCAAACGCGCCCTGATCAGCGTCTTCGACAAGACTGGTATTGAAGAGCTGGCGTCGGCTCTCGCCGAGGCCGGGGTGGAGATCGTCTCCACCGGCTCCACCGCGCAGCGCATCAAGGACACGGGGGTGGATGTCACTGAGGTGGCGGAGCTCACCGGCTTCCCCGAGGTGCTCGAGGGTCGTGTGAAGACGCTGCACCCGCGCGTTCACGCTGGCATTCTGGCGGATCTGCGCAAGCCCGAGCACGCGAAGCAGATCGAGGAGCTCGGGGTGGAGCCGTTCGGCCTCGTTGTGGTGAACCTGTACCCGTTCGAAGAGACGGTCGCTTCCGGTGCAGGCTTCGACGACGTCGTGGAAATGATCGACATCGGTGGCCCGTCGATGGTGCGTGCGGCGGCGAAGAACCACCCGTCCGTGGCTGTGGTCGTCGACCCTGCCAAGTACGGCGAGGTCATCGAGGCTGTCAAAGCCGGCGGCTTCGACGAAGGGCAGCGGCGCCAGCTCGCCGCAGACGCGTTCGCGCACACAGCGCGTTACGATGCCGCCGTGTCCACATGGTTCGATGAGCAGCTGGGCGGCTCGGATGCCCTGCGCTACGGGGAGAACCCGCACCAGGCCGCCCGCATTGTCTCCGACGGGACTGGTCTGGCCGGTGCGAAGCAGCACGGCGGCAAAGAAATGTCGTTCAACAATTACCAGGACGCGGATGCGGCATGGCGCGCCTGCTGGGACCACGAGCGCCCCTGCGTCGCAGTGATCAAGCACGCCAACCCGTGCGGCATCGCCGTGTCCGAGACCTCGATCGCGGATGCGCACGCCAAGGCCCACGCGTGCGACCCGGTCAGCGCCTATGGCGGTGTGATCGCCTCCAACCGTGAGGTCAGCCTCGAGATGGCGGAGCAGATCAAGCCGATTTTCACCGAGGTCGTCATCGCCCCGAGCTTCGACGATGATGCCCTAGAGCTGCTCCAGACCAAGAAGAATCTGCGCATCCTCACCGCCGAGAAGCCGCAGAGCGGAGTCGAAGAGTTCAAGCAGATCTCCGGCGGCTGGCTCATCCAAGACCGCGATGTCTACCAGGCCGACGGCGACAAGCCAGAGAACTGGGAACTGGCCGCCGGTGAGCCGGCTGACGAGCAGACTCTGGCGGACCTCGACTTCGCATGGCACGCCATCCGGTGTGTGAAGTCCAACGCCATCCTCATCGCCAGCGACGGTGCAGCCGTCGGTGTGGGCATGGGCCAGGTCAACCGCGTCGACTCCGCCAAGCTCGCCGTCGATCGGGCCAACACCCTTGACGAGGGGCGCAACCGCACCAACGGCGCAGTTGCCGCGTCGGATGCGTTCTTCCCCTTCGCCGACGGATTCCAGATCCTCGCCGACGCCGGTGTGAAAGCGGTTGTTCAGCCCGGTGGGTCCATCCGTGACGAGGAAGTCATTGCTGCTGCGAATGAGGCGGGCGTGACCATGTACTTCACCGGCACACGCCACTTTGCCCACTAAGCCCGATTAGAATGTAGGACTTCGAAGAGTTTCTTGCCCGGACAAAAGGACAAATAACGTGAGTATCCCGACGTGGGGTGGGCCCGAGCCCCAGTACCAGCAGCCGCCGCAGCAGTATCAGCCGCAGCCGCCTGCACCGAAGCAGTCGAATACGGCTCTGGTTGTTGTGAGCACTGTCGCTGTCATTCTGGCGCTCGCTCTCGTCGGGTTCCTGGCGTACTACCTTTTCTCCAGCGGGAACGAGACCGAGGATGCCGCGGCAATGACGTCCGTGTCGGCGGAGTCTGCAACTCCAGCATCCAAATCCACGGTCACGACGACCGTCGATGCGCCTGCGCCAGAGAAGGCGCACCCGAAGAAAGCAGCCGCCACGTGCGATTATTCGGACTGGTATGTCACCGATTCGAATGTGACCACCCCCGGGTTCGCGGCGAACGTCTACAATGCTTTCAAAGCGGCGTGCCGCAATGAAGGCACCCCCAATGTGACGCTCGTGGATGTGTATAGCCCAAGCACCAAAACGAACTACACCATGACGTGCCGGGATCGCGGTGACCAAGTGGTGTGCACTGGCGGACGCAACGCAGCCGTATATATCTCGTGAAACGAAAGCTAACGGCCGAAGGCGCTGCTCTGACAGCCGCGGCTGCCCTCGGGTTGAGCGCCTGCACGATCGGGGACCCGCTCACTGAACCGGAAACCGTTGAAGTCGTCACCGTGACTGAGACGTCCGGACAGGCACATTCACCTGCCCCGCGGGGCTCCGATCCACGGCCCACCACCGACACACCTGGCGGTGACCTGAGCCAGGTTCTGCAGCGTGCGGTCGACAATGCCATTGCCGCTCACGGGGGGAAAGCGGCGGTGTCGATCGGAGGCGAGAGCTCCGCCGGTGACGCATCCGGTTTCGCCTCATGGTCGACGATGAAGGTTCCCGTCGCCATTGCCGCTCTCAAAGAGCACCCAGAGCTGACGGTGGAGGCCGCGAACGCCATCCAGGTCTCGGACAACGGGGCGGCGAACATTCTGTGGAACAGTACGTCCCCTGATGCTGTCGAAGCGGTCCTAGCTGAAGGCGCAACTCCCGTGGCTGTGCAACGCGAAGTCACCCGGCCGGGCTTCTCCGCCTTCGGACAGACTCAGTGGACTGTTGCAGAACAGGCACGTTTCGCCTCGCATCTGGGCTGTGTGGCGGGTTCAGCTCCGGTCCTCGAGTTGATGGGCAATATCGCCGGCGGCCAGGCCTACGGTTTGGGCACGATTCCGGGGGCACGCTTCAAGGGGGGCTGGGGGCCGTCGATAAGCGGGGCCTACGAAGTTCGGCAATTCGGTCTCGTGCCCGACAGCAATGGACGCATGATCCCACTCGCGATCGCAGCGAGCGCAGCTGACGGCACCTACGAATCCGGCCAGGTGATGCTCACTCAGCTGACCAAAGAGCTCATTCCCGCACTGGGCACCGCACCGGGGGCAGCCTGCGCATAAAAATCTCCCCGCCTCCGAATAAAGGAGACGGGGAGAAATGTCGAACTCTACGCTGTCATCGTCAACCGGTTCTTTAGCGGCTGGTGAACGGCAGCAGAGCCATCTCGCGCGCGTTTTTCACAGCGGTAGCGACTTGGCGCTGCTGCTGCGGCGTCAGGCCAGTGACGCGACGCGAACGGATCTTGTGGCGGTCGGAGATGAACAGACGCAAGGTCTCAATGTCCTTGTAGTCCACAGCTTCGATGCCCTTGGCCTTGAGCGGGTTCTTCTTCGGGCGGCGGGACTGCTCCATCCGCACCTTGCGGTTGTTATTGCGCTTCATGTGTATGCACTCCCTTGCTTACCACGAGGACTTGCGGACGCCCGGCAGCTCACCGCGGTGGGCCATCTCGCGCATACGGACGCGGGAAAGGCCGAACTTGCGGAGGTAGCCGCGGGGGCGGCCGTCGTGCGAGTCGCGGTTACGTACGCGAGCCGGGGAGGCGTCGCGCGGCTGACGGTTGAGCTCGAACTGAGCCTCGAGACGGTCCTCGTCGGACGTCTCCGGGTTGCGGATAATCGCCTTGAGCTCCTGACGGCGCTCAGCGTAACGCTCGACGATCTCCTTGCGCTTCTCGTTCTTAGCGATCTTGGACTTCTTCGCCATTCTTATCGCTCCTCGCGGAATTCAACGTGCTTGCGCGCAACCGGATCGTACTTCTTCAAAGTAATGCGGTCCGGGTTGTTGCGCTTGTTCTTACGGGTGACGTAGGTGTAGCCGGTGCCCGCGGTGCTCTTGAGCTTGATGATCGGGCGGATATCGTTACGTGCCATGAGCTAGATCTTCTCCCCTCGGGCGCGGATCTGAGCGACGACGGACTCGATGCCGTCACGGTCGATGATCTTCAGACCCTTGGTGGAAACGTTGAGCGTGATGGTACGGCCCTCAGAGGGCAGGTAGAAACGCCGCTTCTGCACGTTGGGGTTCCAACGGCGCGAGTGGCGGCGGTGCGAGTGAGACACGGTTTTGCCGAAACCCGGCTTTTTTCCCGTGACCTGGCAATGTGCCGACATGGTTACTTCTTTCTCCTAGCCGCTTGCAAACTCGGAGACTATGAGGTGGACGCCGCGCTCGGGGCTGATTACAGGCCGGAAGTGTGAGGATGGCCGTGGTGCTCGAGGGCGTCGCAAGTCACCGGTTGACTAAGCGTAAACGTGTACTTCGACAACAGCGAGAGTAAACAATACACGCGCGACGTTCCATTTCATAATCGCTTTCATGCTTATCGACGAGTTCCCCATCACCCCGCCACCATGAGCGCCCCGAGAGGAACCGCGACGGCGAATGGCGCGAGTAGAGCTCCCCGTCGGACCACATCTTTCCAGGGAATTTGCACACCGGCCCGGCGTAGCTGGTCGTGCCACAACAGCGTGGCCAAAGAAGCCCAGGGAGTGACCACCGGTCCGCAGTTGACCCCTACTAATAGGGCGATGATCTGCCGTGGGGTGTCGGCCGCCGGTTCAAGGAGGGAATAGGCCGGAAGATTATTTGCCGTGAAGATTATTTGCCGTGTTGGCGGCGAGGGCGCCCGCGGCGGCAATCGGCAACAGGCCCGAGATATTCAACTCCAATCCCGCTGCGATGGCGGCGGTGGCGCCGAAGGAAAAAGTCGCCGCAAGGGCAACGGAGAACCAAGGCACCAAGCCTTCGCCACGGCGCAGATGGCCGGCGGTCGCGTACAGCACTGCTGCGGCCAGTGTTCTCACGGCCCAATAGGGAATAGGGGAGAGCAACGCCGGGGGAAGCAGCGCAAGCACGATGAGTGCGATCTGCAGGGCGGAACCGTGGTCGCCTGATCCCACGCTTACGGGCGGTGTCGCTGGCTCACCTTTATCCCTTATGTACGCAATCCACGACGCGGCAATGGCGACGAGCAGTGCCGCGCCCGCCGGTGCCGCAGCAAGGCGAATGAAATCGGCCTCGGACGCGAATTGGTGAGAGCCAGCGGCGAGCAGGTTGGTCAGGTTCGACACCGGAAGCAGCATCGAGCCGAGGTTCGCGATCCACATCACGGCGAACGCCACCGGCACCACCTTCAGACCATTCCGGCGTGCGAGGGCTACGGCCATCGGGGTGATCATGATCGCCGTGGTGTCGAGCGACAGGAAGATCGTGCAAACGGCCGCGATCCCGACAATGCCGCCCCACAGCGCCCGCTGCGAGCGGGTCCATTTCTCCAGTCCGCGGGCAATGGCATCGAATGCTCCGGCGGACGCGGCGAGATTCACTGTCACGGACATGCCCGCCACAAAAAGCAGGACCGGGGCGAGCCGCCGCGCGACGCTCGCCAGCTCTCCTGGAGCGGAGACAGCGAGGAAGGCCGCGCTGGGAATCAGCGCGGCAGCGCACAGTGACCAGCGCAGCAGGCCCTGCGGAAGCGATTTCGGGAATGTGTCCATCACCTGTACTATGTATCAAGTTGTCTGATCAGGCGTATTTGTCCTGCTTGGATGAAAGACCATTTTCGCACCCAACTCAGGCACGATCCGGGGGGCAGTCCCGTGAACCGACCTGAAGTATCAATCCTGAGGGAAACGAAGAGATGAAGAAAGATATTCACCCCGATTACCACCCGGTGATCTTCCAGGACGCAGGCACAGGCCACCAGTTCCTGACCCGTTCCACCGCGACCTCCGACCGCACCGCACAGTGGGAGGACGGCAACGATTACCCGCTCATCGTCGTCGACGTGACTAGCGAGTCCCACCCGTTCTGGACCGGCGCACAGCGTGTCATGGATACCGCTGGCCGTGTCGAGAAGTTCAACCGCCGTTTCGGCGGTATGGCCCGCCGCAAGAAGAAGTCCGCCAACTAAGAGCGGTAAAGGAGGAAAGTCACCATGGCAACACCGAAGTTCCGCAAGTCCCGTTCGAACACGCACCACCGCCGTTCGCAGTGGAAGGCAGACAACGCCGAGCTGCAGGAGGTCAAGATCGACGGTCAGACCGTGCGTATCCCGCGCCGCTTGATCAAGGCCGCAGAGCAGGGCCTGATCGACGTCGAGCAGTTCTAAGCGCTGATTAGCCGGCTATCCTTCCGGGGTAGCCGGCTTTTCGCATGTCTTGAGCAGATTGTCTTGATGGGTGCCATGAAGGTTCCGGTGGTCGACGATGAACAGGCAGTGCGCGAGTCTCTCCGGCGCTTGTTGAAATTCAACGGGTACGACGTGATTTTGGCGGAAGACGGGATCCAGGCGCTGGAAATGATCCGCAACGAACGACCTGATCTGACCATCCTTGATGTCATGATGCCGCGGCTCGACGGCCTTGGAGTGCGCCGCGGATTGCGTTCGACGGGCTATGACAAGCCGATTCCCATGCTCACAGCACGGGTGGGGTTGCAGAGCGGGTCGCCGGTCTCGACGCTGGCGGACGGCGTACCTTTACGTCCGGGCCGCAGTTCTCTCGTCCGCGGCGGAATCGCGGCTCTTGTCGGTGCCGGTGTTTTCACTGCGGTTGGGACTACTGCTGCGCTGTACTATTTCGTGGTCTTCAGCGCCATGGAGGAGCACGAGCTCAGCGCGTTGGGCTCCGCGGACAGTTGCCCTGATGGATTCCGTACTTACTGAAGCTGTCACGCGCGTGCAACGCCGCCGCCCCGATGTGAAGTTCATGTTCCGGGCGGACCCGTGGATCGTGGATGCGAATCGGGCGGCTTTGTCCCGTGCCCCGTCAATCTCCTCGACAACGCGGCGAAATGGTCGCCGCTTGGTGGTGTGGTGCGGGTGACGCTGCGCGCCGAGCAGCTAATGCTCACAGTGATCATTCAGGAACTACTACGATGGGGGCAGACTTGAAAAGAGAGCCGGCACAGCGTCGAAGAGGAAAATAACCGATCATGACAACTCCGGAATATCCTGCCAACTCCCAATTCGGCGGTCCAGTCACCCCGCCACCTTACGGGGAACCGCAACCGTACAATGAGCAACCTCCCGTGCAAGCAGCTCCGCAACGCAAGCGGGGAGTGGGAGCTGTAACGGCGATCGCCCTCTCGCTCGTCACCGGCCTGGTTTCGGGTGTGGCGGGTGGCTACGTCGCCGGTTCGATCGCCGGGAGTGCGAAGGAGACCGCGCAATCGACGAACATCGGTGCCAGCGACAACGACAATGCGCTGGAAGCGCCTGTGAAACCCGATAAGGCACAGGCAGCAGATGGTTCGGTGGAGAAGGTCGCAGAATCTGTCCTGCCAGCTGTCGTGTCCATTGAGGTGGCCACGCGCACGAGCGGGGCAGAGGGCTCCGGCTCCATCATCAGCTCCGATGGCAAGGTTCTCACGAACCACCACGTTGTCGCGGAAGCAGCGGGAGTAGGTGCGCAAATGCAGGTCACGCTTAACGACGGCACGAAGCACCCCGCCACTTTCATTGCCTCCGATGTGAACACTGATATCGCGGTGATCCAGATTGAAGGTGTGAAGGACTTGCCGACGATTCAATTCGGTGATTCTGACAGCCTGGCCGTTGGGCAGCCGGTCGTGGCAGTCGGATCGCCGCTCGGACTGTCGGCGACGGTGACGACAGGTATCGTCTCCGCCCTCAATCGCCCGGTGCGCGCGTCGCAAGGGGGAGGAGAGAGTTCCCTGATGGACGGCATTCAGACTGATGCCGCGATCAACCCCGGAAACTCCGGTGGGCCGTTGGTGGACATGAATGGACACCTCATCGGCATGAACTCCGTCATTGCCTCTCTCTCGCAAGGCCAGTCTGGCGAAGCTGGTTCTATCGGCCTCGGCTTCGCCATCCCGTCCAATTTCGCGCGGCGCGTTGCGGAGCAACTCATCAACGAGGGCAAAGCCCGGCAACCGATGATGGGGGTCGAGGTGGATATCCGCCAGGCCTCCGGCGGAGCTTTGGTGAGCAGAGTGCAGCCGGGCAGCCCCGCAGAAAAGGGCGGATTGCGGCCTGGGGACGTGGTCACACGCATCAACGACCGGCCGATCGAGTCCTCCGATGCACTTGTGGCCGCGACCCGTTCGTTCGATTTCGGTGAGACCGTTCAACTCGAAGTGGAGTCGCAGGGATCTGATGAGACGAGAACGGTAGAGGTGACCCTCAGTTCCGAGTAGATTTTCTAAGTAGCGAAATCCGCCATAGCCACAGTCACGAGGAGCCCGGCCATGTCTAACACTATCGACGCTTTAGACCTCCATGAGCCCGACGAGGCTTACCTGCTCGCCTCCGAGGCGGAGGTAGAGTTGCCGGCTCAGCCGTGTGCGCTCGCAGTGTTGATCAGCGACCATAAACGGGGTGGCGCCATCGCCGAGGGATCTGATCAGCTGGTCTTCGAACTCTTGCAGGAAATGGGCTACAAGGTCGATGGTGTCGTGAGCGTCAAGTCCAAGAAATCCGAGATCCGCAAGGTCATTGAGACCGCGGTGGTGGGTGGCGTGGACCTCGTGGTCACCATCGGGGGCACCGGTGTCGGGCCACGCGATAAGGCACCGGAGGCCACTCGCGCGGTGATCGACCAGCTGGTTCCGGGTGTCGGCCAGGCGGTGCGCTCCTCCGGCCAGGCGTGCGGTGCCGTGGACGCGTGCACGTCGCGCGGCATCTGCGGTGTCTCGGGTTCTACCGTCGTGGTCAATTTGGCACCGTCTCGCGCCGCGATCCGGGACGGCATGTCCACCATCGCGCCGCTGGTGGCACACCTCATTAGCGAGCTGCGCAAGTACAGCGTGCAGTAGCGTCACATGGCACCGCGGGAGCGGCGTCGGACGAAACGCATTTCCGACGCAGATTACGACAGAAAAGCGGACCGCCCGCATACCGGACGGTCCGCTGGGGACGGCGAGAGGTTCGTCGAGCTGGATGACGCTTTGACGGACGACACACCGTTGGATTACGCGGCGGAAAAACCGCCGCACTATGGCGACTAACCCTTGATCTGCGGGTTCTTGCCTTCCGCGAGAAGGTCGCGGATCTCGGTGAGCAGCTCCTGCTCGGTCGGGTCCACGGCATCCGGGTCGATGCCCTTGCGGCGCTTCTGCTGCTCGTCCAGCTTGTTCATCGGGGCGACGATGAGGAAGTACACGACAGCAGCGATCAGCAGGAAGTTGATGATGGCGGTGAGCAGGGCACCGAAGTCCATGAAGGTGGCGTCGTTGTCCGGGATGACGTTGAAGCCGAGGGGGGAGAAGTCGACGCCGCCGACGGAGTTGATCAGCGGGTTAATGAGGTTGTCGGAGAACGCGGTCACGATAGCGGTGAATGCGGCACCGATCACAACACCGACTGCGAGGTCGATGACGTTTCCGCGCATGATGAAGTCTTTAAAGCCTTGGAGCATGAGGGTCCCTCCTAATGGGGGTCGAAAAAGTTTAATGCCGGTGAAAAGTTACTACAGCGACCTCGATAAAGCCATCTCCGCGTGCTCAAGTTAGTGGAAATGTCAGCGGGAATTTCCCTGATATACTAAGAGGCGACCGCTATCACCACTGCAAGGGCCGATGTAAGGGATGCGGCTGCGACTGCTGCAGCGTCCCCGTGACGCAACAGGAGGAGCACGCTCGAGCTGTTCTCATCCTCCGGGGTTCCTGCCAGAATCACGATTCCGGAATCGGCGACCGTTTGCGGAGAACCGTCTCCGGCTGTGACTACAGAGACGTGGTCCCCGTGATGGAGCATCGGAATGATGTCGGGTTCAGCGAGCTTGACCGGGACCATGGTGTATTTTCCCGCATCATCTCCGACGAGGGCGCGCGTGAGGTCGGGGCCGATCAGGCGGGTGGGCGCGACTACCTCCCCTGCCGAGGCGTGTGAAGCCACGATCTGCCCTTCCACCGCGTCGACGGAGGTGAGTGCTGCCGGCGGTGAGACCTCCTCCGGCAGCGGCCTCAGGTCGACATCGCTGTTTGCGAGGACAGTGCCCGGTTGGACATCGCGGGCGAATACAACCACGCGCGGGTCGGAACTAGCTCGATTGAGTAGAGCACTCAGCCCTGCGCAGAGCACGAGCACGACGGCGGCGCCCCTGCGCAATGCGACGGCTCTTTTGTAACCGGGGGTGCGGAGCAGGTCAATGAAGTCCATGCCTTATTGGACTGCGGGACCGCCCGTTCCGGTTCCCAACCGAATGAAGCCTGTCTGTGTCACGGCCCCGCCCACTGGATGGTCGTGAGATTCGAAGGGCAGTGTCTCATGTACCTCGTGGTCGTAGACGAGTGCCACGATGGGGCATTCCACCCCGTCGAGGGCCCGGTCGTAATAACCGGCACCCTGTCCCAGACGTACGCCAGAACGGTCTACACCGAGCGCGGGAACGATAACGGCATCGCATGGAATGGCACTGAGGCGGGGTTCACCCGGTCCCTCAGGTTCCAGAATTCCGTACTGAGCTCCCTTGCGCAGTGCACCGTCAAACCGCCCCCAGCGGAGGTCTCCTTCCCGCGGGGTGATGGGGAGCCAGACCTCATGGTGCTCCGCCAGCGCGGGGACGAGGTTCGGCCCGCCCGGCTCACCGGGGAGAGGGGAGTAGGCTGCCACTCGGCAGGGCTCCCCGAGCCAGGCGAGGAGGTGGGATACCACCGCGGCGTCGATAAGCGAATGCTCCGCTGATGCGCGACGACGCCGCGCTTCAGCACGAACTTCTGCCTTGGAAACGGACTGCTGGTTTGCGGAGTGGCCTACACCTGACACGAGATTATTGTAGGTAGACTACTCATTCATGCAGAATCCTGACCAGAGCCCGCACGCTGCCGATTCCCGCGCCAGTGTGAAGACGGTCGTTGTGCCTGCCGCCGGTATGGGGACGCGTTTCCTTCCGGCGACGAAGACCGTTCCGAAAGAACTGCTGCCTGTCGTGGACACTCCGGGCATTGAGCTGATCGCTGAGGAAGCAGCTCAATTGGGCGCGCACCGGCTGGCAGTCGTGACCGCGCCGGGCAAGGGTGAGGTCATGGGCCACTTCGGTGATTTTGAGAATCTCCGCTCCACGCTGCTGGCCCGGGGAAAGCAGGAGCAGGCGGACAAGGTTGCCCGTGCCGCCGAAATCATCGCCGCGGAGGCCGTGGTGCAGGAAGAGCCCCTCGGTCTGGGGCACGCGGTGGGCTGTGCCGAGTCCATTCTCGACGACGATGAGGATGTCGTGGCCGTGATGCTTCCGGATGATTTGGTGTTGCCCACCGGTGTCATGGAGAAGATGGCGGATGTGCGGGGGAAGCTCGGTGGGTCCGTGCTGTGTGCTTTCCAGGTCAGCCCGGAAGAAGTGTTCAACTATGGTGTCTTCGACGTGCGCGAGGTCGACGCCGATTTGGGCGTGGATGCCGCGAAGGTCAAGCGTGTTGTGGGGATGGTGG
This sequence comes from Corynebacterium sp. P3-F1, assembly GCF_030503635.1. Lineage (NCBI taxonomy): Bacteria > Bacillati > Actinomycetota > Actinomycetes > Mycobacteriales > Corynebacteriaceae > Corynebacterium > Corynebacterium sp. P3-F1. The sequence continues at coordinate 1,885,758 of NZ_CP129965.1, forward strand.
AAAAGCCGGATCCGGAGGACGCGCCGTCCACCTTTGTGGCAACGGGACGTTATCTTCTCGACCGCGGCATTTTCGACGCGCTCCGCCGCATCACTCCGGGCAAGGGCGGGGAATTGCAGCTGACGGATGCAATCGAGCTGATGATCAACGAGGGCCACCCGGTCCACGTTGTTGTTCACGACGGTAAGCGCCACGATTTGGGTAACCCCGGCGGCTACATTCCCGCGAACGTTGATTTCGGTCTACGCCATGAGAAGTACGGGCCGGCGCTGTATAAAGCGATCAAGCAGATCGTCGCGGATTTTGAGACGGAGAACCCGCAGCTCCGGACCCGGTAGGAGGGACCATGCGTAGTGTCGACGACCACCTCGCCCTGATTCTCGATGCGACGATGAGGCCCGAGCCGATTCGCATCGGCATCACCGACGCGCTCGGCCTCATGTGCGCAGAAGAGGTGCAGGCGAATGCGCCGCTGCCCGGATTCTCCCAGGCGGCAGTCGACGGTTACGCAGTCCGTGCTGTCGACGTCGGTGGCGGCAAGAGCCTCGGCCAGCGCGAGGACGCGCCGGTGCACGACGCATCGCTTCCAGTGGTGGGTGAAGTTGCCGCGGGGTCGCAGAAACCGCTGCGGCTTCAGCCGCGTCAGGCGGTACGCGTCGCCACTGGTGCACCCCTGCCCACACTCGCCGATGCGGTGCTCCCCCTCGAATGGTCCGACCGCGGACGGAAGCGAGTTACCCCGCACCGCCCGGTCCGCTCGGGAGACTTCATCCGGCGTGAGGGGGACGATATTCAGCCGGGCGACATTGCGGTACGTTCCGGGGCAGTTTTGGGTCCCGCCCAGATCGGCCTGCTCGCCGCCACCGGCCGCGGCAAGGTGCTGGTCTATCCGCGGCCGCGCGTGACCGTGATGTCCTACGGTCTCGAGCTCGTCGACATCGACCGCAAACCCGGTCTGGGGCAGGTTTTCGACGTCAGCTCCTACGCTGTAGCATCCGCTGCGAAAGATGCCGGCGCAGAAGTCAACCGGGTGGGCATCATCAATGCGGAGCCCCGCCGTCTGAAGGAACAATTGGCTGTCCAGGCCCAGAAGAGCGAGTTTCTGATCGTAACTGGTGCTGTCGGCGGATCCAGCGCAACACCGATCCAGAATGCGTTGGGGGAACTGGGGGACATCGACACCACGCGCGTGGCCATGCATCCGGGTTCCGCGCAGGGCTTCGGCCTGATAGGGCAGGACCGCATCCCGGTGTTTCTGCTGCCGTCGAACCCCGTCAGCGCGCTCGTGGTGTTCGAAGCCCTAATCCGCCCCGCCATTCGCACCTCGCTGGGGAAACGTGTTCCCACCCGCCGCGCGGTGAAGGCGCGGTCGCTTGGCCCGCTCGAGTCGATTCCGGGACGCATCGGGTTCATCCGTGCCCGGCTCATGCGCGACGCCGAAACGCACGACTATCTTGTCGATGGAATCGGGGGATTGTCCGGCAGACCGGCGCACCTACTGGCGGGGCTCGCGGAAGCGAACGCGATTATCCGCATCCCGGCCGACGTGACTGAAGTGCGCCCCGGTGACATCGTGGATGTTCTTTTTCTCCAGCAGCGAGCCTAGGCATGTTCAATTTCTTCGGCCGGGCTAGCCACCCCGGCTGGCCCGAACACACCCCGACAGTGCACATCCCAGGGAACTCCACGATGCGGCTGCGGCCGTTGACCTCGGGCGACGGCCGAGACTGGGCCCGCATGCGCATTCACGACGAATCGTTTCTCCGGCCGGTGGAACCCACCGTTCCCGGTAGGTGGGAGGAGGCGCATTCGCCCGCGGCATGGCGGGCGAACTGGAGCAATCTGCGCCGCTTTGCAAACGACGGGATCATCGTGCCCCTCGCCATCGAGCTCGATGGGCGCTTCGTCGGCCAAGTCACTTTGGGGAATATTCAGCACGGGGCAATCGGGGAGTGCTGGATCGGGTATTGGGTGTACTCCCGCTACGCAGGCCGCGGCATTGCCACCGTCGCGTGCGCGCTCGGCGTCGACCACGCCTTCGCCAGGATCGGCCTGCACCGCGTCACTGCCACTTTTCTGCCCGAGAATCCGGCGTCGGGAAAAGTGTTGGCCAAAGCGGGCTTCCGGCCGGAGGGGTACCTCCGCGAAAATCTGCATATCGACGGAGCATGGCGCGACCACCACTTTGTCGCCCAGAATATTGATGACCTGCCGGGTTCCGCTGTGGAGCGTCTCGCGGCGCGGGGAAAACTCTGGATCTAGAAACACTGCTTCAAAAACAGAGTTGATTTCACGGCGTGGGTCCTCCATCAGCCACGATGCCGTCGTTATCCTCAGCCAGGAATACGTGCCCGAAAGCAGAAAGGCCACCTTACATGTCCGGCAGCCTCAGCCTGATCATCGTTCTCATTGTCGTAGTGTGGGCGATCGTTCTCGCGCCAATGGTGTTTGGGGACTCCAAACCGATCCGGCGTTCCGGCGAAGGCTACGACGAGACGCGTGTGCTGCACCAGGGCACCACTCCGCTCCAGGCGCGTCGCCGTCCGAAGGTGACTAAAGCGGATATCCACAGCTTCGACGAAGAGAACGATTACGAGGTTCTCGATCCAGTCGCGGATGAAGAAGAGGTGCTTATCGACGACGCTTCCTCCGGCTCCACTTCCCTGAAGAAGCTCTTCGCCCGCAAAGACGCCGTCGACGGCGAAATCGTGGAGGAAGCCTCTGATTCCGCTGCAGAAGCCGACTCCGAGGTCACAGCAGAGCAGGTCGATGAAGCTGGGGGGGTCGACGAAGCGGGGACTGTCGACGAAAAAGAGCCGGGCGAGTACGAGCTCGATGACTCTTTCCTTTCTCCGGAGGACTACGGCTACTCGACCGTCGCAAAGCTCGAAGAATCGCCTAAGGTTGCGCAGGCCACCGTGGACGAGGACGAAGCGGCACCGAAGGAGCCGACGGAAGACGAGCTGGCCTTTGCCCGTGCGCGTCGTGGCCGCGGGGGCTGGGACCCGGAGACCGCCAAGCGTGTCCGTGAGGACCGCTTCCGCCGCCGGCAGCGCACCCTGCTCGGGCTCGTGGTCGTCTTTGGTGTTGCTTTCGTGTTCGCAATCGTCTCCGGAGGTTGGGCGTGGCTCGCTCCGGCTGCGGCGGCAGGCCTTCTCGTGTGGTACCTGACGGCGTTGCGCACGACGGTGAAGAAGGAGCGCGCGCTTCACGAACGCCGCGTGCGCCAGTTGCGTCGTGCGCGCCTTGGTGTCATTTCAGCTGCTGAAGATGCTCCGGTGCCCGCGCACATGCGTCGCCCGGGAGCTGTCATTGTGGAAGTGGACGACGAGAGCGCGGATTTCGCCAACCTGCCCACCTACCGCCAGGAAACCGAACCGATCCGAGAAATCGCTTAGTTTTTTCGCCAATACGAGGTCGTTATACCCGGTAATATCGCCGGGTATGACGACCTCCTTTTCCACTCAGGTGAACACCAACCCCGGCAAATCGGCTCAGCTCTGGGAGAAGTTCAGCGACACGAAACTCAAACGCCTCCTTTTCTCCGCGTTCTATTCGGTGAAGGCCCCCTACTTCCGCACGGTGATGCCCCGCATCCAGGTCGCTGAACCGGGTCGCTGCGTCGTCCGCCTCGGGAAGTGGTGGGGCGTGCAGAACCACATCGGCACATTCCACGTCATCGCCGGACTCAACGGCGCTGAAGCAGCCATGGGGCTGCTGTGCGAGGTGACGGTGCCGGACACCCACCGTTGGATCCCGCGCGGCATGCGCGCTGACTACCCTGCGAAGTCCACGGGTGGGCTCACCATCACCGCGACCGCTGACTTCCCCGAATTTGAGACGATCACGCGTGAGACCGGTGGCCAGCTCGTCACCATCAACTGCGAGATTGTCGACGATGCGGGCGTGGAGCCGATCACCGCGGAGATCGATGTCTGGGTCACCGCTAAGAAGAAATAAGCATCTCGATCATTCCGTCCATCGTCTTTGGCCCGATGTAGACGAAACCCAACGGCCGCAGGTAAGCGGTGAGCGATAGGCCGTCTCTGAGATTATCCGTTTCGAGGAACCAGTTGATCAGTTCCGAGAGAGACTGGTTATAGTGCTCCCGCATGGCGATCGTGGCTTGGGCGTTTGTCACCACAGCGTTGATTTTGCGCCGGTTACGGATGATGTCGGGGTTGTCCATGAGGTACTCGATATCCTCGTCGTCGAATTCAGCGACGATGTCCGGATCGAAATCGCAGAAAACTTCCCTCAAGGCGTCGCGCTTCTTCTCGATCAGGCTCCAGGACAAGCCGGGGAGAAAGACTTCGAGGCTAAGCAGTTCGAATGCGTGCGTGTCGTCGATAAGCGTTGTTGTCATACCTTCTTTGACTGCCGTCACCGCCTCAAAGGTTCCACGTTGTAGTCTTTAACTCATGAATAGCCCCGCCCTCCGCGATTTCGCCCTGCTCATGGCGCGGCTCGTACTTGGTGTCGTGTTCATAGCGCACGGTTACCAGCACTGGATCGGCAACGGAATGCGGCGCACAGCCGAGCAGTTCGCGCAGTCGGGAGTTCCGCAACCCCGTCTGTCCGCCTATCTCGCCGGTTCAGTGGAACTGGTGGGGGGTGCGATGCTGATCATCGGTTTGCTGACCACGATTGTCGCCGGCATTCTCGCGCTGATGATGGTCGCCGCTGCATATTTCGTGCACTTAGGTGCCGGATTCTTCGCCTCCGACGGCGGAATCGAATACCCGTTGATACTAGTCGTCCTCCTTGGGCTCATCGTTGTGTTTGGTTCTGGCCGCGTTAGTTTGGACAAGGTGCTCGTCGATGGTTGACCATGACGATGTGCAAGCTGCGCTTTCCGCGCGGCTCGACGGTGAAGACGCGAACATCGCCGACGATGTCCTTGACGCGCATCTCGCCGAATGCGCGGAATGCCAACGATACTGGGACCAGTCCCTGCGGCTGTCCCGCTCCCTGAGCTTTGTCGACGCGGAAGGGCCAATGTCGCCTCCGGAAGATCTTTCGGACGTGATCTACGCCGGGGTGGAAACCGAATTTCGCCGGGTATCCGCGCGCCGGGTGCTCTTCATGTCTTTGTGCCGGGTGGTCTTGGTGCTCCTCGCAGTCGTCTACCTCGTGTGGGCAGGACGGCTCCTCGTTCCGGAGGTGACCGATCTCGTGCTCGGAGCCGCCTCGGTCCGGGTCGGCATCGCGGCGGCGCTGCTGTTTGTCAGCTGGAAGCCGTCCCAGATCCCGGGGGTGCTGCTCATCGTGGGGGCGATGTTCGGTTTCAGCCTCGGCTTCGCGGTGCTAGAAACCATCACTGGGGGAGCAGCCCCGTGGCCGCAACTGTTCACGCTGCTGTTCACTTGCGTCGTTCTCGTCACAATGTGGGCTGTGGACAACGGCAATCCATTGCGTGTTCTCAATGCGCGACCGATGTGACTCTACTTCCAGCTCGGCAACCACATGAGCTGGTTGTAGATGTTGTCCGGAATGACGAATCCGTAGAGGATCGGCGAGAAGTAAAGGAACATTCCGATCACCGCTGCAAGGTAGACGATCACTCCGAGCTGACCGGATGTGATGGTTCCCGCCAACCTGCTCATCCACGGCACCGGTTTGCCGCGCTTAGACAGCTCACCGAGCGCTAACGCAAGCAGCACGATGGTGAACGGCACGAGGGGAGCGGCGTAGAAGAAGTACATTTGCCTGTCAAAGGCGGCCAGCCACGGCAAGAACCCTGCCGCGAAACCGATCAGGGGCAGGATGACGCGGCGGTCCTTGCGCGAAATCCACGCCCAGATGGCCCAAAGCAGAATCGGCACCGTCAACCACCAGATCGCGGGGGTGCCGAAGAGATAGATCATCCGCCGGCACTCTTGCCCGCCTGCACACTCGATTCCGGTGGAGGAGTAGTAGAGGATCGGGCGGGAAGCGACCAGCCACGACCAGGGCTTGGAATCCCACGGGTGGGAATGGCCGGAAGAGGAGGTCAGTTCGGAGTGAAATTTGAGCACCGAGAAGTGGTAGTACAGCCAACCGGCAATGGATTCCGGGAGGTTGGCCAGGCCAGGCCAGTCGGAGTTGGCAATTGTGCCGTCGGAAAGCGAATGGCGGTACACAGCAGTCTCCGAGGCGAACCATGCGCGCCACGACCAAACGTAGAGGATTGCAGGGATGAGCACGATCGACGCTAGCGCGGAGGGGACATCTTTCATCAGTGTTTCCCGAACAGGGTTTTTCACCCCGTAGCGCCGCCGGAGCCACAGGTCGTAAAAGGATGAGAGCAGACCGAAAAACGCGATGTAGTACAGGCCCGACCACTTCACCGCCAACGCGCAGCCGAGCAGCACACCGGTGGCGAAACGCCACCACCGAAATCCTAGCCGGGGGTTGATTTCGCCGTCGAGGTAAGCATCGTGGAAACGCTGGTGGACCTGCCGCATGTCGCCCGCCAAGGTCCAGGCGGCCATGACAACGAACAGCAGTATGAACACATCGAGCATGCCGAATCGGCCGATTACTAGCAGCACTCCGTCGCACAGAGCCATGACACCGGCGAAGAGAGCGATCATCCGGGATTGGGATAAACGTCGCGCGAGCAGCATCGTGAACACCACCACAGCGGAGGCGAAGAACGCGGCCATCACACGCCACCCCAGCGGCGTGTACCCGAAGACCATTTCACCGGCCGCCTCAATCCGCTTCGCCAAAGGCGGGTGGACGACAAGACCGTATCCCGGGTTCGACTCGATGCCGCCGAGGACCGGATTGAACCATGATCGCGCAATATCCCACGCCTGGGGGACGTAGTGCTTCTCGTCGAAGACGGGTGTTCCGCTCGATGTCGCGGACGTCAGGCCCACAAAGCGCGTGAACAACGCGAGGAATCCGATCGCGGCAGTCAGAACGGTGTCTTGGCGGGACCACGGGACGCTCACGGGTGCGGTCGGTTCTGGCGTGCGGGTGCGCAGGCGGGGTTGGGTCGCGGTCGAACTCACGGCAATGATCTTAGCGGGTGGGTGTGACAAGCTTGGGGGCATGGAAACTCACTACCTGCCCACGCGCGGAATCGTGCTCGCGGCTACCCCGCTGGGCAACGTCGGGGATGCCACGGCGCGCCTCGTGCATGCGCTTGAACATGCCGATGTCATCGCGGCGGAGGACACTCGGCGCACCCGGAACCTTGCGTCCGCTCTTGGTGTAAATATCACGGGCAAGATCGTCTCCAACTTCGACCACAACGAGGACAAGAGGGTTGCCGAACTCATCGGCATGGCCCGCAACTCTGTGGTGCTCGTAGTCACGGATGCGGGAATGCCGCTCGTGTCCGACCCCGGGCACTCCATCGTGACGGCCGCACATGATGAAGGCATTCCCGTCACATGTCTGCCCGGGCCATCTGCGGTGACTACAGCTCTCGCCCTGTCCGGTCTTGGTGTCGGACGTTTCATTTTTGACGGATTCGCGCCCCGGAAACCTGGCGCACGCGCCACGTGGCTGGAGTCGCTCAAGAATGAGAGGCGCGCGGTGTGCTTTTTCGAGTCCCCGCATCGTCTCGAGGCCACGCTTACCGAGGCTGCGAATGTGCTTGGGCAGCGCCAGGCGGCTGTGTGCCGCGAATTGACCAAGACCTACGAAGAAGTGAAACGCGGCACCCTCGCGGAGCTCGCCGACTGGTCCCGAGAGGGGGTCAAGGGTGAAGTCACGGTCGTGATCGACGGGGGAACGGAGTCCGCTGAACCGGAGGATGTCCTCGCGCTTGTGCAGCAGCGCGTCGACGACGGGATGCGCCCCAAGGACGCGGTGAAAGAAGTCGCGAAAGGCGCGGGTATCAAGGCGGGCGAGCTTTACGACGCCTTCATAACTGCTCGCAGCTCCTAGTCAGCTGGCATGCACTTGGTGTACATCTTTGTTACCGTCCGTGGGTGAAAGGAGCCTAAATGAACGGTAACGATCAAGTTCGCGACCCCCATGACCCCGATGCTAGCCCGCACGCGGAGGATCCGATCAAGCACAACCGCCCAGCTACGGCGGAACTGCAGGACCTTCTGGATGCACAGAACATCGGCAGCCAACAGAAGATCTCCGATCCGGAAGACGCCCTCGAGCGCGCTTCAGAAAGTGATGACCTGAAAATCGACTGGGCTGTTGTCGGCCCGCTCGCCGCGATCGTCATCGCTGTCGTTGTGTGGGGCCTATTCGGAACGGAAAGCTTCGGCGCCTTCTCCGACGAGGCCTTCAGCTGGGTGATTGGGAATCTCGGCTGGGCATACGTCTTCTTCGGCACGGTCTTCGTCGTGTTCATCATTGTGATGGCGGTGTCGAAGTTCGGGAAAATCCGCTTGGGCGCCTCCGACGAACAGCCGGAATTCAGCATGATCTCGTGGATCGCAATGATGTTCGCCGCCGGCATGGGCATTGGTCTGATGTTCTTCGGTGCGTCCGAGCCGCTGAACTTCTACCGTGACGGAGTGCCTGGCATGGACAGCGCGGACGCGGTGGGTACGGCAATGGCTCAGACAATGTTCCACTGGACGCTGCACCCGTGGGCGGTATACGCCATCATCGGCCTTGCCATCGCGTACTCCACGTTCCGCCTCGGCCGTATACAGTTGCTTTCAAGCGCCTTCATTCCGCTCATCGGCGAGAAGCGAGCGGAGGGATGGCTGGGCAAGCTTATCGACGGCCTCGCCATCTTCGCCACCATCTTCGGCACCTCTTGCTCTCTGGGGCTGGGGGCCCTTCAGATTTCCACCGGGTTGGAGGCATCGGGGCTCGTCGATTCGCCGTCGACGAAGCTCACGATCGGTATCGTCGCCGTGCTGACTTTGGCGTTCCTGTTGTCCGCAATGTCGGGCGTGGGCAATGGCATTCAGTGGGTATCCAACTTCAACCTGATCATCGCTGCTGTGCTCGCGGTGTTCGTCTTCGTGTTCGGCCCGACACTGACTCAGCTGAACATGCTGCCGACCGCGATCAATTCCTACCTGGACCAGTTCTTCCTCATGGCATCCCGAACCGCGGAATCAGCTGATTCCTCCGCCGGGGAATGGCTGGGCAGCTGGACCATCTTCTACTGGGCATGGTGGATTTCCTGGTCCCCGTTTGTGGGAGCCTTCTTGGCCCGCATTTCGCGCGGCCGCACCATACGCGAGTTCTGCATCGGTGTCACTCTGGTTCCTGCTGGTCTGTCGACTGTGTGGTTCTGCATCTTCGGAGGAACCGCCATCCACCTGGAGCAGAACGGCAAGTCGATTTACGGCGATGGTGCGTCCGAGCAGCAGCTGTTCAAGCTGCTGCACACTCTGCCCGGCGGTTACGTTTTGGGAATCCTCGCTCTGATCCTGCTCGGTACCTTTTTCATCACCTCGGCTGATTCAGCATCGACGGTCATGGGGTCGCTGTCTCAGAATGGCAAGACAGACGCGAAGCCGGTGCTCACCGGTATGTGGGGTCTAGCTACCGCGGCAGTTGGTTTGACGTTGCTCATTGCGGGTGGCGACGATGCCTTGAACTCTCTACAGAGCGTCACCATCGCGGCTGCGACTCCGTTCCTGTTCATCTTGATTCTGCTGATGTTCGCCATTGTGAAGGATGTCAGCAACGACACGATTTACCTTGACATGAAGGAGGAGCGGCGCTTTGCCCACCAGCTCGCTATTGAACGCCGCATGCACCGCGACGCAGTCGCCCGGGCCCGCAAACGGCAGCGCATGTTCGGCAATAGGCGCTAGTCACTTATGCTGGGGCGTATGACTGTCTCCCCGAACAACCCCACCTCCGAAAATGTTCTCGTGTGCGTGGCGTGGCCGTATGCGAACGGGCCGCGCCACATCGGCCACGTCGCCGGTTTCGGTGTCCCGTCCGATGTGTTCGCGCGCTACCAGCGCATGGTGGGAAACAACGTGCTCATGGTCTCGGGTACTGACGAGCACGGCACTCCGCTTCTGGTCCAAGCGGACAAAGAAGGTGTGACTGTCAAGGAGCTGGCCGACCGTTACAACCGCCAGATCGTGGAAGACCTCGCGGGCTTGGGATTGTCTTACGACTTGTTCACCCGCACCACGACCCGCAACCACTATGCGGTCGTGCAGGAGCTGTTCAAGGGCCTGTATGCCAACGGCTACATGATCAAGGAGACCACCCAGGGCGCGATCTCTCCGTCGACAGGCCGCACTCTTCCGGACCGTTACATCGAAGGAACCTGTCCGATATGCGGCGCCGATGATGCCCGCGGCGACCAATGTGACAACTGTGGCAACCAGCTCGACCCAGTCGATTTGATCAATCCCGTCTCCAAAATCAATGGCGAGACCCCGGAGTTCGTCGAGACCGAGCACTTCATGCTTGATCTGCCCGCGCTTCACGACGCCCTGAAGGAATGGCTCGAGGCCCGCCAAGACTGGCGCCCGAACGTGCTCAAGTTCTCCTTGAACCTGCTTGAGGACATGCGCCCGCGTTCCATGACCCGTGACATCGACTGGGGCATTCCCGTTCCCGTCGAAGGGTGGGAAAATGACCCGGGTAAGAAGCTCTACGTGTGGTTCGATGCCGTCATTGGCTACCTGTCTGCCTCCATCGAGTGGGCAGCGCGCACCGGTAACCCGGACGCGTGGAAGCAGTTCTGGCAAGATCCGCAGACCCAGGGCTTCTACTTCATGGGCAAGGACAACATCACCTTCCACTCCCAGATCTGGCCGGGTGAACTGCTCGGTTACGCCGGCAAGGGATCGAAGGGCGGCCAGGTCCACGAGCTTGGCGAGCTAAACCTGCCCACCGAGGTTGTGTCTTCTGAGTTCCTCACCATGTCCGGTTCGAAGTTCTCCTCCTCCAAGGGTGTAGTTATCTACGTCAAGGACTTCCTCGCCGAGTTTGGTCCCGATCCGCTGCGCTACTTCATCGCTGTCGCCGGCCCAGAGAACAACGACACGGACTTCACCTGGGACGAGTTTGTCCGCCGCGTGAACAACGAGCTCGCCAACGGCTGGGGCAACCTGGTCAACCGCACCGTATCCATGGCACACAAGAACTTCGGGGAGGTGCCGCAGCCGGGCGAGCTTCTCGACGTCGACCGCGCCATCCTCGACCTTGCCTCCCAGACCTTCGATGCCGCCGGCGCAGAACTCGGACTTGCTCACTTCAAGGCTGCGATCACCAAGGTGATGCACGTTGTCGGTGAGGCGAACGCGTACATTGCGGACCAGCAGCCGTGGAAGCTGGCGAAGGACGAATCCCAGCGCGAACGCCTTGCAACCGTCTTGTGGACGGCCCTCCAGGTGGTCTCCGATTGCAACGCCATGTTGACCCCGTTCATCCCGCACACCGCGCAGAAAGTTCACGAGACCCTCGGCCGCGATGGAATCTGGGCTGCGTCCCCGGTTGTCAAGGAAGTCACTGATGATGAGGATCTCGAGCTTGTCGGTGTCGGCCTGCCCGAGCAGGGCCAGACGTACCCGGTGATCACCGGTGAGTACGCGTCCCAGAAGGCAGTGTGGGCACGCGTGGACATTGAGCCGGGAACCAAGCTGGAGAAACCGCAACCTCTGGTGGCCAAGCTGGACCCCGAGCTCGGCGAGACTGGCCCCGAGTGGGCGCCGGTGCAGTAGTTTCCAATCACTGCACCTCCGGGAAGAAGGGGAAGTCCAAGCTGAATTCCCGCTCTAGCTCGATGAGGGCAGCTACGCAGGCCTCAAAGTCGCGGTCGATATCGTAGGTGTCCAGAATCGTGTGGCCTTTAGCGAGGAACTGTTCGCGCTTCCGCTTCAACCGCTGGATATCGTCGAGAGTGCACTTCCAGCGCGGAGCAGTCGGGGTGGTGTGGCGGGCGAAGAGGCCCTCCGTGTCGACAATTGCGTAGGTTCCGTCTGAGAAGAGCCACACGATGTCGCCCGTGATCGGGTCGGGCACATACATCGCCCGTTTATCGGTTTTGCAGTTGTGATGATGCTGGCACAGGCAGAACAGGTTATCGGCCGTCGTTTGGCCGCCCTCCTCGAAGGGGATGCGGTGGTCGAGCTGGCAGTTCCACGCGGGCTGATCGCATCCCGGATAGATGCAGGTGCCGTCTCGGCCCTGCGCATAGGCGCGTACCGACGGCGGCGGAACGTAGCCGGCAACCGTGCGCTCCTTCGCGGGGCGGAGGTCCACAATGGTCGAGCTCATGCTGTGCACCATGTCGGTTCCTGCTGCGGTAGTGTGCCCGAAGCCGGGAACGAATGCGGACGCTGATTCGTCGAGTACCCCGTCTTCATTCAGCGGCGCCTAGGCGAAGATGGTCACGTTGGCCGGGGGAGTGATGTCCCCGGTGAGCAGTTTCACCACCGCTTCCACCTCGGTGATCCCGCGCTCTCTCGAGGCTGCACAGATGAATTCCTTGATGGCTGCCACGGTGGCGTGATCCCCGGACAGGGTCATGCCGGACGTTCCGTGCGTGGCACCGTCATGGAAAGCGAGGTCGCACTCGCCGGGTTGCTTCTCCCGTTCCTTTCTCCTGCGGGAGTCGAAGGCGACCGAAGAGTCGATGTCGCCGATCAGTTTCTGCAGCCGGCTCGTCACTGTGTGGGCGGTGGGCAGCTCCTGGTGCGGCTTGCTCGGAGTGAACAAGTCGACGAGCATGCCGTCGATGATGTCGTACACCGACCGGTCCACGTCGTAGCCCAGCAGGCTCACCGAACGGTCGATCGCCTTCAGGCGGGAGAGATCGAGTCGCGCTGTGTCGTCTTGGAGCTGGCGGAGACGCGGCAGGGAGCCGAGCGTCATGTACGCGTAGACCGCCGTTTTCACCTCGGGGAGTGGAATTCCCGTGACCGTGCGCATGTGGGCCATTTCTACATCGTGGTCGGCGGAGCCGTAGAACGCTTCGCCGTCGGCGTAGTGGCGGAACACCTCATGGTGTGCTTTCCGTAGGTGTGCTCCCAGGACAGCGTGATCGTCGTCTGGGTTCTCCGTTTCGAAGAACGGTTCCATCAGGGTCCCTCCCTTCCCGATTTCATGGTGGTCACTGACATTGCCCCCTCGTTTCTCTATGTGCTATCGATTCGCTAGGTGCTGTCGATTTGCACTGCTTTTCGGTTATGCGAACATTCTTTCATGTGATGTGAACCATGCCCGTTAAAACAGCATTCTCGTCGTATATATGTGCGAAAGGTAAAGGAAAAAGCCTGTTCGGCAGAGAACGCTGTCGAACAGTGGAGGGTGGGCCCTAGTTGCCCAAGAACTGTGTGATGAAGGCGGTCAACTTCCCCGGTTCCTCATCCTCGAATCGGGTGTCCACGACCACCATGGGAGCGGTGTACATGTCGTGGTCGGGGGAGGTGACGACGAGGTCGGTGCCGTAGTCGTCGATAAGCAATTGCCATGCGAAGTCGTGCTCGCGGATGAATGCGTCGCCGAGCGCCGTGCCGTACATGCGGGCTACGTCGCCGCGGGAATATGCTCGCCGGAGGTCCGGCTCGAGGGCGAGGTACTCACCCAAAACCTCTTCGAAAGACGCGACGATGTCGTCGATCGATCCGTTGACTCCGGCGACGGCGGCTTCGGCGAGGTCGCGGTCGATCTGTGAGCGGGTGGCGGCATCGATGTCGTGGAACTCCATGCGCCCGAGGATAGGCTGGAACGCATGTCGAAGAAGAAGCCGCGTCCCACACCCGTTCCGGCCGAGCGAATTGCTGGACTTATCGACGCCCACACACACCTCGCTTCCGCCAAAGCCCGCACCAAAGTCGAGGTGGATGCGATGGTGAATCGTGCTGCGGACGCCGGGGTTGAGCGAATCTGCACTGTCGGGGACGGCCTTGATGAAGCGGAACTGGCGCTTCAGGCCGCGCACATGAACGAGCGTGTGTTCGCTGCCTGCGCCATTCACCCCACGCGCGCCGGGGAGCTCGATGAGGGAGCGCGCGAACGTCTCGCTCGGATGGCTGCGGATAAGAGGTGTGTTGCGGTGGGGGAGACCGGCATCGATACCTACTGGATCAAGCACGACCCTGACCGCACTGCTCCGTTGGAGGTGCAGGAAGAGGCGTTCCGCTGGCACATTCAGCTCGCGGTGAATTCCGGTAAAGCGTTGATGATCCACAACCGTGAGGGTGATACGCACATGATGCGGATTCTCGCGGACGCTCCGCAGCCGGAGTATGTCATGCTGCACTGCTTCTCCTCGCCTCTCAACGTCGCGCGCGAAGCTGTCGAGCGCGGATACGTGCTGTCCTTTGCGGGCAACGTCACATTTAAACGCAACGACGAACTGCGGGAGGCGGCGGCACTTGCGCCTGCGGGGCAGCTGCTCATCGAGACTGATGCGCCGTACATGACGCCGGAACCGTTTCGGGGGGCGCGCAACGAGCCGTCACTGATTGGCCACACCGCGAAGGTGGTCGCTCAGGCGCGCGGGATGGCGGTGGAGGATTTGGCGGCAGAAGTGGGCGATACGTTTGGGCGCGTTTTCGGCGTGTGATGTAGCACACGTTCCTATTTGTGCAGGGCGTGAGTGGTGCCCGTCATCTCACGTTGTAGGTGTGGTGATTGTGACGGAAACAAAAGCGGAAGCTAGCTAACTATCTGGTGCAATGCCCTTCTTTACCGTATTGTTACTTCAGTTCCCTGCCCACCCAGTGAGGAATTTTCTCTATGTCGCGTCATCGTCGCATCAATAAGACATCGACCACTCGTGCCGTCATTGCCTCCACCGCCGTCGGCGCCCTCGCTATCGGGGGTGCCACCACGGCCGTCGCCGCTCAGAAGTCGGTGACCGTGGACGTCAACGGAGAGCCCATCGAGCTGACCACCTTTGCATCGGATGTCAGTGGTGCGCTCCAGGCCGCCGGTGTTGAGGTGGGAGACAAGGATCTCGTGTACCCCGCGCCGTCGGACGCGCTGGCCACCGGTGACACCGTGACGGTCAGGACCGCAAAGCCCGTGGCAGTGACCATCGACGGGGGCGAGGCGCAGGAGTACACCACCACCGCGGCGACCGTGTCCGACTTCCTCAAGGAGCTGCCGGGCGTGGGAGGCGCCAGCTACGATTACGCGGATGAGACGCCGGTCACCGACAACATGACCATCGACCTCACCTCCCCCAAGATCGTGGCCATTCACGACGGCGGAAAGACCACCTACACCGCTGCGGCGGCGAAGACAGTCGCTGAGCTGCTCAGTGCCCGCGGCGTTCTCGTGGACTCCAACGACCGTGTTTCTCCGGGCATGGATACGCCGCTGACTGGCAACATGGACATCACTATCGACCACGTCGACGTCGATGAGCGCACAACTGCCGAGGATTTCGATGTCGAGCCCCGCTATGTCGAAGACGATAACCTCGCCGAGGGGGAGGAGAAGGTCCGCGAGAAGGGGGAGAAGGGCAAACGCGAGATCACTCGTCGCATCGTCACGGTCAACGGGGCTGTCGAGTCCGATCAGGTGGTCAAGAGCGAAGAGATCCGCAAGGGTCGCGCAGCCGTGATCGCCCGCGGCAAGAAGACCCCCGCATCGGCAGTCAGTGCGCCGGCAGTCGCTGACGGATCCGTTTGGGACTCGCTCGCGCAGTGCGAGTCGGGTGGAAACTGGGCGATCAACACCGGTAATGGCTTCTACGGTGGCCTGCAGTTCACCGCGTCGACGTGGGCGGCGTACGGCGGTACCGCATACGCTCCGACTGCGAACTTGGCTACGCGGGAGCAGCAGATCGACGTTGCAAAGAAGGTTCAGGCCGGGCAAGGCTGGGGTGCGTGGCCTGCTTGCACCGCGAGCCTGGGCATCCGCTAACCTCGAAGGGCATGACCCCCGAAATCCAGCTGCTCGGCCCCGTGGAGATCAGGGCTCTCGCTGACGAGCTCGGGGTGTCCCCGACTAAGAAGCTGGGGCAGAATTTCGTTCATGATCCCAACACGGTGCGCCGGATTGTCGCGGCCGCGGATCTCTCGCCCGATGACACCGTAGTTGAAGTCGGGCCGGGCCTCGGATCGCTAACGCTCGGTCTGCTTGAGCTCGGCTGCCGCGTGTCCGCCGTTGAGATTGATTCGCGTTTGGCGCAGCGGCTGCCGCAGACGGCAGTGGAATTCGCTCCTGACGTAGCCGGAGACCTCGAAGTTGTGAACGCCGACGCGCTCAAAGTGAGGCAATCGGATCTACCGGTTTCGCCCACAGCTTTGGTGGCCAATTTGCCCTACAACGTGGCGGTGCCGGTGCTGCTCCATTTGTTGGAGGAGTTTCCGAGCATCCGTCGCGTCCTCGTCATGGTTCAGCTCGAGGTGGCGGACCGCTTGGCTGCCCAACCCGGCTCCAAGATCTACGGTGTCCCGAGTGTTAAATCGTCCTTCTACGGGGACGTGCACAAGGCGGGGAATATCGGGAAGAACGTCTTCTGGCCCGCACCGAACATCGAATCGGGGCTCGTGCGTATCGACGTCCGCGATAAGGGGTGGCCAGTTTCGTTGCGGGAGCGGGTTTTTCCGCTTATCGACGCAGCCTTTGCCCAACGCCGCAAGACCCTCCGCGCCTGCTTGGGTGGGATTTACGGATCGGCTGCTGCTGCAGAGGAAGCGCTGCGCGCCGCTGGCATTGATCCGCAACTACGCGGTGAGAAGCTCGCGGTGGAGGACTTCGTGCGGTTGGCGGAGGTGAGTGAGCAATGAAGTTCACCGCCCGCGCCAACGGCAAGGTGAACCTGCATCTCGGGGTGGGGGAGGTTCGCGCCGACGGGTACCACGACCTCGCCACCGTGTTCATGGCGGTGGACCGCCCGGAAACGGTCACACTCACCACTGTGCCGAACGGGGAGAGGCACCCGGATGCATCTCCCCTGAGCTTCATCACTGAGACGAGCACGACGTATCACGTTCAGGAACCGGACGAGGACCTGGACACCCCGAAGAACCTAGCGTGGAAAGCGGTGGACTCGATCTGCACCGGTTACCGGGGGATGATTTCACACGAGCCGAAGCTGCCAATGATGCGGCTCGAGATCGAAAAGACCGTTCCGGTCGCTGGTGGAATGGCAGGGGGATCAGCGGACGCGGCTGCTGCGGTGGAGGCGATTGGGGCGGTGATCGCGTACGTCGATAAGCCGCTGCCGGACGAGCTGCTCAGGTATCTCGTACCTGCGCTGGGTGCTGATGTCCCCTTCGCGCAGATGGGCGGGATCGCTTTGGGCACGGGGCGGGGAGATTCGCTCGTTCCCATGATGGGGCGCGGAAAATACTGGTTTGCTTTCCTGAATCCGAAGGTGGGGCTATCCACCAAAGCTGTTTTTGAGAAGCTGGATGACCTCCGCTTCAATTACGCTTCCATGGTCCCGCACTTGGACACGACGACGCTCTCGCGCGCGCTGCTTTCCGGTGACCCACAGCTTGTGGGCGCGGCTATGCACAACGATTTGGAAGCGGCAGCGCTCGCCTTGCGTCCTTCGTTGCAACAGCTTATTCACGACGCTGAGGATGCCGGCGCCATTCGCGCGATGGTGTCTGGTTCCGGCCCGACCGTGGCGGCGCTGTGTGCGGATGAGGAGACGGCGCGGGGGGTCGTCGATAAGCTGACTACGCGCGGCGACATCGAAGGTTTCGCGGCGTACGGGCCTGTGGGCGGCGTCCGCTTGCTCGAGCCTTAGAATGGCCCCATCATGGCGAACCTGATCAACCTGGAGAATGTGTCCAAGACGTGGGGGCTGAAGACCCTGCTGGACGAGGTGTCGCTCGGCGTGCAAACCGGGGACCGGATCGGAGTGGTGGGGCTCAACGGCGGGGGCAAGACCACGCTGCTGGAGGTGCTCACCGGGATCGAGCCGCCCGATGAGGGGCGCGTGTCCCACACGAACGGGCTGCGGATGGCGGTGGTGACACAGCGTTTCACCCTGCCCGACGAGGTGACGGTCGGACAGGCCGTGGTGGAGCCGCTGGGGCTCGAAGTCTTCGAGTGGGCGTCGAATGCCAAGGTGCGTGAGGTGCTCGCGGGGACGGGCGTGGCTGAATTGGGTTTGGATACGCCGGTGGGTAGCCTGTCCGGTGGCGAGCGCCGGCGGGTGAACCTGGCGGCGGCATTGGTGCAGGATCTGGATCTGATCGTGCTCGACGAGCCGACGAACCACCTCGATGTGGAAGGTGTTCAGTGGCTCGCGGATCACCTGTTGAAGCGGAAGGTGGCCATCGTGGTGGTCACGCACGACCGCTGGTTCCTCGACACCGTGGCGACCCTGACGTGGGAAGTGCACGACGGCAAAGTCGATGTTTACGAGGGCGGCTACAACGACTGGACTTTCGCCCGCGCGGAGCGCGCCCGGCAGGCTGACGCAATTGAGCAGCGGCGGCAGAACTTGGCGCGGAAAGAGCTCGCGTGGCTGCGCCGCGGTGCTCCTGCACGCACATCCAAGCCGCGTTACCGGGTCGAGGCAGCTGAGGCGCTCATCGCGGATGTTCCCGCGCCGCGCGACACGGTTGAGCTCATGGCGTTTTCGAAGCAGCGCCAGGGCCGCGTCGTTGTGGAGTTGGAAGATGCGCGGATCGACGCTCCGGATGGCCGCACCCTCGTCGACCACTTGACGTGGCGGCTGGCCCCGGGCGAGCGCATCGGCCTTGTTGGGGTGAACGGCTCCGGAAAGACAACCCTGCTGCGGGCGATTGCGGGCGACTACGAACTCGCTGCAGGCCGCCGCATTGAGGGACAGACGACAAAGATCGGGTGGCTGCGACAGGAGCTGGACGATCTTGACCCCTCCCGTCGAGTCATCGACGCGGTGGAGGATGTGGCCACCTACATCACGCTGGGCAAGAAAGAGATGTCCGCCTCGCAGCTGGCCGAGCGCCTCGGTTTCTCGCCGAAGCGGCAGCGCACGCCGGTCGGGGATCTCTCCGGCGGCGAGCGCCGACGTTTGCAGCTCACGCGTGTGCTCATGAGCGAGCCCAATGTGCTGCTTCTCGACGAGCCGACGAACGACCTTGACATTGACACCCTCCAGGAGCTGGAGAACTTACTCGATTCTTGGCCGGGAACGCTGGTGGTGATCTCCCACGACCGCTATCTGATCGAGCGCATCGCCGATGTGACCTACGCGCTGTTCGGTGACGGCACCCTGACCAACCTGCCAGGCGGCATCGAGCAGTACCTAGAGCGCAGGAAGGCCATGTCCGAAGAACCCGGCGTGCTGGACCTCGGGGACACGGAGCCGAAGCAGAAACCGGCGAGCGGCCTGAGCGGCCAAGACCGCCGGGAACTGACCAAGAAGATGAAGTCGCTCGACCGCAAGATGGAGAAGCTCGACGAGCAAGCGTCGGCGCTAGAAGCGGAGATCACGCAGATGTCCTCTGTCGATGCCCCTGATTTTGAAGCGATCGGAGCGAAGACCGGCCAGGTCGCAGAGCTGCGGGCCGAGCGAGAAGAGCTGGAATTGGAGTGGCTCGACCTAGGGGAGCAGCTGGAATCATAGATTAGCTCGTACACTGGAGCACATGATTTTGATCAACGTGCGTTTCCGTCCCCTGCCCGAGAACACCGAAAACTTCCGCGAGCTGGTCAACGACTTCACGGAGGCCTCCCGCGCCGAAGACGGCAACCTCTTCTTCGAGTGGTACCGCAACACCGACGATCCGCGCGAGTACATTCTCGTCGAGGCGTTCAAGGACGATGCTGCGGAAGCCCACGTGAATTCGGATCACTTCAAGGCCGCCCAAGAGTTGTTCCCGCAGATTCTGGAGGAGACTCCCGAGATCATCAACACCCTCATCGAGGGAAAAACCGAATGGGACGAAATGGCCGAATTCAAGGTCCAATAGCAGGCGTATTACCGTTGTATGTATGAGTTCTGAGAGCACTACCAAACCGCCGAAGCTGTCCAAGAAGGCCTACGAGAAGGAGCTGCTCCGCCTCCAGGCCGAATTGGTGAAAATGCAGCAGTGGGTCGTGGCCACCGGCGCACGCATTGTCGTTGTCATGGAAGGCCGCGATGCGGCGGGCAAGGGTTCCGCGATCAAGCGGATCACTCAATACCTCAACCCGCGCGTGTGCCGGATCGAGGCGCTGCCGAAGCCGACGGAGCGCGAGCAGACGCAGTGGTACTTTCAGCGGTACGTGGAAAAGCTTCCCGCTGCCGGCGAGATCGTGATTTTCGACCGTTCCTGGTACAACCGCGCCGGCGTAGAGCGCGTGATGGGCTTTTGCACCACGGAGGAATACCGCCGCTTCCTGCACCAGGCGCCGATCTTCGAGCGGCTGCTGGTCGAAGATGGGATTTACCTGCGCAAGTACTGGTTCTCCGTGTCCGACGAAGAGCAGCACGCCAGGTTCGAGTCCCGCCGCAATGATCCGCTGCGCCAGTGGAAGCTCTCGTCGATGGACTTGGAGTCCATAACCAAGTGGGAGGACTACTCGCGCGCGAAGGACGAGATGTTCATTCACACCGACATCCCGACCGCTCCCTGGTACACGGTGGAATCCGAGGACAAGAAGCGTTCGCGTATCAACGTGATCTCCCACCTTTTGTCCACCATCCCGTACGAGCATGTTGAGCCGGATCTGCCCGAGGTGCCGGAGCGCCCCGAGTCCGACGATTACGAGCGCCCGCCGCGGGCGGAGTTCCGCTACGTGCCCGACGTAGCTGCCAACTTGGAAAAGGACAAGCAGAAAAACACCAAGAAACGCAAGAAGAAGTAGCTATTTCGGATAGCCGCGGGGGATCCAGAAACGTAGGGCTCCCCCCGCGGATTAGCGCACGGTCCTTAGCTTGACGACGTCGTCTTGCGAGGTGTTTCCCTCGGCGACAGTGACTTTAGCCTGTCCGTTAGAACGGCAGGGGCGGCACGTCGATAAGGCCTGCCTGCACCGCGCCGAAGCCGAGGGCGGCGCTGACAAAAGTGAGTACTGCGAGGATGAGGGCGACGGTGCCACCAGTCAAAGAACCGACGGAGCTGGTTGAACTTGCGCGCTGTCGGGGCGGGCTTTGGAGTGGTCGGAAGTGGAACCGAGCGGCAGGCAGTCCGCCAACTCGCCGATGGTGTAGAAAAACGAGTCATCTGCCACGGGCATGCATCCCGCGTGGAACGGGGTTTCTGCCTCGTTGTAAAGCATGCGAACGAGGGTGACACCCGTGTCATTCTGAAACGCGTCCCACTGGATGTTCGCGGCCATCGGCGTAACCTTGTCGCCGCGCCAAGTGGAATTGTCGTAAGACATGACCTCGTCGGCTGGCACACCTTTCTCGGAACCAGGCAGCTTAAGCAAGGCGGCGAGCGGGGCGATGGTCTCGGCGTGGCCGAACCGGTACTCGGCTGCGATGTTGCCGCCGGCGGCGCGATCCTGGACCCCCTTAATCATATGATTGAGGAGGGGTTCGTAGATGTCGTAGGACACCGATTGTCCTTCGATACCCGGGCCGCTTTCGTAGAATTTCTCTACGTCGAGTAAGTAAGCGAGCTGTCGACCGTCCTCATCATCTATGAACTGGTCGAAGATCCACCCTTCGGCCGGTTTAGCGGGCTCGTTCTCCATCGCGGGGGAGATGATGTACAGGTTGTAGAACTGAAGTGCCGCGTCGGTGGTGCCTTTTACTTCCTTACCGCTGGTGCCAACAAACTTCAGAGTCCCGTTGTCGAGGTCGTCGATGAACTTCTGGTCGAAGATCTTGGTGAGCAGGTGAGTCGCCGCCTGCTGGGATGCCTCGGAATTCTTGGCTTTGTTCACCTTTTCGTCGAGGGTGTCGCTCTCGGTCCACTCGGAGTACGCCGCGTAACGCGGAGAATTCTCGTCGGAGTGGGCGTGCAGCAGGTCGAATCGGTCCTCGACGTTGACGGTGTTGTTTGTGATGCCGTCGGCTAGATTGTCAGACAGCTCTGGAACAGCCGAGAGCAACCCCTGCCCGAAAAGCTCTCCGGATTCCTTCGCGCGGTCCGCGCCGGAGGACATGAACTTCACCTGGTCGGTTTCGCTCTGAGACACCGATTCCAAAAATGTCAGGTTGCGGGCCGCATTGCGGCTGCCGATACCGCGCAATTCGTTGCGGCCGAACGTGGTCAGATTGCCGTAGCCGCCTTCCCCCGGACCGGTGAGCTGTTCGTTTGCGCGAGACATCGCCTCCACCTGAGGGATTAACTTCTCGCCGAGCGGGGTCAACTCTCCACGCTCTTTTGCGGAGGTGAGCATCTGGCCGGCGAGGTCGTCATATTTGAAACCGGACAAGCCGCGGGAACCGTGACGGCCCACGGAGGCGGTGTAAATCTGGTGGAAACCAGCGGGAGGTTGGCTGTAGGAGGAGATGGGGGCGGCGGGGGAATATGGCTGTTTGGTGGAATAGTAGGTCGCTGCCTCAGCAGCACCAGCAGGAACGAGTGTCGCTGCAGTGGCTGCGACAGTGGCGAGGGCGATGGCGCGACGGGCTAGTGCTGGGGAGCGTGGCACGGGGAACTCCTTAGTGGAAACGGGGGAAACAACAGGAATTACAGCTTAAATGCCCCTGGTAAAAAGCTGGTTACATCGATGTGAACGTCCGCGACTGGTTGTGTTTGTAAGGCGGTAGGAAAGAGAGAGCTTTGGGTGTGCACCAACTTCGGCGATCTCAGCACCTCTCAAGAGTTGTTCCCGACAATCTCGGGGGGCTCCCCAGATTATCGACGCTCGGATCGAGGACACGACCGAGTGGGAGGAAATAGCAAGAAGAAATCGCTACTTCGGGTAGCCGCGGGGCGTACTGACCGTTTTGTTGCGGGGGATCCAGAAACGGTAGGGTGCGCCCGCGTTCTTGCTGATTCCGATGCGCGGGCCAGCAACCCATTCGGGTTCCTCGGTGCGCATTGTGAGCTGGACGGGTGTGCCGTTGTCGTCCAAGGACAGCCCGAGGGCGCGCC
Source organism: Corynebacterium sp. P3-F1 (assembly GCF_030503635.1). NCBI lineage: Bacteria > Bacillati > Actinomycetota > Actinomycetes > Mycobacteriales > Corynebacteriaceae > Corynebacterium > Corynebacterium sp. P3-F1. The sequence goes on from NZ_CP129965.1 coordinate 1,908,584, forward strand.
CGAGATTTCCAGGTCCGCGGGCGAGGTTTTCGTAAGGAATTGGGGCGCGGTCTTTCACTTGACGACGGCTGCGGGCGAGCTGCTCTCCCTCAACGATCTCCCCGCCGCGCATGAGGCACCCCTGGCCGGTGCCCTCCGGCGCACAGACGATGTTGCCGTTCAAGTGGATGCCATAGGACAGGTAAACGTAGAAGCGGCCGGGCGGGCCGAACATGGTGGCGTTGCGCTTGGTCCGGCCCCGGTACGTGTGGGCGGCGGCGTCTTCGGCACCGAGGTAGGCCTCGACTTCTGTCAGTCGGACGGTCACGCCGTTGTGGCTGACGTAGCAGCCGAGCAACTGCGGTGCGACGACGTTGGCGGGGGCGGTGAAATCTATCCCAGCCATGCCTGCAGCTGCCTGATCGCGCCGTGATCGGCATTGGAAGCGGCGACAATGTCCGCGATATCTTTGAGTTTCTCGTGGCCGTTCTCCATCGCCACGGCGGTTCCAGCGGCGGCGAGCATCTCGTAGTCGTTGAGGTAGTCGCCGATCGCTGCGGTGTCGGTGATGTCGACATCGAGGGTTTCGGCAAGGGCTTTCAGGGCGAAGCCCTTGTTCGTCTGCGGCGACATGATGTCGACCCAGTGCTCGCCGCTGACAGCGATGTTCTGGCCATCCGCGGCCTGCGCGATGGGGAGGCCGTCGCGCTCCGCATCGGATTCGATGAAGAGGGCGACCTTAATGGTTGGGTCATCGCTGGACTCGGCGGCGTCACGGAGGGAGGAAACTGGACGGCGGGAGTGGTAGTACTTCGCAGTCTCTTTCGCGACCGATTCCGGCATGTCCTCGTTCACGAACGCGAATTCCGGCTTGCACACCACCGGATGCACGGGGGCGTCGGAATTCTCGGCAGCGCGCAGGACCTCTGCGACCGCGTTTTCGTCCATCGGTTTGGCGGAGACGATTTCGCCCTTGTGCCACACCACACCGCCGTTTTCGGCGATGAAGGTCTGGATGTCTCTTCCCTCGAACATGTCCTGGAGTGTGGCCAGCTGCCGGCCTGATGCCGGTGCGATCACCATGCCCTTCTTCTGAGCATCTTCCAGCACCGCCCAGAACTCGTCCGGGATGTTCCCTTCCGGATCGACGAGGGTTCCGTCCATGTCCAGGGCGACGATTCGGGGGAAAGTCATAGAAGTCCTTTGCCTGCTGTGGAACACTGGCTTCATGGCGGAAACTACCACTGGACCAGTACATATTGCCGTGCAGCAGTCTACCGGAGTGATCACCCTGGATCGGCCGGAGGCCTTGAACTCCATCAGCCCGGAGATCCTCTTTCCCGTGATCGACGCGCTGGAAGAATGGAGGGAGGACGACCGTGTGGAACGTGTCGTGGTCACCTCGTCCGGGAAGCACTTCTGCGCCGGCGGCGACGTGCGCTGGGCGCGCGAAATGGAAATGGCTGGGCGGGGAGAGGAAGCCGACGACTTCTTCTCGAGGGAATACGAGATGAATTTGATGATCTCCCAGTACCCGAAGCCGTATATCTCGTTGATTTCCGGGGTGGTGATGGGAGGCGGGCTCGGCTTGTCCGCTCACGGAAGCCACGTGGTGGTCACTCCCAACGCCACCGCATCCATGCCCGAGATGAACATCGGGTTCTTCACTGATGTGGGCATGAGCCACCGCCTGCAGAACCTGCCGAAGCACCCCTCGCTGGATCTAGGGATGTTCCTCGCGCTGACGGGGTACCGGTTGAATGCGGACGACATGATGGCCACGGGATTGGCAACCCATCTCGTCGAATCGCTCGAGGGTCTGGAAGAAAAAATCATTGCAGAAGGTCCGGGTGTCCTCGACGAGCTGGCGGTTGAACCGGGTCCGTCAGAGCTGGAGAAGCTCTACCCGCTGATCGAAGGAGCATTCAGAGGCCCCTGGTCCGAGATAAAGAGCAAGATCGATGCGGATCCGGCCCTGGCGGAGGTCGTGCAGCCGTTGATCGCTCACGCGTCGCCGTCGTCGCTGGTGGCCACATCGGAGTTGATGCTGTCCAATTCCCGACACGACCTGGCCGGGAGCCTGGACAATGAGCGCCGCTTCGCTCAATTTCTATTGCGCGAACCAGATTTCCGTGAAGGCGTGCGTGCCGTGCTGGTGGACAAGACCAAGGATGCGGAGTTCCAACCGGAGCCTGAGCCGGAGAAATACCGCGACGTACTAAACTAAGGGCCGTTTGAGCAACGCGACATGTGAAAGGACGCGGCGTGAACGCTGAGAGCCCGGTCAACCCGAACCCGCACGACAACCCGATGGACGACTGGAACCACAAGATTCATCTGGCTCAGGAGATGCTGCCGCTGATCAGCCAGCTCCACCGGGAGAACAACGTGGTCACCTCGATCTACGGGCGTCTGCTGGTGGGGATGACGGACATTGAGATCATCAAGGCGCACCGATACGCCCGCCGGGTGGTGGCCCGCGAGCTTCCGCTGGATGCCACGCTGCCGATCCTGCGCGAGCTGACCACGATGAACCTGGGCACTGCCTCCATCGATCTCGGCCGTTTGGCCAAGAACTATTCCCGTACCGAGGGCACGGAGCTGCGTTCCTTCCTTGAGGAGGAGCTCGCAGAGGTTATCGGCGCAGACTGCCACCGCGTCCCGCGTGATGTGGTCCTGTACGGTTTCGGCCGCATTGGCCGCCTGCTCGCCCGCATTCTCATCGCCCGCGAGGCCCAGTACGGCGGTGTCCGGCTGCGTGCTGTCGTGGTGCGCAAGAAGGGCGACGACGACGTGATCAAGCGCGCCTCCCTGCTGCGACGCGACTCGGTGCACGGGGCGTTCAACGGCACGATCACCGTGGATGAGGAAAACGAGATCATTTGGGCGAACGGCACCCCGATCCAGATGATCTACTCGGACGATCCTGCGGCAATCGACTACACCGCCTACGGCATCAACGACGCGATCGTGGTGGACAACACCGGCCGCTGGCGCGATCGCGCAGGCCTGTCCCAGCACCTGCAGTCCAAGGGTGTCTCACGCGCACTGTTGACCGCGCCGGGCAAGGGCGATGTGAAGAACATCGTTTACGGCATCAACCACGACACGATCGACGATTCTGAGCAGGATCGCGTTCTGTCCGCCGCATCGTGCACGACAAATGCCATCACTCCGGTGCTCAAGGTCGTCGGTGACCGTTGGGGAGTGAAGCACGGCCACGTGGAGACTGTCCACTCGTACACCAACGACCAGAACTTGGCCGACAACTTCCACAAGGGTCCGCGCCGCGGTCGCGCTGCTGGCCTGAACATGGTGCTCACGGAGACCGGTGCGGCGAAGGCCGTGTCCAAGGCGCTGCCGGAGTTCGAAGGCAAGCTCACGGGTAACGCCATCCGCGTCCCCACCCCGGATGTGTCCATGGCTGTGCTCAACTTGGACTTGGAGAACGAGGTCGAGCGCGAGGCCGTGAATAACTACCTGCGCCGCGTGTCCACGGACTCGGATCTGCGCCAGCAGATCGACTACATTCAGTCCCCGGACATCGTGTCCACCGACTTTGTGGGCACCACCCACGCCGGCATCGTCGACGGCCTGGCCACTATTGCCACCGGCAACCACCTCGTGCTCTATGTCTGGTACGACAACGAGTTCGGGTACTCCAACCAGGTGATCCGCATCGTCGAGGAGATCGCCGGTGTTCGTCCGAGGATCCTGCCGGTGCGCAAGGCCCCGCAGGACATCCGCTAACAAAGGGGATTCGATGCTCAAGCTCACGGGCAAGGTCCAGAATTACGCGTGGGGAGACACCTTCAGCATCTCTGGGCTGCAGGGGCACATGCCGACCGGTCAGCCGGAGGCGGAGGTGTGGTTCGGGGCGCACCCGAGTGCGCCTTCGCTCACCGATGAGGGCCCGCTCGACGCAGTGATCGCGGCCGATCCCGTGGGCGCATTGGGGTCGGAGGGGACGCTTCCGTTCCTCGTCAAACTGCTGGCTGCCGGCCAGCCATTGTCCATCCAGGCACACCCGTCCATCGAGCAAGCGGAAGCGGGTTTCGCACGGGAGGACGCGGCCGGGATTCCGCGGGATGCAGCGCAGCGGAATTACAAGGACGCCAACCACAAGCCTGAGATTCTCATTGCGTTGACGCCGTTTCGAGCGATGGCGGGATTTCGTAATCTTGAGGAGACAGCGACGCTGCTCGACGAACTCGCTATACCGCAGCTTGAGCCAACGAGGGCATTGCTTATCGACGGCACTGTGCCCACCGATCAGCGCCTCCGGACCGTGTTGTCGGACTGGCTCGCTTTAGAGGAACCAGCACCGATCGTGGAAGCGGTGCTCAAGCGCGCGGCCGAACTGGACTCGGATGTGGCCCGCAACCTTGTCTACATTGGCGAAGCATTCCCCGGGGACGTGGGTGTGTTGGCGGCGCTGTTGCTCAACCACGTTGAGTTGGAGCCGGGGCAGGCTCTGTTCCTGCCAGCGGGCAACATGCACGCCTACCTCGAAGGATTCGGCGTCGAGGTGATGGCTAATTCGGATAACGTGCTTCGCGGTGGTCTGACGGAGAAGCACATCGACGTCGACGAACTGAAAGACATCGTCGTCTTCGAGCCGATCGAGGACCCGGTGCTGGAACCGGTGATATCCGATGGCGGAAGGGCGAGGTCTTTTCCCGTGCCTGTCCCGGATTTCGCGGTGACTCGCTACACGGGGGATGGCTCGGCGATGTTTCAGGGACCGGCCATTGTCCTCGCGGTTGTCGGAGTAGTTCACCTAGGCGAGGGTCTGGTTCTCGGCCCCGGCGAAGCGGCATTCATCGCGGCGAAAGACGGCGACATTGAAGCGCGGTTCGACGCGTCCGATTTCTTCATCATTCGCTGATGCAGTCTTCGTAATACCCGACAAGTCTCTCGGTAGCCGCGCGCCACGACCAGCGTTCGGCTTCCTGGCGGGCGGAGAGGGACATGCGGCGGCGCTGTGCGGCGTCGATAAGCAGGCCCGCGAAAGCATCAGCCCACTCGTCTGCTTGCGCGCCTTTGTCCACGAGTAATCCGGTCTTATCATCCTCGATCACGAACGGGATGCCGCCGGCGCGGGCACCGACGACGGGCACACCAGAGGCGAAGGACTCGAGCGCGACAAGGCCCAGAGTTTCCGTCTGCGACGGGAATGCAAAGACGTCTGCCGACGCGAATGCCTGGGCGAGCGGTTCGCCGGACATGTAGCCGGTGAAGACGGTATAGGCGGGGTCGAATTCCTTTTTCATCTGCTCGAGCTGGGGGCCCGCGCCGACCATGGCCAAGCGGGCACCGGGGACCTTTTCGCGCAGGAGCGGCATGATGTCGCTAAGAATAGCGAGGTTCTTCTCGGCGCTGATGCGGCCGACGTAGACGAGAAGCGGGGCGTCGGGGTTGCCGCCGGTGAGTGTCTCGCGCATCGCGTCCGAGTAATTGTTCGGGTGATAGCTCACGGTGTCCACCGCTTTCGGCCAGACCGCGAGGTTGCGGAAGCCGTATTTCTCCGCAGTCTCCAGCATGGGGTCGGAGGTGACCAGGTTCATCTGGGCGCGGTTGTGGAATTCGCGGATGAGTGCGGTGGCGGGCTTTTTCACGGCACCGATCATGAGTGCTTCGGTGTAGGCGGGAACGTCGGTGTGGAAGGAGGCGAGCAGCGGTTTATTGTGCCGTTTGGCCAACAGCGCGCCGTAGCCGGCGAAAAACACCGGGTTGACCGCATGGACGATGTCCGGATCGAATTCCTTCAACTTCCTGGCCACCGACGGGGTGGGCAGTCCCACCTTGATCTCAGGGTAGATGCGGTGCAGGGAAAAACTGGGGGCGCGCACCACCGGGAAGCCGGCGTAGGTCTCAGGTGTGTCTCCGGTGGCGAAGATCATCACGTCGTGGCCCATCTCCGCCAGCTGGTCCATGGTGCGGATGATGCGCGTGACCACACCGTCGATTTTGGGGAGGAAGACTTCCGTGAAAATCGCGATCCGCATCTAAGCGTTCTCCGGAACGCCTTCTGCCTGGTTATGGGTCCAGAGAGACCGGGCCGGGATTTTGCTGCGGTCGGCGCGGTCGGCGTATTTCTTGGCCACGTCCTCGACCTCCTGCAGCAGGCCTTCAGCGAGCTTGGTCGGTTCGAGACCGAGGCTGAGGAAGGTGTCGTTGCTGACGTGGAGCTCGTTCTCCGCGGACTCTTTGCGCGGGTTGGGCACGAGCGCGTAGTCGGTGCCTGAGATTGATGCAACCAGCTTAGCCAGGTCGCGGACGCGGTGCGTCTCCGTCATCTGGTTGAAGATCTTCACCCGGTCGCCCTTAGCGGGCGGATTCGCCAGCGCGATCTGGATGCACTTGACCATGTCGCGGATGTGGATGAATGCGCGGGTCTGGCCGCCGGTGCCGTGCACGGTCAGCGGATAGCCGATCGCGGCCTGCATGAGGAAGCGGTTGAGCACGGTGCCGTAATCGCCGTCGTAGTCGAAGCGGTTGATCAGGCGCTCGTCGCGCTCCGTCTGGGGGGTGTGGGTGCCCCAGATGATGCCCTGGTGCAGGTCGGTGATGCGCAGCTCGTCGTTCTTGGCGTAGTAGGCGAACAGGTTCTGGTCCAGCACCTTGGTCAGGTGGTACACCGAACCCGGGTTAGTAGGGTAGAGGATCTGTTGATCGACGAGTTCTTCGCCGTTGTCGACCTTGATGTCCAGGTACCCCTCCGGGATCTTCATGCCTGCGGTGCCGTAGCCGTAGACACCCATCGTGCCTAGGTGGACGATGTGGATGTCCAGGCCCGATTCGACAACGGCGACAAGCAAGTTGTGCGTGGCATTGACGTTGTTGTCCACGGTGTAGCGCTTGGTCACCGGGTTCTTCATGGAATACGGCGCGGCGCGCTGCTCGGCGAAATGGATGATCGCGTCGGGCTGCTCGGCGACGATGAAGTCCTTCAGGCCCTCGTAGTCCTGGGCGACATCGATGTTGCGGAAGGCGATGTCCTTACCGGAGACCTCTTTCCAAGCGGAGATGCGCTCGTCGATGGATGCGATGGGGGTCAGGGATTCCGCTCCCAGTTCCTCGTCGATCGCGCGGCGGGAGAGGTTGTCCACGATGGTCACGTCGTGGCCGATATCCGAAAGGTGAAGTGATGCAGGCCAGCCGCAGAATCCGTCGCCACCGAGAACCGCGATTTTCATATGAACACCTTTCTATTCGGACGCTTCCCGGTCACGTTACCCGGGATTGTAGGTTCCCGCCGGGCGAGTGGAAAAGCGGCCACAGTTAACGCAGCCAGTGGAGCGAGGCAGTAGCTGCCTGCCCGCGCAGGCGGTCTTTGTCTTGGTCGGGAATGAGCGAGCCCCCGGTCAGCCACACGAGATGAGTGGCGGTCTCGGGGACGTCGGGGAGCCGCCAGGGAATGGTGAGACCTGCGGTGGCTGACGGCTCGACGATGATGCCAGCGCTTCGCTCGAGCCAGTTCACGGCGGCGAGGAAGGTGACGTCGTCGAGGGTGTGGAATCCGCTGACAAGGTGCGCGGCGTAGTCCAGCGCGAGCGGGGAGGGGCTTTGCACTGCCAGGCCGTCGGCGACGGTCCGCCCGGCGAGACCGTAGTCTGCGCATGCCACTGCAGGGTTTCCGGTGAACGCGCCGAGGAGCATGCACGGGTTGGCGGTGGGCTCGATGAAATGGCAGGAGACGGCATCGCCGAACGCCATTTTCAGCCCGAAGGTCACTCCTCCCGGTCCGCCGCCGACACCGCAGGGGAGGTAGACGTAGAGCGGATTATCGGGGGTGAAGTTCCTGCCGAGTGCGGCGAACTGCTCTTTGAGCCGCCGTCCGGCGACGGCGTACCCGGCGAAGAGGCCGAAGGAGTTCTCGTCGTCGATGAAGAACGCATCGCCGGCAGTCTCGCGCGCCTGAGCCACGGTCTCGGTGAATAGTCCGGAGTGCTCGATCACGTCCGCTCCGCGTGACCGGAGCAGTTCCTTCTTCCACTGCTTCGCGTCCACCGACATGTGTACCTCGGTGTCGAACCCCAGCAGCGGGCCGACGGTGCCGATGGAAAGTGCGAGGTTGCCGGTGGAGGCGACAGAGAGTTTCTCATAGCGCTTCTCCTCCGCCAGCCGGAAGACCTCGTGGACGCCGCCGCGGGATTTGATGGACCCGCTGATCGGCAGGGAATCATCGCGCTTGACCCACAGATCGCCGGGAACGTCCCGCTCCATGAGGCGAGCCACATAGTCCTTTGTCCCGGGAACGTGCTGGATGTCTGACTCGATGACGCCGTCGCCGGATTCCGGGAAGTGTTCCGCCACCCACGGGGCGAAGCGGTCGAAGCGGGCGGCAGCCTCATCGACAGCGGCGGCTACATCCGGGTCGACGGCGCCGGAGTCGGGGGTGCGGGCCCAGGAGAGCTCGTGCTGGTGGGAGAGGCCGTCGACAAGCGAAAGCGGCTGCGGCCGTGAATCTGCGGGGTGAGCTGGGCGGTCCCAAGGCATGGTCATGGTGATCCATTGTAGGAAGTGTGCGGGTGTACAGTTACGTGGGTCACACTGTGAGCCGGAAGGGAGACGCAAGATGGAAACGAAGAAGTCTCAACCGCAGCTGGTCTTCGTCAGCGTTGTGGCCTTCCTCATTACCGCGGGCTGGGCGGCCAACCACTTTGCGTCCGTGCTGGTGGTGCTCCGCGAGAACCAGGACATGTCCACGTTGCTGGTCAACAGCGCGTACGGGATCTATGCGCTGGGCCTGTTCCCGTGCCTGATTGCCGGCGGGCTCGTCGCCGACCGCTTCGGCTCCCGGCCGGCGGTGATGCTCGGCGCTATCGTCGCGGCACTGGGCAATGTCGCGCTGATGTTCTGGCAGGAAGTGCCCGCAGTGCTGCTCACGGCCCGCTTCGTCATCGGGCTCGGCGTGGGCCTCGTGGTCAGCGCGGGCACCGCGTGGGCGGGTCGGTTGCGCGGAGCGGCCGGTACGACGCTCGCCGGTATCTTCCTGACATCGGGCTTCATGCTGGGCCCGATTGCCTCCGGCATCATTGCGCACCTGGTCAGCGCCCACAATGCGATCTACATTCCGTACATCGCCTCGATCGTGCTGTCCTTCGCAGCGGTGGCATTCTCCCTGTTCGTGGGTGATGCGCCGAATACCCGCGAAGTGGTGGTGGAGAAGATTGAGGAGGAGCAAGGAGTCCGGGCTCCGGCACAGGTGCGTTCCGCCAAGAAGGCTTTGGCCACCGCGTTCCCGATGGGCTTATGGGTCTTTGCGTCGATGACGAGCGCGATCGTGGTGCTCTCCGGACGCGTCGGGCAACACTTCGAGTCCAGCGCGTTCCTTCCCGGAGTCGCCGCGGTCACCGCATTCGGTTCGGGACTGGTCATCCAGGCGCTGGGGCGCCGCTTCGAGTTCGGGCCGTCCTCCGGTGTGGTCGGTGCGCTGTGCTCAGTGGTGGGCATGAGCCTTGCGGCCATCGGCGGGGCCGCTCCATCCATGGCGATGTTCGTGGTCGCTTCAATCTTCTTGGGGCTCGCCTACGGTCTCTGCCTGCGTGAAGGCTTGCTGGATGTGGAGACCTTCAGCCCGCCGGAGAAGCGCGGTGCCGTGATCGGCGTCTACTACGTGGCCACCTACATTGGCTTCGGGTACCCGCCGCTGATCGAGTGGCTCGCCGGTTTCGTTGGCCCGTCGCTGCCGTACTGGGTTCTGGCGGTGGGCGCGCTGTGCTCGGCACTCATTCGTGCAGTGCAGATCCGCTCGGGCTACCTCAAGCGTCCCTGAAATGCTCCCCCTCGGCCACCGGGCCGTACGTGGTTTGTCACCTTTCTTCCGGATGCACGTGCTGATATAGCTGGGTCACTCCACGACGAAAGCGATATTCGTCGTAGTCAGCTCGTATTCGCCCCAGGCAATAGGCAGAGACCGCAGCTCTGCCTGGGTCTGGGCGGACACGGGAATGATCCATCCCTCGTTCGGGTCGAGCACCGGAGGGCCGGCGGTGCCCGGCTGGAAGGTGACCGGGTGAGAGGTGGGGGAGGTGAGGCGCAGGGGGGCGTCGATAAGCGAAATGTGCTGGAACGCGGCGACGTCGACGGTGATGATGACGATGATGTCGTTGGACTCGGGGCTCAGATTCGCGGTGTGGACTCTGAGCGTGTCCGTCGCGTAGACAGCGATGCGGTTGTTCTTGCGGATGATCCCGAATGCGATCGCGATGGCGGGAACCGCGATGAGCATGGCGATGATCACGAGGATCAGGACCGGCTCCCAGATGCTCGTGGCAAAACCGAGGTCAGTGTTTTGTGCCCATGACATGGCCCAACCCTACAGCGGGAATGGCTAACGGCCGGATAAGGTGTGGTGCATGAGTAGGGAAACCCCGGCGGATGTCGTCGCGCACGCCGCCGAATTCGTGCAACCCTACGGCCCCGGGGACATCGAGACAGTCGAGCCCGCGTACAAGCGCGACGAGCCGCTGCGGCGTGGGAACTGGCTGTCGTGGAAATCCTGGAAGCTGGTGTTCGCGCGCACCGCGATGGATTTCGGCCCGCTGGCGATCACAGACCGCGGTGCCACCATGACGTATTTCAGTGTGACTGCCTTCGCGCCGATGCTGCTGGCGTTCTACTCCATGGTAACCCTGCTGTTTCCCACCGATGAGAATGCGTTGCACGACATGATCGGCGGGCTTATCGACGAAGCAGTGCCTGAGGCACTCCGCGCGCAAGCCTTCGATTTGTTCTTGACGGTGGTGGGCACTCCCGCGCAGAGCACGATCGCCTTGGTGATCTCCATACTGGTGTCGCTGCTGTCCGCATCCGCTTATGTCCGCGCGTTCTCACGCTCCACGAATGTCATCTACGGGCGCACGGAAGGTCGGGGTCTGCCCGTGACGTGGCTGACCATGTGGGCGATCACCCTACTGCTCGTGCTCGGGCTCGTCGTTGTGGTCGCCGCCTTGGTGCTGCGCGAATCCATCATCGACGCGGTGTTGGGCCCGATCGCGGAACCGCTCGGACTAACGGGCGCGGTGAACTACCTTAACCAGATCCTGCTGCCGGTGTGGGAAAGGGCGCGCTACCCGGCGGTCGTGGTGGCGGCTGTCGTGCTGGTGTCCTGCCTGTTCTATTTCGCGCCCAATGTGCGCCCGGGCCGGTTCCGGCTGCTCACTGTCGGTGCGGTCTTTGCCATGTTGGTCATCGGTGCGGAGTGGCTGCTCTTCGGCTGGTACCTGTCCACCTTCGGTCTGCGCAGCGCCTACGGCGCATTCGGAACCGTGCTGGCCGTGCTGGTGGCGGTGTGGGGGATGAATATCGTCCTGTTGCTCGGGGTGAAGCTCGACGCCGAGATTCTGCGCGCGAAGGAGCTGCAGTCCGGCTACGATTCGGAATTCCTCATTCAAGCGCCGCCGCGGTCCCAGGATTCAGTTCTGTGGCAGCGTAAGGTGCAGGTGTGGCTGCGGCGCCTCGCAGAGGATGTCAAAGCCGAGGCTGAGCGTGAGGTTGAGCCGAAAACCGAAAAATAGTTTTGTACCCCTACACTGGTGAACCATGATAGACGCACGCGATACAGCCCTCGTCATTGAGGGCGGCGGAACACGTAACTCGTACACTGCCCCCGCGATCATGAAACTCATCGAGGAAGATGCGCGCTTCGGCTGGGTAGGGGGTGTCTCGGCCGGTGCGATCCACGCCATCAACTTCCTGTCCGGGGACGCCCAGCGCACCGAGGAAGCGTTCACCACGTTCATGGGGCACCCGAAGATCGGCGGGCTGCGCTCGCTGGCGCTCGGCCGCGGGCTGATGAACGCGGAGTTCATGTTCCAGGACCGCGGGGGTGAATTGCCGTTCAACCTCGATGCGTTTCTGGCCAATGAGACCCCAATCCACATCGAAGCGGTTCGCGCGGACACCGGCGAGACGGTCGCCTGGAATAACGCGGATCTTCTGGACGAGGACACGATCAACGTGGTCATGCGCGCCTCCTCCACCATGCCGATGCTCATGCCTATGGCCCGCATTGATGGTGTGCCGTACGTCGACGGCGCCCTGGGCGACGATGGCGGTCTGCTGATCGGGGCGGCGGAAGGCGCCGGGTTCAGCAAATGCCTGGTGCTGGCGACCAAGCCCCGTGATTACGTGCGTGAGCCAGTGAACCGCCCGGCGATGGTTCGCCGCATGTTCCCGAAATACCCTGAGGTGGCGCGCCGCACCATCGAGCGCCCTGACCAGTACAACAAGGCTAAGGCCCACATTGATGAATTGGCGGCGCAGGGCAGCGCGTACGTCTTCTACCCGGAGCAGATGATGGTGGAAAACTCGGAGTTCAAAGTGCCCAAATTGCAGAAGAACTTCGCCGCCGGCAAAGAGCAGTTCGACCGCGAGTGGGAGGCGGTCAGGGACTTCCTAGAAAAGTAGCCGGGACAGGTCGGCGTTATCGACCTACAATCATCGGCATGATTGAAGCCACCGACACCGCTCTCGTTGTTGAAGGTGGTGGAATGCGCAACTCCTACACCGCCCCCGCGATCGTCCGCTTCATCGAGGAGGACGTGCGTTTCGGCTGGGTAGGAGGGGTCTCCGCCGGCGCTGCGCACGCCGTCAACTACGCCTCGCGCGACGCGCACCGTGCGCGTGAGTCGTTCACGAATTTCGTGGCGCACGAGAAATTTGGCGGCTGGATGTCGTTGGCTCGCGGTACCGGCTATTTCAACGCGGAGTTCATTTACGAAGGCTCTAACGATGTTCTCCCATTCGATTGGGAGACCTTCGACGCGAACAGCGGCACCGAGGTCCACATCGAGGCCGTTCGCGCGGACACCGGCCACACCGTCACCTGGACACGGAAGGACCTGCGGTCGACCGAGCTCATCGGGCAAGTCACCCGCGCCTCGTCCACGCTGCCGAAAGTCATGCCCATGGGCAGCATCGACGGTATCCCGTACGTCGACGGTGCGCTCGGGGTTTCGGGAGGATTGCTTATCGACGCCGCCCTAGACGCCGGCTTCTCCAAATTCCTCGTGCTGGCCACGAAGGAGCGGGACTATATTCGCCCCGAGAACACGCGCCCGATGGCCACGCGCCGGCTGTTCACCAAACACCCAGCCGTCGCTGAAGCACTGATTGCCCGGCCGCCGCGGTACAACGCGTCCAAGGACAAGATCCTCGAGTTGGAGAAGGAAGGCCGCGCCAAAGTGCTGTTCCCTGAGCACATGAGCGTGGACGCCTCGGAGCGCAACGTTTCCAAGCTCAACGCCAACTATCTGTTGGGCAAAGCGCAGATGGAGCGCGAATGGGACGAGTGGGTGGAGTTCTTATCGGCGTAGCCTGGTGAGCATGGCACTAATCGATCCACGTACCAAGTACCCGTCCGAATTCCCCCGCGAGCCCCGGCAGGACAACCCTGGCGAAGATGTCCGCATGGTTTCTGAGCCCGATCTGGGACTGGATTCCTACGAGGGCAGCGGCAAGCTCGAAGGCCGCCGCGCATTGATCACCGGCGGCGATTCCGGCATCGGTGCCGCCACGGCGATCGCGTTCGCCCGCGAAGGCGCAGATGTGGCGATCGCGTACTTGCCCGAGGAGCAGGAAGACGCGGACCGCATCGTCAAGGCCATTGAAAAAGAAGGCCGTACCGCAGTCGCTATTCCGGGCGACCTCAGGGAGTTGGACAACTGCGTCGCCGCAGTGGAAAAGACCGTGGCTGGTCTCGGCGGCATTGACATCTTGGTCAACAACGCTTCCCGCCAGGTGTGGAACGACGGTGTGCTCAACATCTCCGACGAGGATTTCGACGCGACGATGAAGACTAACATCTACTCGGCCTTCCGCGTGACTAAGGAAGCCGTGAAACACATGGAGCCTGGGTCCTCCATCATCTTCTCCACCTCGATCCAGGCCTACCAGCCGTCCAAGGAGCTCCTCGACTACGCCATGACGAAGGCGGCGTTCAATAACTTCGCGAAGGGCCTGTCGGAAGAACTCCTGCCGTCCCAGGGAATCCGCGTCAACGCCGTTGCTCCGGGCCCGATCTGGACCGTGATCCAGCCGTCAGAAGGGCAGCCCCAAGAGGTCGTGGACGAGTTTGGTCAGGGATCGAAGATGGGCCGGCCCGGCCAGCCCGCCGAACTGGCAGGTGCGTACGTCTTTCTCGCCTCCGAGGACGCCTCCTATATTTCCGGTGAGACACTCGCTGTCACTGGTGGCGCGCTGACGCCGTAATAACCATCGCTTCGAGCTATTAGAAGGCGCACATGCTCAATCACCGTCACCACACACGCCGGTTCCTCGTGGGGCTTTCCCTTTCGAGTGCAGTGCTTCTCGCCGGATGCAGCGACGACAATATCGCGGAGCCGGAGCTCCACCCCGTCGAGTCCAGTGCGGAAAACACGGATGAGGCGACCAGCAGTACCACGGTCACGACCATCTTTGAAACTGAGACCGAGGAAGAGCAAGCCGAGGAGGAGCCCAAGGGCCGTGAAGAATGCGTCACGAACTCGGCTTCTCCCGAGATCCACAAAGCCACCGCGGAAGTCAACGAGTAATACCCGAATCAAGCTGGGGGCTGGGTCTTAACGGGACATACGAACTACAACTCGTGCAGCGATCTGAGCTTTGCATTAGTCACTCAAGCGAAACAGGGTAACGCGCAGCACCTTGATCCTCATGTTCCACAAAGGTGAGTACATCGGCATTGATTCGAATTACCCACAGCAGGCGATGGATGTCACACCGAACGATGACGGGAGCTTCACGGTGCTGTACAAGGACTGGGAAGCGCTGGATGCTGCTGGCGCGGGTAACGCCGAATCGCCAAAGTACAACAGCACGGTGACCTACTTCTGGGACGGGAGCAAGGTCGCGCATGACGGGCGGATCCCGAATACCTCGATGACGCCGCGGTAGCGCTGTGCGCTGCGACTTCATGAATGAAAATGGGTTTTGCGGTGTGCGCCGCTTGTATTCTCCTGAAGGATGAGGCACACATCACACATCACCGCAGCGCTGCTCTTGACTGGGGCAGTGCTCGGTGTCACCGGACCCGCCCACGCTGAGAATCAGTCCGCTCCAACGGGGACGCGCCTGATGCACCGCGACATTAATTCGTCCGACTCGGTTCCGTGGGCTGGTCCGAATGTGGCTGGGAATCTGAAGTGGTCTGTTCCGCTGGGAACCTGTTCGACCACTTTCCAAGCTTCTGACGGCATGGTGCTGGCTCTGTGCACCAAGTACCTAGGAACGGAGCAGAAGCACAAGAACGCGCTTGGCGTGGATGTGGTCATTCCGTCAGTGATCCTCTTCGATCCGAATACTGCGCAACCTTTGGCGTCGCTGGAGTTGAAGAAGACATCGCTATTAGGCGGTGTCTACGGTTACTTGGACGAGCACGACAACGTGGTGATCGCCGAGGGAGACGATGTACTGAATATCAGTCACCGGTTCCAGGGCGGAAAGTGGCAGTTGAACGTGGACAATCGTGTTCCCCTCGGACTGCCTGCCGGAACATCGCTCGGGGGTCTTGCTCCAGATGAGGCTGGCCGCACCTGGTTTGTCACGAAAGATTCAACGATCGGTGTCGTGGACGGCGGGAAGATCGCCACATTGCCTTTGTCAAAGTCGCCGGGAGGGGAGACCATTGCCAACGGGTTGACGGGCCGGCCGAACGGCATGAGTGTGCTCACCAGTCATTCGCTGAACGAGGTCGCTTATGACGGTGAGAAAATCCAGCTCAAGTGGCGGCGCGATTACGACCGGGGAACAGCGAGAAAACCCGGCCAGTTGTCGTGGGGCTCGGGAACGACGCCGACGGTCTTCGGGCCGGGTGGAAAGTGGGAAGCGATCGTCGACAATGCCGATGGTTCGCCGAACTTGATCGTTGTCGACGCTGCGACAGGCGCGGATGTCTGCGTAATGCCTGCATTCGCAGGCAGTGGGCCCGGAACTGAGAACTCACTGATCGCCAGCGGGAATTCGCTGTTCATTCCGTCGACGTACGGGTTTGTGTACCCGCCCAACGCTGTCGATGGGAAAGCGAACCCGCCATTCGCGCCGTTTACTGGTGGATTGGCGCGCATCGATGTCACACCGACCGAGTCGGGCGCGAAGTGTGAACGCCGGTGGGAGAAACCGCGCAAGATCGAGACATTGCCCGTGCTGACCGAACAGGACCGCACGATCTGGTCACTCAGCACCGAGCCGGCGCGACTCGGTGTGGACCTTGTCGGTATCAGCGCCGACACGGGTGAAGAGGTCGCCCGGCGCCAAGTGGGTAACCTCCCGGCGGATCTACCGATGCAGCTCACCGGAATGGTCACCCCGGATGGCGCTTACTGGCAGGGCACTGTCACCCGGATGCTCCGAGTGAAGTAATCGCTGCCGCTAGTCGGCGACGAGGGGCTCCATGGTCAGCTCCGGGTGCTCCTTTTCAATGAAGGCCAGCTTCCACTTGTCGCCGAACAGCGCGATGAGCTCGCCGTCAGTGCGGGTGAAGATCTCCACGCCGCGCTGCCGACCAAGCTCGGGTGCGGATTCCATGTCGGTTCGGCGGGCCACCGAATAGGGGATCGGTTCGGTGACCGTTTCCACGTTGTACTCGTTTTCCATGCGGGCCTGCATGACCTCGAACTGCATGGGGCCGACGGCGGCCATGACGGGAGCGGCGTCGCCGCGGGCGTCGTTGCGCAGAATCTGCACGACGCCCTCGGCGTCCAGCTGCTCGAGAGCCTTGCGGAACTGCTTGTACTTGCCCAGCGACTTCGCGCGCAGGGTGCGGAAGTGCTCGGGCGCGAACTGCGGCATCGGCGGGAACTGCACCTTCTTGCCGGAGTAAATCGTGTCGCCCGGCGCGAGCGCGCCCGCGTTGACCAGGCCGATAATGTCGCCGGGGAAGGCCGTTTCCACGGTGTCGCGGTTGCGGCCGAAGACGGTCAGGGCGTATTTCGTGGAGAAGCTGCGGCCCGACTGAGCGTGAGTGACCTGCATGCCGCGGTCGAATTCGCCGGAGACGACGCGCATGAACGCGAGCGTGTCGCGGTGGTTCTTGTCCATGCCGGCCTGGACCTTGAACACCACGCCCGAGAATTCGTCGCCGACTTCGCGTTCGGTATCCATTGCGCTTGTTGACGCCTCCACCGCCGCCGGATCCGACTCCCTGCCCTCCGGAGCCGGCGCAATAGCGCACAGCGTGTCCAGGATCTGGTGGACGCCGAAGTTCAGCATCGCGGAGGCGAAGATCAGCGGGGAGGTCACGCACTGTTCGAAGAGCTCCTGATTGTGCACCGCGCCATCGGCGGCGAGCAGCTCAGCTTCCTCGACGGCGGTCTCCCAGGCATCCTCTTCGCGTTGGAGAGCCTCGTCGGGAGAGTATTCTTCCTCCGGGGCGATGGTAGAGCCGCCGGCAGTGCGGATGAAGTGGATGTACTGGTCTGCCTCACCGTCGGAGTTGACATGGGCGAGCCCGCGGAAGTCGCCCGCCTCGCCGACCGGCCAGTAGAGGGGAGTGGGCTGGAGGCCGATCTCGGTGACGATCTCGTCGACAAGCTCGAGCGGCTCGCGTCCCACACGGTCCCATTTGTTGATCACGGTGACGATCGGCAGGCCGCGCGCCTTGCACACGCGGAAGAGCTTGAGGGTCTGCGGCTCGAGGCCCTTCGCTGCGTCAATCAGCATTACTGCGGCGTCGACGGCGGAGAGCACGCGGTAGGTGTCCTCGGAGAAGTCCGCGTGGCCCGGGGTGTCCACTAGGTTGATCACGTAGGGCTCGGTTTGTCCCCTTTGCCGGGCTTCGTCCGGCAAATACTCGAACTGCAGCGCCGAAGAGGCGATGGAGATGCCGCGGTCCTTCTCCATCTCCATCCAGTCGGACACCGTGGATTTGCGGTTGCCTTTGCCGTGCACCGCGCCGGCCTCGGAGATGATGTGCGCGTGCAGCGCCAGCGCCTCCGTCAACGTCGACTTACCGGCGTCCGGGTGGGCGATGACGGCAAAGGTGCGGCGGCGGGCAGCCTCGGAAACGGTGCTCATGACCTGTAGAGGGTAGTCGCTCCGGCAGCGGGAGGGCTAACCAGTGCGGGGCAGCGGAATCAGAGTAGGGACTCTGCGAAAAGGGCCTGGTCGATCGCGATGCCGGCAGCAGCCCCCGCTCCCGCAGCTTGCGAAACTTGGTCAGGGGAGCTGATCACATTGCCGGCGGCCCACAGCCCAGCCTGTGATGTCAGCCCACGCTCGGTGTGAACCCACCCGTCAACAACATCGCACCCGGCTTCGCGCAATAGTTCGTCGTTCGGTTTGAAGCGTGGAGCTGTGAAGCAGGATTCAAAAGTGGTCTCGTTGTTGCTGGTGCGAATTGTGACAGCAGAACGGCTTGCGTCGGCCGCGTCCACTGAAACGACAGGCTCCTCGATGACGGTGATTTCCAGCGATGTGAACAGTTCGTGTTCTTCCGCGGGAAGCTCAAGACCGTTCGCGAAGAACGTCACTTTCGCTGCCCATTTGGTCAGGAGCTTAGAGATGTGGAACGTGAAACCGGGGTTCTCTCCGCCAATCACGGCGAGGTTCGTTCCTCTCACTTCGTACCCGTGGCAGTAAGGACAATGGAAAACACGTTTCCCCCACAACTCAGGCAGCCCGGGGACATCAGGAAGTACATCTGTGATGCCAGTGGCGACGAGAACGTGGGAAGACTGTACAGCTTCTCCACCAGTCAGCTGGACCGACCAGCGAAAATCGCTGTCATGCGACTCCGTCAGCTTGATCGCGCGTTGAGGAAGAATTGTTCCGCCGAACGACACGAATTCTTCGTGAGCTCTAGAAAGAAGTTCCGCGGGTTTGATTGAGTCTAGGCCAAGGATGCCGTGGGCGTGCTCGCTGAAGCGGTTGCGTGGCTTACCCTCGTCAATCAAACAAACTGAACGATTCGCTCGTGCCAAATTAATAGCGGCCGCCGTGCCGGCGAAGCCGCCGCCGATAATGGTGACGTCCATGCCGTAACCCCTGGAATTCTTTCGACAGTCTTTCGCGTTGTAAACGTAGTTGCTCGTGCTTCCCAGCGGAAGGCCTTAGTGGCCTCCGTTAGAGTGGGGCCGAGTTTAGTGACTTGTACGCAATCGTAAGGAGAAGCAATGAAGATCGGCGTGATTGTCGGGTCCATCCGCAAAGGACGCACCGCAGAGAAGGTCGCGAACTGGATGAAAGAAGCAATCGGGGAGCGGGAGGGATTCGAATACGAATTCATCGACCTTGCGGACTTCGAGCTTCCGCTTTACGACGGCGCCGGGCTGCCCATGCTCATGAACAAGCAGTACGACAATGATGAGGTGACCCGCTGGTCGGAGGCGATCGATGCCTGCGACGCCTTCATCTTCATCACCCCGGAGTACAACCACTCAGTGCCGGCAGCACTGAAGAACGCGGTGGACACCCTCGGCCCGGAGTGGGTGGGCAAGCCCATCGCGTTCGTCGGCTACGGCGGTGTCGGGGCGATCCGCGCGATCGAGCACTGGCGTCAGATCGCCGCGAATTTCCACATGCACGACATCCGCGAGCAGCTCGGATTCATTCAGGCGATGGAGATGCGCGACGGTTTCAACCCGATGCCGCACCGGGCCAAAGAGCTCGCTGCGATGTGCGACCGTCTCGAGGAGATGACGGCGAAACTTCGGGGTTAATTCCGCGCGTGGATCTGGTTCTGCGCGCGCTGTAGACCTTCCGCGACCACAAGGCGCGCGGCATCCGCGGCGGTCGCGATCTGCTCATCGAGCCCTTCGTCGTCAACAGGGCTGAGCACCCATTCCGGGACCGGCATGCCCTTCGGCGGACGGCCGATGCCAATGCGCACGCGGATGTAATCGTGGGTACCCAGCTGCTCAGTCAGTGACTTCAAACCGTTGTGGCCGTTCTCGTTCCCGCCGAGCTTGATGCGCACCTTGCCCGCGGGCAGGTCCAGCTCGTCGTGGAGGACCACGATCCGCTCCGGCGGAATGCCCAGTTTCTCGGCCACCGGGGCAATGCCTTCGCCGCTGTTGTTCATGAACGTGGTGGAGCGCAATGCGAAAGCAGAAGTACCCGGGATCGGTGCTCCTTGGGCTTTGAGGCCGGGGAGGGGGAGCAGGGGAGCGTCGATAAGCAAGTCCTGCGCCATATAGCCCACGTTGTGGCGGGTGGCGGCGTATTTCGCGCCGGGGTTGCCCAGGCCGACGACGAGCCACTGCGCGTTCACGGCATCCAAGTCGAGGGAGTCCTGGGAGTTATGCCTTGGGGCGAAGAGGGCGCGTAGTTTATCGAACACCCCGATGAGTCTAGGGGACCGCTTCTATAGAGTGGGCCCATGCCTCCTGAACTTCCCGCCCGTTTGCCCCGCGTCATTGTCGCCCCCATGGCGGGAGGACCGAGCACGCCGGAGCTGGTCAACGCTGTCGGCTTCGGTTTTCTCGCCTGGGGGACATGCTCGCTCGACCAAGCGCGCGACGAGCTAGCACGCGTTGACGAGCCGTTCGGCATAAACCTGTTCTACCCGCAGCGTGAGGCACCGCGCCGGGAGGATCTCGAGGCCATCGCCGCCGAGCTGGGCGCTGAGATCCCTGAGCCGGATTACACCTTCGGTTTCCAGGACAAGCTGGACCTCGCGCTTGCCGACGGCCGCGCCTCCATCATTTCCTGCACCTTCGGCTGCTTCACCGTAGAGCAGTTCAAGCGCATCCACGATGCCGGCATTCAGGCGTGGGTGACCGTGACCAACGAGCTCGACGCAATCAAGGCCGCGGAGCTCGGTGCCGACGGCCTCATCGTCCAAGGATCCAAAGCCGGCGGGCACCGCTCGACTTGGAGGATCACGGAAGAACCCGACACGCAGCCGTTGGAGAAGCTGCTCGCCGGCGTGTTCCGCCACGTGAATATTCCCCTCATCGCCGCCGGAGGTGCGAGGACATCCGAGGATGTCGAGCGCCTCATCGAGTGGGGCTCGACATCTGTTGCCTGCGGCAGCGCTTTTCTGCTTGCCCGCGAAGCCGGGACCAGCGACACCAACCGCTCCATCCTGAAAGCTGGCGGCACCTCCGTGTCCACCCGCGCCTTCTCCGGGCGCTACGCCCGCGGTGTGGAAACGCGATTCACCCGCGAGGACCCCGACCTGCCGCCGCTGTACCCGCAGCTAAATGCAATGCAGAAGTCGCTGCGTAAAGATCCCGACTACTCCTACTGTCTTGTCGGCGACGACTTCGCCGGAAAGCTCCAAGAAGGTCCCGCCGCGGAGATCGAGGCTAAGCTGCTGGGACGTTAGCTACGTGCTACGTGAGGGCGGCGATCAGTTCGTCGGCGGCGTCGGCCAACACGATCGGCAGTTCGGCGGCTTCGTGCTTGGAGAACGGCTTGAGCACGTAATCGGCGGGTGCCTGGCGGCCCGGCGGGCGGCCGATGCCGACGGCGAGACGGTTGTAGTCGGAGGTACCCAAGGACTTGGTCACCGATTTGAGCCCGTTGTGGCCGTGGTCGCCGCCGCCTTGGCGGAGCTTGGACTGGCCGAAGTCCAGATCCAGTTCGTCGTAAAGGACATAGATGTCGCCCGGTTGCGTGCCGTAGTAGCTGGCCAAGGCCTTGATAGGGGCGCCGGAGACGTTCATGAAGCCGCGGGTCCGCGCCAAGATCGTCCGCCGCGGCAAGAGGCAGCCAGCAGCGAGCTCGGCGACCTCCGTGTTGGTCTTTTTGTGCACGCTGAGCTGGGCGGGAATCGGGGTGGCGCGGTCGAGAAGTTCGTCGATCAGCATCGCTCCCGCATTATGGCGCGTCTGCGCGTAAATGGTGCCCGGGTTGCCCAAGCCGACGATCAAGATTGGGGAGTCAGAAGCCACAACCGCCGATTCTAAATGCAGGCCGTGGGGGACGGCTGGCGGAAACAGAAGCCGTTACCGTACTGATGCGAAACGGCCCGCAGATCCACGGTGAGACCTGCGGGCCGGTGCGGGAGACGTCGGTAAGCGAAATTACTCGCTTGCGTCCTCGTCGCCCTCGCCGCCGTCAGCGACCTCGACGGTGCTCTCTGCGTCCTCGTCGGAATCGGCACCAGCATCAGCGCCGCCTTCCTCAGCGTCCTCGGCTGCCGCCTCGAGCTCCTCATCAACCTGCTCGAAGGTGACGTTGATGGCCAGGTACTCCGGATCGGTGATGAGCTCTGCACCCTCCGGCAGCGGCAGGTCGCCGGCGAAGATCTGGTCGCCGATCTCCTTGCCCTCGATGGACACGGTGATCTCGTCCGGAATGTTCAGTGCGTCGACCTCGATCTCCACGACATCGATCTCCTGCAGGACAACAGCGTCGTCTGCAGCCTCACCCTCGTAGACGACCGGGACCTCGACGGTGACCTTCTCGCCGCGTTTGACGCCGAAGAGGTCGATGTGGTCGATGTTCAGGGTCAGGACGTTCTGGTCGACGTGCTTGACCATGGCCAGGTTCTTGTCGCCCTCGACCTCGAGCTCGAGGATGGCGTTCGTGCCGTCGTTACGCACGAGCGCCGTGATCTCGAGGATGTCCACGTGAAAGTGGATGTTGTCCTCGCCGTTGCTGTACAGGACGCCCGGGACGCGGCCCGCTGCGCGCAGACGGCGTGCGGAACCCTTGCCGAACTCGTCGCGCTTCTCAGCCTGAATGACCGGGAACTTGGAAGCCATGATGGTTCTCCTTTTGTTGCTTATCGGTTCAAGCCACAGAAAAGCCTGCGGCCACTTGTTCTCGTCGAGTGACCGCAGGCTTTTCGGAGAAAAGTCTGTGATACATCGCGTCGATAACGGCCCTGCTTGGACGGATCAACCGTGCAAGTGGGGTCCCTCGCCGAGACCTTCAAAACCTTAACAGACCGCAGGCGGCGGGACCAAACTTAGACGGATCGCGGCTGCCAGATGAAATGGCCGGTGCGCTGCATGTGTTCGTGCTCGTGGTCCAGCGGGATGTCCTTGCGCTCCCGGATGACCAAAGAGACGGCGAGGCCGATCAGGCTGGCACCCACCAGGTAGGCGGTGATGCCCCAGGAGGAGCCGGTGGCTTCGAAGATCCAGGAGGCAATGAACGGAGCGAAAGCTCCGCCCAGGATCGCGCCGATAGCGTAGGTGATGGATGTGCCTGACGCACGGACCGAGGCGGGGAAGAGCTCCGCGTAGAGGGCCGCGATCTGACCGTAGGTGAAGCCCAGGGCCAGCGCGAGGAAGACGAGGGCCGCGTAGATTTTGCTCATCTCCGCAGTGTTGACCAGAGGGAACAACGCTAGCGCTGCTGCCGTCTGGATGATGAAGCCGCCGACGAGCGTCGTTTTGCGTCCCACGTGGTCGGAGAGCCAACCGGTGAAGAACGTGGACACCATCCATACCGCGCCTGCCACGGTGACCGCGAAGAGGATCGGGCCTCGCTCCATGGCCATACCGTCCGGATTTGTTGTGTAGTTCTGGATGTACCCGCCAGTGGTCATATAGCCCAGTATGCTGTTCGCGGCGAAGAGGAGAGCGCCGGCGAGGACAACCGTGAAATAGTTCCGGAAAAGAGTGCCCATTGGGTTAGGTACCTGCGCCGCGGAGACCTCTGTCATTTCCGAGTAGACGGGTGACTCGTCCACCCCCTTGCGCACCCACCACGCAAGCACGACCAGTACCGCGGAGAAGAGGAACGGTACGCGCCAGCCCCATTCGATGAAGGCGCCCCCGGGGGCAATGGTGTTCATCAGGAATAGCGCACCAGAGGACAGCAGCAGGCCGGCCGGAGCGCCGATCTGCGGGCCCGCTCCGAAGAGGCCCCGCTTGCCCGCGGGTGCGTGCTCCACAGCCAAGAGCACCGCCGAACCCCATTCACCGCCGGCTGAGATTCCCTGCACGATGCGCAGCAGGACGAGGAGAACGGGGGAAAGGACACCTACGGCCTCGTAGGTGGGCAGAAGACCGATCAAAGTCGTCGCTCCACCCATGGCAAGGAGTGTGACCAAGAGAACGGTGCGGCGGCCGATCTTGTCGGCGAAATGGCCGGCAAGGAACGCGCCGAGCGGCCGGAACAAGAACGAGAGTCCGACAGTGAGGAAAGCCACGACTGTACCGGCGGCGGACCCCAAAGGAGCAAACATCGCTTGCTTGAACACCAGGCCAGCGGTGGCGGCATAGAGGAAGAAGTCGTACCACTCGATGGCGGTGCCGACTGTCGTGGCAGCCACCACTCGGCGGCGTTCGGAGGTGAGGGAGGGACCGAGGGTGTCGTCGATAAGCGGTGCGTCCTGGGTGGACGCTGATGTCGGCTCTGGAATCATGCTTGTGCAGTATAGACGATGGTGGGGTTCGAGCCTCGGCGATCGCGAAAAGCGCCGGAAAAGCCAAATACCTATTCCAGGATGCCTATTTACAAGGTCGCTGGGGCAGGGGGCCGCTGCGTCACCCGGTGAATAGGCATCCTGGAATAGGTATTTGGAAAGGAGGCGTTTAAGCTTGGCCCTCGAAGAGAGTGGTGACGGAGCCGTTCTCGAAGATCTCGTGGATCGTGCGCGCCAGCAGCGGGGCGATCGACAGGACCGTGAGGTTGCTCCAGCCCTCCGTGGACTGCGGAAGCGTGTCCGTGGTGATGACTTCTTCGGCACCGCAGTTAGACAGGCGCTCGCGTGCCGGGTCGGAGAAGACACCGTGGGTGGTGGCGATGACCACGGACTCGGCGCCCGCGTCCTTGAGCACGCCGACCGCGCCGGCGATGGTGCCGCCGGTGTCGATCATGTCGTCGAGGAGGATGCAGTTCTTTCCCTCCACGTCGCCGACCACGCGGTTGGACACGACCTTGTTCGCCGCGTCGATGTCGCGGGTCTTGTGCACGAAGGCCATCGGGGCGTCGCCCAGCGTGTTAGCCCACTTCTCCGCAGTCTTCACGCGTCCCGCGTCGGGGGAGACCACAACGAGGTTGTCCATGGAGTACTTGGACTTGATGTAGTCCGTCAGGATCGGCATCGCGTGCATGTGGTCGACCGGGCCGTCGAAGAAGCCCTGAATCTGGTCGGTGTGCAGGTCGACGGAGACGATGCGGTCCGCGCCGGCGGCAGTGAGCAGATCAGCGACGAGGCGGGCGGAGATCGGCTCGCGGCCGCGGTGCTTCTTGTCTTGGCGCGCGTACGGGTAGAACGGCAGGATCGCAGTGATGCGCTTCGCGGAGCCGCGCTTGAGCGCATCGATCATGATGAGCTGCTCCATCAACCACTTGTTCAGTGGCTGCGCGTGGGACTGCATGACAAAGCAGTCTGCGCCGCGGACGGACTCCTCGAAGCGGATGAAGATCTCGCCGTTAGCGAAGTCGCGGGCGGTGGTGGGCACGAGGTCGATGCCGAGTTCATCAGCGACCTTCTCCGCGAGGTCCGGGTGGGCCCGGCCGGAGAAGACCTTGAGGTCTTTGTGACTTTCGACTTTCTTACCGGTCATTGGTGGTGTCACCTTTCAGTTCACTCTCGCGTGCGCGCTGGGAAGCTTCGGCCGCGGCGGTGCCGGGGCGGTTTTGCTCCACCCAGCCTTCGATGTTGCGCTGGTGTCCTTCCTTGACGGCGAGGGCGCCTGCGGGCACATCTTTAGTCACCACTGTACCCGCGCCGGTGTACGCGCCATCGCCGACATTGACGGGGGCGACGAACATTGTGTCCGAACCGGTCCGGCAGTGGTCGCCGATGGTGGTGCGGTGCTTGTTCACGCCGTCGTAGTTGACGAAGACGCTTGAAGCCCCGATATTGGACTCGCAGCCGACGGTGGCGTCGCCGACGTAGGTGAGGTGCGGCACCTTGGAGCCCTCGCCGATCTCGGCGTTCTTGGCCTCCACGAAACCGCCGAGCTTGCCGCGGGCGCCGAGCTTCGTGCCGGGACGGATGTAGGTGAAGGGTCCAACGGTCGCCTCTGGGCCGACAACGCCGAGCTCGCCTTGCGTGCGCACGACCGTCGCGCGTTCTCCGACCTCGAAGTCGGTGAGGGTGGTGTCTGGTCCGACCACGGCCCCGTCACCGATGACGGTCGAGCCCCACAGTTGGGTGTTCGGGTGAATGGTCACGTCCTGACCGATTTCTACGTCGACGCCGATCCAGGTGGTGTCCGGGTCGATGATGGTGGCGCCGCCGCGCATGGCCTGCTCGACCAGGCGGCGGTTGAGCTCTTTGCCGGCTGACGCGAGCTGGACGCGGTCGTTGACGCCCGCGAGCTCGCGGGAATCGGGGGCAGTGAAAGCGGTGACCGTGCGGCCGTCGTTCACTGCGATGCCGAGTACATCGGTGATGTAGAGCTCACCCTGGGCGTTGTCGGAATTGATGCGGGTTAGCGCGTCGCGGAGAACGGAGCCGTCGAACGCGAAGACCCCGGAGTTCACCTCGGTGACGGCGCGCTGCTCGTCGTTTGCGTCCTTCTCCTCGACGATTTCGCGCACGTTGCCGTCGGTGTCGCGGATGATGCGTCCGTAGCCCGTCGGGTCGTCGAATTCCAGGGACAGAACGGTCACAGCGGCTTCAGCGCTTTCATGCTTATCGACGAGCGCCTCCAGCGTCTCAGCCCTCAACAGCGGCACATCGCCGTTGGTGACCACCACGGTTCCGTTGAACTCTGGGATTGCACCGAGGCCGACTTGAACGGCGTGGCCGGTGCCGTTCTGCTCCTCCTGGACGGCCTGGAGAATGCTCGTTTGCATGTCCTCCGCAATCGCCTCCACCGCCGGGGAAACTTGGTCGCGCTGGTGGCCGACCACCGCCACGAGATGAGCGGGGGAGAGCCCAGCCGCCGCATGCAGCGAGTGGGACAGCAGGCTACGGCCCCCAATCTCGTGGAGCGTCTTCTGCGTGGTCGACTTCATGCGGGTTCCGGCACCAGCCGCCAGAACGACGACGGCGCACTCGGAATGGTTAGGCACGCTGGGGTTCTCCTTACGGTCGCTTCAAATTCCGGGGAAATTCCGCCGACCAGCTTAACGCCTACGCGGCTCCTGCCGAGACTTCACGGAGGTTCCGCGCTCCGATCACACCCGCGTAGCCGAGTACCGCCAGGAAGATCAGCGCGGTTTGGGTGCCAAAGCTCGCCACGATCGAAGTGATTGCGCCGGCGATGAGCAGCATGAGACCCATGGCTGTGTTGGAGACGCCGGTGATGAGGGTTCGGTTGTCGCCCTCCGTCATGTCCACCAGGTAGGTCTTTCGGCTCACCCGCACAGTGGTGTGCGCGAGGTTGACCAAGAAGAAGCCGATAGGCATGACCCAGGCGTTGATTGTTTCGGGGGCGAGGCGTGCGGACAGCACCAGCAGAACCAACACCGTGGAGGCGGCGCCGGCGGCCCAGCCCATTGCGGCCTTGGACGATTTATCGGACCACCAGCCGGAGACGCGCCCGCCGATGAGTGCCGCGCCGCCGGAGGCGATGATGAAGCTGCCCAGCCCCGTCAGATCAGCGCCTTGCTCGTGCGCAAGCATGACAATGAAGGGCGTGGAAAGAGCGGTGACCAGCATTAACGAACGGACGACCAAGAATTTCTGCAGGTCCCGGTCACCCTTGATTAGCTGCCACATCTGTCGGAAGCCATGGGTTGCTGCGTTGTCGTCCGGGTCCGACTCCGGTTCCTTGATACCGGTGAACACGAGCGAAGCGAACGCCCACGTGGATGCTCCGGCGCCCAGCAGCGTGACAAGGACCCAGTGGGGCAGATCATTAGGCAAGAACGTCAGGCCGAGGCCCACCGCCAGGGTGAAGGCGCCGCCCAATGCCGTCGCACGCCCCGTGATGTCGCCCCGGTGCCCCTTAGAAATTGTCCGCCCCTGCACGTCCTTGCCCGCAATCGAACAAATTGCGCGGAAGAGAGCTTGGATGGCGAGCAGCACCAGGACGGCGATCCCGAGCGCCGCCCCGTTCAAGAACATTGCGGCGACGGCGATGAGCGCTGCCGCGATGGCCTGCCCCCAGGAGCCGATCAACCACACCCGTTTGCGGGAGGCCGCCGAGGTCACCCACGGACTGAGCGCGAATTGGGGCAGCATCGAGCCCGATTCGCGGATAGGAACGAGAAAAGAGGTGAACGCGGACGGCACACCGGCAGCGGTGAACAGCCACGGCAGCACGGTTTTCGGGGCCACGATCTGGTCGCCGATGTTCTGCAGTCCGTTGGACCAGATGAAGCGGCGCGCGTTGCGCTCCTCGTTCGGAAAGGGGGATGTCATATTCCGGATAGTAGGGTCGAAAGAGACGACCAGCGAACCGGGAGGGATAGACAGCACATGGGCGGCGAAACAAAATCCACGAGGACGGTGCGGCCGTTGCCCATCCCGCCCCTCTACGAAGGCACCCTCGACGGTAAGGTCCGACGATTTGAGCTGACGGCGCAGGAGGGCGAGTACGAGATTCTGCCCGGCACCGCGACGAAGACGTGGGGTTTCAACGGACCGTTCCTCGGCCCGATGCTGTACATGCGCCGCGGCGAGCAGATCGACATGACGGTGCACAACGAATTGCCCGTGCCCACCGTGGTGCACTGGCACGGCCTGCATCTTCCGGCGACGGCGGACGGGGGGCCGGCGCTGATGTTCGGGCCGGGCGAGTCCTGGTCGCCCGCGTGGACGGTTGAGCAGCCGGCGTCGACGTGCTGGTACCACCCGCACCCGCACGAGGAATCAGCACCCCACGCCTACCGCGGTCTTGCAGGGGGCATTGTGCTAGACGACGACACCGCCGCCATCCCCGGCCTCCCCTCTGACTACGGGGTGGACGACATCCCCTTGATCGTCAGAGACGCTCACTTCACCGACGACGGCCAACTCGACGAGGACAACGGCTGGCTCGGTGACACACTGGTTGTCAACGGGATCACCAATCCGCGCTTTGAGGCGACAACCCGGCGGCTGCGCCTGCGCATCCTCAACGGCTCGGTCATGCGTTTTCTCCACCTGACACTTGGCGTGCCGTTTCAGATCGTGGCGACCGATCAGGGCTTTTTGGAATCCCCAGTGGAGGTAGAGTCGATCCTGCTCACCTCCGGCGAGCGTGTGGAGATCGTGGTGGATCTCGAGCCCGGACAGGACCTCCTGCTGCGCAGTAGCAGCGTGCCGAACTACGCCGGCCTCCCCGACAAGGACACAGCAGAGACCTTCCGGGTGACCGATGAATTCGATGTGCTCGAGATCGCGGCGCCGCCGGAGAACGCCCCTACTTATCCGCCGTTGCCCGAGACGCTCGTCGAATTCGAGGAACCGGAGACTCCCACTGTCACGCGTGAATTCCGCATGAAAGACATGGAGATCAACGGCAAGAAGATGGACATGTCGCGCGTGGACGAGGTGGTCGACCACCGGGGCACCGAGGCGTGGCGGGTGACGAATGACAACGCCGATAAGCTGCACAATTTCCACATCCACAACGCCCGCTTCTTGGTGGAGGAGGTCCATGGCGGTGAGCTGGAGTTCACCTCGGGATGGCACGACACCATCAACGTTCCGCCCGGCGGTGCGGTGACGCTTCTGGTGGAGATGGGCTACTACCCGGATCCCACATTGGCGTATATGTACCACTGCCACATGCTCAACCACGAGGACCAGGGAATGATGGGGCAGTACGTCATCGTCGAACCGGGCCAGCAGCCGAACCTGCGCGGTTAAGACCTATTCGAAGAATCGGAGGACACAAGTGCAACGGGAATTTGGACGACGGACCTTTTTCAAAGGCATGCTTCTCGCCACCGCCGCAACTGCGGCAGCGTGCGCGGGGCCGGGCGGGGTCCGCTTCCAGCAGGCCACGCCGGAAGGCGCGAAAGAGGATTTCCGCGATTTGCCGATCCCGGAGCTCTACGAGGGCGAGTTGGACGGCACCACCCGGCGGTTCGAGCTGACCGCGCAGTCCGGACAGGCGGAGATCCTGCCCGGAACGATGACGCATACGTGGGGTTTCAACGGCGCGTGGCTCGGCCCGACTCTTTACATGCGGCGCGGCGAGCACATCGAAATGGCTGTGCATAACAACGTCCGGGAGCCAACTGTCGTTCACTGGCATGGCCTCCACCTGCCAGCGGCCGCGGACGGCGGCCCCGCTCTCATTTTCGACCCCGGGCAGGCCTGGGAGCCGACCTGGGATGTGGACCAGCCGGCGGCGACTTGCTGGTACCACCCGCACCCGCACAACAAATCTGGTTTGCACGCCTACCGTGGCCTCGCCGGCGGACTCATTGTCGCCGATGACGAATCTGACGCGCTTGATCTACCGCACGACTACGGGGTCGACGATATTCCCGTGATCATCACCGACGCGAAATTCGGCGCGGGCGGACAACTCGACGAGTCTTTCGATCCCGACTACGGGTTGCTCGGGGACACGCCGTTGATCAACGGCATCACCAAACCCCAATTCACCGCAACTACGCGCCGGGTGCGCCTCCGCCTAGTCAACGGCGCCACCATGCGCTTCCACCACCTTGTCGTGGGGAAGCCGTTCCAGGTCATCGCAACAGACCAGGGTCTGCTGGACGCGCCGGTGGAAGCCGACGGCATCCTGCTCAGCCCCGGGGAACGCGCCGAGATCCTTGTGGACCTCGAGCCCGGCAAGGACCTCATGCTCCGCAGCGACGGTGTTCCCGACGGCGGCGGCCTGCCTAAGGAGGATGCCGCCAACGGCTTCGGTCTGCGCGACACCTTCAACCTGTTGAAAATCACCGGACCGGATGAGAGCGCGCCCGAGGTGGGGGAGGTGCCGGGGATGCTGGTGGGCGTCGATAAGCCTGATGTTTCGGGTGCACCTGAGCGCGAGTTGGCGCTGAGCGGATTCGAGATCAACGGGCAGACAATGGACATGAACCGCGTCGACTTGGTCATCGACCACGACGGCCCAGAGATCTGGCGGGTGACCAACGAGAACACCGATTGGCCGCACAACTTCCACATTCACAACGCGCGGTTCATGGTGGAATCCGTCGAACGCGGCGACGTGGCATTCACCCGCGGCTGGCACGACACCATTTATATTCCGCCTGGTGCGACTGCGACGCTACTCGTCGAATTCGGGCACTACCCAGACCCGAGCTTGGCGTATATGTACCACTGCCACATGCTCTATCACGAGGATCAGGGAATGATGGGGCAGTACGTCATCGTCGAACCGGGGCAGCAGCCTGCTCTCGGCGCGCACGCGGGGCACTAACGTTCTCGCAGCGCCCTGCGGGCAAAACTTCTTTATGCTGATCCGCATGGCTACTTTCGAAGAAGATTACACCGGCAAGAACATCCGTTTCACCCACGACGACGGCAAGGAATACACCGGTCGTCTGAGCCGCCAAGAGCGCTTCAGCGATGACGAAGACGACATCTGGATCGACCTCCCGGAAGGCGAGAACATCCGCCTGCGCCTGCGCCGCAACACCAACCTCGACCTGCTCGACTAATACGCCTCAACGCTCAAGCCCAGCTGCCCCCGGACAAATCGGGGGAGCTGGGCTTCAACGTTTTCTACGGTCTATGCCTGCTTGAACTGAGCCCCAACCCGGTAGCTTCGTCCTGGTTCATCCCGATGAGCAGATCACCGTAGTCCCGAGACGTCACGTGCGTCATCTAAGGGGGTGGTTCCTCTCTTGCTCAGTCGCACGCAATCAGATTCTCGAGGAATTCCTCCGGCGCTCCCTCATCGCGGAGCTTATCTATGTCGTAGCACAAGTGATGGGTAAGTGACGTCCGACCATCTGGTTCGATCACAGACCACTTGCCGTCGGCGAAACGGAAATTCCCGATTTCGTCACTCTCGTCGGCACCTGCGGTCGCCCACTCACCGTCGCAGTACAGGACGACAGTGCCGAGCGGGCTTGGCCAAGCTTCCACAACCGCATCGAAAGCGGAAGCATCGCACGAGCCCTTGGCATGAGTGTCTGTGCCGTCGCCGCCGGTGAATGAGCGGTAGAAATCAAGGACCGGTCCGGAGCGGGCAATGCCGATCTCTCCGTCGATGTCGTCCCAGTCGGAGTGGCTGAATTTCAGATCGCCCGTCAACGATCCGTCTGCGGACGTGAACTCGGCGGTCCCGCCGCTCGGGTCGCCTGAGGTGAAGCGCCACGTTCCGCCACTCTCGCAGTCGCCGACCGTGATCTTCTCGGTCCGGCTTCCAGGCTCAGTGTCTTCAAGAACGCCGTAGCAGCCGCGGCCCGGGTAGGTCACGGTGAAGGTTGAGCCGTCCTGGCCGATGCGGAAAATGACGTCGTCGGAAACATTCTTCGACGGGTCGTCGGCATTCACCAGCTCGATCGGGCCCGTCGAGCGGTAAGAGCCTGTGGGGAACTCAATGCCGTCGGGCTCCGCGCCGGGTGCGTCGGGGTTGAGGCCCACTTCGCCCGCGGTTTCCTCCGGGTCGGTCTGGGGCAGTTCCGCGGAAGCGCTGGCACCGTCGGGGGTGGTGTAGCTGACATCCATGGCATCGTCGGCGCCAGGCTCGAAAGTCCACTCGACACCGTCATCGCCCTCACCGTGGACGATTTCTTCCCGGTACGTGTGCTTGCCGGTCTTGGTCAGCGTGGAGTGGCGTTTGAGCGTCGGGGACGTCAGCTCACCGGTTTTTCCACCGTCGTGGAAGCGGACGACGAGGACGACGGGGACGGCATCGGAGGCGTCGATAAGCCCCTCTGCTTTGTCGATGGTTCCGCTGTAGCGCGTCTCGTTGTAGGGCTGAGCGATCGAGTTCTGGCCGAAATGGCTGTTGCGCGCCACGATCGTCCCGGCGAGAACAGCAGCGATGAGCAGCAGGACGCCAAGGACAGCTAAGAGGATCTTGTTGGTCTTTGTCACAGGCTCAGAGTAGCTGCCTCACATCTATTGCACATGGAGTCGATGCGGAATTCGGTTCGCGTGAGAGATGCTGTAAGCTTTGGACCGTCTTTCCCCATGGTGTAATTGGCAACACTACGGTTTTTGGTACCGTCATTCTAGGTTCGAGTCCTGGTGGGGAAGCTTTTTTATCGCCCGGAATGAAGCTTCAACCAGGGGGTTCGATGGCTGACCAACCGCAAGATATTCCGATGCTCGCCGGGGTACTCACCCAGGCGATGACGGACCCCAAGTTGAAGGGGCTGAGCAAGCGGGTGGGGGAGCCGTCGCTCCACGTGACGGGCATCGACCAGGTTCGTCCGTGGGCGGCCGCGACGATCGCGCGGAAAACACCTGTTCTGCTGGTCACTGCCACCGGGCACGAAGCGGAAGATCTCGCGGCGGAGCTCGGGGCGTTGCTCGGGTCCGAGCGTGTGGCGCTCATGCCGGCTTACGAGACGCTGCCGCACGAGCGTTTGTCGCCCGCCGCCGACATCGTCGGTGCGCGCAACAAGGTGCTCCACGGATTGAACGAGACCTCGGTCGTGGTGGCATCCGCGCGCGCCACCTGCCAGCCGGTTCTGCCGACTATTTCGCCGATCGTGGTCGAGCACGGGCAAGAGTACGACTTTGAAGAGCTCACCGCCTCGCTGACGTCTTTCGCGTACGACCATGTGGACATGGTCTCGGGCCGCGGCGAATTCGCGACACGCGGCGGCATCATCGATGTGTTCCCGACCACGGCCGAGCACCCGGTGCGCATTGAATTCTGGGGCGACGAAGTCACGGACCTGCGCACGTTCGCTGTCGCCGACCAGCGCACCATCGACGACATCGCTCGCGCCGAGCTGCATCCAGCGCGCCAATTGCTTATCGACGACTCCGTCAAGGCTTCCGCCGCCTCCCTCGCCCAAGCCCACCCCGGCAACCGGACCCTGGTCGAGCTGCTCACCCGCATTTCCGACGGCAGTTACGCCGACGGGATGGAAGCGCTCATCCCGGCGCTGACATCGTCCCCGTTCTCTGTGCTGCCTGAGCTCATGCCGGCCGGCTCGGTGGTGCTGGTGACCTCGCCGGAGAAGGTGCGCACCCGCATTTCCGACCTGCAGGCCACCGACCAGGAATTCCTCGAGGCCGGTTGGGAAGCCGCCGCAATGGGGGCGGACGGTCCCGTCGCCGCGGAAGGCTTGGATGTGTCGGCTAGCTCGTACCGTTCCTTCGAATCCCTCGAGGTCTCCGCCCGCGAAGCGGGCAACGCGTGGTGGACATTCGCACCTCCCGGCATGTTCGCCGCCGGCGAGGACGACGCTGTGACCTTGCCCCTCGAATTCGAGCCGGCGCCTGCGCCGAAGGGCGACCCGAAGCAGATCGAGGCGCTCTACGGGCAAGTGAAGCTGCACTTGCAGGGCGGCGGCCGCGCCGCATTCGTCGCGCCAGCCAAGGGCACCGTGGACCGCATGGCGGAGCGGCTCCGCGAAAACGGTGTGTCCGCGCGTGTGGCGACACCGGGGCTCGAACCCGTCGACGGCCAAGTCACCCTGTACCAGGCCCTTTCCCACGCCGGCCTGACCTTCCCCGGCCCGGGCCTAGTCGTGTTCACTGAGACAGACGTGACCGGCAACCGTGTCGGCGACATTGCCGGTGCCAAGCGCCGTGCCCCGCGTCGCCGCAACCGCGTTGACCCGCTGGCCCTCAAACCCGGCGATTACGTGGTGCACGACACTCACGGCATCGGCCGCTTTGTCAAAATGGCCGAACGCACGATCGGCACCGGCGAGGATTCCTCGCGCCGCGAGTACATCGTCCTCGAGTACCAGCCCGCCAAACGCGGCCAGCCCGCCGACCAGCTGTGGGTCCCCATGGAGTCCCTGGATCTGCTGAGCAAGTACTCGGGAGGGGAACAGCCGTCGCTAAGCAAAATGGGCGGCTCCGACTGGAAGAACACCAAGAGGAAAGCCCGCGCGGCCGTGCGCGAAATCGCGGGCGAGCTCGTGCAGCTCTACGCTAAGCGCGCCTCCGCGCCGGGCCACGCGTTCGCGGCGGACTCACCGTGGCAGATCGAGATGGAGGACAATTTCCCCTTCGTCGAGACCGAGGACCAGATGGCCGCGATCGAGGCCGTCAAGTCCGACATGGAAAAGCCGACGCCGATGGACCGCGTCATCGTGGGCGACGTCGGTTTCGGCAAGACCGAGGTAGCTGTGCGCGCCGCCTTCAAGGCTGTCCAAGACGGAAAGCAGGTCGCGGTGCTCGTGCCCACGACTCTGCTGGCGCAGCAGCATTTCTCCACGTTCAGCCAGCGCATGGACGGTTTCGGGGTGGAAATCCGCGAGCTGTCCCGATTCACCACCGCCGCCGACGCGAAGAAGATCATGGCGGGGCTTGCCGACGGCTCCGTCGACGTCGTCATCGGCACCCACCGCCTCCTGCAGACCGGCGTGCAATGGAAAAACCTGGGCCTAATCATCGTCGACGAGGAGCAGCGCTTCGGCGTCGAGCACAAGGAGCACATCAAGGCGCTCAAATCGCATGTCGACGTCCTCACCATGACCGCGACCCCGATTCCGCGCACGCTGGAGATGTCGCTGACCGGCATCCGGGAAATGACCTCCATCACCACGCCGCCGGAGGACCGCCACCCGGTGCTTACGTACGTGGGACCGCAGGAAGACAAACAAGTCGCCGCCGCCATCAGGCGCGAGCTGCTTCGCGACGGCCAGGTTTTCTACATCCACAACAAAGTCTCCGACATCGAGAAGACTGCCCGGCACCTGCGCACCCTCGTCCCGGAAGCGCGCATCGTCGTCGCCCACGGCCAGATGGGGGAGCAGCTTCTCGAACAGACGGTGCAGGGCTTCTGGAGCCGCGAGTACGACGTGCTCGTGTGCACCACCATCGTGGAGACCGGCCTGGACATCGCCAACGCCAACACCTTGATTGTGGAGAACGCCCAGAACATGGGCTTGTCCCAGCTGCACCAGCTGCGCGGCCGCGTCGGCCGTTCACGCGAGCGCGGCTACGCCTATTTCCTGTACCCGAAAGACAAGGTGCTCACCGAGACGTCCTACGACCGGCTGGCCACGATCGCCCAGAACAACGATCTGGGTGCGGGCATCGCCGTCGCCCAGAAAGACCTGGAGATGCGCGGCGCCGGAAACGTCCTCGGCGCGGAGCAGTCCGGCCACATCGCCGGCGTCGGATTCGACATGTACGTCCGTCTCGTCGGCGAGGCCGTGGAGACCTACAAGGCGCTCATGTCCGGCGATGTCGTCGACGCCACCGACCAGGGGCCGAAGGAGATCCGCATCGACCTGCCCGTCGACGCGCACATCCCGGAGACCTACATCAACTCGGAGCGACTCCGCCTGGAGAGCTACCGCAAGCTCGCCGCAGCGCGTGACGATGCCGAACTCGATCGCGTCTCCGACGAGCTCGTCGACCGCTTCGGTGAGATGCCCGAGGAGGTCCAGCGGCTCTTCGCGGTCGCCCGCCTGCGCCACCAAGCCCGCCGCGCCGGGGTCGCCGACATCACCATGCAAGGCACCCGCCTGAAATTCCACCCGGTGGACATGCCCGATTCCAAGCAGGTGCGACTCAAGCGCCTGTACCCAGGGTCGAATTACCGCGCCGCGGCCAAAGCTCTCCAGGTGCCGTTCCCGCGCGAAGGCGGCGCGAAGAAAGCTCTCAACGCGCCGAACCTGCGCGACGAGGAGCTGCTGCAGTGGATCGCGGACTTCTTGAGCCAGATGTTCGACATCGAGGAGATCTCCGTCCGGGGCGCAGCAGCGGAAAAGCCGTCGAAGAAGCGGGTTTTCTCCGTCAGCGAGTAGCCCGCACCGAATCCACCCAGTCCCGAGCGATCGCGCCGGGCTCGGCGCGTTCGTCGCCGACATTGCGCTGATTCATTGCGGCGAGATCGTCGGTGGTCAGCTGGGCGTCGATGGCGTTGAGAACATCAAGGGCGCCCGGCGGCAGCTCCCCGGCGCGGATCACGGGCACGACGTTTTGAGGTGGGATGAGGTGCAGCGGGTCGTCGAGAATGACCAGATCCGGTTTTTCGCCCTTGCCCGTGATCGCCGGCGAGGTAGTGAAGATATTCGCTGCATCCGCCGCGCCCTCCGCGAGCGCTTGGACGGTGAGCGGTCCGCCGCCGTCGGAGATCGGGCGGACCGTGATCTTGTCCGGGTCGATGCCGTACACCGTTGTCAGGCCGGGCGGGCCGTATCGGCGTTCCGCGAATTCCGGGGGAGCGGCAATGGTGATTCGGTCGAGTTTGTCCAGATCGGCGATGGTGCGGATGCCGCGCTCGGCTGTGGCGGCGGTGACGCGGTAGGCGTCGGCGGATTCGGCGGGGCTGAATTCACCCAGCTCCAACGTGTCGGGTAGAGACGTTGCAAGGGTTTCGCGCACCGCGTTCTCGTCGGCCCGTTCCGGCAGTTCGGCGTAGAAAGAAGCGAGGTTGCCGGCGTATTCGGGCACCACGGTGATGGTTCCTTCCTCTAGCGCGCCGAGGTACACCTCGCGGGAACCGATGCCGGGGGCGACGGTGGCCTCGAAGCCGGCATCATTGAGAGCTGCGGCCCAAATGTGCCCGATGATCTGCGCCTCCGGGAAATTGGCGGTGCCGATGACGATCGTGCCCGCGTCAGCCTCCACGGTCGGGGCTTCTTCTGAGCCCGAGGTGTCCAGTGGGTCACCCTGAGCGCACGCGGCGAGCAAGAACGGAAGCAGCACAATGAGGTACCGAGTGCGCATCATGCGTTCTCCTTCACATTGAGACCTTTGGGTGTCACCCACCGCTGCAAAGCTGCAAGCAAGAGATCCACAACCAGAGCGAGAAGCGTGACGACGACCGCCCCCGCCACCATCCGTGCATAATCCTGCACCGCCAGCCCGTCGATGAGGTATCGGCCGAGTCCTCCGAGACCGATGTAGGCCACGACAGTCGCCGTGGCCAGAACTTGCACCACGCACGACCGCAGCCCGCCGAGCATCACTGGGGCCGCCAGAGGCAGCTCGACAATCCGCAAAATCTGCTTTTCGCTGTACCCGGCGGCGCGCGCCGAATGCACGACGTCGCGCTCCACGGAATCGAAGCCCGCAACAATGCCGGCGAGCAGTGGGGCAACGGCCAGCAGCACCAGCACGATGACTGACGGCACGATCGGCCAGCTGATTCCACGCGGCAGCGAGATGGCCAACCACGTCAACAACCCGAGCTCTGGCAGTGCGCGCAGAGCGCCCGAAACTGCGACAACAGCGTTCGCGCCCCTCCGGCTGTGCCCGACAGCCACACCGATGGGCACTGCGATGAGAGCGGCCGCCAGGACCGCGAGTGCGGTGTACCCCAGGTGCTCGAGGATGCGCATCCCAAAGCCGGTGGGGCCGGTCCAGTGGGAGGGGGTGGTGAGGTAAACGAAGGCGTCGATAAGCGGCTGCACGTCAAGACCTCCACGGCATGGTGAAGCGGGAAATGAGGAGCAGGGCGGCGTCGAAAAGCAAGGCGAGCGCGACGGTGCCGAAAAGCCCCGCGATGATCTCGGTGGGAAACGCGCGTTGGAAGCCTTCAGTGAACAGGGTGCCCAGCGATTCCACGCCAATGAGTGCGCCGACGGAAATGAGACTCACCGTCGACGCGGCCACAACTCGCATGCCCGACACGAGACCGGGCCCCGCCAGCGGCAGTTCCACCGCGAAGATGCGTTTGAGCGGGGCGTACCCGGACGCAACCGCAGACTGCCGGACCTCCGCCGGAACAGCGTCGAACGCGTCGGCGGCGCTGCGCACCATGAGCGCGACGCCGTAGAGCGTCATCGCGGCGACCACGTTCAGCGGCGACAGGATCGACGTGCCCAGAATGAGAGGCATCAGGATGAACATCGCGAGCCCCGGCACCACGTAAATCAAGCTCGTCGCGGCCACGATCACCTCACGGAACCGCCCCGAGCGGTGAGCAGCCCAGCCGAGCGGCACCGCCAGCAGGAAGGTCAGCACCACCGCCGGCAGCGCGATCAGGAAGTGCTGCCACGCCAGCCCGCCGATCATTCCCGCGTTGTCCGCTAGCCACGCCCAGTTCACTCGAGCACTCCTTTGATATGGCCCAACGCGTCCACGACGACGGTCTGGTCTCCTCGCTGCTCGGTGCGCAAGCTGCGCGATTGCTTATCGACGAACTCCCTCACCCTCCCATTCGCCGGTTCCGCCATGATTTTCTCGGGGCTGTCCGCCTGCTCGATGCGCGCCTGTTCACCCAGGACCACCACAGAGTCGCCGAGGAAGAACGCTTCGTCGATGTCGTGGCTGACAATCAGGATCGTGGTGGCAAATTTTTCCCTCAGCTCTACGATCTCCTGTTGCAGACCACGCCGCACGACTGGATCAACGGCACCGAAAGGCTCGTCCATGATCAGCACATCCGGTTCATTGACCAGGCCGCGGGCCACGCCCACGCGCTGCGCTTGGCCGCCGGAGAGCTCCGCGGGGTAGCGGTCGCTCAGCCGCGGGTCGAGACCCACGAGCTCCAGTAACTCGTCGGCCTTGCGGCGGGCCTCCCTTTTACTCGTGCCTGTCAGCCGCGCCACGTCCGCGATATTGTCCCGCACTGTGCGGTGCGGCATGAGGCCCGAATGCTGCATGACGTAGCCGATACTGCGGCGCAACTGCACCGGGTCCGTGCCCGCGACGTTGTCCCCGCGCACGAAGACCGCGCCCGAATCCGGGTCCACCATGCGGTTGACCATGCGCAGGAGCGTTGTCTTCCCACACCCGGACGGTCCCACGAACGCTGTGGTTGACCCCGCCTCAACGGTGAGGGAGAAGTCCTTCACTGCCGGCAGCTTGCTGCCCGGGTAGGTCTTGGACACATCGCGGAATTCGATCACCGAACCCAGCGTAGCGGGGTCAGAAGAACAACGGCATGACAAACAGCATGGTGATGCTCCACGTGAGGTGCACCGCGATGGGGGAGTACAGCTGGCGCGACCGGGATGCCTCATAGAACGCGACGGCGCCGAGCACCGCAGCGGCGAAGACGAGCAGCGGCACGCCCATCGCGATTGTGACCGCGCAATAGATCAGGGTGGAGATCACACCGACTGCGACTTCGGGGTGCCGGCGGCGCAATTGGTTCGGCACCATGTCGCGGTACGCCATCTCCTCGCCGATACCGTTGATGATCAGCACTAACAGAGTCGGAGCGAGTCCGCCTTCCGCCGGGGTGTCCAGCAGCTGCTCGACCGGCCCCGCGAGAAACGGAATGTGCTGCACCACCGCGGCGCCCGCCACGAACACCAGCGCGAGCACGGCGCCGATGAGCGCGCCGCGGCCGATTTCCCGGCCCGGGTGAGGCCCCGAAAACGCGATGCGGTTGCCCCATACCCACCACCCGACGGTGTAAACCAGTGCAGTCAGGACTGTGAATATATAGAACCCGGGGCTTCCGTCGCCCGCGCCGCGCGCCAAGAACAGGCCTAGAGCGCCGAACGCACAGGGAATCAGCCAGCCGAGTTTCATGGCCACGAGTTTAGAACGGGGGCATGACACGCTCCGCTCTCGTGACAGGCGCCACCGGATTCATCGGGGGGAGAGGTAATCAGGGCACTGCTTAACGACGGCTGTTTGCGAGTCTCCGCCCGCGGTGCCGTACACTTTCCCGTGCCCGCTCCTTCCGCGTGAGTCGGACGCGGGCGTGCCCCTATAGCCCAATTGGCAGAGGCAGTCGACTTAAAATCGATTCAGTGTGGGTTCGAGTCCCACTGGGGGCACCGTATCGGCAGGTCAGAAAGTTTTCGCACCTGCCGCTACATCGATATCCCCCCCGTTTGCCCCCCGTTTGATTTCACCGCTGCGTAAAACCCCAGGTCAGAGCAAGGCGAGTTCCACGCCGCGATCACGGTGTGCGCGGAGGCGGTGTAAAGCAGGTTGACGACGCCGCGGAGTTGGGCTCGGGGGTGGTCACCGCCGCGGGCTGGGTTAGCGCGGAGGTGATGTCACGTCCCCGCTCTGGAGAGTGAAATATGGTCGCGCGACCCGGAAGGCGAGGCCTACTCCGCAGCATCCTCGCCGAGGTACTGTGTCAGTGCGCTCGCTCCGTCGCGGACAGTTACACCCGGCTTGATGTAGTGCCGACCGGTGACTGACACGCGCGCGTGGCCGAGCAACTGCGCAGCGGTCTGGTCACCAGCTTGCGCGGCGACGGCGGTGGCGAGCGTGCGACGGGAAACGCGAGGGCTAATTCCTGCAAGCGGAGTCCCATCCAACGCCTTGCGCAGCTCAGCATTGATGGTGTGCACGGTTTTCCACCCGCCGTCGCGTGTCGGGAAGATGGGTCGCAGCCCGGTCTCGGCCTCGGGCTCGGCAAAGCGCGCAGCCGAGCAATCGGCTGCGAGGAGGAGCCGATCCATCGTCGCAGGAGTGACTGTGACAAAGCGGCGACTCGTCTCAGTCTTGGACTCGGCCTGCCGATACGCGCCGCCCGTGACTAATCCGATAACGGTCCCGTGCAGCTCGATATACGGCGGCGCGGTGTCCACCGCAGGGTGGAGCTGGCCGGGGTGCAGGGCCAGCACTTCGCCGGGCCTGGCCCCGGTCTCGGCGATCACGCGCATGACAAGACCAAGTGTGGGGGAGTGGCCGTCGGCCAAGTCAAGAACTTGCACGGTTTCGGCGGGGGTGACGGTCTCGCGGGTGGCCGCGGTCTCCTTCTTGATCTTCGGCGGGATGTCCACACCGAAGAGCAAATCACCGCTGACGAGACCACGCTGCGCGGCAAATTTGGCCACGCGGCGCAGCACGGTCATGGTCGACTCCACCGCGCTCGGGGTTGGTCCACCGCGGAGGTCGCGGAGGTGGTCAGTGATGGTCCCGGCTGTGATTTCATTGAGCCGGAGACCACCGAGCGCGGGGAGGATGTGGCGCTCAGCGGTGGTACGGTAGGTCTTCTTGGTCTGGGGGCGAGTGCGGAGATTCGTCTCCTCCGCGGTGAGCCACGCGCGAGTGACCTCGGCGAGGGTGGAGGTGGATGTCAACCTCGTTGACGAAGTGCCTGCGGCCACCTCACCAGGCCGCGGTGGAGTCTGTCCTGACCTCTCCCCGCGCCGCGCGTCCCAGCGCTCGCGGAGCTTGCGCTCGGCTGCGCGGCGGGAGGGTCCGGTGGCTTCGAGGGAGATGTCGCGGCCATCCAAACGACGGCCCTTCGCCCTCGCGACGTAGACCACAGACCCGTCAGCCTTCGTCCGCTCGGTGATGCTGATCCCGCCGAGCTCGCCCAACCCGCGTCGTACCTGCGGCATGGTCCCTCCTTCCCTCGCACCCGTCACGTGGGGGTGACCACATGACTGCCATCGCACCGACTCGTCTAGACACCCAGTGTATAGTGAAGGACAACCGCGGCCGGGCAGCGCTGCGGTGGTGTGCGCATGGCTCGTCTAACCCCTCCACACCACCGCTGCCTGGCCGTTGGTTATGCCTGGGGGCTGCGCGGAGATCACCGCAGCGCTATGTCATCGCCGGGTCTGGGTGAGCGCGGCACTATGTGCTCGACCCCGCCGTGGCCTTGTTCTCGCCATGCCCAGCGCAGCCCCAGACCACGCCGTGCACTTGCCGTGCACTAGCCCACCTGCATGCCCACGGCCTTGCCCACGCGCGTGGCCCGAGGCCGAACGCGAGGGCATGGCGTAGGGCTGGTGCGGGGGCATGTGCAGGGGCATGTGCAGTGGTCTGTGCGCTCCTATGTGCAAGGTTCTGTGCACGCCTCTGTGCAAAATCGACCCCCAAAGCCATGCCCACGCCGGGCAAAAAGGCTTGGGCAGAGCCCCCCAGACCACACCCCATATCCTTGCCCAGACCAGGCAATACCCGGGTCGAGACCCCCGTAAAACGCGTGTTCGAGTCCCGAAAACCTCTCCAGGACAAGAACACCGCCGCGACTGTGGCCGCGGCGGTGCAGGTGAGAACAGTACTACCCCACGACAGTCGCTGCGCTGTGCAGGGTCCAGCGCCCCGTTGCGTCATCGAAAACAACGTCGGATGCGCGGGCGATCCCCGCCTCCGGGTACGCCGAGAGCATGCGTGAAAGCTGGCTCTCGCTCACTCCGAAAGCCCGGGCCACCTCGCGCGAGGCCACTCCGGCCATGCGCAGGCTCGCGGCCAGGCGGAGGGCTGCGACGCGCTCCTCCTCGCTCGGCGTCATGGCTGCGCGGATCGCGGCCAGCGCTTCCTCGACGGTCGGCGTGCGACCCTCGATCTTCGCGCACTCCTGTACCACCTTGTAGGCGGGGAAGACTCGCTTCTTGCCCGCGGCGTCGAGGTCGGTCAGGTCCTTCGTCATGTTCTGCCTCGCGGCCACGAGGAGGCTGGCGGGGCGGGAAAATTGTCGGGTCATTGTAGGTTCTCCTTTGCAGATTTCGCATAAATGACTTAGTGGTAGCGGGCGGCGCTGGCGTTGGTCTCGG
This sequence comes from Corynebacterium sp. P3-F1, assembly GCF_030503635.1. NCBI lineage: Bacteria > Bacillati > Actinomycetota > Actinomycetes > Mycobacteriales > Corynebacteriaceae > Corynebacterium > Corynebacterium sp. P3-F1. The sequence goes on from NZ_CP129965.1 coordinate 1,951,793, forward strand.
CCCCGGCGTAGTCGTCGGAGAGCGTGTCGTAACGGCTCGCCCCGGGCGGCGGATCAACACCACGCCAGGGGGTGACGCGGACCCAGGGGAGCTGTCTGATTTCGTGGAGGCCGTACTCTTGCCACGATGACGGCGGAGTGACTTTCTTCCCCCGCTCGGCGATCTCCACCGGGGCGTCGAAAGCGAGAGCCATGCGCGGCGTGAGGTGGTGCAGGTTGTCGAAAACCTGGGTTTTCGTCTTGTCCCAGACCTCCTGCACAGCCGGGTCGCGGCGTCCTGGAGCACCGGGAACGAAACCGTACGGCACGCTCACGCGCTGCGCGTGGGGCTCCCCATCGACCTCGCTCTCCGCCACCGCGATTCCTTGTCCTGGGCGGCCGCGGGGGATAGTCGCGGCGATGGACTTGGCCTCCTCGAAAAGTTGGTCACTCCCAACTACTTCGCGCAGGGTGTAGGGTGCCGGCACGCCGAGGCTCAGCCGAGTGGGGATGTTATTTTTCTGTTTGCCCGGCAAAGTTTCGGCATAGATGGTCTGCGACACGAAAACGAGGTGAATCCTCGCGGCGCGTCCTTTTTGCAGGATGCGCGTCACCAGAGAATCGACCTCGGGCAGGTCGGCGCCGAGCGGCCCGGAGTCGGACGACAGAGCTTCCTTGAAAGCACCGAATTCGTCGAAGATCAACACCGTCGGGCGATGGTAAAGCTGCGCGTCGCGGGCAACGCCCTGCCTACCCCGCGCTGACTCCACGGCGTACCTAGCCTCCATCTCGTCCGCGAGCCACTGGAGGCATGCGACGTGGGTCACGGGGTCTTTGGAAAGGCACTTTACGTTGGGCAGGGTCCGAGCGATGCCGTCGTAATCAGACGACCCTTTGCCATCGGCGAGGATGACATCCGCACCCGCCGCGACCAAGGTGCTGGCCAGCCAGGTGACCCAAGTGCTTTTACCCGCGCCAGTGCCGCCAGCCACGAGAGCATGTGGTGCGCGGGAGATGCGCTCACCCAGCACCTCGCCCTCCGACGTGCGTCCGAGAACCCAGCGAAACGCCGAGTGCGCGGCCACCGCGGCAGCCCGCGCCTCGGCCTCGCTGCCGGCCGAGGCGATGTGCGTGATCTCGTCCGGCCCGGGGATGAACGGAGTCATCGCGCGGGTCTCGCGGGGGAGCCACAGACATACTTCGCCGGGTGCGCTGCGGGTCACCTCCAGGTCTGCGACGCCGAGCATTGTTTCCAAGATCGGGGCGGCTTTCCGCCAGCTGTCGAGAGTCACGGCGGGCGGCGTGGAGAATGTCACGCCGCCTCGCTCGCCGTCGCCGAGGACAAATTTCACCGGCCAGCTGGAAGTGATTTTCAGCTGCGGCAACTCGACGTGTTTGTTCTGCGCGGCGTCCCACATTTTCACTTTCTTGGTGGTCTCCTCGACCAGCCCGGCCTTCCGAGCGATCGCTTTCCACCGCTCCCGACCACCCGCGCCGACTAGCCCTGCCATGCGCGGAGACGCGGCGTGGACAAGTGTGCGCGCAGCGGCAGCGCCACCGGCGCTGCTTGAGCGTTCTCGCACGTCAACCCGCCATCCGTTCACGGCTAGGCGCGCCGCGGCCGTCAGCCCGTTTGGCCCGGCGCCCACAATCACTGCGGTTGGTTTCACCGCGCCCATGGTAAACCTGGGTACCCATTCGCGGCCGGGGAAGCGAGGAACTTTCGTGCCATGGTTGTCGCGTGACGTTCCGGCCACATGTGCGGGTGTCGTCACCTTCTCAGCCAGCCCGACCCATACCCGCCATGAACTGCGCTTTGAGACCGTGCTACCGAGGGCCGACCGCAGCGCGGCGGTGTACTTTCGTCCCGCCGTGGCACCTTCGTTCCCACTCCGCTGCGGCCTCTTCCCCAGGTATTGCACCGCTATTAACCTCCCTGTCTGTTCACTGCAGATCTGATTACAAAAACTGCAAGTCGGTTGGGAGAATTCGATGAGGAACACGCCGCGGCACCTGGTCGCCTCGTTGGCAGCGTCGGCTGTCCTCTTGGCGTCCTGCGGTACCGATTCAGCGTCGGATTCGACGCGTTCGGCCTCGCCCTCTTCTGCCCCGGCGGCGCACACGGGCTGCGCTACGGATACAGCCCGGTCGACGAGTGGGAGCAACGGCTTCGCCGTCGCCACAACGCACCCGCAGGCCGCATGGGCCGCGTGCACCGTGCTCGCCCAGGGTGGCTCAGCCGCGGATGCCGTCGCGGCCGCCCAGCTGGCATTGGGGGTAGTTGAACCGATGTCCTCGGGCCCAGGCGGCGGGGCGCTCGCGGTGTACTACGACGCCCAGACCCGCTCGCTCAGCTCCTACGACGGCACGGTCGTCGCGCCTAAGGACGAAACAGGTGACGCACTTTCCTCTGCCGGTGTGCCGCACACTCTCGCGCTGCTCGCATCGTTGCGCGCGGATTACGGGGTGTTGGACGCGGCGAGCGTCGCGGGGCCGGCGCGAGATCTCGCCACGGACGGCTTCACCGTCTCCGAGCGGTTCGCGGACGCAGCCGCGAGCGACGGCTCACCGCTTGCGGGCACGGACCTGGCCGAGAAGCTGTACGGCGCTGAGGGCGCCGACGGCATCACCGCTGGCGAGACGCTGACTAACAGGGCGTACGCCGAGTTTCTCGGCTCCTGGGTCGATACCGACGGTGCGTTGTCGAAAGACACTATCGAGTCCCTCGCGAGCGAGCTGCCTGACGTCGCCGGACGGGCGAACTTCGCCCGGGAGTGGTACTACGCCGCCGCTGCCGAGATTGATCCACTGTGCGTGACCTTCGAGGACACGGAGGTGTGTGGCGTGGGATCCCCCGCCACAGGGACCCCGATCGTCGCCCAGACGCTCGGCATCTTGAATCACCTCGACCCGGCGCGCCACGAGCCGTACGACAACGACGGGCTCCGCGTCGCCCGGACGACAGCGGCGCACGAGATCATCGAGGCCGAGCGCATCGCCTTCGCCAACGCGAATACGTGGGCAGGCGACCCTGCCGGAGACAAAACGCAAGAGGCCATCGCGGACGGATACATCAACGACATTGTCACCGACCGCCGCACGCTCAAGAACGAGGCGAAGTCGATCCGGAAAAAACGGCCCCGGAAAGAACCCGAGGCGGAGCGCCTGAATGGTGTGGCAGGCAAGTACCGCGACTTCGAGGAAGAGGGCACCGCCCAGATCAGCGTCCGGGACGGCGACGGCAACTTTGCCTCGGTGACGACGACACTGCAGAAAAACTTCGGTACCGGGCTGACAGCAGGGGGCTTTTTCATCAACAATTCCCTGGACAACTTCGGCGGCGACGACCCGCGCGAGCCAAATTTCCGCGCACCCGGGCGGCACCCGAAAACGACGATGTCCCCGCTCATCATCACCGGTGACGACGGCGACCCGGTGGCGGCGCTCGGCTCACCCGGCGGCAAATCCATCCCGTCCTACAACATCAAGACCACGGTGGCGCTCACCGCCTGGAGCCTCGACCCTGACCAGGCAGTCACCATGCCGAATTTTGGCGCGACCGGACGACATTCCGCCTACGTTGAAACGCCGAAGCACGAGAAGCTTCCCCGCGATATGAAACGAATGCGCAAGGTTCTCAAACGGTGGGGCCACCGCCTAGACACCGGCGAAGCAGACAGCGGTACGTCGGTTGTCACGTTCATCGACGGGACTGTGGCTGCCGCAGCCGACCCTCGCCGGGGAGGAGGCGCAGCTGCTAGCTCGGCCCCATAGCCCCCCACAGTTTCCTCCAGCCCGTCTCTCCCGCATCCACCCCAATCGTTTTGAAAAGGTATTCCCAGAATGCTGAGCATGATTAGCCTCTGTGCCGCTGGTGTCGCCGCGCACGTCTCCTACCTCCACACCTTCCACTCGCGCCACCGCTCCCGTCTGGACGGCTTGCAGCACAACATTCACATCAACGGCATCCGCGGCAAGTCCACTGTGACCCGCATGATGGGGGCTGTGCTGCGGGAGGCAGGGCTGCGCACGATCTCCAAAACGACGGGCACGTACGCCTGCGTCATCGACTGCGAGAGCGACGAGCACCCGATCAAGCGCACCGGTCCCGCAAACATCGCCGAGCAGTACTCGTTTATCCGCGAATGGGTCACCGAGGACGTGGATGCGCTGGTGGTCGAGTGCATGGCGGTGAAGCCGAAGTACCAGAAGGTCTGCCAGGAAACTATCCTGCAGTCGCCCATCACTGTCATCACCAACGTGCGGCTGGACCACCAGGAGGACATGGGCGACACCCTGGAAGAGATCACCGCCTCCTTGTGCAACACGGTGCCGTTCAACGGCACCGTCGTCACCGCAGAGCGCAATCCCCGCCTCGTCTCCATCATGGAGAAGTTCGCTCAGGAGCGCGGATCCCGTGTCATTGTCGCTGCCCGCACGGATCTTTCCGAAGGCCTCGTCCCCTACTTCTCCTACCAGCAGTTTGAGGAAAATGTCGCCGTGGTGCTCGCCGTCGCCGAGCTCATCGGCATCGACGCCCAGACCGCCGCGCGCGGGATGCTGGCCGCGGCCCCTGACCCGGGCACCACGGCCGTTCAGCGCATCCCGGTTGGTGATTCGTCCGTCACCGACCTCAAGTGGGTGCCGATGTTCGCGGTCAACGACTGGGAGTCCACAGTGCGCGTGTTCCGCTCGGTGAGCGCAGAGAAGCTCAGCGACGACGCTTCCCGCGTGGTCATCTTGAACAACCGCTCGGACCGCACCGACCGCGCCCAGATGTTCAACGAGCTGATCAGCACGGACCTGCGCGAGGAGATCGACCGCGTGGTGCTTTTCGGCGACCTCCAGGATGTGGTGAGTCAGCAGCTCGTGGACAACGGTCTGCCGGCAGACATGGTGGTGACCACCGGCGATCTTGAAAACGCGACCGGCGAGGCGCTCCTGCGCCGGGTCATCGACGGCCTGGACGGCGACGTCGCCGTCTTCGGCATGGTCAATATCCACACCGACCACGCTACTGAGCTCATCCGCTACTTCGACGCCGCTGCCACCGACGACGCCGCACCGGGCGCAAGCCCGGTGGCGGAGCAGGAACAGTCGGCGATTGCAGAGCTCACCTCCGACGTGGCCGCCTTCGGCTACGAGGGCGCGGAGTTCATCGAAGACCACGAGCCCGAACTGGAAACAACCGAGACGAAAATGGCGGCGTAACCTTGACCCTTGCATTTCTTCCCACCGAGTACGGCTTCACAATCGAAGCCATTCACTACCTGTTCATCACCGGTCTTTTGGTGAGCTACATCTACTACAAAAAGACCAACATTTCCTGCGGCGGGTCGCTCGCTGTCGCCTACCTCGGGGCGAGCATCCTGTGGCCGGTAGCCATCGTATCCACCATCGTCATCGCCTTAATTTCCTACGTAACAGTGAAGCGGGTCGTGCTCCGTTTATGGCTGCCCCGGCCGCGCCAGATCTTCGGCATCGGCCTACTCGTGGGCATCTGTTACGGCGCGATCTGGCTTGCGGTGGCCACTGCGGTGTTCGGGTCGGATTCCGTCCCCTCGCAGATCGCTATCGTGGGCGTGATCATCCCCGGCATGCTCTGCAACTCGTTCAACAAGCAGGGCGTAGCCAAGACGCTCGTCCCCATGGTGTGGATGCTCCCGTTGACCGGCGTAGTGGGGCTTGGCCTGGCCTCGTTGTCGTACCGTATCTCCGACACCGGCACCATCGGCCGGATGTTCGCTCCCGCCGAAGCTCACCCGACGCTAACGTTCGCGCTCACGGCGCTGTCGGTGCTCATGGCCGTGCTCATTCAAGACGGCCCGTTCTCGAAGCTGAAGCTGCGCACTGGCGGTTACGTCACCGTCGGGCTGCTCGTTGCCACGATCGGCCCGTGGCAGGTCGTCGTCCTCATGGCCGCGGCGGTGCTTGTGACCTACCTGGTCTTTGTCAACGTCACGAAGCTCGTCCCGGCGCACGGCAAGGACCGGTTCGTCGTACTGATCATGATCTCGTCTGTGTCGGTGCTGACAATCGAGTACGTGCTGAACACGCTCACCGGTGTGCAGTTCGGCGGCGCCCGCAACATCGTGTACTGCGCGCTGCCGGCGATCGTGGCCAACGACCTCATCCAGTACGGCCCGAAGAAGACAGCCGGCGGAATGGCCATCTCGGCGCTTGTCACCGGCGCGGTTGCGATCCCCGGTTTCGCACTCGCCGCCTAACGCAGCCGCCTTGCGGATAGGGTCAATCAAGCACAAACAATCGAAAACCCCGAGAGCCTGCTTACTGAACTGCTCCCCATTAGTTGGACTGAGAAATCAGTTATCGACTAGTGGGGAGCAGTTCAATGCCCCGCGGCGGGGGTTTGTTGGTTTGTTCGAACTTTTTGTTCGAAAGGGCTGCGGTGGAGGGGTGGAGCCGCAGTCGAGGTAAAACAGCAGAATAGAGGATAGTACTGGGATTTAGGCGAAGATGTAGGCGAAGATGTAGGCGATGATGTAGGCGATGTAGGCGATGATGTAGGTGGGAAAACCCCTTTTGACCTGCGGCGGGGGTGATGTAGGCGATGTAGGCGATGTAGGCGTCTCCGCCCCCGCCACCTACACCACCGGGCCGGCTTCGTCTCCGTCTCTACTTCCTTGTATTTAAATATATTCGAACATATGTTCTATATATTTTTCATTAAAGGGGAAAGCCGGGGAGGAAGCTAGACGGTGTAGGCGGGGTAGGCACCTACCACCTACATCGCCTACATCACCCCCGCCGCAGGTCAGCGCATGTTTTTACCGCCTACATCATCGCCTACATCACCTACATCGCCGTTTACATCCCAGACTGGCTCCGCAGCTACGCCGGAAACATCTATAACGCTCCCGTATAACACCAGGTCGGGTTCTCGGTCAAGCCGGGCCGAAAAAGTTTTCTGAAGAGTTTTCTCGCGAGCGTTGGGCCTCTGACCAGTAAAAACGTCGCACTCACATAACTGTTGTGTGTTAAAAGCGCAGGTCACGGGCTTGCTGTGCGTCGCAGGCGGTGACATAATGGCGGCACGGTCAAGCATTCGAGCTTGACAACACTACCCCCGTAAGGAGCCCCCAAATGTCGAACCACCCGGCCGCGCAAGGTTCTGGCCGTCTCCGTGGCCGCATAGGCGCGGCCGTGCGATGGCACGGCGAGGTCCCTGCCGAACTCCGCCACGCGCTCACGATCGCACTGACAGCCGAGAGTCTGGCTGTGCAACTCGGCGACGAAGCACTCACCGAAGCCGACGCCGCTTTTCTCCGCCGCCGCGTCGACGAGCTGGTGACCACCCTTAAGTTCTAGTGGTCGTTGCAACACTGATCTGAAGGGTTGGTGTTGGTGATGACGGTGTCACGGTGGGATCCACCGGTTGAGGAGATCACTCGGTTCCACCAGTTGGTGGTGGGTGATGGTTTGTCGGTGCGTGCGGCTGGGCTGGATCTGGGATGGTCGTTAGCTACGGCGTATCGGATTGCGCATCGTGATGGGTTACCACTGCGGAATAAGACGTTGTCGTCACAGGTGGTTGACGAGATTGTTGCGTTGTTTGCCCAGAATGTCGCGCCAATGGATATTGTGCGGCGGTTGGGTGTGAATCCTTCGTCGGTATACCGGGTGGGGATATCGATTGGTGCGCGGCCCCGTCCTGCTCCTGAGGGTCGGCGGGCTGTGGCTACGGCGCGGCGAGTGGAGTATTTGGAGCTTCGGGCCTGTGGGTTGGATCGTCGTTCTGCTGCAGCTGCGTGTGGGATGGGGTTACGTGGTGCGCTTGATGTTGATAAGGGGGTGATTAAAACACGTGGTCGGCGTGTGCCGTTTGTGCCTGATGGCCAGGCAGTTTATCGCTATAAACGGCTTATGCAGGTTCTTGCGTATGTTGATGGCCGGGTCAGTGTTCCGGTGGAGGTGTTGCCGCAGGCTGCGGTGGAGAAGGTGATTGACCGGCGGTACTTGTCGTTGGTGGAGCGGGAGCGCATCGCGGATCGGGTGAATCGGAATTTATCGGTTCGGGCGATTGCGCGTGAGCTTGGGCGTGATCCGGGGACGATTTCGCGCGAGATTAGTCGCAATAGTGGTGATGATGGCATTTATCGCCCGTATGAGGCGCACCGGAAGTCAACGCTTCGGAGGTTTCGGCCGAAGGTGTCGAAGATTGCGGCGAATCCGCGGTTGAAACAGCAGGTGTGGCAGTGGTTGCGGATGGAGTTTTCCCCTGAGCAGGTGGCTGGCCGGTTGCGCAGGGAATTCCCTGGCGATGAGACTATGCATGTGAGTCATGAAACGATCTATCAAGAGCTGTATTGCCAGGCCAGAGGCGAGTTGAAGAAGGTGGTGGCCCATGCCCTTCGTACGGGGCGGACGCGGCGTAAACCGCGTGGTCAGCGTGTTGCGAGGAGTCGGTTTATTGATCCGATGATCATGATTGCCGATCGTCCTGCTGTTGTTGAGGATCGGGCTGTGCCGGGGCATTGGGAGGGTGATCTGATTATCGGTGCAGGTGGAAGGTCTGCGATTGGGACGTTGGTGGAGCGGACGACGCGGTATGTGATGTTGCTGCATTTGCCGGATGGGCATGGTGCGGTGGCGGTGCGTGATGCGCTGGTGGAGGCGATTATGACGTTGCCGCAGCATCTTCGGGGGTCGTTGACCTGGGATCAGGGTTCAGAGATGGCTGGTCATAGGTCGTTTAGCATTGCGACGGATTGTCCGGTGTATTTCTGTGATCCGGGGTCGCCGTGGCAGCGGGGGACGAATGAGAACACTAATGGGTTGTTGCGTCAGTATTTTCCGAAAGGTGCGGATTTGAGTGTTTATGGGCGGGAGGAGTTGGAGCTTGTTGCTCATCGGTTGAATTGTCGGCCGCGTAAGACGTTGGGTTTTGCTACTCCTGCGGAGCGGATGGCGGAGCTGTTAGGTTTAGCTGAAAGCTAGGAAATGTTGCAACGACCCCTAGAATCCGCCACCTAGGCCCGCACAAGAAAAACCCCGCCGTGGCGGTCACCACGACGGGGTCGAAAAGAAAGAGAATTTCTAGTCCTGTGAACAACAATACCTCATGCCACCCCGTGCCGCAATCGCTGGCGCATGCCGCCGAGCTCGGCAAACCCGCTGTCCTGCCCACCGCACTCGCCTGGGCGAGCCAGGGCGTGCCCGTCGTTTTCACCCCGGGCGACGCGAAGGCGCCGCGCTTGCTGATGCAGCCAGAGGCGCCCCGTGAACGCCAGTACAAGGCCACGACCGACCCCGCCTCGATCCAGGCCGCCTACGACGCCTACGTCGCCGAACACGCCACCGACACCAACGAGCTGACTCGCATCCCGAACCTCGCGATCTCCGGGGGAGACCGCTGCATCATCCTCGACGCCGACACCCCCGAGGCCGTCGAGAGCTTGCGTCAGTGGTTCACCGCCGCAACGGGAGAGGAGCTCCCGCCCCGGTCGGAGGCGACCCCCGGCATGATCGACGCTGATGGTGAGTGGCGTCACCGGGACGGCGGGCACTGGGTTTTTATCGCCCCCAAAGGCGCCATCCCCGAGGGTACGACCACTGCCACGATCGGACGCGAGGACGACGCTGCGTCGATCATCCTCGGCAACGGCTATGCCCTGACGACTCCATCCGCCCGCCCGGAGGGCCCGTATGTGTGGGACAGTGCTGATGGGGCCTACGACGCCCCGCCGGCCCTGGTCGAGGCTGTTCTCTCCATCGCCCGGCAGAAAACCGCAGCAGGGTCCACCACAACCGCCGAGCCCCTGCCGGAGGACTCGGCGGAGTTCGGCTGGGTCGAAGCACATCCCTGGGAGACTCGGCTGGCATCTGATGGGTGGGTCGAAGCCGCTAACGACGCCTGCGGGTGCTCCACGTGGACAGCTCCGCCGGTCGAAGCCCATGCATCGACGAAATCGGCGACGGCGCACTCTCTGGAGTGCTCGGTCGAGGGTCTGGCAGGGAAGCTACACGTGTGGACCGACCACCCGCCGGCTGGTCTCGCAGACTACATCTCCGAGCACGGGCCGACGCTTTCCCGGCTGGAGTACGAAGCTGTAACCGAGTTCGATGGCCGGCTCGATTGGGCCAGGGTACGGCTCGGAGTGCCGCACCCCGATCACGAGTCGACCATCGCCGCCATGCAGGCGGGAGCCGAGGCGCTGGGTGTGACGCCCAGGGAGCTCGGCCCGATCTACGCCACCCCGCAGGCCGAATTCGAGTCGACAGGCCAGATCACAGAGCTCTCTGCCCGCCCCGCCCTGTCGGTGGTCCCGGACCTCGACGAAACACCACCCGCACAGGCAGAGCCCCCGGCAATCGACACCGACCTGACCCGGATGGTGTCCATGCTGGAGACCGAGCTCGGCCGTACCCTCGCCGCCGAGGAGCGCGAGGAGCTAAATTACTACATTCAGGAGGGCGAACGCTTCTTCGACGCTGAGCTCTACCCGGAGGGGTACCCGGTCGACCCGCGCCTTGTCCGCAAGATTTTCTCGTTTTCGCCGGTCACCCAGACGATTTACCACGCGGCAAGCAACGCGCTGGTCTCGCCTTTGGTGGTGCTTGCCTGTGAGCTGGTTCGCGTGGGCATGCGCCTGCCCGCCGACGTGGAAGGGCCGACCGGCGGTTGTGTCTCCTCATTCTTCTCTGCTATTGGTCCGAGCGGGTCGGGTAAAACGTCAGGCTTCGATCCGCAAAATTCTCCGTGGCCGTCCACCTCCTACCCCGGTTTTTTCGACCTCCTGGCCGGTCCGGCCCCCGCGGACAACGATGCGGACGACGCGGACGACGGGGGCTCGGCCGAGGGAGGCGTCGCGACGGGGATCACTCAGGCTACCGCCGGAGGTTTCGTCGATTTCGACAAGCGCCGCGGTTTCGGGTCGGGCGAGGCCACCATCACCCGGGGGTATTTCCGGTGGGATGACGAGGCGAAAGAGCAGGTCAAGAACGCGCACCCTGCCCTGTGGGCCCACTCGGACGAAGGCGGTTCCGACATGAATAAAGCGAAGTCCATGACATCCACAATCATCACGGTGCAAAACGCGCTGTGGGCCGGGGCCCCGATTTCGAATTCCACGCAGGAAAAGGGCGACGTCGACCTTGCTCCCCCGTACTCGTTTTTCCGCACTATGGGCCTTCAACCGGCGCTGGCCGCGTCCTTCATTGCCCACGCGGGGTCCGGGTTCACCCAGAGGTGGTGTCATCTCCCCGCGATGTGGCCGTGGGACGGCGTCGATCTTGGTGTCCCGCAGCCGCAGCAGCCGGCGCCAGCTCCGCACCTGCGGGTTGCTACCGGAACGCGTTTCTCCAGCTGCGCCAGCATAGACCGAGCGAGGCGCGAGGCACGCCGCAGGACCAATGTCGTCCACCCGGTTGACGAGACCGGCAAGGAAATCTCCTCGATGCTGAGTCATGCGACATGGACGCGCATTAAGATCGCCACCCTCGCTGCGGCCCTGCACTCGACCGCCGAGGTGGGGGAAGATTTGTGGGAGTGGAGCGGCTGGGTGATGGAGATTTCCCGAAAAACGCTCGCCTGGCTGTTAGCCGAGGTCGCAGCGGAAGACGCGGCCAGCGCGTCCGCTCGCGGCAAGACACGGGCGCACGAACGCGCCGGCGAACGCGCGGAGACCGATGCCCTCGTCGACGCCACGGCGCAGCTGATCGAGAAGCACCTGCGTAAGGCTGGCGGGGCGGGTCTGACAATGGGCCGGTTGAAGAACCAACTCGCGGAGGGGAAAAAGCCGCACGCGTCGGCTGCCATCACGCACCTGGTCGAGGAAGGCGCCGCTGTACGCGCGAACAACCGGGTGTATCACGCTGACGCGATGCGGTCGGCCTCGACCCCTGGATAGCCCGCACATAGGAAAGAACCATGACAACAACAACGCTCACAGCACCAGCCGCCGCCGACGCCCCGGCCGCAGCCCCGGCCCTCGCCATCGACATCGAGACTTACTCACCCGTCGATCTGAGTAAGGCCGGTGTCTACCGCTACACCGAGGACGAGGCCTTCCAGGTCCTGCTCTTCTCCTACGCCCTGGGCGACGCTCCCGTCGAGGTCGTCGACCTCACCAAGAGGCCCCTGCCCGATGACCTCCTCGATGCGCTCACCGACCCCGCCGTGACCAAGACGGCATTCAACGCAAATTTTGAGAGGGTCTGTCTGTCCCGCTACCTCCGTGACCTCGGCAAACTCCCCGAGGGCACCTTCCTCGATCCGACGTCGTGGCACTGCACGATGGTCCACGCGGCGACCCTCGGACTGCCCCGCAGTCTCGACGGCGCTGCCCGTGCCCTCGGCGCGGCGGAGAAAATGAGCGAGGGCAAGGCTCTGATCAAACGATTCAGCATCCCCTGTAAGCCGAAGAAGCGGGATGACCTGACCTATTCGCTCCCCGCAGGTGAAGGCAAAGTCCGCTGGCTCCCGGCCAGCGACCCCGAGGCGTGGGAGACCTTCAAGGACTACTGCGCCCGCGACGTGGGGGTGGAGCGGGCAGTGCGCCAAGCCCTCGACGCGGTCCCGGTCCCTGACCAGTTGTGGGCTGAATACGCCGCTGACCAGCGCATTTGCGACCGGGGTCTGGCCATTGACCTCGACCTCGTTGAGGCTGCGCAGGGGGTCGACGCCGAGCACCGCGAGGAGCTGACCGCCGAACTGGCCGAGCTCACTGGCCTGGACAACCCCCGCTCGGTCATCCAGTTCCGCACGTGGTTAGCCGAGCGCGGCTACGACGTTGCGAGCGTGGACAAGTCGACGATGGCCGCAACCGCCCAGCGGGCCGAGGCCGCGGGTGACAACGGCGTCGCCCGTGCCTGTCGCCTGCGCCCGGCCATCGCCGCGGCAAGCTCGGCGAAATACGCGGCGATGCAGGCACGGGCCTCGCCGCGCGATGGCCGCGCCAGGGGCACGGCGGTGTTCTTCGGCGCTCACACGGGCCGCTGGGCTGGCCGCGGCATCCAGACGCAAAATCTCGCGCACACCCCCGACGTTGATCTCCACGCCGCCCGCGAGGCCATGTGCGGAGGTCTGTCCACCATCCGCGACGCCGGTCTCGACCCCGCGGAGCTGGTCGGCGGACTGGTGCGCACGGCCATTGTCCCCGGTCAGGGCTGTCGCCTCGTCGCTGCCGACTACGCCTCCATCGAGGCCCGCGTGCTGGCGTGGATGGCGGGGGAGACCGCTGCTTTGCGCACGTTCTTGCGCGGCGAGGACATTTACTGCGCTACCGCTTCGCAGATGTATGGCGTGACCGTCGAGAAGAACGGCGAGAATGGTCACCTCCGAGCGCTGGGGAAAATCGCCGTGCTCGGCTGTGGCTACGGCGCGAGCTGGCGCGCACTTCAGGCCATGAACCCCGACATCAGGGAAGCCCAGCTGCGCGAGGTCGTCTCGAAGTGGCGCTCTACCAATCCCCGCATCGTGAATTTCTGGGGCGAGCTCGAAGCCGCATGCCGCACCGCGCTGGCATCGACCGCGGCGGTGTACGGCTACCGCCTCGGCATCGCGTCTGCGCCGAGCATCACGGGCCGCAGTGGTGCCCGCGACCTGCTAATTCAGCTTCCCTCCGGGCGTGTCATGCGGTACGTAGACGCCCGCATCGAGCCGCAGCGCAGCGGGCCGCGCGAGGGAGAGATGTCGATTCACTTCACCGATGCCCGGGGGCGGCGCGCCTCGACCTACGGCGGCAAACTCGTGGAAAATGTAACGCAGGCCATAGCGCGGGACTTGCTTGCCGATGCGCTCGTCCGCGCGGAGGCGGCGGGGGTGCACACGGTCTTCCATGTCCACGACGAGATTGTCGCAGAGGCGCGTGACGAAGCCGAGGCGGACGCGCTGGTCGAGCTCATGGAGGAGGCCCCTGCGTGGGCGGCTGGCCTGCCACTCGCGGCCGAGGCTGAAACCTTGGACTTCTACCGGAAGTAATCTGAGTCACATGCACCCTGATGACGATCCCCTCGAAGCCCTGGTCTTCGACCTCCTCGACAGTGCCCCCGGCACCGCCACCGCGGCGGAGCTCACCCGGGCCGCAGGGCCGACGTGGGCCACGGATATGCCCACTGTCCTCGCCGAGCTCACCCGCCGCGGCGATGTCATCCTCGGCTGGGACAACTGCTTCCGCCTTCCCGGCGGACCCAGCCGCGATGCCCGCGGCATACGCCGACGCGTTCTCCCACGGCCTGGCACCGCCACACGCCGCGCCCTGGCCTGACCAGGCCGGACCAACGCCAACACCCCCGCCCCCGCCGCAGCCCGCGGCAGGGGCGTTGGTGTGTCTACGCGCGAATGACCCGCGCGTAATTCCCGAAAAGGATCTACCTCACTTCACAGAGTTTGTCGACGTAGACAACTGGATTTCGGGAACTGGGACGTTCGATCGTCTTGCCGAGCCAGGTGCTGTCGACCTCCGGTCGTGCGGTGATGGCAATGCGTCCTGAAGCACTGTCTAAATCTTTGGATACACCCTCGATTCGGCCGACCGCACGAACGACGTTATTTGCATCGATTACGACGAGGAGATCGCAGTCGATGATGCGGGAAGGGCTAGCCTTCCACCACATACGACCTCTTTCCAGCCAGGCTTCGGCGCTCCAAGAGGCGTCTGTGCAGTTCACTCGGGAAATTACTTTCTCCATTGTTCATCCTTTCACGGTGGAACCTTGAACGTGAGCTTCTATGCTCACGAGCAGTCTATGCTTCTAGGCAGCCAGGAGTCAAATCCAGAGATGTGTGGCGGGGCGTTGGCCATGCGAACAGGCGTGCGAAAAGCAACACCCTGCGCTGGCCGTTGCGCGTGGCGGTAGCGTGGGCGTTATACGGCTACGATATTGTGTCAAGTCCCTTTACCTCGGCCTGGCCACGGACGTAAAGTCGAACGTATGAACGACATCCAAACTTTCACATCACAGCCCATTGCTCTCGCTGCGGCCATCACCCTCGCGGTCGCCGCGGTGACCGCGATGACCCTGCCCGAGACCACGCCCACCGCTGCGCCCACCGCGGAGCCGTCCGGCGACACCACCACGCCGGGCCTGACCGTCACCCCCGCGGCGTACAACGGCTTCTGCACCGCGATCGGGGCGGTCCCCGGTGATCCCGAACCCATTTCCTGCACGCGCATCCCCGTCACTGTGATGCCCACGTCCTACACCCAGGTGGCGCCGCGATGACCCTGACCGAGCGCGCGATCACCCAGGCCGGGCTGACCTACGAGCTCGCGGACACCCTCGATGACCTCCGCGACACCCGGCGTGACATCACTGGCATCACCGACGAACTCCGTCGCTTGCGCACCCGCCGCGATGCCCTGATAGTCCGCGCGGTCACCCTCGGCGCACCGCGCGAGGCCATCGCCGCCGCTGCCGGGGTGTCACGCCAGCAAGTCCACACCATCGTCACCCGCAGCGCCGCGGCCTAGTCCTGCCCACGACCACCAGCCCCCGCCGCAGTCCGCGGCGGGGGCTCACCTCTGCGCAGCCGGGGGGGTGCCGCGCGGTGTTGATCTTGCCATGCCCTCGTCCGCCGCGCATGGCGTGAGGGTGCTGTCACGTCCCCCTGCGAGGGAGTGAAACATGGTTGCGCAACGCCGGGGGAGGGCCCACCGCCGTGCCCCCCGTTTGGCTTGATCTTCCCCCCGTTTGAACTCGTTTCCCCCCGTTTGCCCCCCCGTTTGGAGCACGGCCACACCAATTTGCCCAGTACACCCCTCGCCAGGCGATTGTCAGCGTCGAGCTCTGTGCTGCGGCGACGCCAAAAATGGTCAAAAACACATATCGATTCAGTGTGGGTTCGAGTCCCACTGGGGGCACAAGCACACACCGCTCGCCGCGGCACACTTTTACCGCTCGGGGTCGATGACGTGAATAGACATCGGAGCCGAGGTGAACCGGTACGAGCCCGGCACGGTGTCCAGCACCGCCAGCACCTCGTGGCGCAAAGCGCGGTTCACGCTCACAGTTAGATGGGGCCCGGATGCGGGGTCCGCGCCGTAAACGATCCCCGGCTCGTCGTCGCTTTCAGCTGGAAGGAACCGTGCCCATCCTGTCTCGCCCTCGCCGACCACGGCGAACGGGCGCCCATAGCCCAAACGCCACTTCATCGCCCGCAACACATGCGCGGCGGCGTGCGTGGTCATGTCGATCCGGCCCGTGGCATCGACCGCGAAGTACCCCGAGGACACCGCAGCAATGGTGGATCCGTCTCTTACGGTGAGGGAGGTGAGGGGGTGGGTGAAGGAGGCGTCGATAAGCAATGAAGCGCGCGTGGGATCGCTGATGCCTAAAGGCAACGCGTCGCCGAGCAGACCCGCGAATTTCAGCGGGTCCCAGCGCAGCGCCGCGTCGAGCTCGTCCGCGGTGACGGGCACAGCGTTGATGAAGCGGACGCGCCCCGTCGGTGCGGAAAGGAGGGGTACGCACGGATCGGAGACGAAGATGAAACCCGACAGCGAAGCGCCCTCCTGTACAGGTGCGCGCAGATCCATGTAGTGGCCCGGCTCGATCGGGTACCCCGACGCCTTCTGATAACGCGCCAGATTGCGCAACCGCTGAACCGGCCACACAGGCGGAACGGATTCGGCGGGGACGCGGATGGTCAGCTCGTCCTGAATGCCGGCCACCGGCGCCGACGAACGCGTCCGCGACAACCCGTACGTCACGTACAACATGTGCGCGACCGGGGCCTCGAGGCGGTACACGAGCACCGCCGTATCCTCCGAAAAAGCCAGCTCACCGTGGATCTCCTCCGGGCCCGCGCCCGCGACCCGCTCAAGATGGGCGAGCAGATGATCACCGCCGGTAGCGCGACCCATGCGCTTGCCGCGACCCCACCCCATGACCATGACTTCATACTATTTCGCCCCGCCCGGGAACGAAACGGAGACGTGGGGCGTTGCACAGTATGATCGATGATCGGTTTCAACGCCGCTTGGAAGAAACAGAAAGGAACTCGAGAAGCGTGAAATCCAACAACCCCGTCTTGACGCGCCTCCCGCAGGCCCAACAGAACAACGGGTACGCCCAGCCCCAGGCCGGCTACCCGCAGCAGTCCCCGTACGGTCAGACCCAGTACGGCGAAACCCCGAACTTCAGCCAGGGCTACGGCCAGACAGCTGAGCGCCCCATCACCGTCGACGACATCGTCACCAAGACCGGCATCACCCTCGCCGTCATTGTCGCCTTCGCCGCGGTCAACTTCGGCCTCGGCTTTGTCAACCAGTCCGCGGCGATGCTTCTTACCTTCGTGGGCGCCATCGGCGGCTTCATCACCGTCTTGGTTCACTCCTTCGGCCGCAAATACGGTTCCGCCGCCGTCACCCTGATCTACGCAGCTTTTGAAGGCCTCTTCGTGGGCGGATTCTCGCTCCTTCTGTCCGGTGTCATCATCGGCGCTGAAAACGCCGGCGCCATCATCTTCCAGGCGATCCTGGGCACCATCGGTGTCTTCGCCGGCATGCTCTTCGTGTACAAGACCGGCGCCATCCGCGTCACCCCGAAGTTCACGCGCATCGTCACCGGCTGCATCATCGGCGTCGCTGTGCTCGCGCTGGGCAACCTGCTGCTGTTCATCTTCACCGGCATGTCCCCGCTTCGCGACGGCGGCCCCATCGCCATCCTCTTCTCCCTCGTCTGCATCGTCCTCGGTTCGCTGAGCTTCCTCACCGACTTTGACACCGCCGACAAGCTCGTCCGCACCGGCGCCCCCGCCAAGATGGCCTGGGGTGTCGCCCTCGGCCTCGCCGTGACGCTGGTCTGGCTCTACACCGAGATCCTGCGTTTCTTGTCCTACTTCAACCGGGACTAGCTAGCTCCCACCAAGCGGATTCCGCGGCCCGCACTTCAGTGCGGGCCTTTTTGCATGCTTATCGACGCCTCCGCCGCCCTGCTCACGAAGACAGTGGCAGGACGGCCAAAGAAGCATGCCCGAAATCGAGACGGACACCTCAACACGCCCCGGTGAGAGAAGTGTGAGCTGGGAGCGTGGATTCACCCCTGTCCAAAGACACCACAACCCCGGCACCCTGGTACTTCACGGCTGGGTGGCGGGGTTGGATGGGTCGCGGAGGGGGAGACGTCGAAAAGCGCGTGTCTACGCGAGGGGCGCGCGGTGCGTTTTAGTAGGTCGTCTGCGTCTGGACGCTGGCGCCGTCGATAGAAACCTGGGTGAAGACAAGCGCGCCGTTGACGACCTCGGGCGCGGACAGGGTGATCTGCGCGTCATTAACAACGCGGTCGACATCCTTGATGTTGCGGGTGGCGGTTCCGTGGGCGATCTCGTCGGTCCACTCGTCCCACGTGATGTTCTCTGCGATGTCGTTCTTGTCCTTGCAGTTAAGGATGATGGTGCCGGGCTTGTGCTCGGCTTCGGTCTCGCAGTTGATGAAAAGCGGGGTGCCGTCGGCGGCGGCGTTCGCGGCGGCGCGCTCGGCGGTGGTGGTGGCTTGGGCGGAGGCGTTCGCGTCGGTGACGTTGGTCGCGGTCGCAGTGGCGGTGCCCCCGGTCTGGCCGGCATCCGGCAGGGAGTTCGGGTTCTGGCTGGTTGCGGTGTCGACTTTCTGGGCCGAGTCCTTCTGGTTCGGCGGGGTGCAGGCGGTCACGCCGAATGCGGTGGCGGCGACGAGAGCGAGGGCGGCAACCTTGCGGGAAGTGCGGGTAGTCACTGCGGGGTCCTTAATTCCTAGAAATTCTTGAGGTGGCGTCACGCGTGGATACGCGGAATGTGTAGTGCGCGTTTAGATCGCGCGCGGGGTCTTAGCCTTAACCGAATCATACGGCTTCGCGGAGACGATCGTGACCGAAATCTCGCGGCCGTTCGGGGCGGTGTAGGTGCGGGTTTCGCCTTCGGTGGCTCCGAGGACGGCGGCGCCGAGGGGGGACTGCTCGGAGTAGGTCTCGAGGTCCTTGTTGTCGGTCGAGGCGGCACGGGTACCGATGAGGAAGGTCTCCTTGTCGTCTTCGTCGCCGTTGTAGTAGACGTGGACGACAGATCCGACGACGGCCATGCCTTCGACGACACCAGCGCGTTCGGTGGTGGAGTTTGCCAGCAGCTCGGAGATCTGTTTGATGCGGGCTTCTTCCTGGTCCTGTTGTTCGCGGGCGGCATCGTAGCCGGCGTTCTCTTTGAGGTCGCCCTCTTCGCGGCGCTCGTTGATTTCAGCGGCGATCACCGGGCGGTTGTCGATGAGCTGCTGCAGCTCGCCCTCGAGCTTAGCCTTCATTTCCGGGGTGATGTACTGCTGCTGCTTTTCAGCCATGGAGTTCGGACCCTCGTTTCCTCACGTTCGTTTAGGTAGACGTTCGGATCGTAACATGAGCATCGCCTATCGACGCTTCCTACCTCGCCTCCACGTATTCCGCCTCCGCGTCAAGGAAGGACGGGATAGTTGTCGAGCATCCGTACACGCCTCCTGAGACCGGTTGATCGCGGACGGGGATATCGACGTACATGCGGGTCTGCTTCTCGCCGCCGGCGGGGAGGACTACGTCGCGGCGCCCGATTTCGGCGTGCTCGTAGTTGAGGGAGGTGATGATGCAGTAGCCGGGGACAGACGGGTCGTTGCGGGAGACGTCGAACCAGACGCGAGAGGTGGTGTCGTCGATACGCTCGTGCGAGACGAGGGTGGCGGAGATGGGTTCCTCGCGGCGCTGCATGATGTAGCGGCCGGCGAACACGAGGAGGAGGACAAGGAAGAGCACGCTGACGACGGCGACGATCTTGCCGGCGGTGCGGGACGGGGCTGCCTCGGCGGTGCTGGTGCCGTAGCGTGCGCGCGTGGATCTTCCGTTGTTGCCTGCGTTGTCGCGTGTGCGGTTGGCGGAAGTTCGTGCACCCGTCGTTGGCGCGTCGGACGTGGCCCCAGCCTGGGCCCCAGCCTTGGACCCGGGCGTGGATTCGGGCATGGATTCGGGCTTTGCCACGGTGGGTGCTCTTTCTCGTCAAGGGAGGTACTAAACTTGTTCCGCGATCAACCTTAACCCCAAGCAGAGGTGGAACACTAAGTGACGGGATACCGTTTGCTGGCCATCCACGCGCACCCGGACGACGAGTCCAGCAAGGGCGCCGCGACGATGGCGAAGTACGCCCACGAGGGCAACCGAGTCAAGGTGCTCACATGCACCGGCGGGCAGCGTGGAGACATTCTCAACCCGGCAATGGACCGTCCCGGGATTATCGAGCGGATGACAGAGATCCGCCGCGAAGAGATGGCCGCCGCCGCTGCTGCCTTGGGTGTCGAGCACGAGTGGCTGGGCTACGAGGATTCGGGTCTGCCCGAGGGGGACCCGCTGCCCCCGTTGCCGGAGGGCTGCTTTGCTCTCGAGGACCCTGTCGAAGTGGCCAAGGTCGTGGTGGAAAAGATCCGCGAGTTCCGCCCCCACGTGATCATCACTTACGACGAGAACGGTGGTTACCCGCACCCAGACCACATCATGGTGCACAAGGTGTCCATGATTGCGTGGGAGGAGGCCGGTAATCCGGATTTCGCGCCGGAGGCAGGCGAGCCGTGGACCCCATTGAAGCTCTACTACAGCCACGGTTTTGTTGCGCAGCGGATGCGGTTGCTCCACGACCGTCTCATCGAGGCAGGCAAACCGAGCCCATACGAACCCATGCTGAAGCGCTGGGAGGAGAACGCCTCCGACATCATGCGGCGCGTGACCACCCAGGTCGAATGCGGTGACTATTTTTCTAACCGCGCCGAAGCTCTGACCGCGCACGCCACCCAGATCGACCCCGCCGGTGCGTTCCTGGCCAGTCCCGTCGAAGTGCAGCAGGAAGTGTGGCCGACCGAGGAGTTCGAGTTGGCGCAGACTCGTGTTCCGGCGACACTGCCCGAGGATGACCTGTTTGCGGGCATCGAAGCTGACACCGGCTCCGACGCCGATGCCAAGACCGAGGCCGGCACCGTAACCGAAACTGCAGCCGTAGGCGAGGAAGATGCGGAGTTTGCTGGGCAATCCGAACAGGCTGGACAATCCGAACAGGCCGGACACGCTGGACAAACTGGAGCAGCTGGACGTGCCGAACATGAAGGAGAGCGACAGTGACAATGGGGATCGAAGTGCTGACACCCGCGGCGGCTGAGACCGTTCTTGTGCTCGCGCAGCAGATGAATCTGGCGCAGCAGATGAATAAGGACGCGCCGGTCGGGCCGGAGTTCGGCAAGGCGGAGCCCATCGGTGCACTCATTGTCGTGTGCTTGATGGTGGTCATTTTGCTCATTGGGTGGGCGTTTCACCGCCGCTATTCACGCTTTCTCCGTCGCAAGCGTTTCGCGGAGGAGCGGGGACTAGACGTGTTCGACGAAAAGGCTGTCGACGAAGCGATGGAGGCCGAGGGGCTCCTCGACAGACGCAAGAAGACCTTCTTCTAGCACCCGTAACGGGACCGGGCCGCGAGCACCCGTAACGGGACCGGCTGAAACCCCTGCCGGGAGACCCCACCGTGGGGGTAAGCTGAACTACGTGGCTATGCTCGACCGACTTCTGTACCCGCTTTACGAGAAGCGGTTGAAGCGTGAACTCCAGGGGGTCAATCGTCCGGAGCACATCGCTGTAATGGCTGACGGTAACCGCCGTTGGGCGCGCGAAGCCGGCTTCGAGGACATTTCCCACGGGCACCGCGTCGGGGCAGCGAAGATCGGGGAGCTGGTGCAGTGGTCGGCGGAAATGGATGTCGATGTCGTCACGATCTACCTGCTGTCCACGGAGAATCTCTCGCGCACCGAAGAGGAGGTGCAGCTGCTCTACGACATCATTTCGGGTGTGGTCGACGAGCTGTCGGGGGATGATTACGAGGCGCGTATCCGACTCGTCGGCCACCTCAACTTGCTGCCGGAGAAGGTGGCCAACAGGATGCGTTCTGCGGCGGCGGCCACGGAGAACAAGACCGGCATCGTGGTCAATATCGCGGTGGGTTACGGCGGGCGCCAGGAGATCGTCGACGCAGTGAAGAACTTCCTCGAAGCCAAGGTTGCCGAAGGAGTTCCCGCCGACAAGCTTGCCGACGAAGTCTCCGTAGAATCCCTCTCCGCCCACCTCTACACCTCCGGTCAGCCGGATCCGGATTTGGTGATCCGCACCTCCGGTGAACAGCGGCTTTCCGGGTTCCTCTTGTGGCAGTCGGCGTACTCGGAGATCTGGTTCACCGACACATACTGGCCGGCCTTCCGCAAGATCGATTTCCTGCGCGCGTTGAGGGATTACTCGCAGAGGTCGAGGAGGTTCGGGAAGTAGGCGTCGATAAGCGTGCGCCCTACATCTTGCGCATGCGTACGCGCTGAACCGAATGGTCGGCGGCTTTGGAGAGGACGAGTGACGCGCGCACTCTCGTCGGCTGGATGTTCTCCACGAGATTCGGCAGGTTGATCGTCTGCCAAATCCTGCGGGCCTCGGCTGCCGCCGCCTCGTCGGTGAGGTCCGCGAACCGCGCGAAGTGCGCGCCCGGACGGCGGAACGCGGTGTTCTTGAGTTTGATGAAGCGGTCGATGTACCACTTCTCGATGTCCTGCGTCCGCGCGTCGACGTAGACCGAGAAATCGAACAAGTCCGACACCATGAGGGTCGGGCCCGTCTGCAGCACGTTGAGCCCCTCCAAGATGAGGATGTCGGGCTGGTCCACCACCTGGTACTCGCCGGGGATGATGTCGTACGCGTCGTGGGAGTACAAGGGAGTCTTCACGTTCTCGCGGCCCGCCTTGACCTCGGTGACGAAACGAAGCAGGTCGCGCCGGTTGTAGGACTCCGGAAACCCCTTGCGCGACATGAGGTTGCGCTCGCGCAGCTCGGCGGCGGGGAGCAGGAAACCGTCAGTGGTGACTAGATCCACGCGAGGGTGCGAATCCCACCGCTGGAGAAGCGCTTGCAGGACACGCGCCGTCGTGGATTTGCCTACGGCGACGGAGCCCGCGATGCCGATGATGAACGGCACGTGCCCCGGATTTTCCCCGAGGAATGTCTCGGTGACTGCTGTGAGCTTCTGGCGGGCGCGTATCTGCAGGTGGATGAGACGCGACAGCGGCAGGTAGATGTCTGCGACTTCCTGCAGGTCCATGCTCTCGCCGATACCGAGGAGCTGCTCGAGATCGTCCTCGTCGATCACCTGGGGCATGTGCGCGCGGCGTTCGCGCCAGGCATCGCGCGGGAAATCCAGGTAAGGGCTCGGGTCTGCGGGTCGCGGCATGGGCACCATTCTTACACCAGCTGGGGCGTGACTCCTGTATGAGGGCCGTGTCTGCGGTGTCTAGAGTGAAGTAGTGCATACTGGCGCACAACTGCCGTACCGAAAGGAACCCCGGAACATGTCTGAAGATTTCCGCTACCAAGACCTTGCCTCGCTCGACCCGGATGTTTACGAGCAGATTCTCGGGGAGGTGTCCCGCCAGCGCAACACGCTCGAGATGATCGCGTCGGAGAACTTCGTTCCGCGTGCGGTGCTGCAGGCCCAGGGGTCTGTCCTGACGAACAAATACGCGGAGGGGTACCCGGGGCGCCGCTACTACGGCGGCTGCGAAAACGTCGACGTCATCGAGAACATCGCGCGCGACCGCGCCACGCAGCTTTTCGACGCCGAATACGCCAACGTCCAGCCCCACTCCGGTGCCCAGGCAAACGCGGCTGTCCTGCACGCGCTGATCAAGCCGGGTGACACCATCATGGGTCTGTCGCTGGAGCACGGCGGCCACCTTACCCACGGCATGAAGATCAACTTCTCCGGCCGCCTGTACAACGTCGTCGCTTACGAAGTGGATCCGGAGACCATGCTCATCGACATGGACAAGGTCCGCGAGCTGGCGCTCGAGCACCGTCCGCAGGTGATCATCGCGGGCTGGTCCGCATACCCGCGCACCGTCGATTTCGCGGCGTTCCGCTCCATCGCTGACGAGGTCGGCGCATACCTGTGGACCGACATGGCGCACTTCGCCGGTCTCGTCGCGGCTGGCCTGCACCCGTCGCCGGTGCCGCACTCCGATGTGGTGTCCACCACGATCCACAAGACTCTGGGCGGACCGCGTTCCGGCATGATCCTGGCCAAGCAGGACTACGCCAAGGCACTGAACTCAGCAGTCTTCCCCGGCCAGCAGGGCGGCCCGCTCATGCACGTGGTGGCTGCGAAGGCGACCGCGCTGAAGATCGCGGGCACCGAGGAGTTCAAGAACCGTCAGGAGCGCACCCTTGAGGGAGCGCGCATCCTGGCTGAGCGCCTCACCGCTGCCGACTGCACAGCGGCCGGTATCGACGTGCTCACCGGAGGCACCGACGTCCACCTCGTGCTCGCGGACCTGCGCCACTCCGAGCTTGACGGCCAGCAGGCGGAGGACCTGCTCCACTCTGTCGGCATCACCGTCAACCGCAACGCTGTGCCGAACGACCCGCGTCCGCCGATGGTCACCTCCGGCCTGCGTATCGGCACGTCAGCTCTGGCCACCCGCGGTTTTGATCAGGCCGCATTCACGGAGACCGCCGACATCATCGGCACCGCACTCGCTCAGGGCAAGGGTGCGGACGTGGAGGGGTTGCGGGCGCGCGTCGACAAGCTCGCGCAGGACTTCCCGCTCTACCCGGGCCTCGAAGACTGGAAGATGCTCTAAGCGTCGCTTCCGCGCTCTTCGGCGTGGATGCGCCGCGCCTCGGAGAGCCACGCCGGCTGATCACCCAGGAGCTCCTTGATCTCCGGGGTAGTCAGCGGCTTATCCATGCCATTTTTCTTCAGCGCCGTGATGCTGACACCCAGCTTGCGGGCAACCTCGGGGCGGGGGTGGGGGCCCTCGGCGCGCAGCGTGGTCAGCCACTCCGGCGGTGTGTCCTGCAGCTCGCGCAACTGTGCGTGGGTGATTCCGCCTTCCTGGAATTCGGGCGGCGTCGCGGGCAGGTAAATCCCCAGCTTCTTCGCTGCGGTGGCGGGCTTCATCGCTGTGCTTGACGGCTGTTCGCTCATGCCCAAACGGTAGCATCGTGGCATGCTGCGCCTCGCCTTCGTCACTGGAACCGAACCCGGCAAATGGTTCTCTCGCTACCGCGAAACCACCGACCACGGGCTCGAGGACATCCCCAGCGACGATCCGTTCGCCATGCTTATCGACGACCGCGCCGACCTCGCCCTCCTCCGCCTCCCCGACCCCCGCATCGGCGCCCCGGGGGAGTGGTTCCACCAGGTGAAGCTCTACCCGGAGAAGCCCGGTGTGGCCGTGCCGAAAGACTCCGTCTATGCCGAGCTGTATGCCAAAGGCGGGGAAGCTGTGCGACTTTCTGACCTCGCCGACGAGCACGTCAACTACCGCTTTGGTGTAGACAACAACGCTGGTGCAGGTGAGTACGGCGCGTCGAGCGCGGACGGCGGCTCGGACGTGAATGAGAGCGTGGGCGCGGGTGCGAGTAGCAGCTCGGGTGCTGGGAACTCGATCGATGATCTGCGTGCGGCACTACAGGTTGTGGCGGCGAACGTCGGCGTCGCATTCGCGCCAGCGCCGCTTCTCAAGATGCTGTCGAAGAAGCAGGTAGTAGTTCTCGAGGTGCTCTATGACGGATCTGGTGCGCAACGAGTGGGCGCTGAGTTGGGAGTCGCCGGTGCGGTTGCCGAGCCGGGCGCTGCCGGCGCGGGAGTTGCTGATGCTGGAGTTGCTGGGTCTGGTGCCGTGCCGGGTGCTGCCGGCGCCCCAAGGCCGGCTGAGACGAGCATCGCTCTTGTGTGGAAGGTCGAGAACGATTCCGAGGCGATTCAGGACTTCGTGGGAGTGGCGAAGGGGAGGACGAGGAACTCGTCGAGGGGCGGGGGAGTCTCGAGGGGCAAGGAAGCGTCGGAAGGCGGGGGAACGTCGAAAAGCGGGCGCGCGAGCGTAAAAGGGGACAGGAAAGTTAAGGGCAAAACCAGTGCGCAGCGCAAGGGAGTCCGATCAAAACACCCTAAAACGGGGGTGTGGAAGAATCGGAGGTGAAACAAAGTTGCATAATGGTGAACTGTCAACATTAGAAATTGTTTACGAAAGGATACTTAAATTATGAACCGCAAGTTTGGTGCAGCCGCCGCAGCAATCGCTCTGTCCGCAGGTCTTGTCGCTTGCTCCAACGACGAAGGCGACGTCAAAGAAGTTGAGGCAACCGAAACCGATACCGCTACCGTGACCTCCGCTACCGCTGAGAGCGAGACCGCTGCTTCGGAAGCTGACGCTGCTGCGGCGGACGGTGAGACCACCGAGATCACCACTCAGGACGGCGAGAAGGTCGTTGTTCCGGCGGCTGCCGCTAACGCTCCGGAGGAGCTCGGCCTGGGCAACTGGGGTGACCCGTTCAACGTCGAGACCACCGAGGACGGCGCAACCCTCATCGAGTACGACGCTGAGAAGAACATCGTCTACTCCGAGGAGACGGGTGCTGTGCCGCTGGTCGGCGAGATCGCTAAGACCTGGAAGAAGGACGGTGGCCTGAAGAACGAGATCGGCCTGCCGCTGAAGGCTGAGGACAAGCGTTCTGACGACAACGGCTGGATCCAGGAGTTCCAGAACGGCACCATCGAGTGGCTCGAGGAGAACGGCGAGTTCGGCGCCAAAATCAGCTAACTACCTGCACGATTGAGGTTTAACGGAAGTTAACCTTACATCGATGTAATTTACACTTTGCTCCTCTAGTGTGGCAGGTGTCAGGCACCGCGAAGAACGGTCCTGGCTACCACCAACCGCACTAGGGGAGCAAGTTCATGTTTGACCCTTCTGTTAGCCATCTTGAAACTGCCGGCGCTCGAATGGAAAGCGCGGGCGACAATCCCGAACAACTCACATCGCCCGCCGCACTGAAAACTTATGTGCTGGACACCTCGGTTCTGTTGTCCGATCCGTGGGCGCTGAGAAAGTTCGCGGAGCACAGCGTTGTTCTCCCGCTCGTGGTCGTCACGGAACTCGAGCAAAAACGTCATCACCCAGAGCTTGGCTGGTTCGCCCGCCAAGCTCTTCGCTTTTTGGAGGACCTGCGCCAGGACTACGACCGGCTGGACGAGCCCATGCCGGTCAATATCGACGGCGGCACCGTTCGGGTGGAGCTGAACCACCAGGACCAAACGAACCTTCCTGCTGCGCTGCGCGGGCCGGAGAATGACAACCGAATTCTGGCGTGCGCCTTCAACTTCATGCAGGAGGGTAAGGACACCGTTCTGGTGACCAAGGACGTGCCGCTGCGCGTGAAAGCGGGCGCGGTCGGTTTGGCGGCGCAGGAGTACCGCGCGCAGGATGTCGTGCTTACGGGCTACACGGGAATGGCTGAGCTGGAGGTCTCCGGGGAAGAGATCGACGAACTGTATGCCACCGGTTTTGCAGCTATTGACACTGGTGATCTCCCGGTGCATTGCGGTTTGACGCTGAACGCGGGGAGGCAGTCTGCTCTTGCGCGGGTGGCACCAAGCGGAGGCGTGAAACTCGTCCGCGGCGACGCCGACGCTTTCGGATTGTCCGGCAGAAGCGCCGAGCAGCGGGTTGCGCTCGATCTGCTTCTCGACGACACCGTCGGCATCGTCTCCATCGGCGGCCGCGCCGGAACCGGTAAGTCCGCGCTTGCTCTGTGCGCAGGGCTGGAGTCGGTTTTGGAGCGCGGAGAGCACAAACGCATCATTGTTTTCCGGCCGCTGTACGCGGTAGGCGGGCAGAACTTGGGCTACCTTCCGGGCGATGAGATGGAGAAGATGAACCCGTGGTCTCAGGCGGTGTACGACACATTGGAAGGCGTTGTTTCGGACAATGTGCTCGAAGAAGTCGCAGCGCGTGATCTGCTGGAGGTGCTGCCGCTCACGCACATCCGCGGCCGCAGCCTGCACGATGCGTTCGTGATTGTCGACGAAGCGCAATCCCTTGAGCGCAACGTCCTGTTGACGGTTCTTTCGCGTCTCGGCCGCGGCTCACGCGTGGTTCTCACGCACGACGTCGCACAGCGCGACAACTTGCGGGTGGGGCGGCATGACGGCGTGCAGGCGGTGATCGAGAAGCTCAAAGGGCAGGATCTGTTCGCTCACGTGACACTTACCCGCTCCGAGCGTTCTCCGATTGCAGAGCTGGTTACCGACTTGCTCGAGGACCATGCGTAAGCAGGTAATTCACAGGCCGAGAAAGGCAGTTGTACGATGGTCGCCATGCCGAATCGCGATTTCACGATCCGTCCCATCCGTCCTGAGGATTACCCGCAGGTCCGCGACATCTACGAATCTGGCCTCGGTACGGGCCACGCTTCGTACGAGACCGAGGGGCCGACGTGGGCGAAATTTGCCACCAACAAAATCATCGAGACGGTCTTCGTCGCCGTCGAGCCTGACGACGATGACAAGGTCCTCGGCTGGGTCGCCGCCGCTCAGGCGTCCACCCGTTCCGTGTTCCACGGGGTCGTCGAGGATTCCATCTACATTCATGCGGATGCCCGCGGACGCGGCGTGTCCGGGGCGCTGCTGGACAAGCTGATCCAGACCTGCAAGGACTTGAACAAGTGGTCCATTCACTCGTGGATCTTTCCCGAGAACGAGGGCTCTGCTGGCCTGCATGTGTCTCGCGGGTTTGTGAAAGTGGGCACCTACCACCAGATGGCCAAGATGACCTACGGGGAGATGGCTGGCACGTGGCGTGACACTGACATTTACGAGTTGCTGCTGCCGAAGCCGGGAAAGAAGCCCGCTGCAGGTGAAAATGGGGCTCAGCCCGAGACCGGGGGCGCGACCGGAAGCGCGACCGACGGTGGTGCCGCAGCCGGTGCCGACGCGAGCAAGAGCGATGCCGCGAGCAGGAGCGATGCCGCCGCTACCGATTAGGACAAAATAAGAGAGCCGGTGCTGGTCAGGAGATGACTGGCACCGGCTCTTTTCAGGCTCCGCGTGAGTACGCGCGCTATTCCACGGTCTCCTTCAAAGTGTCTTCGCGCACCGGAGTGAGCAGGAGAGCCGCTGTGACGACTAGGGGGATGAGCAGGAGGAAAATGGGGGTCAAACCGTCGTTGTAGCTGGTGGCGATGGCGTCGTGAAGTGGCTGCGGCAAACCGTTGACCGCGCCTGGCGTCATTGATTGAGCGGCGCCGTCCTGGAATGCTTCGGCGTACTTCGCTCCCTCAGGGCCGAGTTGGGCTAGAGCTTCCGGCAACCGGGTTTCCATATTCTTCTGCATGTTGTGGATGAAGACTGTTCCCACGACGGAGGCACCGACGGACATTCCGATTTGACGGAAGAAGTTGTTGGCGGCTGTCGCAGTGCCCACGACGGCGATGGGGAAGGAGTTTTGGACGATGAGGATGAGAACCTGCATCACCATGCCGAGGCCGAAGCCGTAGATGAAGATGTAGAGGCCGAGGGTCCACAGGCCGGTGTCTGCGGTGAGCCGCGAGAGAAAATAGCACCCAGCTGCAACGACACCGAGACCGACGATCGGGTAGACCTTGTAGTGGCCGCTACGGCTGATCAGGGCGCCGATGCCAATGGAGGTGATGATCATGCCGCCGACCATCGGGATCATCATCAAACCTGCTTCGGTGGGGTTCATGGAGTGGACCATCTGCAGGTAAGTCGGCAGGTAGGCCATGACACCTGTCATGGATATGCCCAGAACGACGCTGGCGGCCGTGGTCAGCGCCATGTTGCGGTTGCGGAAGAGCCGCATGGGAACCAGAGGGTTCTCGGTGCGCAGCTCGACGAGCACGAAGAGAACCGCTGAGATTGCGGAAGTGACCAGCAAACCGATAATGCGGGTGGAGCCCCACGGGTACTGCAGCCCGCCCCAGGTGGTGGCGAGGATGAGCGTGGAGGTGGCCACAGCCATGAGGGACGCCCCCAGCCAGTCGAAGCGGAAGCCGTCACGCTGACCTTTGGACAGGTCGAGGACGATGGATGCCACGGTCATGGCAAGCAGGCCGAGGGGGATGTTCATCCATAATCCCCAGCGCCAGCCCGGGCCGTCGGTGAACCAGCCGCCGAGGACGGGGCCGAGGACCGAGGAAATGCCGAAGACGGCGCCCATGACACCCATGTATTTGCCGCGTTCACGGGCGGGAACGACCTCCGCGATGATGGCCTGGGAGTTGATCATCATGCCGCCGGCGCCGAAGCCTTGGACGGCGCGGCCGATGATCAGCAGGGTCATCGTGTTGGCGAAACCACCGAGGGTGGAGCCGATGACAAAGAAGGCGATGCCGGAGATGTAGAACCATTTGCGGCCGAGGCCGTCGCCAAGCTTGCCGTAAATCGGTAGCGCAATGGTCATGGTGACCATGAACGCGGAGATCACCCAGCTCATGTGCTCGACACCGCCGAGTTCGCCGACGATGGTGGGCAGGGCCGAGGAGAAGATCATCTGCCCGAGCGAGCTCATCAACATTGTGATCAGCAGCGCTGTGAAGACGAGCCCGACGTTCGGGCCCTTTTTCTTAGTGTTTACCATTCGAGTTTCCTTGCGTAGTCGGTGATGAATACAGCGGCGCTGTGGACGGTGTCATGCAGATCTTGGCCGGGTTCGGAGAATTCTGGGTTGAAGGAGGTGATGCTCACCGCGTTTTGAACGAGTTCGACGATGGCGTGGATTTCGGCGGTGACGTGGCGCTCGGGGGCGAGTCGGTCGCCGGGGTATCGTTCGAAGTGCTCGCTGAGGGCATCGGAGATGGCCGTGAAGGTGGCGCGGTGCCGCGCGAGTGCGAGGTTCGCGAGAGTCGGGTTCGACGCGAAGATGCGGCGGCGGCGCTCGATGGTGGCGTTGTCGAGCTCGTCGTCGTCAGCGAGACTGGTTTCGGAGATGATCAGTGCGACGAGGTTGTCTGCTTGCGTCTCGACGATGCGGCGGAGCGCCTCGTCGGTAACGGTCAGCGGCGCGGGGCCGAGAACGGCCTCGTCTTTGCTTTCCATGTAGTTGAAGAAGGTGCGGCGGGAAATGCTGGCTTCAGCGCAGATGTCGTCGACGGTGATGTTGTCGAAGCCGTGTTGTTCGACGAGGTCGGTCGCGCTGTTGATGATGCGTGTGCGAGTTTCTTCGCGCCTTTTGGCTCTATCCACGAGCAGCCAGATTACACCGGGTGCAACAAAGTGCAAGCATTCGCTTTTCGACGCCGCCCTGAACCCCGAAAACCCCGGCAGCGTTGCACTGCCGGGGTGTGGGGGGAGAGAAGATTCCGCTAGTTGCGGTCGGTGTTCGCCATGTCGAGGACGTTGAGGCGGCGGTCCAGCTCTTCCTCAGTCAGGTCGTCGCCGATGAAGCCGAGATCGATAACGGTCTGGCGGATCGTCTTGCCTTCCTTGAGGGCTGTCTTGGCCACCTTCGCGGCGTTCTCGTAACCGATGGCGGAGTTCAGCGGGGTCACGATGGACGGCGAGGACTCGGCGAGGGTCTGCATGCGCTCGACGTTGGGCTCGATGCCGTCGACAAGCTTGGTGGCAAACTGGCGTGCCGTGTTGGCGAGCAGGCGTGCGGATTCGAGGACGTTGCGCGCCATGACCGGGATGAACACGTTGAGCTCGAACTGGCCCTGTGTGCCAGCGAAGGCGACAGCGGCGTCGTTACCGATGACCTGGGCGGAGACCTGGGTGGCGGTCTCGCACAGGACCGGGTTGACCTTGCCCGGCATGATGGAGGAGCCCGGCTGGAGGTCCGGCAGGTGGATCTCGGCGAAGCCGGTCAGCGGGCCGGAGCCCATGAGGCGGATGTCGTTGGCGATCTTGTACAGGGACACGGCGACGGAGCGCATTGCGCCGGAGAACTCGACGAGGCCGTCGCGGTTGGCCTGCGCCTCGAAGTGGTTTGCCGCTTCGGTGAGCTCCTGGACGCCGGTGAGGTTCTTGAGTTCCTCGGTCACCTTGGCGCCGAAGTCAGCCGGGGTGTTCAGGCCGGTGCCCACTGCGGTGCCGCCGATCGGCAGCTCGCCCAGGCGGGGCAGGGTTGCTTCGACGCGCGCGATGCCGAGCTCGATCTGGCGAGCGTAACCGGAGAACTCCTGGCCGAGGGTGACCGGGACGGCGTCCATGAGGTGGGTGCGGCCGGACTTGACCACGTCCTTCCACTCGTTGGCCTTCTTCTCCAAGGACTCCTGCAGCACCTTCAGGCCCGGGATGAGGTCGTTGACAGCGGCCTCGGTGGCGGCGACGTGCGTCGCGGTCGGGAATGTGTCGTTGGAGGACTGGCCCATGTTCACGTCGTCGTTCGGGTGGACCTCGACACCGCCTGCCTTGGCGATAGACGCGATGACCTCGTTCGTGTTCATGTTCGAGGAGGTGCCGGAACCGGTCTGGAACACGTCGATCGGGAATTCGTCGTTGTGCTGGCCGTCCGCGATTTCCTTGGCGGCGGCGATGATGGCGTCAGCCTTGGCTGCGTCGAGAGCGCCGGATTCCTTGTTCACCGTCGCGCACGCTGCCTTGAGCAGGCCGAGGGCGCGGATCTGCTGAGCCTCGAGGCCGCGGCCGGAAATGGGGAAGTTCTCCACGGCACGCTGAGTCTGTGCGCGCCACAGAGCCTGCGCGGGCACCTTCACTTCACCCATGGTGTCGTGCTCGATGCGGTATTCCTGATCAGCCATAATCTTCCTTTGAGTTTGTCGCTCGCACGCATCGTGCCGCCGCGGGAATCGTGGCGGATTCTGTGTGCCTGTCCACCCGCGATTATGCCCCAAGCGGAGGTTGGCGGGAGCCGGAAAGACCGAATGTCGCCCCCGCATTGAGGGGGGCGACATTCATGCGGCGCGGCCGCGCTCGGGAAGCGGCGGGGTTTAGTTGCCCGGGCCGGAGTAGTCGACGACGGAGTACTCGCGCAGCTTAGCCAGCTTGTGCAGGGACTCGACGTGGCGCACTGTGCCGGACTTGGAGCGCATCGCCAGGGACCGGGTGGTGGCGCCGTCGGAGCGGTAGGAGACACCGCGGAGCATGTCGCCGTTGGTGACGCCGGTCGCCGCGAAGAAGCAGTTGTCGGAACTGACCAGGTCATTGATGCCGAGAACGCGGTCGAGGTCGTGGCCGGCAGCGAGAACCTTCTCGCGCTCTTCGTCGGACTGCGGTGCGAGCATGCCCTGGATTTCGCCGTCGAGGCACTTCAGCGCGCATGCGGTGATGACGCCCTCCGGGGTTCCGCCGACGCCCATGGCGATGTCGATAGAGTTGTTGTTGCGGGCTGCGGCGATGGCACCGGCAACGTCGCCGTCCATGATGAAGCGGACCTTCGCCCCAGCTTCACGGATCTCGGAGACGAGCTGGGAGTGTCGGGGGCGGTCGAGCACGACGACGGTGACGTCGCGCGTGTCGATGCCTTTGGCCTTCGCGACGGCTTGGATGTTGTGGGCGACGGGAGCAGTGATGTCGATCACGCCGGTGGCTTCCGGACCGACGGCGATCTTGTTCATGTAGAACGCGTCGGTCGGGTCGAACATTGTGCCGCGCTCAGCTGCGGCAATGACGGAAATGGAGTTCGGCCGGCCCTCGGCCATCAGGCGGGTGCCGTCCACAGGATCGACGGCGAGGTCGAGGGCTGCACCTTGGCCGTTGCCGACGTTCTCGCCGTTGAAGAGCATCGGAGCTTCGTCCTTCTCGCCTTCGCCGATGACGATGACTCCGTCCATGTTCACGGAGTTGATCATCTTGCGCATCGCGTCGACCGCGGCACCGTCGCCCTCGTTCTTCTTGCCGCGGCCGACCCATCGGCCGGACGCTAGCGCCGCCGCTTCTGTCACGCGAACGAGCTCCATCGCGAGGTTGCGGTCCGGAGCTTCAACGGGGTTGGACATTATGTGCGCCTCCTGGGCAGTGGGTGGGGGTGATTCTTCGGTGAAATGATGTCACCTCTGTGTCTATTCTGGCACCTTTGGCTGTCCGGTATGTCTGGTTTCTCACCTGATCGGGGGCGATGAGTGCATTTCGGGTGCACGTAAGCGGCGTGACATACTGGCTAGCGTGGCTAAGGAGAAACCCCGGATTTTCCAGGACGGCAGGGACATGACGATCAATGTCATTGTCATTGTGCTGTTGATGATTGGTGCCGTCGGCTTTACCGGCATGTGCAGTTTCAACCCGGGGCGCCCGGAAAACGGACCCGTCCAAGAGGTCGACGGTGCGACGTTCATGGGCATGGAAGCCCGGGCGGTGGATTTCCCGGTGCGCTTCCCGGATATGCCCCAGGGGTGGGTGAATAATTCGGCGCGCCGTTCGACGATTGGGGAGATGCCCGCTCCGGTAGTCGGCTGGGTGACCCCGCAGGAGGGGTTCCTTCAGCTCACACAGACTGACGCGGACGTGGATGCCGCGGTTAAGTGCGCGGATTCTTCGCCCCGCGAGAAAACAGGTACGCAGCTTATCGACGTTCCCAACGCCCCCGGCCACGAGGCGCTCGTTTATTCCTCTCCTGAGAATGACGTGCGCGATCTGTGGGTCGTCGATCTTGGTGACGTGCGCTTGCTGGTGAAGGGGGAGGCGCCGGAGGAGGAATTCCGGGAACTCATGGCTACGACGATCGCTACGGCACCGCTCCCGCACGCGGCTCCGGCGGCCTCTTCCTCTTAGCCCTCCCAGTTCGCCTTTCGGAGGTTTCTGAGCTGCTCAGTCTCCGTTAGTCGTCGGAATCGCCTGAACGTGTCTCGTCGCCCCCAGCGGAGGAGCTGGCGGTGCCGAGGGCGGACTCGACGCGCTTCTGGGCGCCGTCGAGAAGCACTTCGCAGCGTTTGGCGAGGGCTTCGCCTCGCTCCCAGTACTTGAGTGATTCGTCGAGGCTCATCTGGCCTAGCTCGAGGATTTTCACGGTCTCGATGAGCTCGTCGCGGGCTTGCTCGTAAGTGAGCTCTGCGGGGTCGGGGAAGGCATTGTCGTTGGGCGTGCCCTGTCCGAAGGTGTTCTCTGCCATGATTTCTCCTTGAGTTTCTCCCGGGTTGTTCGGCTGGGGTTATTCGGCTGGGGTGGTGGACATTCCGGCGGCGGTGATGGAGCCGTCGCCGACGCGGATGCGGAGCTGGGATCCGGGCGGCGCCTGCTCGATGCTGGTCACCACTTCGGCGTCGCTGCCGTCGCGGGGCTGAACCTGGACGACAGCGTAGCCTCGGGCGAGTGTCGCCGACGGCCCAAGCGCTGAGACTTGGGCGCGCAAAGCCCGAACTTCGGCGGACTCCGCGGCGACGAGACGGGTGATGTCGCGCCTGATGGACGCCCGGGAACGGTCCAGCTCCTCGCGGCGCTGCAGGATCGGGGTGAGCGGATTCGCCATGACGGGGCGGGAGCGCAGCTGGCGGACCCCCTCGCGTTCGCGGTGCACCCAACCGCGGAGCGCCGCGGCCATGCGGGAGCGGGCTTCGCCAATCAGCTCGTATTCGGCGGCGACGTCGGGGACGACGCGTTTAGCGGCGTCTGTCGGTGTGGCGGCGCGCAGATCGGCTACGTTGTCCAGGACCGGATTATCGGGCTCGTGCCCGATCGCAGAAACGACTGGTGTCTTTGCTATGGCGACCGCGCGCTGAAGGACTTCCTCGGAAAACGGGAGCAGATCTTCAACGGAGCCGCCGCCGCGGGCGATGATGATGACGTCGATGGTCTCGTCGGCGTCGAGAAGCCTGAGCGCCTCGACGACCTCCGGGACGGCGTTGGCGCCCTGGACTGCAGTGTTGATCACGCGGAAATCGACTGCCGGCCACCGGTCCTTGGCCACGGAAAGCACGTCGCGCTCTGCGGCGGATCCGCGGCCGGTGATCAGGCCGACGCGGGTGGGCAGGTAGGGGAGGGGGCGCTTGCGCGAGACGTCGAAAAGCCCCTCTGCGGCGAGCATTTTGCGCAGTTGCTCGATCTTGGCCAGAAGTTCGCCTTCGCCCACGTGGCGGATCTCCGTGACCCACATCGAAAACGACCCGCGGCCGGCATAGAACGCGGGTTTGCCGCGGACCACCACATGGTCGCCGTCTTTCAGCGGAGTGGGCATACTTCGCAACAATTCCGTCGACGCGGTGAGCTGCAAACTCATCTGTTCCTGGGTGTCGCGCAAAGTGAGATACGACAGCTTCCACGTCGGCTTCATGTTCACCTGGGTCAGCTGCCCCTCGATCCACAACCAACCCAGCCGCTCGATCCACTGTTTGACCGTCTGGTTGACCTGGGAAACTGACCACGGTGTCTCCGGTGTGCTCTTTGGTGGTTGTCCTGCCATTGGCCCACGCCCCCTTTCTTCTGCTGGCCGTAGGTGCTTGCGTTACTGCTTCGGTGCTCGACGAGGAAGCCCGGCGGTCACCGGGGTCTTCTCGAGCACGCCAGCTTACCTTTTAGACTGCCCATCCATTACCCTTGGTCCCATGTCCAGCACCGGAAAAAACGTCCTTCTTGCAGCCCCTCGCGGATACTGTGCCGGCGTGGACCGCGCAGTTGAAACCGTGGAGAAGGCGCTGGAAAAATACGGCGCCCCCATTTACGTCCGCAAAGAAATCGTGCACAACAAGTACGTCGTGGAGACCCTGTCTCAGCGCGGCGTGATCTTTGTGGAGGAGACCGACGAAGTCCCCGAAGGCGCGCACGTGGTTTTCTCCGCGCACGGTGTGTCCCCGGCGGTGCGCGAATCGGCGCGACAGCGCAACCTCATGGCGCTCGATGCGTCGTGCCCCCTAGTGACCAAGGTGCACAACGAGGTCAAGCGTTTCGCGCGCGACGGCTACCACATTCTTCTCGTCGGCCACGAAGGCCACGAGGAGGTGGAGGGCACCGCCGGTGAGGCACCGGATGTCGTCCACCTTGTTGACGGTGTGGATGGTGTCGAGGCTGCGCCTGATTTCCCGGCTGACCAGAAACTGGTGTGGCTGTCCCAGACCACCTTGTCGGTCGACGAGACGATGGAAATCGTGTCGCGGCTGCGGGAGAAGTACCCCAACCTCGAGAATCCGCCGAGCGACGACATCTGCTACGCCACCCAGAACCGCCAGGTGGCTGTCAAGGCGATCGCCGAGAAAGTCGAGCTGATGATCGTTGTGGGATCGCAGAACTCCTCGAACTCGAAACGTCTCGTGGAAGTGGCGCTGCAAAACGGTGCGGACGCGGCCTATCTCGTGGACTACGCGCGCCAGATCGACGAAGCGTGGCTCGACGGCGTGACCACCGTCGGCGTCACGTCCGGCGCGTCGGTGCCGGAGATCCTCGTGCGCGAGGTCGTGGAGTACTTGAGCGAGCGCGGATTCGACAACGTTGAGCAGGTCACCACGACCACGGAGACCATCACCTTCGCGCTGCCGCGTGATCTGCGGGCGCCGCGGACGCGGGAATAAGGGAAGGTTTAGGGGTTATACAGGTCGTCGCTTAGCCTGCGGCTGACCACGCGGGATTCATTCCGGTTCGCCTTCTGGCGCTCACCTCGGCGGGATAGAAGCTCCTCGACCGTTACCTTGGTGTCAGTGCTGTCTGACCTGGTGGTTCGCTGTCGCGACCGTGAGGCTTCGTAGCGCGTTCGCCTGTTCGAGGCGCTCGCATTGCGGCGTTGGCGCTCTTCACGCGCGAGAATGTCCTCGTTCTGTTTCTTCAGCAAACGGTGGCGCAGCAGGGCAATCAGAAGCGTTCCGAGTGCGACAAAAAGAAGCACCGGGAAGTACTGGGTTAGCGGATAGAGAATCAGCAGAGCTGAGGTTTTGCCCAGTGATGTCTGGCCGTCGGGGAGCTGGAAATACGCGTTCAGCGTGCCCGTCAGTAGCAGGAAGAACGTGTACAGAACCGGTATTGACGCGACGGTGATGAACAGGCCCTTCGGATTGACGAAGGTGGTGACAATGATCGACGCCAGCGCGAACAGCACGAGGAACGGCATTCCCACCGCCTCGTTGTACAGTGCGATCAGTCCGCCGGTTACGAGCGCGGCGATGATGATGCCAATGCCGGAACCCGTGGAAAAGCCGGACAGCGTCGATTTAGACGTGGACGACGAGCGGGGGGAAGCATGAGACACGATGAAACATGTTACCTGCCGGCTGTGCCGCCCTAAGCGTCACTCGGCGGAGCTACCCCCATTTTTCTTCCGGCTGCGCTTCGTGGGTGCGGGCAGGCGCGGTACGCGTGCGTGTGGACACCGAGTTCAGCACGGCGGGCGGGGCGGCGGAATGAGCAGGGACGTCGAGGTCTTTGAGCTTGCGGGCGGTAACTATTACGCGGGAGTCCATGGAGCCGAGGGTGGCGTTGAAGGCCTCGACGGCTTTATCTAGGGAGGCTCCGAGCCGGTTGTAGTGCTCGGCCATGGTTCCCAGGCGTGTGTACAGCTGCGTCCCCAGGCGTTGGATCTCCTGCGCTTTCTCCGTGGCGCTCTCTTGCTGCCAGCCAAGGCCTACGGTGCGCAGCAGCGCGAACAAGGTGGTCGGGGTGGCCAGGACGACGTCGCGGGAAAACGCATAGTCGAGCAGCTCGGGGTCTTGTTCGAGTGCGGCATCGAGGAAGGGGTCCGCGGGAATGAATAGCACGACGAATTCAGGGGTCGGGTGGAATGCCTCGACGTAGCTCTTCTCGGACAGTGTGGCCACATGGTTTCGCACGAGGTGGCTATGGCGGCGCAGGTACCCCTGTTTCTCTTCCGGGTCTTCGGTGCTCAAGGCATCCAGGAATGCTCCAAACGGTACCTTCGCGTCCACGACAATGTTGCGGCCGCGGCTCAAGCGAATCACCATGTCGGGCCGTACCATGCGTCCGTCGACCCACGCTGTGGCCTGGACATCGAAATCGCAGTAACGGGTCATTCCGCCGAGCTCCACCACACGCTCGAGCTGCATCTCGCCCCACCGCCCCCGGGTGTTGGGGGAGCGAAGAGCAGCCACGAGTTGGTCGGTGCGGTCACCCAATCGGGTAGACGCCCGGGTGACGGCTTGTACTTGCCCGGCTAGTGCGGAGTAGGCGACTGCTCTGTCCTCGTCCATTTCCCGCAGCTGCGCGGAAAGTTGCTCCATGGTCTGCCCGAGACGGTCCAGCTCACGTTGGCGTTCTGCCTCGAATGCGCGAGTCTCCGGGGAGGCGGGGATCGCTGCTTGCTCAGCGGGAAATCCCGCCTGAGCGGGACCCGCCGAGTGGGGGTCGTGCCGCGTCGAGCGCACAGAGTGGAACGCTGCGCCGACAAACGCCCCGCCAACGAATGCGAGGACGGCAACGACAATGATCAGGACAGCGACGGTAGAGGTGCTCATGCACCACACCCTTTCACACGCTTAAGACACGTCGTCTTCGCTGTCCTTGCGGGAACCGAACGGATTTTCGAACTTCCATTCTTTCCGCGGCCGAAAATTGATCGATTTCACCTGCTTGACCAGTGTTGACCCGGGCGTGTGGTGTGGGTCCCGTTGGTCGTTGACCGGATCGTCCACCGACGGTGGTGCCCAGACGTGCTCGGACATGAGCTCGTCGCGTGCGGCATTGCTCTCGCGTTCTTCTGCTTCGGCCAATGCTCTGCCGACGTCGGTGGAGAAGGTCAGATCGCTCGCGCTGACTTCCCCGGCGTGCAGGCGGAGCATCTCTTGGATGTAGCGGAACACCACCGCCAAGGTGGCCGCGACAGGAACGGCGAGGAAGGCGCCGACGAGTCCGAAGAGTCCGCCGCCGACCGTGACGGAGACAAGGATGATCACGGGGTGGAGGTTCATCGCCCGTGATTGCAGTAGTGGGGACAGGACATTGCCTTCGAGTTGCTGCACCGCGATGACGATTGCGAGGACGATGAGAGCTTCGGTGAAACCGAGGGAGACGAGCGCGATCAGCACCGCCAGGGTACCGGCGACGATCGCGCCGACGAGAGGAATGAACCCGGCCATGAAGGTGATCACCGCCAGGGTGAACGCCATGGGGACTCCGACGAGCCAGATGCCTAGGCCGATGAAGATGGCGTCGATAAGCGAAACGAGAGCTTGCGCACGGATGTAGCCGCCGAGGGTCTCCCACGCGCGGGTAAGCAGCTCCGTTGCGTGCAGGCCTGCGCGGCCGCCGGTGGCGCTGCGGACCCACGGCAGGAATTTAGGGCCGTCTTTGAGGAAGAAGAAAGTGAGGACCACCACGACGACTAGGGTGATCGACATCGACGTGGCGGTGCTGATGCCACTGAAGATGCCGCCGGCGATCGCGCCCGCCTTGTTCTGCATCCATGTTGTGATGTCCTGGATAATGGTGTCCAGCTGTTCTGCGTCAATGTCGAACGGCAGCGTTTCCTGGTTTTGCAGCCACAGCTGTAATCCCTGGATTCCTTGGCCGGCCTGGATGACAAGAATGCGTGAATTGCGCAGGATATCCGGCAGGATGATGGCCACGAAAAAGACCAGAACCGCGAAGAAAATCAGCAGCGACAGAAGCGCTGCAAACGCTTCTGGCACTTTGTGGCGGCGCAGGAAGTTCGTGATCGGGGACAGCACCGTGCACACGATCAGCGCGAGGATGACGGGCAGGACACCGGCCCAGAATTTTCCGATGAGGTAGAAACTGGCGCCCAGCAGAACCACGATGATGAGCGCTCGCAGCGAGAACTGGGCCGCGGACTTCATCCACGTATTGACAATGACGGAGCGGTCCACGCGGTTGTCGTATTCGTGTACCGCGCCTGACCCGGCAGATTTCGCGTCAGACGCTTGCACCTCTTCTGCTAGTGCCTGAGCGTCGGTCACTGGGTCCTTGCCCGCAATTGGGGGTTTCTCTGCAGAACTCACGGGTCCTATTGTGCCCTAAGCAATCAGCGCCGAGCGAAGCTTTTTACGCCCGCTGTTCGATGGCTCACCGCACGACCCCGCCCATCCGCCCGCCGTCCGGGGTGGTTCAGACGTGCGTTATCATTGGCCCTCGTGAGCCTTACTCTTGGAATTGTCGGTCTTCCCAATGTGGGTAAATCCACCCTGTTCAACGCGCTGACCCGCAACGAGGTCTTGGCGGCGAACTACCCCTTCGCCACCATTGAGCCGAATGTCGGTCTGGTGCCGCTGCCGGACAAGCGCTTGGACCGTCTCGCGGAGATCTTCGGTTCCGCGGAGATCCTGCCGGCGACGGTGTCGTTCGTGGACATCGCCGGCATTGTCAAGGGCGCCTCTGAGGGCGAGGGCATGGGCAATGCTTTCCTGGCCAACATTCGTGAGGCGGATGCGATCTGCCAGGTGGTGCGCGCCTTCTCCGACGACAACGTCATTCACGTCGACGGCAAGGTGGACCCGGCCAGCGACATCTCCGTGATCAACACCGAGCTGATCCTCGCCGACCTCCAGACGATTGAGAAGGCGCTGCCTCGTCTTGAAAAGGAAGGCCGCAAGGACAAGGACATCTCAGCGCAGGCGGAAGAGGCGAAGAAGGCTCAGGCGATCCTGGAGAATGACCGCACTCTCTTCGCCGCGTCCAAGGCTGGTGAAATCGACCTCGCGCTCGTGCGTGACCTTCACCTGATGACCGCGAAGCCGTTCCTTTACGTCTTCAACTCCGACGAGGGCGTGCTCACGGACGAGGCTAAGAAGGCGGAGCTGCGCGAGCTCGTCGGTCCTGCCGAGGCCGTGTTCCTCGACGCGCAGACCGAAACCGAGCTGCTCGAGCTCGACGAAGAGGATGCCGCAGAGCTTCTCGCGGCTGTCGGACAAGACGAGCCCGGCTTATCGACGTTGGCGCGCGCCGGCTTTGAAACCCTCGGACTCCAGACTTACCTGACTGCTGGCCCCAAGGAATCCCGCGCCTGGACCATCCACAAGGGCGACACCGCCCCGAAGGCTGCCGGGGTGATCCACACCGATTTTGAGAAGGGCTTCATCAAAGCCGAGATCGTCGCCTTCGACGACCTGGACGAGCTCGGTTCCATGGCCGAAGCGCGCGCCAACGGAAAGGTCCGCCAAGAGGGCAAGGATTACGTCATGGCCGACGGCGATGTCGTGGAGTTTCGTTTCAATGTAACCTGAGGCGCGCTAGTGTTAGCGGCATGACAACA
This sequence comes from Corynebacterium sp. P3-F1, assembly GCF_030503635.1. NCBI lineage: Bacteria > Bacillati > Actinomycetota > Actinomycetes > Mycobacteriales > Corynebacteriaceae > Corynebacterium > Corynebacterium sp. P3-F1. Next base: position 1,993,635 of record NZ_CP129965.1, read on the forward strand.
CGTGCTGCTATTTACCTCCGTATCTCGCTCGATGCTGCCATGGACGGCCTCGCCATCGACCGGCAGCGTCAGGACTGCGAAGCCCTTGCCGAGCAACGTGGCTGGGACGTCGTGCATACCTACGTCGATCAGTCGATCTCCGCGTCGAAGAAGGACGTGGACCGCCCCGACTACGACGCCATGGTGGCGTCTTTCGAGCGCGGCGAGATCGACGCGATCATTTGCTGGGACCTCGACCGCCTCACGCGACAGCCCTGGCAGCTCGAAGAGTGGATCGACAGAGCAGAAGAGCAGGGGCTGAAACTCGTCACCGCGAACGGTGATGCTGACCTTGCCACCGACGGCGGCAGAATGTACGCGCGCATCAAAGCAGCCGTGGCGCGCGGCGAGATCGAACGTAAAAGCATGCGCCAATCCCGTGCGCAACAGCAGCGCGCCGAGCAGGGACGCTGGTACTCCGGCGGTGTGCGCCCAATCGGCTACACCTCGACCGGCGAGATCATCCCACCCGAAGCCGCCGCCGTGCTCGGTATGTTCCGGGCTGTCGAGCGGGGCAACTCCATGCGCGACATTGCACGCGCCCTATCTGGGGTCGATCAACCGGGCTTGCCGGATATCCCGACCACGCCGCGCCATATGCACACCGTGGTCACAGAGCGCAACGCTCGACGCCGCGCTGAAGGCCAGGAAGAAAAGCCAGTTCCCGACGCGCAGCCGTGGGCCTATACGTCGTTGCACTCGATTCTGCGCAACCCCGTGTATGCCGGCTATTCCACCTACAAGAAGGCCAAACGCAAAGGCGTGAAGAACAAATACCGCCGTGTCACGCATATCGTCCGCGACCCCGATACCGGCGAGCCTGTGAAAGGGCAGTGGGAGCCGATCGTCACACCCGATTTGTGGTGGCGTGTGCAGAACGTGCTCGATGATCCCGACCGGCTGACCAACAAGGAGCGCCGGAACACTCGCCGCCATCTCGGCTCGGGTCTGTATGTCTGCGACGAGTGCGGCAACCCTGTGCGCACGCATGCCGACCGCTACCGCTGCGCCGCCTGTGGATTAGTGCGCACACATAGCGTCGATGATTTTGTGCTCGCCGTGATCCGCGCCCGCCTTGGCCGTGACGACCTGGCGGACCTGCTGCCGACTGTGGACGACGACGAGGTCAACGCCATCGACGACGAACTCGCTGAGCTTCGCGCAAAGCTCGCCCGCGTCCAGGCTGACTACGATGAGGAGCTTATCGAGGCCCGTGACCTCAAGCGCGCGCGAAACCGTTATGAGCCGCAGATCGAGAAACTCGAAACGCGCCGTGCCCGTCTTGCTGGCGCATCGGCGCTGCTCGACACAACCGGCTACGCCTCGCCCGTGGACGCCTTCGACAACGCAGAGCTTGCCGTGCAGCGCCGAGTCATCAACACCCTGTGCCAGGTGCGCCTGCGCCGTGGCGTGCGCGGAAGCAAGACCTTCAACCCCGAGTCAGTCCAGATCGTGTGGAACTAGGTTGCAGTGTGTGACACGTCAACAATCGCGCGCATGTGCTGCGCCTTAGGGGCGGCCTAAGCAAGCGCACGACACCGTGCGCTTGCGGCGTGCGAAACTAGGCAGGAGTTTCGCGCAGCTGACGTTGGCGAGGATGACGTCAGAAGAGAGCAAGGACGAAAGGGCGTGTTGCGGGCAACCCCACTCCGTACGGGGTGAATCCAAGACATAGCGGACCAAGGACAACCAACGCCCTCCCGAGCCTAAGGCCTGTGAAAAGTACCAATATAATTAGAAAACTGGTTCTATTCCCATTTGTATTCACTTAGGATAGTCTCCCTTTTGAGGAAATCCAGCCTCATTTCCTCTCTCAAAGGAGACTGTTATGACCCCCAAAAAGCGCACTCGGCAGTTTGCAGCGCTGCTGATTGCCTCTGCTCTGAGCGTTTCCGTATCTAACTCAGCCGTTGCTTCCGCAGAAGAATTCCAAGACCACGGCGCCAAGGGAGGCTTTGCTTCCGGTGTGATGGCCGAGCTACTCGGCGAGGCAGCACCAGCCTTCACAACCTACTGGGCATCTGTCGGCCGGAAAGTTCGCTACCCTGCAGGTGGCGGTACCTGGGAGTACGGATTCTGGGACGCTAAGGCGCGTTCTTATTTCACCGTGAATCGGTGCCATACTTCGACTGTGATCGTCAACGACAGAACGCAACGAAGCATCGACACCCGCGGCGGCCAGAAGTCGGTCGCCGAGCTTTGGGCAACGAATTTGCCGGGCACTAAGGACAGCTACTACTACGACTTCTGCTAGAACTCATGCGTATTCGACCCCTAGTACTTGGGCTTTTGAGCCTACTTCTTGCTGCAGTCATCGCGACTACTGGGTGGCTGCTGACAGCCCTGGTTGACTCCACCAAGCCCTTGTCCTTAGGGGTCGAATCAACCTTTAGTCTTGACTACGTCGAGCCTAAGACTTCACTCGCGGAGGAACTTGAGTCAGACTACGCACCGACGGTAATCCGTAACTCACTGGTTTCATTGGCCGAGCAGAACGGCTACTCCATCTACCGGCTGACTGGCACCGATGACGCAAGCGGGACTTCCCACGAGGTTTTCATCCCGCTGGAGGAAAATTATCCAGCACCGGAACGCATTCCCCGGCTCAACCGGCCGGATGCCTTGAGCCAAGCGGCCAGTGAGCTTGGGTCGCTGGATTACCACGGTGACTACGTCTTGGTTCCCAAAGCAACGGGTGGCAATGCGAACCACTTCTACGAATCGGCCAGGAATGACGGGCTCAGGCTAAGCGAAAAGACGCAGTTCCTTCACCTCATCCAATCGGTCGTATTCCGCCTGCCCGCGTTGGTGGCGATCCTGTTTCTATTTGTCGTTTCCCTTTTTGCCCTGGTATTTGTTCTTCGGGTTTCCGGTCTTAGATTGGCAGCGCTGCGCACAATAAATGGAGGGCACCGCAGTCAAAAAGGCAATTGGCGGCAATGGACCTTTGTCATCCTCCCGCACCTAGTTCTCATTGGCCTTGCGAGTACATTCCTCGCCCGCCAAGGGAGCTATTCTTTTGCCCTCCTGTTCCTCAGGTTCTACGCCGCCGGGATAGGCTTGGCCCTGGCTACCACCGGTTTGGCCGTAGCCGTCACCGCCCCATTGTTGCGCCGCGCAGTAGCGCTGCTGGGGCAGCGTGCCCCCGCAGAGAAGGCGGCGGGAAAAGCGCTGAAAGTAATTTCGGTCTTTACCTGCGTGACCTTTGTAGCAGCGGGTCTTAGCTCAGCGGCTGCGCTCCGCTCCTACCAGCAGGAATCCGAGGCCCAGCAGACCTGGAAATCTCTCGCGGAGTTTGGAGCCTTGCATTTTTCAGCCAACTTCGACGGCCCTGCTGGCCGCGTGGAAGGAGGCGAGCTCTTGCCGCCCAGTCTGCAGCAGAACTTCCGCGACTTCGCGCTCAGCTGGGAACGGGAGCACGGGGCTGTCCTCAGCCATACTTTGCCGAAAGAAGGTACCGGTGTGCCGGACTCCTGCCCCGTGGCACTTGCCAACCGCCAATGGCACGATCTGCAGGATTATCAGTTCCGTCCCGGAGACGACAACCACTCGGTCGACTATTCCGCAGCCCAAGAGCATTTCGCAGCTTCCGTGGATCTGTGGGCTCAGGAATCCGGCGACCTGCTCCTTAAATCTGCGCAAATTGGTCCGGTCAGTGCCGATCATGCGGTCGGATTCATTAGTGGAACAATGTCGGGGGAACTGGTTCCCGGCGATTGTTTTTACGTGCTTGAAACGGACGATCTATCCGGCTTCGACGCAGACTTCCTAAGCTCCACAGCTTCGAGTGAAAATTTGCTCTTCGCGGATTTCTCGGAACTGGGTCCAGAACTTACCGCTGCCGGCCTCGAAGGCTACGTCTACCCGGTACGCGCCGCCGATCGCGGTCTGGCCGAACTAGTAGCCAGCACGGCGCTGTTCTGGCTGAGTATCCTGAGCGCCCTCGGAGCTTTGCTCGCCACGCTTGCGGCCTTGATAGTCCAGGCGCGCATCCAGCTCCGAGTTCACCGTCGCCTCCTGGTACTCCTCCACAGCGCTGGGCAATCACCGGACAAAACAATGTGGCGACTATTCAAAAGCCAACTGGTCAGCCTGACAGTTGTCGTCATATTGTCCGTCCTGGCTCCGCTACTGCTTCCCAACCCGTTCCTCTACACCTTCACCGCGCTAAGCTGCCTTGTCTTAATCGTCTACCTCGGTTTTGTCCGTCTCAGTATTTCTCAGCACATGTCCGCCTCCCCTAGGAGTCACAATGTCATTGGCTAGCCCCAATCAGTCCCCCACTCTGCCGCCGGAGATTTCCACCTCTCATCTCTGTCTCGCCGCGGAGTCGACTTTTTCTGTGGGGCGCAGCACGCGGATGGTGAAGAAGTCCCTCGTGGAAAATGCAACGTTTTCCCTACCCGGGCCAGGCTTTGTCGCCATCTGTGGAGCCAGCGGTTCCGGAAAGACTTTGCTGCTCAACACCTTGGCCGGGCTCCTGCCGCCGGCGGACGGCCTCCTCCGGATAGACGGTGAGAATGCCTCCGCGTGGAGGATGAAGCGGAGGCGGAGGTTCTGGCGAGAACGCGCAGCGATAATCCACCAAGACCACGGAATCATTCCCGAACTAAGCTGCGAAGATAACCTCACCCTCGGGCTATCCAGGAAGCAATACTCCAAAGAAGAATTGCTGCACTCCCTCGGCGAAGTCGGTCTTGATGTCCCCTTCGACGGGCCGGCAGCTATTCTCAGCGGAGGCGAGCAGCAGCGGCTGGCGATCGCCCGAGCCCTGCTCCGCGGCGCGGCTTATGTGTTCGCTGACGAGCCGACCGCCTCCCTCGACCCCACTAACCGCGACCAAGTTATCGCGCTCCTGCGGCGAGCTGCGGACGGGGGCGCACTCGTTCTGGCCGCCACGCACGATGCCGCAGTTATTGCTGCCGCTGACAGCACCTTGCGCATCAATGATCGCCAGGTCACAGTCTCCGGCTCTGCGCGGGATTAAATCGCGATGCCCGCGGCCTTGGCCACCTTCCGGTACCCGGCCGCATGGTCCGCGACGCTGGCGTGGGCGTTGAGTCCGCTGGGGTTGTCGAGCACGGGCCTGACCCCCGGAAAGTAGACACGTCGGGGGTTAGCTATGCTGCTTGGGTCAGCGTAGCTGATGTGAGTGCTTCGAAGTCATTGGGGGCTAGAACGTTGCACCAGGAGTGCCGTCTGCGGGTGTTGTAGCGCATGCACCACCGGAAGACTTCTTGGCGACTGATGTCGAAGTGGTCGAATTTCGTGCGCGGTGAACCCGCCCGCCAGGAGGTGCTTGAAGTCGCCCTCGACTGGATCGCTCAGCGTGACGGCGTGAGTATCGACAACTACATGGCTAAGCACCGCGATGACGACGACTGCAATGAACTGCAGACGTACTTCACCACCGTCATCGACTGGGCCGCAAGCGTGTTCAAGATGACGGACAGTTCCATGCGTGGAATCGCATGGAACAAGCTCTATGAGCAGTACGGCGACAAGGGCTACGACGCAACAGAGATGACCGCCGAAGCACGCGAGTTGCTTTCCGACTCGCAGGTTCAGTCGAAGAAGGGTATCTACGAGTACCTTCTCGGCGGCAAGAAAGAGACGCGGCTGCTTAGCGTGCGTGTCTTCACTGAGGCCGTCAAAAAGCGCGTGTACAAGCGCCAGACAGACGCCGCCGAGAAGAACGGTGTCTCGAACTGCTCGTATTGCGCCCTCGGTCACGAGGGGGGCAAGGCGAAGATCTGGCCGCTCAAGGATATGGACGCCGATCACGTCGCCGCCTGGTCGAAGGGCGGCAAGACCGAGGAAAGCAACTGCGAGCTGCTCTGCAAGTCCCACAACCGTGCCAAAGGTAACGCATAGGAGCAGGTGACTAACCATGCTCATCGGTTACGCCCGCGTTTCCACCTCGAAGCAGGGGCAGTCACTCGACACCCAGCGCGACGCCCTGATCGACGCTGGTTGCGACCCTCAGCACATCTACTCAGACACCATCTCCGGCACGAAATGGCAACGGCCTGGCCTCGATGACGCGCTGGCGTACATGCGCCCCGACGACACGCTCGTTGTCACACGCTTGGACAGGCTCGGCCGCAGCCTCGCGGACACCGTGAACACCATCGCTGACCTCGCCGAGCGCGACATCAACGTCAAGGTGTTGGAGCCAGCGCTGGACACGTCGAAGCCCACCGACAAGGTGGTCATCAACGTCATGGCAAGTCTTGCCGAGTGGGAGCGTGACCTGCTTGTCCAGCGCACCCGTGAAGGCGTGGCGCACGCCCGCGCACAGGGCAGGGTCGCCGGCCCGAAGCCGAAGCTCAGCGCTGAGCAGGCCCAGATCGCTAAGGAGCTTATCGAGGGCGGCAAGTCCCTCAGCGCAGTAGGCAGGACATTCAACGTCTCGCGGCCGACGATCTATCGCGCTCTCAAGCGCATTGACGCCGACACTTAGGCACAGGCTGCGTCGCTAGCGCTCGCACCCAGCGAGCGAGCATCAGGCTGCGCTAGCGACGCTCAGCACGCTTCAGGTGCGGTGGTGCCGTGGCAGGGCGCGACCGGCAGAGCCGGACCGAATACGGGATTGACCACGTACACCCCGTATTCGTGCAAAGGAGCACTGCAATGTCCACCCATTCTCACACGCTTGCATCCCACGGCGAGATCCTCGCGAACCTCCCCGGCATCCTCGGGTTCTACCCGAACAACTCGCTGATCCTCGCGTTCTTCGTCGATGACGAGGGCGTCGACACCGTCCGCCTCGGCCCGGTCGCGCGGTTCGACCTGGACGAGGCCGTGGAGAAGCTCACCGAGAGCCGCGAGCGGTTCGCAGCGTGGGTCCACCACCTCGAACTCGACGCTGTTATCGCGTACATGATCAGCGACGACATTGCACAGCCGATCTTCGACGAGACGGCCACGTACCTCACCAGCGGGGCAGTGCACCTACCGCCGCTGCTCGGGGTGGTGCAGGTGCCTGAGATCGTCACCGGGGCTGCGTGGTGGTCCGTGTATCAGCATCCGCTCATCGACGAGCCGCGCCACGGCGTTGTCGGCGAGGTCGCCGCATCGGCGGCGCTGCGGCAGATGCTAGAGCACACCGGCGAGCTGCCGGAGCCGAGCAAAGACGACATCGAGGCACGGTTGAACAGCACCGATCACGGCATCGACGCTGCCGAGCACGCCGACATCATCGAAGACGCGCTGGCGTATATCCCGCCCATGTTCTCCGACGTGCTGCAGCGTGAGTACGAGCAGGCGGCGGCAGGGATGACCCAGCCGAGCACTCGCGCTGTTCGGTCTGCGCTGAAATGCTTCACCACGCCGCGCCTGCGAGACACGCTGCTCGCGGCGCTGCTCGATGAGCCGCAGGCTGGCCTTGCGTTCATAGAGAAGGTTATGCGCGCTGTCCCGACCAGCTGGCCGGGGATGCGGGCGCAGCTCACCGCCACTGTCGCAGTGCTCGCGCACGCCACCGGCCAGCCGGGACTAGCTGGCGTGGCTGCGCAGCGAGCCACCGAGATCGGGCCAGACGAGAACTTCCCGTCGCTGGTGGCGAAGCTGACCGATATCGGCCAGGGCGAGCGGATGGTCGAGCTTGTCCGCGAAGGCGCCGAGAAGACCCGCACGATCTTGTTTGCCGAGTAGCACCACACACCCCGTTGCAGCAATGCAATGGGGTTTCTTTTTCTCGTCGGCCGTGGCTTGCAGAGATGCACACCTAGCGGGGCGGGGGAGAACCCCCCTAGACAGCAGAGCTGTCTCCAACAGACGGATTGACCATCAATCCGAACAAGGAGGCACGTGATGCGCGACATCACCCACACCGACCTGGAACTGCTCTACCAGCTCGCCGACGGCATCGACGGCGAGGACGCCGATCCGGGCGCAGCGCAAGAACTGCGCGACCTAGAGGCGGCAGGCACACCGCTGCCCTGGGCAGTGCTGTAACGACAGCTCAACCACCCCGCAGCAGCAAAGCCGCTGCTGAAGTACCCAAATTGCACGGCAAATCACACCCACTCACGTAAGGAGAACCATCATGTCCAACCCCTTCAACAACGGCACCATCGTCGGCAACGCAGCTCGCGCACCGAAGCTGTTCGAGCACGCAAACGGTGGCGCGACGGTGAAACTCAGCGTCTATGCGCGCAACACCTTCAAGAACAAGGCCACCGGCAAGGTGGAAAGCGAGATCGTGGAGCTGACCGGCTACGTCCAGGACGCTAAGAACCCCGGCGTGTTCGGCTGCATCGGCTCCGGCGATCGTGTCGCGGTGAGCTACTCGCTGAAAACCGACGTCTACACCGACAAGGACGGCCAGAAGCAGTACCCGCTGGTCGCCCGTATCGACACCGTGCAGCTGATCGACTCCAAGAAAGAGTCCGCTGCGCGCGCAGCCCGTCGCGGAGGCGAGGCGGCGAACGCCGCCCTGGCTGGCGCTGACGCCGACAACGACGAAGCACCGTTCTAACAACGACACCCCGCAGGGAAACCTGCGGGGTTATTTTTTCAACTATTTCACGGTGTTGATCCAGCTCTTTCACGGCCTTACCCAACTGAACAAAACCCAACAGCCCTAGCATCAGCTTGGCGATCGGGGTGGAGTCTTTTGAGTAGGTCTGTCCCTCCTTGAGGAACTTCACCGACACTCCTTTGCTGACTAGCTCGTCAACAATGGCGTACAGATCCGTCAGTGAACGCGCGCACCGATCCATCGACGTGACGACAAGCTGATCTCCTGCACGGACATATCGCATTGCTTCATCACGTCCAGGGCGCTCACGCGATCCACCACTGGCCTTATCCGTGTATTAGGTGAAGACCTTCTCTGCCTTGGGTTGTTCAATCTGACGATCAAGGTTCTGATCTTTCGAACTCACCCGGGCATAGCCCACCTTTTGTCCTGAGATCGCACCCAACTGTTCAGTGATCTCCAGAGGCAGTGACGGTTCTGTTCCGTTAGTCTTGGAACTAACCCTAGCGAACAGGAAGTTTTGTCATTCACAAATTGTTCGCTTGGGGTGTACCCATTTACGCTTTTCAGCTAAAGCCTTGCAGGCTAAAGGTGAGTAAGATTGAGCCTTCCACGTACTAAGGGGGAACGGTGATCGAGACAGTCGATGATCTTAAGGTCGCTCTCAATGTAGAGGACTTGCGGCGAATGAGTAGCGACAAAGTTCTTCACCTCGTCAAGATGGTGCAGAAAGAGGGAGTTAACGAGGCGGTCCTTACGGCGTTACGATCTATCGCGCCCGACACGATGTTCCAGTTTGCCCAGGCGATGGACGATAGTGTCCAAAAGGCTGTTGCCAGCAATGACCGGAGTTCAGACAATCTTTACGCGCAAATAGACACGTCAAAAGAAATACTCCGTCAAATTATTCACAACCCCAATAGTTCTGAGCAGGAACGCCAGGATGCACTTAACCGCCTAGAGCGGTACGACGACAAACTATTTGAACATGAGTTGAACAATAAACGATTCAACTTGGAAGTGTTGAAGGTCAACAAAGAGGTAGTCCTCGGAATTGGAATTGCATTTGGCGCGGCCGGCATGGCCGCAGTTTCTCCAGAAGCCAGGAAATGGCTAGTGCAAAACGGAGGACAGATGGTTGCGAACGTAAACAGGAAAGCGCTTCCCGGCAGTTAGAGAATGTGGGAGGGTTGTCGCTCGCCGCCGGCAGAGTGAGACCACCGATAGGAGAGGGAAGCTGGTCACGCACCACAGCGCCCAAAAGTTGGGAGCGACGCTTTTGCCGAAGGCTGTTTGCCCTGTTTGTGCGGCGATGTCGCGGTTGAGGTCGGTGTACCCAATGGGACATTCGGGAAAACGCAACACTCCACCCCCTGGGGGCGGGTCGGGAATAAAATAGAGATCAAAGCGTTGAACTAGGTGTACGCCAAAATGAAGAACCGGCAAGGAAGGGGGAAGTGGTGCTGTTGCAAAGTTCGGGCGACAGGAAGACCTGCGTGAAATAATCACAGCTATGGGCATCTTCTCCGGTCGGCATTTCCCCCGTGAAATCATCCTGTGGGCGGTGCGGTGGTACTGCCGCTACGGCGTGAGCTACCGCGATCTCGAAGAGATGATGACCGAGCGGGGTGTGCCAGTCGATCACACCACGATCTACCGCTGGGTGCAGAAATACGCCCCTGAGTTGGATAAGCACACTCGGTGGTACCGGCAGGTACCCGACTGGCAGGCCCGGTCCTAGCGGGTGGATGAGACCTATATTCGGGTCGGCGGCACGTGGTGCTATCTCTACCGGGCTATTACCGCCGGTGGGCAGACCCTGGACTTTTATCTCTCCCCAAAGCGTAACGTCGCCGCAGCGAAGCGTTTCCTGGCCAAGACCCTGAGGTCGAACACGATAACCGGGTTCCCGCGGGTGATCAACACCGATAAAGCACCCTCCCTGGCCAGGGCAATCGCCGAGTTGAAGTCAGAGGGAATCTGCCCGCAGACCGTGGAACACCGGCAGGTGAAATACCTCAATAACGTCATTGAAGGAGATCATGGGCGGCTGAAACGGATCCTCGGACCGAAGGGGGCGTTCAAAAATCGGACGTCTGCCTACCGGACGTTGAAAGGGATGGAAGATGCATTCATTGCGGAAAGGTCAGGGCACGATGTTTGCTTATGGGCACCCCAATCCGGACGCGGTGATCGTCAACCGGGCCTTCGAGACGGCCTGAGAACGCCGGCACGCAGCGGCCATCAGGAAATGAGAAACTGGGTCGTCTCGGCTCTCCGCCCAACTTTGCAACAGCACCGTTGTAACCACCCACTGTCTTGGCTACCAAGGCCGTTGCCCGCAATGGATTATCAATTCACCGCAGATTAAATAGCAAATGTACAAAACGATGCCTCAATCGTGGGCCACGGAGCTCGCTGGGAAAGACATTTCCGGGAAAGATATGTCCAACTATGACCTGACGGATATCAATCTCGAAGGAAGCATATGCAAAGGATGCTCGTTTCGCGGCTCCATGGTGGCATGGGCTAACTTGAAATCGGCAGATTTCACCGACGCAGATTTTACGAACGCAATTCTTAGCGAGTCAGACCTTCGTGGAGCGACATTAACGCGCGCGAATTTTACGAACGCATATCTGGTACCTGTTACCGCCAGTCCAAGGCAATTCTCTGAATGTACAGGTTTGGATGCAAGTAATGCGATACTTTATAGCCCCTGATTGCGCCTACATGAATTCCGTTCAAGCCCTACGGTGTATCGGGCGTTGAAAAACGCATAGCTACCGCGATGGGGCGGGTGAATATACGCCCCACAGTACATGCCGTATGTTTAGGCATATGGCACGGCATACGCTTTAGCATATGTCCGCCCATATGTAGTCCGGTGCTGTTGCAAAGTTCGGGCGACAGGAAGACCTGCGTGAAATAATCACGGCCATGGACATCTTCTCCGGTCGGCATTTCCCCCGTGAAATCATCCTGTGGGCGGTGCGGTGGTACTGCCGCTACGGCGTGAGCTACCGCGATCTCGAAGAGATGATGACCGAGCGGGGTGTGCCAGTCGATCACACCACGATCTACCGCTGGGTGCAGAAATACGCCCCTGAGTTGGATAAGCACACTCGGTGGTACCGGCAGGTACCCGACTGGCAGGCCCGGTCCTGGCGGGTGGATGAGACCTATATTCGGGTCGGCGGCACGTGGTGCTATCTCTACCGGGCTATTACCGCCGGTGGGCAGACCCTGGATTTTTACCTGTCCCCAAAGCGTAACGTCGCCGCAGCGAAGCGTTTCCTGGCCAAGACCCTGAGGTCGAACACGATAACCGGGTTCCCGCGGGTGATCAACACCGATAAAGCACCCTCCCTGGCCAGGGCAATCGCCGAGTTGAAGTCAGAGGGAATCTGCCCGCAGACCGTGGAACACCGGCAGGTGAAATACCTCAATAACGTCATTGAAGGAGATCATGGGCGGCTGAAACGGATCCTCGGACCGAAGGGGGCGTTCAAAAACCGGACCTCGGCGTACCGGACGTTGAAAGGGATGGAAGCGATGCACTCATTACGGAAAGGCCAGGGCGCGATGTTTGCCTACGAGCAACCGAACCCGGATGCGGTGATCGTCAGCCGGGTGTTCGAGGCTGCCTGAGAACGCCGACCCGCAGCGAGCATCAAAGGATGAAGACTGGGTCGTCACGGCTCTCCGCCTGAAGTTTGCAACAGCACCGGAATGAAGTTCTCGGCGAGCCAACGCATTGACTCTTCGGGGTACTTCTTTGCTTCTTCGTAGTCGCGGGCGACATAGCGCGGACGTTTCACTTCGCGCCCGTCCACCTCACTGGTGTAGTAGTCGGGGATCTCCTTGCACATCGACTTCGGCAGATACACGACGAACAGCGACGTCTCGAAACTGTTCTTCTGCACGCGCACTCCGTCCATCCGAGGCGTCTACGGCCGCCACAGGGCCGTACAGCCGCTGCAACAAAGATGAACCAATCGGGTCGCGGCGCTACACATTTACATCAACAGCTGCCGCTGGATCTGCTGCAGCTTACAGCTGCGAAACACACGTCGCTGGCGGCGTAAGTTACATGCGCTTGCGCGCATATGACCGCCGCGAGCGTGATACGTCTGCACCGATACTGTGCTTATGGCACGGGCCGATATGGAGTGTGTTACTCAGCCCGTGTCGTTGACCCCCGCAGCAGCATCAACACCGCCTGGCGGCGGATAGCTCGCTGCGGGATTTGGAACACCCTGCAATAACCGCCTGACGACGGTGTCGCTGTGCAGGGTGTGGCTGTGCGCACCACGTAGGCGATGTCGGTCTTGCCGTTCGGTTAGACACCTTTTGCTCGCAGGCTCGCTGCAGGTGTCTCGATGACGCGGGAAGACGCCGCAAGCGGCGTTTCCACCCGTCATCGGCCCTTACTTTAAGACCGACATACAACGGACGTAGCCGTATGTGGTGCGCACAGCGTAGCGACCTGCAGATTTTGCGTAGGCACCATGTGCGCTTCGCGCATCAACGGGCCGTTTCGGGTAAGGGTCGAAGACCGCATTACAACCCGAAACACGCAGGTCGCAGCCCCCTTCTGTGTCAAAACCCCTATATGTTTGTCGTTATAGGGGTAGAAGGGGGAAAAGGGCATAAGGGGGTGCGACGCCTCCGCTGCGCTCCGGCGCTCGGCATAGCCGAGGAACTGCACCGGGTATTACTACTCGCTGGCGCTCGCATAACCCGGTGCCCGGCGCTGGCGCGCCGCCCCTTACAGCCCCAGACTCAGACCTCGCTCGCTCGGTCTGGCTGGTGCTGTCTTGCCCTCCGCTTGCGCTCCGGTCAAGATGCCCAATAGTGCAGCTGGCGCTGCACCTTGTGTGATGACCCATGCTCTGTATCACGACACTGCCGGCAATCCGATATATCTTGTTGATATACATTCGGATATGCCAGCATCGATGTGTCGTGTTTGGGTCATCACGAAACGCTCCATCACGGCAAGCCTGCCGAGATGGATATTGGCGTATCTCACGACGCGGCATTATGCGGCATGCGCCGCATATCACTTGCCGTCGCGGTCACAACTTCAGCAGCACAGCTGCTGAAATCTGCTCTGTCCACGCTGCTGTCTTTGCTGCGCCCACGGCCCCGTCTTCGGCATAGCTGACGTCCACACGAGACTATGCCGGCCGGGACCGCGCATCACAGCAGCGCGACATACCGCCAGCCATGTGGCGGATGATCCAGGCGACGGGGCAGACGCTTATATGCCCCGTCGCCGACACCGGCGCAAGCATCGTGACAGTGTCACGTGTAGCGGTGCCGCAGCCACCCGCACACACGCGAAAACCCCGCCCTTGCGAGCGGGGTGTGTGGCGACATCAAACGTGACGGCTGTACGTCGTCACGCCGCGTGGCCGTACACACATGAGGTGATTGCGTGTACGGCTAAAGGGTTAGTCGGGTACAACTTCTAGATGCCGCTTCGGCTTACTGCCCTCGGTGCTCTCAGGCGTGTCGCCGTCACCGTTCTCAGGTGTATCGCTGTCCCCTTCGGTGCTGGCGGACTTGTCACCGTCCCCTTCGGTGCTGGCGGACTTGTCACCGTCGAGATTCACCTCGAACTCTTCGGCATACTTGCGCAACTGCGCAAGGCGCTCCTTTGTCGCTTTGTGTGCACGGCGCGCCTCGTTCACGGTATCTTTTGCTTGCTGCTCATCGCGCAGCGCTGCTGCGTAATCGTCTCTGAAAGACATCGTTTGTTCTCCTTGGTTGAATGAACTGTTTATTTGGACTCGGGGCACGACGGTGGAGCGCGCGTGTGTAGTAGCACGGCCATCACCCATCAGCCCTCGCACTCAGTTCAAGACCCAGCCTGACTAGCTGAGCTAAGCGGCGGGATCTCGTCGTAGGCGGGTTTGTCCGCATTAGTGCTTCACACCGCCCAGCACCGTGACGAGCTGCTGGCGCTGCTCATCTGTCAGTTGGGGCGCTGCATTCACGACGGCATCGACGAAGCCGTCGAATAGCTGCGGGGCAGGGCGGCGTGCGGCCGCGAGGTAGGCGTCGAGATCGTCTTGGCGAATCCGATAGGCGGTGCCGAAACGGTGGAATGAAAGACGGCCCTCTTTAATAGCTTTTCGCAACGTGGACTCGGAGCCGACGCCGAGATCGGCGAGTTCCTGCAGCGTGTAAAAGCGTGGCGCGACGGCGGTAGTCGTGTCCTTTTCGGACATAGAAAAACGCTCCTGGGCAGATTGATCTGTCCCGGAGCGGGGTGCTTTACCGGCTTGCTATTCAGGCGGCTTGGAGTGCCGTGCTCAACTCGCTAGAACGGTGGTCTGCCGTCCCATCGCTTTACGGGAGCGCTTACTCCCTACCTGACCGCTTTTGTGGTTGGCAATGCCGTTGCCGACCGGTCTATCTCGTCGGAGGAACCGCGCCTATCACGGTCGAGAGGCTGTCTCTTTATGAATTATCCTCGGGGTTATCCCCCGTATGCGGCTGGCTAAACCAAAAACGAATTAAAACGCCACATACGGTCTGGGGGCCATCGTACGGAACTTATGCGTCGCGCACAATAGCCTGCGACCTAATCTTTACGAATCGAACCGAGCACGTTTCTACACGCCACGTGGCACGGCTGGGGTGTTGTGGTGGGGCAGCTGTTGTGTGGCGGCATGGTGACACGCAAGGGGCGCGCCTTTTTGTGACCTGTGACACGTCTATAGTGTGCTCGTTTCGTAGTTTTGACCTCGTTTCGTAATTTGCCGATCAAAATACGAAAAAATTACGAAACGCTCTACCTGCGGTTTCGTAGAACTACGAAAATCGGAAAACCAAATTACGAAACACGCGATAACGCTGTGACCTGCACAGACACGTCACATTTCGGGGATGTTTCGTAATTTTGCGGCATTTCGACCCAAACCTTTTAAGGGAGAGACACAGACACACATTACGGGCACATGTCTACGACATAGACCGTCCTCATTGAGGGCACGCTGCAGGGGTTGTAGCTATGTGACACGGCCGGGATGCTGCGTCACGGTGACACGCAAGGGGCGCGCCTTTTTATGACCTGTGACACGTCTGTAGCGCGCTCGTTTCGTAGTTTTGACCTCGTTTCGTAATTTGCCGATCAAAATACGAAAAAATTACGAAACGCTCTACCTGCGGTTTCGTGATTTCCGCAAACGAAAAGAACAAAACTACGAAACACGCGATAACGCTGTGACCTGCATAGACACGTCACATTTCGGCGGTGTTTCGTAATTTTGCGGTATTTCGACCCAAACCTTTTAAGAGAGAGACACAGACACGCATTGCAGGCACATGTCTACGGCACAGAGCGTCCTCGTTGAGGGCACGCTGCAGGGGTTGCAGCTATGTGACACGGGACACAATCGCAATCAAGGTGTCTCTTCTTATTTAGATTTTCTTCAAAAAGTGGAAAAATTACGAAACGAAAACCATTTACGCTGCTCAACGTATGTTTTTGTGTTTCGTAGTTTTGTTCTTTTCGTTTACGAGATTACGAAATGACCCGCAAATACCTACCGTGACCTGCGGTGATGTGTTTCGTATTTTTCTGCGTAATTTCACGTCGCCCGAAGCAGACACCCTGCCGTGTGCTTGCTGCAGGGCTGCGGCCGTCCCTCCATGTGGAGCGTCAGTGTCGATGCTGTAACTTAAACGTACATACATTTGTGGCGCTCTCGTTACGTGTCTGTGCATTGCCGAGCTCTTTACTGTTGTGTGTGGGCGCGCAGCCGTAGTGTCCGTGCCACTCCGAGTAGGGCGCGTCGTACCCCAAACCCATGTTCAATTAAATTCCAATCCAGAGAGGTCTTGCACTGTTGCGGTGCGGTTGTCTTCTTTCTCACCGTATTGGACCCTGCGAAATTAATTGGATACGATAGGCCCATGTTGATTTCAGGTTCCGTTTTCATGCGGCCGCTCACCAGCCGCTAAGGCGGTTTTCTCCCTCCCGCAGGTTAGAAACCGCTCCGGTCCTTTAGCCGGGCGGCCATTTGCCATGCCCGGCTCCGTTTCAACTCCACGGAGCACACCTGATGTCTACATACGGATACGGCCGTCACGAACATGGCCAAAATTTTCTCACAGACCACAAGATCATCAACTCCATCGTCGATCTTGTAAAACAAACCTCCGGCCCCATCATTGAGATCGGGCCAGGAAGCGGTGCCCTCACTCACCCGATATCCCACTTGGGGAGGGCAATAACGGCAGTTGAGGTAGACGCAAAACTAGCTGCCAAACTCACAAAAAAGACCGCCTCGGCGTCGGTCGAAGTGGTCCATGATGATTTCCTCAACTTCCCGTTACCCGCCACTCCCTGCGTCATTGTGGGAAACATTCCCTTTCACCTCACCACTGCCATTCTTCGAAAGTTGTTGCATGCGCCGGCATGGACTGCCGCTGTACTCCTCATGCAGTGGGAAGTCGCTCGCCGCCGGGCCGGGGTAGGTGCAAGCACGATGATGACAGCTCAGTGGTCCCCATGGTTCACGTTTCACCTTGGTTCCCGAGTACCAAGGTCTGCTTTCCGGCCACAGCCAAACGTTGACGGGGGGATCTTAGTGATCCGCCGGGTGGGTGACCCGAAGATCCCGATAGAGCAACGCAAAGCCTTTCAGGCGATGGTGCACACCGTTTTCACCGCCCGGGGACGCGGGATAGGGGAAATTCTCCGAAGGGCAGGGTTGTTTTCATCACGTTCAGAGACACAATCATGGTTGCGCTCGCGAGGAATCGACCCCGCAACCCTACCTCCCAGATTGCACACCAGCGACTGGATCGATCTCTTCCAGGTGACTGGTTCCTCTTCACCGCGCCATCGGCCCATTTCACAATCGGGAAGTAGTCAACGCCCTCCTCAACGGAAAAATCGAGGCCGGCGGCGGTAATCCCCCCACCACCAAAACCGAAATCCACCAGTAGTAGTGAACGACCCATGTTCGTCTACCGTGAGCCGCGTTATGGCAGTGACGTGTTCTCGTCGGGCACAGTCATAGTTCCCGGCGTTGCCAGCGACAGGGTTCTACACCCAGCAGCGGGACCGATCAAAATCACCCGCACGGGGAACGACCCTGCTGGTGGTTTCGATTTTGATGAAAGCGAGGAGACATAGCCCCTCGCCAACTCCCCGTAGCTGGCGAACAGTAGCTCCTGGCGCTGGCGCTCGTTGGTGAGTTTGCGTGCCACATCGAAAGCCTTATCGACTTCCCGGTCCAAGTTGTTGTGGGCCTTGAGCAGAATTGGGTCCATCGATAACGGGTTGTAGTGCTCCGCGAGTGACCGCTGGGGGTGCCGCTCGCGTGCCCGCAGCACCAACTGTCCAGCGTCGATGATTCGCTGCTGCGCCTTCTCATCTAGTTCACACAGAGCTGGTCCGCAGTTGTAGCTCCCGATGTACTCCGAAAAACGGAAAAAATAGATAGTGGGGATACATCAACCTTCCACTTTCCATTCTTCCGGCTCAGAGTATTGAGGGGTCTGGGACCGGGTCCGTAAACCCTTTATGTTTTTCGCGTACAGCGGTTTTTAGCGACGCACCCTATAGGTTTTCCGCAGAACTTATATGTGTTTCTGTGCACCCCATATGTTGTCTGTTTTAGCGGTATTTCGTTGTTAATTCCGCACGCGCGCATCAAATGGTTATTTATCGACGACACTCCGTCGAGTTCAAGTTCGACGTTTAGCGTTTAACGTTGTCACCAGTGGAGGTACTCTCGCACCACAGCGCCCCCGAGTTCGTTGAGGTCGGGTGCGACGACGTTGGCGCCGGAGCGGTTGGCGAGGGCGTCGATAAGCGAAACAAGCCCTGGATCATCCCCGAGGCGGAAGAAGGTGATCTTCGCCCCGCGTTTGGTCACCGAGTCAAGCGCGTCGACTGTGCGCGCGAGCGTGATGCGGTCGGTCGGCCAGTTGAAGTAGGCCTGGCCCCATTCGGTCAGGATAGAGGTTGGCTCGCCGTCGGTGACGATGAGAAGCGTCGGGTCGTAGTCGGCGTGGCGGGTGAAGAACTCGTTGGCGAGAAGCAGCGCGTGCTGCAGGTTTGTGCCCTTTTCTTGCATCGGCGGCAGGGCGGTGAGTTCTTCGATCGTCAGCGTCTGTGCGTAGAGGCCGAAACCGATAAGCGCGAGCTCGTCGCTGCGGAACTGTGTGGTGATGAGGTGGTTCAGCGCCAGCGCGGTCTGCTTCATCGGCGTCCAGCGGCCTTCCATTGCCATGGAGAAGGAGGTGTCCACAAGGAGTGCGACGGCGTTTTTCGTGCGCGCTTCGGTTTCGACCACTTCGATGTCGTTCACGGTGATCGCGAACGGCTCGCCGCTGGCGGCGCTGCGCTGCAGGGCGTTCGTGATGGTCCGGGTGGTGTCCCACGCCTGGGTGTCGCCGAACTCCCAGGGGCGTGTGCCACCGGTGGGTTCGCCCTGCTGACCGGCGAGGCGGGAATCGCGTTGGCCGCGGGATAACTGGGAGGTCGCGCCCTTCAGCAGCTCTTTGCCCAGCATGCGCAGCGCTTTCGGGGACAGTTGCAGCGTGCCGGACTCGCCCTTGTTCAGCAATCCGGAGTCGCGCAACGCTTTCTCCAGGTCGCGCAGCTGCTTAGCGCTGGCGGCAGCGTCAGCGCCTAAGAGGTCGGCGACGTCGTCCAAGTCAATGTCTCCGGGGCGTTTGCCTCCGAGGGTGGCGGCGAGCTCGTCGAGGCGCCCGAGGTCGCGCATCGCGCGGGTGGCTTCGCCGAGGCCCATGCCGTCCGATGCCCCGTCGCCGTCGAACGATTCGGACCCTGTCCAGTCCAGGTCGGGGCGGATGCCGCGCAGGTTCGCGTCCAGTTCGCTAACGAGGTTCATCAGCTCCTCCGAACCGAAGGCCTCGGCCGCGAGCTGCATGAGCTCGGCGCGCTGCTCGGGCGTCATGGAGTTGAGCAATCGCTGGGCTGCCGCCGATCGCTGCGCGAGCAGCTCCACCAACTCCTCGATATTGCGGGGGTTCTCCGGAAACTGGTCCCCGTGCTTGGCCATGAACTCCTGCAAGTCCTGCTCCGTAGCCATGCCGGCGCGATGCTTGCCCAACAGCACGTTGAGATCACGAAGCATCTCGGCGACGGATGCGCGATCCTCATCGGTGGCACCTTCCAGCGCCTCTTTCATGCCGGCGAAGCGCTGGTCTAAGAGTTCGCGGCCGATGAGGTCTTTGATCTGTTGGTACTTCTCGCGTGCTGCGGAGGAAGCCCAGCTGTAGTCGTTCAGTTCGGTCACCGCCGCCGCGGGGGAGACGGGCAGGTTGTCCAGCGTCATCTCCCGCATTGTGCGGTCGAGATCGTCCATGTCCACGTCGCGGGCGAGTTGACCGCGTTCGGCGAGCACCGCTTCGTCGAGAAGCTTCTTTGCTTCCTGGAGCGTGCCCCCGAGGTTGGTCTTGTGCAGCAACTCCTGGCGGCGCTCCGCGATTCGGCGCAGGAAGTCGTCGTAGCCCTCGCGGCGCAGATACTCGCGCATGGCTTGCTCGGCGGAATAGCCGTACATGACGTCGTCGGCGATGGCGCGCACCGCCTTGGCCAGGTCGGGTGGTGGGGCGAGGGGGTCTGGACCCGGGGTGTACTTGCGGTAGCGGCGCTGGCTAACCATAAATGGTCTCACCTTCACCGGAGTCCTTCGAAATCTTCTGGGTGAGGTAGAGCGCCTCCACCGCGAGCTCGATGGCACTAGCGCGCTCGCCCTCGCTCTCGGCGTTGAAGGTCGACGCAATGTCTGCGTAAAGCGTGCCTTCGAGCTGGGGCAGGCCGTTGAGGAACTCTGCCGCCGTAATATTTTCTCCAGTGGTGATGTAGGTGGAGCCGTCGAGCGCCTCAATCAGCGGGGTGAAGTCGAGTCCCTTGATCCGGGGGCGAAGAGTCTGGGCCACGGAGTTGCGCAGCAGGTACTCGAGGATGTCCCACTCGCGGCCTTCCTCGCCGTGCTCGAACTCCACCTTGCCGCCGAGCACGTCGACGGCGGCCTCCAGGTCCACGAGGCGGGCGACCGGGTCCTCGCCTGTGATGGCCGCGCGGCGGGCGGCGGAGGCCGCGACTGTCTCGGCGCCGGCGATAGCGAAGCGGGCGGAGACGCCGGCGCGCTGGTTCACTGCGTCGGATTCGCGCAGCGCGCGGGTGAACCGGGCGAGGGCTTCCATAATGGGTTGCGGAACAGTGGCCGTGAGCTGTGATTCCTGCTCGATGACGCGGATCTCGTCGTCCAACTCGACGGGGTAGTGGGTGCGGATCTCCGCGCCGAAGCGGTCCTTGAGCGGGGTGATGATGCGCCCGCGGTTCGTGTAGTCCTCCGGGTTCGCCGACGCCACCACCAGGACGTCCAGCGGCAGGCGCAGCATGTAGCCGCGGATCTGAATGTCGGCTTCCTCCATCACGTTGAGCATGGCCACCTGGATGCGCTCCGCCAGGTCAGGCAGCTCGTTGATGGCCACGATGCCGCGGTTGGAGCGCGGGATGAGGCCGTAGTGGATGGTCTCCGGGTCGCCGAGGCGGCGGCCTTCGGCCACGCGCATCGGGTCCACGTCGCCGATCAGATCCGCCACGGAGGTGTCCGGGGTGGCCAGCTTCTCGGAGTAGCGGGCCTCGCGCGGGATCCAGGTGATGGGCAGCGCGTCTCCTTCAGCCTCGACGCGGCGCTTCGTGGCATCCGTCACCGGGTTCAGGGGGTGTTCGCGCAGCTCGGATCCTTCGACGGCGGGCACAAAGGCGTCGAGAAGCAAAGGAAGCGTGCGAAGCAGGCGGGTCTTGCCCTGGCCGCGCTCGCCGAGCAGCGCGATGTCGTGGCCGGCGATGATGGCGCGCTCGACCTGCGGCAACACGGTGTGCTCGAGGCCGTGCAGGCCCGGCCACGGGTTTTCGCCGGCGCGCAGTGTGGCGATGAGGTTGTCGCGCATCTCTTCGCGCACGGTCTTGTAGGTGTAGCCCGCGGCCTTGAGCTCGCCGAGGGTGGTGATGGATGGCCGGGAGTTGGGCGCTTCAGTCATGCCGGCCAGGGTACGCGGGTTTCAAGGGCGGGTGTGCGCGGTGACCTACCATCACTGCATGACCACCATCTACCTCATTCGCCACGGCGAGACCCCGACGACCGGAAAAATCCTTCCCGGGCGCACGCCGGGGTTGCACCTTTCGGAGAGGGGGCGCATGCAAGCCGCGGCTGTGGCCAAGCGACTCGCCAGCGTCGACGCGGTGTACTCCTCACCCCTCGAGCGCGCTCGCGAGACCGCTTTGCCCACCTGCGAACGGTTCCACAAAGAGCTCGTGCTTGACGACGGCCTCCTAGAAGCCGATTTCGGCACATGGACCGGTGAATCCTTGTCCGACCTTGCCATGTTGCCCGAGTGGCAGGTGGTGCAGAAGCGGCCCGGGGAGTTCCGCTTCCCTGGCGGCGAGTCGTTCGTGGAGATGCAACACCGCGTCGTAGGTTGCGTGCGCACGATCGCGGCGCGGCACCCGGGCGAGGCGGTGGCCTGCTTCACCCACGCCGACCCGATCAAGGCGGCGTTGGCGCATTTCACGGGACGGGGGTGGGGCGCGTTCCAGCAGATCCCGGCGGAACCGTGCTCGGTGTCGGAGCTTGAGCTGTGACCGCGAATGAGCTGTGTGAACTGCTTCAACACGGCGAGGTGGGTTTCGTAGGCCAGATCGCGGAGTCCTCGAACCTCACGGCGGTTGTGGACCTCACGCTTGCTCGCGACGGTGGCCGAGAGGACTACTGCTGGGGCATCTTCAAGCCTGAGGCGGGGGAGCGCTACCTCCACGATTTCCCGGCGGGGCTGTGGCGGCGCGAGCGGGCCGCGTACCTGCTCAGCGACTGGCTGGGCTGGGACATCGTGCCGCCCACGGTGGTGCGCGAGGTGGAGCCGCTCGGTGTCGGGTCGTTGCAGTACTACGTGGACAACGACGGTTCCCACTATTTCCCGCTGTACGAGACCCGCCCCGACCTGCACCCCCAGTTACTGCGCATGGCCGTCTTCGACTTATTGGTGAATAACACGGACCGTAAATCGGGCCATGTTTTGCTCGCGCGCTCGCGAAACGCTAACGGCGTTGACCACGTGTGGGGCATCGACCAGGGACTGTGCTTTCACCATGACCCGAAGTTGCGCACTGTGATCTGGGACTTCGCGCACGAGGCGATCCCATCCGAGCTGGTGGATGCGGTCGAGCCGCTCGCGGGGGAGGTGCCGGAAGGTGTGGCGTCGTTGTTGACACCGGAAGAGGTGGCGGCGTTGAAATCGCGCGCCTCGCGCATCGTGCGCCTGCCGTGGCTGCCGGAGCCACAGTCCGAGTTTCCTTATCCCTGGCCGCTGGTGTAGGCGCTACTCCCGCGCGGGGTAGCGCACGAGGAGGTCGTCTCCGACCACGGCGCCGTCGTTAAGCGTTGCTTTGCGTATCGACGCACCTTTGGCCCCCAACCCCATTACGTGCTCCACTTCGTCCCCGTGGGCGAGGAGGTGATCGGCGATGATGCGGCGGTGGCAGCGCCACCACACCGCCTCGGAACACATGATGGCGGTCGGCGTGTGAGCAGCGTGCTGGCGCAGTTTCTCCAATGCTGTCGCGAATTCTTCACCCAGGGCGTGGTCGGCGTAGTTGTGGAAGCTGCGGTTTTGCCAGTTGGCGTTGACCTCGAACGGGATCGTCTTGGATACGTTGCGCCGCCCCGCCAGCCCCTCGTTCTTCACGTAGTCGATGGCGTGTTCGGGGAGGTGCTGGGTGAGGGAGTCGTCGTTGAACCACGGGTACTTCCGCGAGCCGGTCAGCTTGCGGACATCGACGACCGCCGCGACCCCGGCTGCCTGAAGCATTCGCACGAACTCGTCGAATTCGAGGTTGGAGTGACCGACGGTGAAGATGCGCATGGGTGCCACGGTACGCCTACCCCGAGGTGCTCTTGAGCGGAGCCGCCTGAATCAGACGCGCTTTGGGGCGCTGGCTAAACTCGCGGGCATGAAGCGCGTGTCCATCAGAATGGTGGCGATGATTGTGGCCGTCGCCGGTGTTGTCTCGTCTGCGTGTGGTGGCCTGCGCCCGAATGACCGACAGGTGGCGTTGGAGGTGCTCTCCCGTGACTGAGCACCACACTGCCATCGTCGTCGGTGGTGGCCAGTCCGGCCTAGCCACGGCCTATTACCTGCGGCGCTTCAAAGCGGACTTCCTGGTCCTAGACAACCAGGAAGAACCCGGCGGAGCGTGGTTGCACACGTGGCCGTCACTGACGCTTTTCTCCGCCGCGGAGTTCTCCAATCTGCCCGGCTGGCCTATGCCGCACTACCCGGGGTACCCGCCGGCACACCATGTCATCGACTACCTGGAACGCTACGAACGGCGCTACGACCTCCCAGTTAGGCGCCCAGTGCACGTTCGCAGCGTGTCTTTTGTCGGTGGGGTGTTCCATCTGGACACGTCTGCCGGTCAGTTCACGGCGGATCACGTTGTCGCGGCCACAGGCACGTGGTCCGCGCCCTTCGTGCCTCACTATCCCGGCACCTTCCGCGGCCGCCAGTGGCACTCGTCGACCTACCCCGGGCCGGAACCATTCCGCGGTGCGAAAGTCGCGGTGGTCGGTGGGGCGAACTCGGGTGCTCAGATCGCCGCGGACCTCATCGGCACGTCGGAGGTCACATGGTTCACGCTCGAGGAGCCTCGCTGGATGCCCGACGACGTCGACGGCCGTGATCTCTTCCTACGTAGTCGCCGCCGGATTCTCGGCGGAGACTCCGGCCCGAACCTCGGGGACATCGTCGCACTTCCCCATTTACGTGAGCTCCGTAACTCCGGTCAGCTCACCGCTACCCCCATCTTCGATAGCTTGAACGAGCTCGACCACGACCACCTGATCTGGTGCACTGGTTTCCGTCCGGCTCTCGGCCCATTCCGCCACCTCATGCACGGCCGCGAGCCCGCGGTGAAGAATCTGCATCTGGTCGGTTACGGCAACTGGACCGGCGACGGCTCAGCAACGCTGATGGGTGTAGGGCCCTTTGCCAAACAAACCGCCCAGGCGGTCGTCGGCCGCGACGCTGGTGTTCGGTAGTACTCCGGATGAAATGTCCGCGATCGCCAGGCCGGTGAACTGTTAAAGTTGCGGGACGGAAAGAGTTTGTGAAATGACGCTTGGTCCCGCGCCAGGCTCGACACCGCGATAGAAAGGCCCTGCAGTTCGTGTCTGAGCAGTTCGATTCGTCCAAGATCCGCGTCGGGGATCCGGAGCGCACGGAGGCGCTGGATCGCTTGGGGGAGCACTTCGCCAACGGCTATCTCACGGTCCACGAATTCGAGGAGCGCACCGGTCAGGCAGCGACTGCGCGCACCCAGTCGGACCTGTCGGCGTTGTTTGGAGACTTGCCGGGCGGCGGCTCGCCCACAGCTCCCGTGCCCGCACGCATCGAGCAGGGCCAGGCGGTCGAGCACGACCCCGATTTATCAGGGGCGGACCGTGAACTCGAGGAAGTGTTGGAACGCAAGAGGAAGTTGAACCGCGCACTCGGGATATTGTGGTCGGTCACGATGGCGGCGTTCTTCCTCGGTCTGTTCGTCTTCGAGTGGGACCTCTTCTGGGCGGTTTTCCCGGTGGCCGGTGTGCTCACGTGGGGCCTGTACGAGTTCTACGACATCGGGGAAGACGAAGACGATCTGCTCGACGAAATTCTGGAGGAGCGGAACAAGGAACGTGCGGAACGCCTGCGCATTGCTCATGAGCGGCGCAAGGAGCTGGGTAAATAACTAGACGGGCAGTCCACGGGAGCGGCGCCTGTGGCGGTTAGCCAACGCGGCGACAGTGCCCCCGACTAGCAGAGCCGTGACCACCCACACCGAATACAGACCGAATTGGAGATAACAGCGGCCGCCGATCAGCGCGCCGCACGCAAGGGAGAGCCACAGAGCGAAGTTGATCAGCCACGCGCTGTGAGGACCGCCAAAGAAAGCAGCGACGAAGCGCTGCGCCATCTTCACCAGGGTGCCGGTCATGTACGTCAAGGAGATAGACACTTCGCCGTTGCGCTCGAAGGTGGAGTTCATGGCACCGACGGTGAACGACAAGCTGTATACCGCCAAGTCTTCATGCCCCGTCGCCACCCACACGGACGCGATCGCGGAGGTGAGGCAGACAAACAACAAAATTGCTTCACGTGTCCGAGTGGGCGGCAAATACCGTTGCCCGAGTTGGCTGATCAGCGCACCGATCGCGACCCCGACCAAGAAGAGAAGCATAAGGCCGCCGGCTTTGGCGGCGACGTCAAGGTGGCCGTCGTTAAGCGCCGCCGTGAGTCGCGTGGTGTTGCCCGACATGAATGACAGGAAGAAGCCGCCAAGGTACATAAAGCCGAGCGCGTCAATGAACCCGGTGATCGACGACAAGTAGACGGCGAGGAGGTGCTCGCCCGTGCGGTAGCCCTTCATGCGCTCAAGCTATAACACGCGGCCATGAAAGTTGCGGACGTCGCACGCTTATCGACGACAGCGCTGGCCCTAGAGCTCTTCGACCCTGCCGCGATCTTCCCTCAAACGGATCGCGCCGAGCGGCAGGCTGGTGTCGGAGGCGTAGGACACGTCTTCCTTGTCGACGATCAATCGGACGCGCTTACCCACGTACGGCTCCCACCGCTCGCCCGAATCGAAGTAGCTGCCGTTATCTCCGAGGGCGATGATCTCGTTGACTTGGGTGTAGGGCTCGGGGCCCGCCTTCTGCGCAGAGATTTCGGTGGGCTCATCGAGCACGAGCACGTAGTACCTGTCCGACGGCTTGCTGGAGCTCGGGTTCGGGTCCGGCGCGCCCTTCAGGACCTCTTCGGTCGTCTGTTTTTCCACAGTGCCGATGTATTCAAACTCTCCCGGCGCGAGGTCGCTCAGCTCTTCATCCTGGGTGTCCTCGTCGACGGCCTCGGGTTCGTCCTCGTCGCCCGCTCCCTCGACTTCGTCGTCGGGGCCGAGAACGGTTCCGTCGTTGTACTGCGTGACGGTGACGATCTCGACATCGCCGGCAGGTTCATCCGGCGCGGCCTGGGGGACCTCTGTGGATTCATTGCCGCCGCAGGCTGCGAGAAGCAGGGAGGCGCCGGTGATGACGCTGGTAAAACGCGTGGCACGGCGTCGGGAAGTCATGCTGCTCAAAATAGCACGATTCAGACACACCGGAGAGGTCGGTTAAGGCTAGTTGCACGCCAGTGTGCTGAGGGCTGTGGATTTAGATTGCGTCGTTGCCGCGTTGACAAAAAATGACCTGGGGTTTGTCGAGCAGGTCCCAGCCAAAGTGAAAGTAGATCCACGCGACGCCCGGGGCCCGCCGGGGCGAGACGGGCGCGCGCCGGGTGACATCTGCAAACGGGCTCACCCTACGAGCTCGAAGGGGATCGGCTCGCTCTCGGCACCGTTGACCACGACAGAGACAGCCTGCGTGCCGGGGTAGAAAGTTCGGGTGCTGGTGACAGCGAACGAGTGACGCTTGACCAGGTCGCGTTCCTCCCCGGGTGCGAGGGTGAATCGGCCGAGGCGAAATGACGTGGGACGCAGATCGCCGTTCTTCTTCAGGAAGTGCAGGCGGTAGTCCACGAGAATGTCGAGTGCCTGGTCGGAGGCGTTCACGACGCGGGCGCGCAACGGAGCTTTGTCACCGACGGTCACCCGCGCCGGGAAGTCGACGGAGACCAGTTCAACGGCGTCGGTGGCGGCGAATCCGACGGCGGCGAGGGCTTTCGGGTCGCCCTTTTTCACCAAACCGCGCAGCCCCCGTTCCGCGACCCAGGCGACTGCGGGGGAGTCGTCGGTGGCTAGCCAACGTTCGGCGGTGGCGACCGCAAGTTCGGGGTGGGTGCGCCCAATATCGTTCAGGTTATTGGCCACAGAGGTGCGCACGTAGACGGACCCGTCGGCGAACAAGCGGTCAAGCACTGGAACGATCGGCGAGGGGTCGTCCATAAACGGGCGGTGAACGGGGGCCCAGGGGAGACGGGGGCGGATGCCCTCCGTGGATAAGCGGCGCACATTGTGGTTCGCCGAGCGCGACCATTCCTCCACGCGCGCCATAGTCATCTCCGGGTAGCGCGCAAGGAACGGACGCACGGCCCATTCGCCGGTGAACGCGCGGGTCAGTGCCTCGGTAGCGTCGAGGGAGGTCTCGGGGTGCTCGAGCCCGTAGTCCTCAATGAAACGGCTCACGGGCCACAAGTGGAACGCGTGGTTGAAGTATCCTTCGCCCTCCGCGAGTTCGGGGCCGAGCTTATCGACGACCCCCGCAACCGCCTCCGCATAGTCTCCCGGGAGCCGGTCGCGCAGGCCGGCAGCGAACACCCCGACCCGGTCCTTGATCTCTAAGTCGTCGACGCGGGGAGCAACCCAGGCCGCGTACTCGGTGCCGTCGATGCCCAGCTGGTCACCCAACTTCCGGGCCGTGTCGGCGCCGAAGTAGTACTTCATCTTCATGCGGACGAGTTAGCGGCGTTCGGCGAGCAGCCTGACCACTTCCTTGCCCACGCTAGCGGCGGACATTGGGTTCTGTCCGGTCACGAGTGTGCCGTCGGTGACCACGTGCTCGGTCATGGGAATTTTCGCGGTGGTGTACTCGCAGGCCTCCGCCTCGAGCTTGTCTTCCAGGGAGTAAGGAACGGCGTCGGCGCGGCGCGCGAGCTTCTCTTCTGCCCAGGTGTATCCGGTGGCCTTCTTGCCGGACAGCAGTGTGTCGCCCGAAGGGAGCGGCACATCGAGCAGACCGGCCGGACCGTGGCACACCGCGGAGACAATTGCCCCGCTTTCGGCGAAGTCGGCGAGAAGCGTCTTCAGAGCCGGATCGTCGAAATCGAACAGGGTGCCGTGGCCGCCGATGAGGTAGACGGCATCGTAATCGCTGGCGTTGAGGTCGGCGACAGCCGGGGTGTCGTCGAGCTGCGACATGAATTCGCGGTCCTGGTACCGCTTCGAAGTGCCGCCCAGGTTGATCACCGGCGGCTGGAGGCTCACCGGGTCGATGGGGACCTCCCCGCCTGTGATGCTGGCCAGAGTCACGTCGTGGCCAGCTTCAATGAGCACATCGTAGAAGTGGGTGTATTCGCCCAGCCACATGCCGGTGCGGTGCCCGGTCTTCTCGTAACGGCTGGCGCTGGTGGAAATAGCTAGTACCTTCATACCGCCCCACCATAGGCTTCCCGCTGGGTTGATGGGATTTACTTATCCGGGGCTAAGCGCTCTTCGAGGTCTTCTGGCTCGCCTTCTTACTGGTTTTCTTTGTGGACTTCTTAGCTGTTTTCTTGGCTGACTTTTTCGCTGTCTTATTGGCCGTCTTCTTTGCGGTTTTCTTGGCGGTCTTCTTCGCCGACTTCTTGGAATCGTCGGTGCCGCGGGATGTGCGGCCGAGCGATGCTTTCAGTGCGGCCATGAGGTCGACCACATCGGCACCTTCGCCGTCGTCGTCGGAGTTCTTCTTTGACCCGGATTTCTCACCAAAGGTCTCTTCGGTGTCGAGGGTGTCGCCCTGTTTGAATTTGGCGTCGATAAGCTTGCGCAGCTCAATCTGGTAGTCATCCTCGAACTCCTCGGGCGTGAAGTCGGAGGAGTATTGCTCCACGAGTGTGGAGGAGAGCTCGAGCTCCTTCTTGCCGATCTTCGCTTTCGAGTTCGCGCCCTTGAAGTCGACGTCGCGGACCTCGTCGGCCCAGTGCATGCCCTGCAGGACGAGGACATTGTCGCGCACGTGCAGCGCGCCCAGGCGTGTCTTTTGGCGCAGGGCGAATTTCACGATCGCTGTGCGGTCCGTTTCTTTGAGGGTCTCGCGTAGGAGCAGGTAGGACTTCGGGGTCTTGCCCTCCGGTTCGAGGTAGTAGGACTTCTCCATCATGATCGGGTCGACCTGGTCCGCGGGAACGAACTGGACGACCTCGATCTCGTTGTTGTCGGCCTCGGGGAGCGCGTCGAAATCCTTGTCGGTGAGCACGACGGTGTCCCCGTCTTCTTCGAAGGCTTTGTCGATGTCGCTGTACTCGACGACCTCCCCGCACACCTCGCAGCGCCGCTCGTAGCGGATGCGGCCGCCGTCTTCGTCGTGGACCTGATGGAAAGAGATGTCGTGGTCTTCGGTTGCTCCGTAGGCTTTGACGGGAACGTTGACAAGGCCGAAAGTAATGGATCCGCTCCAGATTGCGCGCATGACCGCAGTGTACGTGGTGTGCGCGCAGTGGATGGGGCGGCTAGGAGGGAGGTGGGTGCTGCGATGGCGAAGAAGAACGAGTACTCCGTCGGCGGGCGCACGCTGTCGGTGACGAACTTGGACAAAGTGCTCTATCCGGCAACGGGCACCACGAAGGCCGACGTGATGCAGTACTACCTCGAGGTTGCCGATGTGCTCATCCCGCAGGTGGCGCGACGCCCAGTGACGCGCAAGCGTTTCCCGGACGGGGTGGAGGGGGAATCGTTCTTCCGGAAGGACCTTGAGAGTTCCGCGCCGGACTGGCTCCCGTTCGGGATTCTCGCGCACAAAGAGTCGACGAACCGGTACCCGTTGGCGGAGGAGCCGGCGGTGCTGGCATGGTTCGCGCAGGTGGCTGCACTCGAACTGCATACCCCGCAGTGGCGTTTCGGGGAGCACGGCTACCCGGACAATCCGGACCGGCTGGTGCTCGACCTCGACCCGGGGCCGGGCGTGGGGCTAGCAGAATGCGCGGAGGTGGCGCGCTGGTGCAAGGACATTCTCGATGGAATGGGCATGGAATCTGTTCCGGTCACGTCCGGGTCGAAGGGTATCCACCTGTACGCCGCCCTCGACGGGGCGAGCACCGCTGAGCAAGTGGCGGCGGTAGCCAAAGAGCTCGCCCGCGCACTGGAAGCAGACAACCCGGATACGGTCACCTCGGTGATGAAGAAACAGCAGCGCGCCGGGAAGGTCTTCATCGACTGGAGCCAGAACAACGGCAAGAAGACCACGGTCGCACCGTATTCTCTCCGTGGCCGGGAGCACCCGACCGTGGCGGCGCCGCGCACATGGGCTGAGCTGAATGACCCGAAGCTGCGCCAGCTCGAGTACACAGAGGTGCTCCATCGGGTGGCGCAGGGGACGGACCCGATCGCGCCGCTCGGGCTCGCCGAGGAGAACGATCGCTTGTCGACGTACCGTTCCATGCGCGATCCCTCCAAGACCGCCGAGCCGGTGCCCGCTGTCTCACCGCGGGCGCGTACCGAAGGCGATCCAATCTTTGTCATCCAGGAGCACCACGCCTCCTCCCTGCATTGGGATGTCCGCTTTGAACGCGAGGGTGTGCTGGTGTCCTGGGCCGTGCCCAAGGGGCCGCCGCTGGACCCGGACACGAACCGGTTGGCGGTGCAGACGGAAGATCACCCGATTGAGTACGCCACGTTCTCGGGCACGATCCCGACGGGGGAGTACGGCGCGGGCGAAGTAGACATCTGGGACACAGGCACCATCGAGGTGGAGAAATGGCGCGACGCCAAAGAGGTCATCGCGGTGCTGCACGGACAGCCCAGAGGCGGACTCGGAGGAGTGCCGCGCAGGTACGCGATGATTCGCACTGCAGGCATGGGCGGAGGCCGGGGTGACAAGGCGGACAACCAGTGGCTCATGAAATTCATGAAGGACCAGCCGGAGATTCCTGCGGCCCCCTCCGGTGAGAGAGCCGCATTCACCCTCGCGGATCTACCGGAACCGATGCTCGCCAGTACCGGCAAAGAAGCGGATATTCGCTTAAGCAGGAAAGACGGCGAGAAGTGGGCCTTTGAGATGAAGTGGGACGGGTACCGGATTATCGCGGGAGTGGGCGGTGGAAAGGTGGTCTTGTCCAGCCGCAACGGCAAGGACTACACCGAACGCTTTCCGCAGTTGCAAGAACTGGCGCAGCTCATTCCCGGCGGGGCAGTCGTGGACGGGGAAGTGGTCGCGCTCGACGGGAACGGCCGCCCCGATTTCGGTTTATTGCAGGCTGTGAATGCTGGCGAGGTGGATCCGGAATCAGTGGAGATCCGCTACATGGTCTTCGACATTTTGTCCGCGGGCGCGCCGGGCGCCGAGAGCAGGTCGCTGATGCGGACCGCCTACGAGGAGCGCCGGGAGATCCTCCGCGACTCGGTGCTCGAGGGCGAGCATGTGTCGGTGCCTCCGGCGCACGCGGGCACGCTCGAAGAAGCGGCGGCTGTCAGCCGCGAGCTCAAGCTCGAAGGCGTTGTGGCTAAACGGTTCGGCTCGGTCTACCTCCCCGGAAAACGCGGCTCGGCATGGCTGAAAATGAAATTTCAGATCCACCAAGAAGTCGTGGTTGTCGGCGTCCGCGAAGGAAAAGGTAGCCGATCCGGCGGCATCGGTTCGCTGTTGCTGGCGGTGCCCGATGAGGCGACGGGGCAGCTCACCTATGCCGGGCGGGTGGGTACGGGGTTCGGCGCCAAGCAATTGCAGGCGATGGAGAAGAGGTTGAGGGAAAAGGAGGTGGGGGAGCCGTCGATAAGCGATGTGCCGCGCGAGGACCGCAAGGGTGTGTGGTGGGTTGCTCCGGAATTAGTCGGTGAAGTGGCGCTGGCTGGTCGAACGCGCGACGGGAAGGTGCGCCACGCAGTGTGGCGCGGTTGGCGCGACGATAAAGACCCAGCGCAGGTGCTCTGGACAGAAGAACTCAGGTGATAAGAATCGGGAAATTATCGGGGCAATGCGAAGAAAATCCTGATTTCGCGTTCCAGCCGTACTATATTCCTCTACAAAGTAATCTGCGTCACGTCTCAAACCCGTTGTGTTCCGGGCTAAAGGCGCGGCACGGGGTACACCACGACACGAGGAATGGGGCACCTGTTGAGCACGAAAATCACTACTGGCAGCTCGCGCACAACCCGCGGAGGAAGGGCGCTGAGGCCGCTGGAACGCCTGCTGATGTGGCGGCCGTTCTCCGCAGTCGCCCGCACGCTCATCATCTTGGCGCTGGTTTTTCCGCTGCTGTTCGCGGGCCTGTTCATGTGGGCGATGTGGGACCCCTCCGGGTCCGTGCCTGAAACCAAGCTCGCTGTGGTCAACAACGACAAGGGAGTCGACCGCGGTGAAGGAGCTGGGCTCGAGGAATTCGGCGCCGACGTCGTCGAAGGCTTGACCAGCAAAGACTACCTTGACTTCACTGAGGTCAGCGCGGATGAAGCCCGTGATGGCCTGCTCAAGGGGCGCTACCTGTTCACCGTGACCATTCCGGAGGACTTCTCCGCGAATGTGGTCACCGTGATTGACCCGGAGCCGAAGCAGGCCAACATCCTCGTCGACTTCAACGACTACAACGGCACGAACGGTGCCGTGCTCACTGCGGGTCTCGTTCCGCAGATTCAGGCCGAGGTCAAGGCCGAAGTGGCCAGAACCTACGCTGAACAGGTCCTGGGCGGCCTCAACCAGCTCGGCGACGGCATCCGGGCCGCGGCCGACGGTTCACAGCAGCTCGACGACGGTGTCGGTCGGCTCAAGGAAGGCGGCGAGCGCGCGGTCGACGGCATCAACCAGCTCGACGACGGCGCGCACGAGCTTCACGACGGCACGGGGCAGCTCGTCGACGGAACCACCGAATTGAACTCGGGAGTCGGCGAACTGCGCGACGGCTCCCTGCGCCTGGACGACGGCGCAAAGCAGCTCAACGACGGCTTGTACCAGCTTGAGGACGGCACCGACCAGCTCGCTGACGGCGCCCGCCAGATCGACGAGGGCGTGGACAAGCTGACCGGCATGCTCATTCCACTGTTGGAAAATGTGCAGGGCGGCGTCACCCAGCTCCTCCCCATCGTGGATATCCTGCGCCAGTTCGGTTTGAATGCGGAGGCGGAAAAGCTCGCGGGCATCGTCGGGCAGCTTGACCCGGGTAACCCGCAGAACGTGGTCAGCGATCTGAACCGTCTGCGCGACGGCACGGGTGAACTGTACGCCAACCTGTCCGATCCGAATATGCCGTACCGCAACGGCCTCAACCGCCTGATCGATGGTTCGAACCAGTTGGTCGACGGCACAAACCAGCTGACCGACGGTACCGCGCGCCTCCAAGACGGCGCGAACCAGCTGAACGACGGTGCGACCCGCCTGAACGACGGCACCGCGCGCCTGACTGACGGCACCACCCAGCTTGTCGACGGCGGCGGTCAGCTCGAAGACGGCATCAATCAGTTGAAGGACGGCTCGGAGGAACTGTCCACGAAGCTTGCCGACGGCGCGAAGCAGGCCCCGCAAGTCAAGAACATGGAGAAGTCTTCCGACCAAATCGCAGTGCCGATCATCTTCGACGAAGCCAACCTGCACCCGACCCAGGTTGTTGTCGACCCGGCGAACCCGACGCAGAAGGAACCCTCCAGCGGCTTCTCCATCCTTGGACTGATCGTGATCAACTTCCTGCTGATGGCGGTCGTGTCCATTCTGCTCCCGCACGCCATCGGCCGCCGCCACAAGGCATCCGGTGCAGTCGGTCCCGTCTTCAGTGCCTGGGCGACCATGCTGGGAATCAACGTCGCGCTCACTGCGCTGCTCGCCTTCGTGTCCATCACGCTGGGGTGGCGCCCGGAGAACTGGTTCGTCATCGGCGGGGCCCTCCTGCTGATCGATATCGCCGGCACGTCGATCTTCCAGTTCTTCCGCATTCTCTTCGGCCGGGCGGTCGGCGCAATGTTCAACATCGGATTCTTCGCCCTGGGCCTGTTTGTCTCCGGTGCGGTGTGGCCGCTGTCGACGCTGCCTGCCCCGTTGGCATTCATGAACCCGCTGCACCCGATGAGCCACGCCCGCAACCTGTTTGTCCGCTCCGTCGACGGCATCTACGACAGCACGTTCTGGACGGGCATCGGTGTCCTGGCGCTGTTCTCCCTTCTCGCCGTCGGCGCATCCATCCTCATTTATGATGCCCGCCGGAACGCCCTGTTCATCGAGGACCCAAACGAGAATGCGCTGCAGCGCAAGAAGTTTGAGCGTGAGATGCGGGAAGGTGAAGAGCCGCTGGAATCAGTGTTCTCCCGTTAGTCGCCCGCGGGGTCTCATGTCCCGCGGAGACCGAAGAACGGCCCGAGGAAGATCCTCGGGCCGTTCTACTGTGTGCCAGCTAGCTACCAGGTAGCCACGAAGCGCATGAGCAACTGGGCGATCGGGTCTGGGAACGGTTTACGCATCCACTTCAGCACGCGGTCGGTGAGGCTGACGGCGTAGTGGGGGACCCACCGGCTCCAGGGCGCCTTGGTAGTCAGGACACGCACTGCTTCGTCGGCGACATCGCCCGGGGTGAGGTTCACACCCATCGTCTTGACGGACTGGGCCTTCACGTTGGCCACCTGGGTAGCTGCCCAGAGGGGCATGAGGTCGTGGACGCGGATGTCGTCGTTACGCCATTCGACGCTGAGCGCCTCCGTGATTCCGTTGACGTAGAACTTCGTCGCGGAGTAGGTGGAAATCTCCGGTTGGCCGAAGATCGCGGACGCGGAGCTCATGTTGATCATGACGGCGTCCTTCGTCGCCTTGAGATAGGGGTGCGCGGCCTGCGCGCCGAAGGTGACGCCGAGGCAGTTGATGTCCACGAGCGTGCGGATCTTCTCGGGGTCCTGCTCGGTGAGCAGTCCGTCGATGATGATGCCGGCGTTGTTGAACAGGAAGTCCAGGCGCCCGCCGGTGTGCGCGGTGAAATCCGCCAGGGCATTGTCCCATTCCTCGCGGTCCGTGACATCGAGGTGCCCGGTGATCAGCTGGCCGTCCGGGATGTCGGCGGTGCCCCAGGTGACTTCCTGGATATCGTAAGCGCCGACGGTCCAACCGAGGTTGAGCAGGCGTTGCGCGGTAGCTTTGCCGATGCCGCTGGCACCGCCGGTGATGAACGCGGCAGGGCGAGCAGCGGGGTTGGTGGTGAAGTCGTCTGGCTTCACATAAGGGGTCTCGTTGGTGTCTTCATGAAATGGTTTGGCGAATGGATTCCACATAGAAACAACCATAGGCCCCGCGTTCATGTTGCGTGGCTCAAAAAACCAATAAAATGAGGGCTAAGACGTAAAAGAACTCGATTTCCACGGCTCTACCCGTCGCTCCACGTGCGGGTGCGCGCGAACATTGTGGCCATAATGACCCCGAGTACCAGAACGCCAGCGGGCAGCAGCAGCGCATGGCTCATCGCCGCTGCGAACGGCTCATGGAGGAAATCAGGAAGCGGACCCGTCTCGGACCGGCTTGCCTCGCCGCCGCCGAGACGTGAATTCAACTGGGCAGACATCGCAGCCGCCACCGTCGCGGAGCCGATCACAGCGCCGACCTGGCGCACGGTGTTGTACACGCTTGACCCCGCACCAGCGAGCGCAGGGTCGAGGTTGCGCGTGGCAATCATGGATAGCGGACCCCAGATCAGCGAGTTGCCCACACCGTAGAAGATGCTGATGAGCAGCATCCAGTACGGACTGTGCTGCGGGTTGGTGATAAACGCCGACGCGAAAATGCTTATCGACGTCACCGCCAACCCCGCGATCGCGTACGGCTTCGGATCATGCGTGTTGGTCCTCCTGCCCACGAATCCAGAGAGCGCCCCGGACACAAGCCCCGACGGAAGAATGAGCAGAGCAGCGCGCGTTGGGCTGAATTCCTGGACGCGCTGGACGTAGATCATCCACGGTATTGCGAACGTGGACACCGCGAATCCGACGGTGGTGATGGCCGCAGAGGCGAGCGCGAAATTCCGGTCCGCGAACAGGGACAACGGCACGAGGGCGTCCCGTGTGGTGCGGGACTGCCACACGATGAAAATGGCGATGAAAAACACACCCACGGCGATGAGCCCGATGGCGCGGCCGTCCCAGTTGAAATTCGAGCCCTCTTGGATACCGAAGATGAGGCAGAACATGCCCAGCGCGGACAGCGCTACTCCGAGCCAATCGAAGTGGCGGGCGTTGAGCTCCAATCTGGGCACGTACTTCCACGCCAGGATGAGGCCGATGATGCCGAAGGGGACGTTGACGATGAAGATCCATTCCCAGCCGCCGAGGTCCACGAACACCCCGCCGAGCAGTGGGCCGACAATCGTGGCCACGCCGGCTACGGCGCCCCACACACCCATGGCACTGCCGCGTTGGGTGGGGGAGAACGTGCGGATCATCAGCGACATCGTCTGCGGGGTAAGCATCGCACCGCCCAGTCCCTGAAAAGCGCGCGCCGCGATGAGCACTCCGACAGAACCGGCCAGGCCGCACGCCAACGACGAGGCGGTGAAGACGACCAAGCCGAGCAGGTACATCCGGCGCGGCCCGAACCGGTCGCCCAATCGGCCCGTGATGAGCAATGGCACCGCGTACGCGAGAAGGTACGCGCTGTTCACCCAGATCACGTCGTTGTAGGTGGCGTGCAGGCTTTCCGCGATGGCCGGGATGGCCACCGCCACGATCGTGGAATCCACCAGGATCATGAAGAAGCCGATCATCATCGACCAGAGCGCCGGCCACGGAGAACCCTGTGCAGACTGGACAGTCTTATCCGCACCGTCGACTTGTTCCTGTGTCATAGTGCGCCTTTCGGAGGGGACGTGGGCCAACGCCGGAAATCTACCCGCTGGCTACGGTTTCGTCCATCTTTCTCATTCAGTTTGCTTCAGTTCTCTCTTGGCGTGGGTTGTCAGCTTGGTGTGTTGTCAATGAAAACCGGCCCTCCCCGTATGAAACGGGAAGGGCCGGTGGTCACTCGGTCCAGCGAGACAAAAAACTCGTTAAGCCAGGTTCATAGAGTGCGGTTTAAACGCCGTCCGTTTCTTGCGGGTCCTTGTCCGCGTCCGCCTTGGTTTCGTGGCGGGTGCCTGGCTTGTGCTCCGGCGGAGCGTAGATGGAGTAGAGCTTCGCGGGTGCGTCGGACTCGTTGACGAAGTTGTGCCACTTGCCGGCAGGTACGAAGGCTGCCCAGTCGGCGCCAATGACTTCGTCGACCTCGAGGTCATCCTCGCTCGGCCCGATCTGGGCGCGCAGCTCGCCAGCCTCAAGGCGCAGGAACTGGTCGTGATCGTCGTGGATCTCAGCGCCGATCTCGCCGCCGGCCGGAATAGTCATGACGGTCAGCTGCAGGTTAGGTCCGGTCCACAGCGTGTCGCGGAATGCCTCGTTGTCGAGCGTGGCCTTCTCAATATCGACGACGTACGGGTTCGGTCCGTGGTCGTTACCGATTTGTGCTGCCATGTCTCCTCCTCAAACTCGGGATTAGATACCCCCAATATACCGAGATTTCCGCTGGCAAGTTGTCGGTTCATAACCCCACATAGGGGCTGAGCCGGAGTAGAGTGACGGCATGAGCACAGGCGAGCCAGATTTCCCCGGAGCTGACGATATTCCGGAGCGGATAGTCGACAACGACGCACGCCTCGAGCATTTCGCCGAGGCCAACGACCGCTGGGAGGAAATCCCCGAGCGTCTCGCGGACGATTGGGACGCGATGGCGAAACTCATCGCCTATTACGAAAGCATGTGGCGTGACGATGTCAGGGACTTCCCTGAGGCACAGTTCGGCGTACTGTCGGAGGACGGTGTGTGGAACGAGATGGGCCGTTTCTACGAGTCCATGAAGGAAATCGCGGCGACCGCCAACCGTATCGTGTGCGAATATGAGGCGGACAACGACCCGAAGGTCGATCCCGGCACCACTCCCACCGACGAAGAGCTCGTGGATGGTCTGGATCCCGGTGCCGACGTGGCGATCATCGACGAGCCCTAACTAGAGCTACCGAGTTTCACCAGGCCCTCGCTAATTATCCCGGCGGTGACGGCCGGTGTACTCCTGCTCGGCGATGTCGTCTTTGCTGTGCTTGGGGGCGTGTTTGGGGGCCTGGGCATCCCGGCGGGCTCGGCGGAGCTGGACCTTTTCCACCTCGGTGAGGTAGGTCTCGCTGGCGGCGGTGTCGCCGTCGTCGGTGCGGGACGGGTTGAAGTCCAAGAACGCGGGGAAGTATTGCGTCGGGGAGTCCTCGGCGGGCTCCGGTTCGGCGGTGACCGGCGCGATGGTTCGTCCGCCGGGGAGCGGCTGAACCCAGTCCTTGGGGTCGATAGCGTGAGCGAGGTCCACGGTGACAGCGATGGAACCGTCAGAGAATTGGAAGATTTCTGCCGTGGGAAGCTCAATCTCGGGGCCTTCCGGCAGCGGCAACTGCGGCAGAGTGCGCACCGGGAACGTGCCGGGGGCGCGGGTGACGTCGACGCTGATCGATCCGTCGACAGCCCATGCGCGCGCTTTCACGTCGGACCCCTGTGCAAACAGTGCAGCGATTTTCGCCCGCACAGGGCCAGCCTGGTGTTCGTCGAGGGTGCCCAGAACGCGGCCGCCGCATGTAACCACGACAGTGTGTCCGTGCAGGTACAGCCCCACGAGCCACTGGCCCGGTGACATGAGCATGGTCTCCGCGGCGGTGAACTCGCCGTCGGCGACGTGGACGTAAACAGGGGCTTCTCCCGGCGCAGTTCCGGGGAGTAGCAGTGCGCCGGGCAGGAGATTGTTCCGTGGGACGCACATCGTTGAGGGGGCCAGTTGGACGGCGACGTGGTGTGTGGCGGTGAGCGGGTCGAACGATATCACCGCGTGCGCGGTGGGCACGAGACCGGCGCCGTGGAGGGTATCGACGCAGCGGTAGTGTGCTCGATCATCGGCGCTGATGGAGCCGATGATCCCGCCGTGAGCTGCGGGCCACCGCACCTTCCATTGTCCGGAAAGTGGGTCAGGCTCAAGCTCCACGCTCGTCTGCAATGGATCGTCGGGGGTCGGTGCCCCGGCGTGCTCGAACAAAGTTGCCGCCACAAGGTCGCCCACGCTGAGCTCGGTTCCGCCGCCGGGGGCGGTCGGGGCGAGAGGGTAGCGGGGCAGTGGTTCCATGGCCCTCGACTCTAGCGCGCGAATTTACGGATCCCGGAGACGACACCGAGGACGGCGAAGCCCACGATAAGTCCCATTACGGTCGATCCGGCGGTGTCGACGAGCCAGCCCAGGGCGCCACCGCCGACAGCGTCGGAGGCCTCTGCCAGAACATCATGGGGCCAATGCCAACCGAAGACCTCGGCGAGGCCGCGGATGATCAAGTGTCCACCGACCCACAGCATGGCCACGGTGCCCACGATGCCGATGATCTTCAGCACTACTGGCATCCCCTTCACCAGGGCTTTGCCTAGCCCAGGGGTGTTGCCTCGCTCGATCATCCGGAGGCCGATGTCGTCGACCTTGACCAGCAGAGCGACAGCTCCGTAGACGGCCGCGGTGATGAAGAGGGCCACGGCAACGAGTACCAAGAACTCCGTCGTGAACGGCTGGTCCGCGACCTCATCGAGAGAGATGATCATGATCTCCGCCGACAAAATGAGATCTGTCGTGACAGCGCGCTTGACTAGCGAATCTTCGCTTTCTTGGTCGCGGTTGACGGCGCGGTCCTGCTGCTCGCTTTCGTCATGGAGGAGCTTCTCAGCGATCTTCTCCGCGCCTTCGAAGCAGAGGTATGTGCCGCCGATCATGAGGATCGGGACCAACGCCCAGGGTGCAACCGCGTTGAGCAGCAGCGCGATCGGCAGGATGATCAGCAGCTTATTGCGCAGCGAGCCCTTCGTGATTTTCCAAATGATCGGCAGTTCGCGCGCGGGAGAGACGCCGGTGACATACTGCGGAGTCACTGCCGCATCATCAATCACGACACCGGCAGCTTTGGCCGAAGTTTTGGCAGTCATCGCCGCAACATCGTCCATGCTGGAGGCGGCGGATTTGGCGATGAGGGCGACATCGTCAAGCAGTGCGAGGAGACCTCCGGCCATGTGCGGACCTTTCTGTCGGGGGTGTTTCGAACAACAAATACTAATGCGAACGCAGCGCTTGGGTAGGGTGTGGGCCATGCCAGAAACCGTGACCTCGACTGCGCGTGTGCGCATCGACCGTCCCGCACGTTACGGGAAGTTGTTGGCCAGCCATTACGGGCGGCTTATCGACGCTGCGTGGGACCCCGAAACCTCCAAAGGCACCTTCACATTTCCTGCGGATGGCACTGTGGGCACCCCAGGTTGCGGCGCCGCGACATGCGATGTCATCGGCACCGAGGGGGTACTCATGCTCAGCGTTGAGGGACCGGAGACTGCCGTGGAGAATGTCGAACGCGAGCTGGCGACGCGCCTGATTTACCTTGCTGCCGACCAAGATGTGGTGGTGGAGTTTACCCGGGGCAATCGCGACCGCGCGAGGTTCACGCGCAAAGAGCTACGACGGCTTGACTGAAAGCGCTGTCTAGCTGCTTCGTGGCTTTAGGAGGCTGCCGGG
Source organism: Corynebacterium sp. P3-F1 (assembly GCF_030503635.1). NCBI lineage: Bacteria > Bacillati > Actinomycetota > Actinomycetes > Mycobacteriales > Corynebacteriaceae > Corynebacterium > Corynebacterium sp. P3-F1. The sequence continues at coordinate 2,034,450 of NZ_CP129965.1, forward strand.
GTGAGTTCGACTTCCTCGGCCCAGGTCAATTCGATGTCCTGAGCACGGAGCCATTCCATCGCGTCATCGTCGTGGCGCGTAATGCCTTCGACGGCGTTGAGCGTTGCGTCGATCGCCTTTTCCGCCTCTTCGGCGGAGATGAGTCCAGCGGAGGTCGCTGCGGCGAGTTCATCGATGTCGAGCACGTCGACCGCCTCACCCTGGACTGCGACGAGGTCCACGTACAGGTCGCGCGTGCGCCAGACTTCGCCCTCGACTTCGATCTCCGCGATGTCGAAGTAGTAGTCCTGCTCCACATCCACACCCTCGCGGAAATGGAAGATGTTGGCGCGAAGATTCAGCTTTGGCAGCAGCCAGCTTTCCAAATATCCGAATTTCGGGTGGTTCGCGCCACGCGCCATGTAGAGGCCGAAGTCGGTGACCCGGAATGTGTCGACGTCCCGGAGGAATCCCTTTGGGTCTGTGTTGGTGTTCGACGTGGTGTCGAACGTCTCTTGCTTCACCGGGTGGAGATCGGGAAGATCTGTGCGCCCCGCCTGGTTCGCGGTCATGTCGTTCACCTGCCGTTCGTCGAACTGCTTGTTCATGGGATTCCTGCCAACCTTTCGCCGGTTATTTGACCGTCACGCTCAGCGCCGTCGGTGCGAATCCGCAGCTGCGGCCTCCGGTGTTGACGGCGCCCTCCACTACCGCCAGCACGAGTCCGGAACCCGTGGAGGCGACGTTGGAGAGCGTTGCCGGTCCTGTTGGGTTTATCCCGTTGTTATAGAGCGGTGTTACGCCCGTGCGGAATGTGGCGAGGTTGATCCAGTGGACACGCATTGCTCCTTGGTTGCGTGCCGCTGCTTGCGTGCCCAACGCGGTGAAAACGAACGTGGTCTGGCCGGACTTCGGGGCGGGAACCGGGACGCGTGCGGGGCCGGGCACGGCGATGACCGAGCCAGTCGAGTTCATGCCCGGGCCCATGCAGTTGGGGGAGATAGTGGGCCAGAATCCCTGGCGGAAACCGGGGGCATTAGCAGGCAATGCCGGGCCGCCGGACTGCCCGCCTGAGCCGGTGAGGAATGCCAGGCCGCCAAGGAGGGCGTCCCGGGCCTGCGCGGGCATGCCGGGGCGGTTGGCAAAATCCGTGACTGCTCTCTGCACCTGTGGTGTAGGACGGCCGAGCGGGTCGATGAGCGCTGAGGATGCAGCAGACAGCGGTGCGGGGGCAGGTGCGGCCTGGGCGGGAGTGGGGGTGGCGAGAGCGCCGGCGGCGAGCGCTGCCGACAGGGCTGCGGGCATGACTGCAGTGCGGTTGAGTGGTGCTATCTTCAAGGAAAGTATCCTTTGTTGCGGGAAAATAACATTACAACATCTGCAACATATGCGACTTTGGGCCCATCTGCAACATCGATCTCACGTTTTTCTGTAAACGCGCGTGTGGTCAAGTAGTGACTCTGGACATTGGGTGCTCTGCGAGATGGATGGTCGACGCCAATCCGTGGAATCAGGGGAGCGCGCGAGGAACGTGTATTTTCGGTATCGCACGCACGCCCCTATGGGAGTAGGGTTTAACCGTTCAACTGCGCCCCGCGCGTAGTACGCCTATCTAAAGGAGCAGACGTAGAAGTGTCGCACCCTGAGTTCCGTAACGTCGCCATCGTCGCCCACGTCGACCACGGCAAGACCACTCTCGTCAACGGCATGCTGGAGCAGTCCGGCGCATTCGGCGATCACGGCGAGGTTGCAGACCGCGTCATGGATTCCGGCGACCTCGAGTCCGAGCGCGGAATCACCATTTTGGCCAAGAACACCTCCATCCGCCGTGCGGGTGCCGGCAAGGACGGCAGCGACTTGGTCATCAACGTCATTGACACCCCGGGCCACGCGGACTTCGGCGGCGAGGTCGAGCGCGGCCTGTCCATGGTCGACGGTGTCGTCCTGCTGATCGACGCATCCGAGGGACCTTTGCCGCAGACCCGCTTCGTCCTGGGCAAGGCGCTCGCGGCGAAGAAGCCGGTGATCATTTGTGTGAACAAGACTGACCGCCCCGACGCGCGCATCGACGAGGTCGTGGAAGAAGCCCAGGACCTGCTTCTGGAGCTCGGTGCCTCACTGGAGGACCCGGAGGCCGCCGAGGCAGCGGAGAACCTTCTCGAGCTCCCGGTGCTCTACGCCTCCGGACGTGCGGGCCGCGCCTCCTTCAACAACCCGGGCAACGGCGAGCTACCGGACAATGAGGACCTGCAGCCCCTCTTCGACGTCATCTACGACGTCCTGCCCGAGCCGTCCGCGGATATCGATGCACCGTTCCAGGCCCAGGTAACCAATCTCGACTCCTCCTCCTTCCTCGGCCGTATCGCCCTCATCCGCGTATACCGCGGCTCGGTGAAGAAGGGCGATAACGTCGCGTGGGTCCACTACGATGCCGAGGGGGAGCAGCACGTCAAGAACGTTAAGATCGCTGAACTGCTGGTTACCGAAGGACTCGAGCGCGTCCCCGCACAGGGTGAGGTTGTCGCCGGCGACATCGCCGCCGTCTCCGGCATCGACGAGATCATGATCGGCGATACCCTGTGCGACCCCGACAACGTCGAGGCGCGTGAGCGCATCAAGATTGACGACCCGGCGATCTCCATGACCATCGGCGTGAACACCTCGCCGATGGCCGGCCGCGGCGGCGGCGACAAGCTCACCGCCCGCATGGTCAAGGCGCGCCTCGACCAAGAGCTCATCGGTAACGTTTCCATCAAGGTTCTGCCTACCGAGCGCCCCGACGCGTGGGAGGTGCAGGGCCGTGGCGAGATGGCCCTGACCGTCCTCATCGAGACGATGCGCCGCGAAGGCTTCGAGCTGACCGTGGGCAAGCCGCAGGTGGTGACCAAGGAGGTCGACGGCAAGACGTACGAGCCGTACGACCACATGGTCATTGATACCCCGGCCGAGCACCAGGGTGCCGTCACCCAGCTGATGGCCAACCGCAAGGGCCAGATGACTGCGATGGGCAACGCCGGCTCCGGCGACTGGGTCCGCATGGAATTCGATGTCCCGTCCCGCGGCCTCATCGGCTTCCGCACGACCTTCCTGACTGAGACGCGCGGTGCCGGCATCGCCAACTCCTACTCCATCGAGCACCGCCCGTGGGCCGGCGAGATTAAGGGCCGCCCGACCGGTTCTCTCGTGGCCGACCGCTCCGGCCAGGTCACTGCCTACGCCCTCACGCAGCTCGCCGACCGCGGCGACTTCTTCGTCGAGCCCGGCGCGGAGACGTACGAAGGCATGGTCGTCGGCGCGAACAACCGCGACGAGGACATGGACATCAACATCACCAAGGAGAAGAAGCTGACCAACATGCGCTCCGCCACCGCGGATGCCACGGTCACGTTGGCGAAGGCGAAGAGCCTCTCCTTGGACGAGGCCATCGAGTTCTGCGATGACGATGAGTGCGTCGAGGTCACGCCCGATGTCATGCGTGTGCGCAAGGTCGTTCTCAACGCCACCGAACGCGGTCGCGCCCGCTCCCGCGCGAAGCAGAAGAATAAGTAGGGACCGTCCTATGCAGTAGCATTAGTGGCCATGTGCACCCCCAGTTGCAGAGTTTCAGCCGCGAGAATTCTCGCTCCTGTTCTCGCGCTGGGGGTGTTGTCGTCGTGTTCGGCACAGCCAGGTCCGCCTCCAATTGTGGAAGAGCCGGAGACGACGGAGGCGTCCACCACGACGGCCGCCCAGTCTGCGGCGCGCACAGAGGCGAGCGTCGGCGTGCAGCCGTTGCGCAACGGCCTCAACCCGCATCTTGCGGCGGATGAGAATTCCACAGTCCGCGATGTGGCGGAGTTGGCTCTGCCCAGCGCATTTGGAGCTGACGGCATCAATCGCGACCTGCTGGTGTCTGCGGGCATTCTTCCGAATGCCATGGTGGAGAACGGACAGACCGACCCGGACGCGCCCGCGATGACCGTGCGCTACGTCATCGCGCCGTCCGCGCAGTGGTCCGATGGTAGCCCGATCACGGGTGCGGATTTCGCCTATTTGTGGCGCGGAATGGTCTCCACTCCGGGTGCTGTGGACCCTGCCGGGTACCGCGCGATTAGAGACATTCGGGTCAGCGGTTCAGGAAAGACGGTCGACGTGCTTTTCGACGAACCTCTGACCACCTGGCAGGAATTGTTCAATTACCTGCTCCCGTCGCACCTGCTGGATTCCCGCGCGGCGGACTTCGCCACAGCGTTAGGCGACACGATCCCCGCCTCCGCCGGGCGCTACATGGTGGATAAAGTCGACCGTGGTGCCGGAGTGATTGCCTTGAAACGCAACGACCGCTTCTGGGGCCCGGACCCCGCGAACATCGATCTGCTGACGCTCAACTTCGTGCGCTCCACGAACCTCACCGGCGACCGTCTGCGTTCCGGCCAGCTCGCATTCGTCGATCACGTGCCGGGGGAGACGTCGTGGGACGCGTACTCGCTCATTCCCGGTGCGCAACTGAAGCTTGTCGAAGGGCCCCGGGAATTGGGTGTCACACTCTCCGTCAATTCGTCGATCCTCGGATCCGAGGATGCGCGCAAAGAGCTGGCATCGCTTATCGACGTCCCCCTCGTCGCCCGTATCGCCGCCGGCCGCGAGCGCGACCTCGCAGCGGCGCCTCGCACTGAACCTCTGGAGGAGGAGCCGCACGCCCTGCGTGCCGCGGTGGCTGAGTCCGGAACGTTGAGGATCGCCGCGGACGCGCGCGACGACCAAGCCATGCCCGCCGCTCGCGCTCTGGCGGACCTGCTCGTCGGTGCAGGCATCAATGCTGAGGCGGTGGCCGCCGATACCGCCGAGATCGCCACCCGTCTGCGCGCAGGTACGGTCGACGCGGTGGTCGGCTGGTCCGTTGACGGCGGCCCTGGCGTGTGGGCCAGCAAGGTGCAGTGTGCTCCGCAGAACGAGCAGTTCGTTTCTGGCAATATCAGCGGTCTCTGCTTACCCTCCACACGGAGCTTGGCCAGCGATATTCTCACCGGGCGCATACCAGCGGATCAGGCGCGAGAGGAAGTGTCCGACACGCTTCGCCGTGAGTCGGTGTGGGTGCCGCTGCTCGCTGAGCGGCGCTTGATGGTCCTGGGCAGAGGAATCACCGGACCGGTGCCCGAGTTGGATCTCTGGCAGGAAGGCGTGGCCGGCGCCGCTCAATGGAAAGCTGAACGCTCGGGTGTTCCCGGGGCCGCGGCCGATGACGAGAACAGAGCCAACGGCAACGGCGCCGACAGTGCCCACAGTGCCCACAGTGCCCACAGTGCCGACGGCAACGCCAACAGAAACAAGGACAGCAACCTCGATAGTGAAGGGGGGACGGATGAGCACTTCAACGAACCTCAATCAGCGGCAGGGTAACGGCGTGCCCTACGACCGCGACCTGGTGGGGCTACGCGTCGTAGCGGTCCACGCGCACCCGGACGATGAGTCCATCTCCACCGGCGGTGCACTGGCGCACCTGGCTCGCCGCGGCGCCGACGTTCTCGTGGTCACGTGCACGCTTGGCGAAGAGGGCGAAGTCATCGGCGAGACCTACCAGGGGCTCGTCAACGACCGCGCCGACCAGCTCGGCGGGTTCCGCATTCACGAGCTCTCCCGCGCCCTGGAGATTCTCGGGGTGCGCGGCGAGTTCCTCGGCGGTGCCGGGTGCTACCGCGACTCCGGTATGGCGGGCTCGCCGGCTAGCCAGAATCCCCGTGCCTTCGTTAACTCCGGCGACCGCGCGGTCAACCACCTGGCGGAGATCTTCCAGCGCGAGAAGCCGCACCTCGTGCTCACCTACGACCCTAACGGCGGCTACGGGCACCCCGACCACATCCGCGCCCACGAGATCACGCACCTCGCCGCCGAGCAGGTCGAGATTCCGCGCATTCTGTGGGCCGTGCGTCTGCGCACGGAGCTCGAGGCGAATTTCGCCGACCGGACTCCGGATGGCTGGACACGCCCCGCGCCGGGATCTCTCGATGCCGTCGACGTGACCGACACGTGGGTCGAGATGGACGACGTCGTCTACGCCGCCAAAGCCGAGGCGATGAAGGCGCACGCAACGCAAATTTGGCTTGCCGACGGCTCCGTCAGCCCCACCAACCCCCACTCAGCCACCGCCAGCGGACCGGTGACCACTTACGCGCTGTCCAACCTCATCGCGCAGCCGATCATCCGCCGCGAGCACTATCGCCTCGGTGCCGGCCTGCCCCTCGACCACGGGGCCGACATCGCCAACGGCCTCGACTTCTAATGGCTCATCCCGGCCCGCCACCTGACCGTCCCGACCGGCCGCGGTGCCCCGAAACCCGCACCGATTTCACCGCTGCGGAAGCCTGCTCCGGCATCGCCTGGCTCAGTGCGGGGGCGTTGGTGATGGTGCTGGTGGAGGTGGCGTCGATAAGCACGCTCTACGGCATTCCCTCAATGCTCGCCGCCGCGGGTCTGGGGGCGGTGCTCACGCGCACGGCGCGGCTGTGGGTGCGTGGTGCGAATGCACTCGCGCTTCTGCCCTTAGGCGCCTGGATCATCGGGTTCGCGCTCCTCGCGCTCGGGCCCGAGGTGACCGCCGCGATGATCGCCGAAAATAAGATTCGCTGCGCTGTCCTGTTCGCCGCGGCCTGCGGCGGGGGCGTGTGGCCCATCCTGGCGAGGAAGTGACATACTGATGTGAGAATTTTCGCCAGACAAGGAGTGACAACAGCCCATGACCTACATCATCGCTGAGCCTTGCGTCGACATACTGGACCGCGCCTGCGTTGAGGAGTGCCCGGTCGACTGCATCTACGAGGGCAAGCGCATGCTCTACATCCACCCCGACGAGTGCGTGGACTGCGGCGCCTGCGAACCTGCATGCCCGGTTGAGGCGATCTTCTACGAAGACGACCTGCCTGACGAGTGGAGCGACTACTACGACGCCAACGTCGCTTTCTTCGACGATCTCGGCTCTCCGGGCGGTGCGGCCGCGGAAGGCCCATACGACTTCGACCACCCGTTCGTGGCCGCGCTGCCGCCGATGAACCAGGAGTAGGGGAGAAGCCATGGGGGCGCGTCACCCGCTCAGCCAGGTCCTGCCCGATTTTCCGTGGGACACCATCGCGGATGTCAAGGCGAAAGCCGCGTCCCACCCGGACGGGTTGATCGACCTGTCCGTCGGCGGGCCCGTCGACCCGGTGCCGCCGGCGATCCAGCTTGCGCTCGCCGAGAACTCCGCCGCGCCGGGCTACCCGCAGACCATGGGCACGCCTAAGCTGCGCACCACGATCGTTTCCGCCCTCGTGCGGCGCTTCGGCATCACAGGCCTGAACGAGAAATCCGTGCTGCCCACTATCGGCCTGAAAGAGGCGATTGCGTGGTTGCCGACGTTGCTCGGCCTGCGCGGCCAGACCGTAGTCATCCCGGAGGTCGCGTACCCCACCTATGAGGTCGGCGCGCTCATCGCCGGCTGCGACGTCGTGCGTTGCGACGCCCCCTCTGACGCCCCCCGCGACGCCGCCCTCGTCTTCATCAATTCACCTTCAAACCCGACCGGGGCTGTGGCCACCGTCGAACAGTTGCGCGCGTGGGTGGCCTTCGCCCGGGAAACCGGTGCGGTCATCGCCTCCGACGAGTGCTACCTTTACCTCGGCTGGTCCGCAGAGCCAGTCTCCATCCTGCACCCGTCGGTCACCGACGGCGACAACACCGGCCTGATCGCTTTGCACTCCCTGTCCAAGACATCGAACCTGGCGTCCTACCGCGCCGGAATGATCTCGGGCGATGAAGCACTCGTTCAGGAATTGTTGGAGGTGCGCAAGCACGCCGGGCTCATCGTGCCCGGCCCAATCCAGCACGCCATGGTCGCGGCCCTGGAAACCGACCTCCACGAAGAGCTCCAGCGCACCACCTACGCCGCCCGTCGCCTCGAGCTGCTCAAGACGTTGCCCGCCTCCGGTTTCACCGTCGACAACTCCGATGCGGGCCTCTACCTATGGGTTCGCCGAGAGGGCATGAGTTCGCGCGAGGCTCTCGACTGGTTCGCCGACCGCGGCATTCTGGGTGCCCCCGGCGACTTTTACGGTCCCGCCGGTGCCCAGCACGTGCGCATTGCGTTGACCGCTACCGACGAGAAGGTTGCCGAAGCCACGCGTCGGCTAGCGCAATAGCGCCCGGCTCGCGCATTACCCCGGGTGCTCACCGGATCTAAGAATTGAGTGTCTGGTGCGCCACATCGCCGCGTAATGTTTTCATTCCCCCGTGACTGCGGGACTAAACTGTCAAAGGTTTGTCACGCGGTGAAGCAGCGCGCGTGCGTACTGACACGATGAAAGGTGGCCGGGGTTGACCCTCTACGAAAGCACTGACGGTGGCGCAGGTGATTCTGCCCGGCTAGGACCCGATGCGCTTTCGCCCGCCGAGCCCGGCACGCCTGAACCCGTAACGCCCGCTCGCCGCGACTCAGGCTCGGGCAGCACGGCCGTTCGTCTGATGAACAGTATGCGGGAGTTCATTAAATTCGGCATCGTCGGTGGTTCCGGGGTGCTGGTGAACTTCCTCGTCTTTTATGTCGCATCCAAGGCTCTGCTTCACGGCTTCGGTCTGGGTGCGGACGATGTGGTCACCCAGATCGGGTCCACCCGGTGGAACGTGCGCTGGTACCACCTGCTGTCATCCCTGGCGTTTCTGCTGGCCAACACCTGGAACTACCAGCTCAACCGCAGTTGGACGTTCCGCGGGTTGTCCAAGCGCTCCTGGTTGCGGGGGTTCTTCCCGTTCTTGGCAACGGGTCTCGTCGCCTTTGCCGTCTCCCTGACATGCATGACGCTGTTGATGAACCCGACGACCCCGGTCGGTTTGCCTGACCACATTTTTGACGGCTCCAGCGGGTTGCGCACTAAATCGTACTGGGCGCAGGCGATCTCAACGCTGATCGCGATGCCCGTGAACTTCATCATCAACAAGCTGTGGACTTTCAGGAAGCCCAAGGTCACGCTGGTTAACACCAGCGAAGCGTAGCGCCGGCGAAGCGTGACAGCGCGTTGGAAGAGCGCACGTGTGGTGCTCGCGACGCACGCATACAGCAACGAAAACTGCCGGTAGGGAACGGATCCTACCGGCAGTTCTTCGCGCATGCGAGGGCAAGGCCGCCGCAAACGGGCCCAGCCCCAAGCTCATTAGTTCTTGTGCAGCTCCGCGTTGAGTTCGACGCCCTTCGCCTTGGTGGCTTCGACGGCGCCGGTGATGGAGTTGCGGCGGAAAAGGATCCCGCTGGCGCCGGAAAGCTCGAGGGCCTTCACAGTGTCGCCCTCGGATTGACCGGTAGCCTCCGCGATGTCCGCGGACAGCACCACCTTCGTGCCGGCGGTGACGTAAAGGCCGGCTTCGACGGTGCAGTCGTCGCCAAGCGAAATGCCGATTCCGGCGTTCGCGCCGAGCAGGCAGCGCTCGCCGATCTTGATGGTCTCCTTGCCGCCGCCGGACAGGGTTCCCATGATGGAGGCGCCGCCGCCTATGTCTGTGCCGTCGCCGACAACGACGCCCGCGGAGATGCGGCCCTCGACCATGGAGGCACCCAGAGTGCCCGCGTTGAAGTTAACAAAGCCCTCGTGCATCACCGTGGTGCCTTCAGCGAGGTGGGCACCGAGGCGGACACGGTCGGCATCGCCGATGCGCACACCCGACGGGACGACGTAGTCGACCATGCGCGGGAATTTGTCGACCGAGTAGACAACGACCGGGCCACGTGCCGCGAGACGACCGCGCACGACTTGGAAGTCGGACACGGCACAGGGACCGTAGTTCGTCCACACCACGTTGGCCAGCAAACCGAAGACCCCATCGAGGTTCGCCTCGTGCGGCTTGACCAGACGGTGGGAGAGCAGGTGAAGGCGCAGGTATGCGTCGTACGCGTCGATCGGCGCCGCGGAGACATCGGCGATCGACGTTGCGACCGGAACGCGCGCCACGCCGCGTTCCTCGTCCGGGCCTGCGAGGTTGGCGAACTGCTGCGGGGTCTCCTCCAGGCGCGTCGTGCCTGTCGACGCGACCGACTCACCGATCTTCGGGGCCGGATACCAGACATCCAGGACAGTGCCATCGTGGGTCACAGTGGCCAAGCCACGAGCAAATGCGGTGGTCATAGTGGTGATCAGTTCTTTCTCTTACGGTTCACTCTTACGGTTTAAACGAATGCACGGCGCGCGGAAAGCGTCAGCCGTGCATAGCTTAGAAGATCTTGGGTTCGTGTGGGGCGTTCAACGCGGAGCGGCCGAGCGAGCTGCAACGGTTAAGCGAGCTCCGCCGGCTGCGTTGCCTTTCCGCGGTGGACGATGAAGCTGATCACCACGATCGTGGTCACAACCACGATGGCGGAGATGAGTTCGGTGCGGCCGCCTGCGTCGAAAAGCATGAGCAGAATGAAGCCGCCCAATGTTGCGAGCGTGAGCCACGGCAGCCACGGGAAACCCCACATGCGCACATCAGTGACCTCGCCGGAAGCGACGAGCTGGGGGTGCAGCTTGATGTAGGAGAGGATGACCATCGTCCAGATGGCAATGAGAATGCCGCCGACCGCGTTGAGCAGGAACGGGAGCAGTCCCGGCGGGTTCCACCACTGCAACACCACGGACACGAGCGCGAAAAAGATGGAAACAATGACAGCGCGCACGGGCACGCCGGCGTTGTTGGTCTGCGCGAAGTAGGTGGGGGCATCGTGGCCGCGCGCCATGGAGTACAGCAGGCGGGAGTTGCCGTAGATCTGCGCGTTGCAAGCGGACAGGAGAGCCAGCGCAATGACGACTTCCATGATCGTCGCGGCACCGGAGATATTGGCCTTGTCGAGCACGAGGGTGAACGGCGACTCCGCCGCGGAGTCAGCGCCGGCGATCTGGTCGTAGGGGAGCAGCAAAATGATCAGGAGCACGGAGCCGATGTAGAACACGGCGATGCGCCAGATGGCGGAGCGGATCGCGGCGCCGACGGCTTCCTTCGGGTTCTCGGATTCCGCGGCCGCGATGGTGACCAGCTCGATGCCGCCGAACGCGAACGCGACGGCCAGCATGGCTGTGGCGATGCCGCCGATGCCGTTCGGCATGAATCCGACACCGTCGATATTGCTGGTGCCCACGGCATCGAGGCCCGGGAACCAGCCGACTACCATGAGGATGCCGATAACCAGGAAGACAATGATGGCCGCGACCTTGATCAGCGCGAACCAGAACTCGAACTCGCCGAAGCCGCGCACGGCGGCCAGGTTGATTGCGGCGAAGAACACCACGGCGAGCAGCGCCGGAATCCACGGCGCAATACCGAACCATCCGGAGATGATCGCGGAGGCACCGGTGATTTCCACACCGATGATGAGTACCTGCATGAACCAGTACGCCCAGCCCACGGAAAAGCCGGCCCAGGCGCCGAACGCCTGGTCGGCGTAGGTGGCGAAGCTGCCGGAAGACGGACGGGACGCCACCATTTCCGCGAGCATCTGCATGATGCACACGGTGACGGCGCCGGCGATGACGTAGGCGATGATGACGGACGGGCCCGCGGCTTGAATGCCCACGCCCGTGCCCAGGAACAATCCAGCGCCGATTGCTGAACCCAGACCCATCATGGTCAGGTGGCGGACCTTCAGCCCGCTGTTAAGGGTGTTCGACATGAGTTAAGTGTAGAAACCCTGGGCACCAGCCAATAATTGGGGGTGAATTAAATGAACCGCGGCGAGAGGAAGCAGGCTTAACGACGCCTACCTGCCCGCCCCCTACACCCGGTTCCGAACCACCGGAGTGGCGCTGTGGGGTTCGTGCGTGATGGACCAGTCGGACTGCTCGGTGATGGTGCGGGCGGGAACGTAGGTCTTCTCGCTCGGATTGCGGGTGTCGTAGACGATGGTTCCGGGTTCCAGGATGACGCCGGGGCCGAGCTCGCACCGGTCGCCGACGTTCAGGTCGATGAGCCCGGCGGAGGGCCGGATGGCGCAGTCCTCACCGATGCGGATGGGGGTGCGGTTGTGGCCGTTGGTGTTCTCCGCCAAGACGAAGGCGGACAGGCCGATGTCGCTCCCGGCGCCGACGACGCAGGAGGAGAAGAGCCGCCCCTCCACCCGGGCGGGGCCGAGCGTGCCAGCGTTATACGACACTGACCCTTCCCGGTACACGCTTGTCCCCTCCGCCAGATAGGCACCCAGCCGGACGCGCTCCGCCTCTGCGATGGTGATACCGGTGGGCACGACGTAGTCCACCATGCGGGGGAGCCGCTCGATGCCGTAAACGTGGATCGTTCCGCGGGCGCGGAGGTTGGTGCGCACGTACTCGAAGTCGTCGGGCAGGCACGGCCCCTTGTTCGTCCACGCCACAGGAACAAGGTGGTCGAGGACATCCGTCATGTTGATTTCTAGTGGCTTCACCTTGCGGTGGGAGAGCAAGTGCAACCGCAGGTAGACGTCGTGCGCGTCGATCGCCGGGGCGGACAGGTCGGCGATTTCGGTGCGCACCGGCACCACCTCCACGTGCCGGTCCCTGTCCATGCCGATCAAATTGAGCAGCCGGGGTGAAAGCTCGTTGGCGCTGACGCGGCGGGTGAGGGGGTGGGTGATGTCGTCGACAAGCTGAACGCTCGGGTACCAGCTGTCCAAGACGGTGCCGTCGGCGGCGATGTTGGCGATTCCTGTGGCGCGTGCTCCTTGGGGCATGGCTGTATCGTACGTTGTTGTCCGGCAGGTAGGATCGCACACGTGAATTCCGCAGCTGACACCCCCGCACACCTGGATCTTTTCGCCGATCCGGTCGAGCTGACCAAGGCGTTGATCGACATTCCGTCGCCGTCGCACGAGGAGGAGGCGATTGCTGACGCGATCCAGTCCGCCCTCGACGCGCTCGACGGAGTGGAGGTGATCCGCCGCGGCAACACCGTCGTCGCGCGCACCCACCGCGGTCTGGATGAGCGGATCGTGCTTGCCGGGCACATCGATACCGTGCCCATCGCCGATAACGTCCCGCACCACGTCGAAGGCGACATTCTCTGGGGCTGCGGCTCCGTGGACATGAAGTCCGGCATGGCCTGCTACCTCCACGCGTTCGCCACTCTGTGCAACTCCGCCGAGCTGGCCTTCGACCTCACGCTCATTTGCTACGAGGCGGAGGAAGTCGCCGCGACCTATAACGGGCTCGCGCACCTCGAGCAGGACGCACCGGAGCTGCTGCAAGGCTCGCTGGCGCTCCTCGGTGAACCGTCCGGCGGCATCATCGAGGCCGGGTGCCAGGGCAGCATCCGCGTGAACGTAACCGCGCACGGCACCCGGGCGCACTCCGCGCGCGCGTGGCTCGGGCACAACGCCGCGCACGACCTCGCCGGAGTGCTCACCCGCGTCGCCGCGTACGAGCCGCGCACGGTCACCATCGCCGGCTGCAAGTACCGCGAAGGCCTCAATGTCGTCGGTTTGTCCGGGGGAGTAGCCACCAACACGCTTCCCGACGAAGCCTCGTTGACCGTCAACTTCCGCTTCGCCCCCGACCGCAGCCTCGCCGACGCCAAACAGCACCTCGAGAACACGTTGGCACTCGAAGACGGGCTCGAATTGCTTTACGACGACGCCGTTCCCGGCGCCCTCCCCGGCCTCGACGCCCCCGCCGCCCAGGGCCTCCTGAGCGCCGTTGGGGGTGAATTCCGCGCGAAATTCGGATGGACGGATGTGTCGAGGTTCTCTACTCTTGGTGTTCCGGCTGTGAACTTCGGGCCCGGCGACCCCGGGTTCGCCCACAAGATCGACGAGCGGTGCCCGATCGATCAGATCGGCTCGGTCGCCGACACACTCATGGCGTACCTGTCTGGCACGTCTGCGTGACCCATGCCCTGACACTGGTACTCCGCTACTGACAATCCGATACTGAAGCAGACTTAGAAGGCTTTTTACGTGGCTCCACACAAAACTCCGCGCCCGGACCGGGACCGCACACTGAGCGGCCCGATTCTGCGGCGCCACAAGGGCGGCGACGCCGATTCCCCGTCGACCTACGACCAGCGGTTGTTGCAGATGGGGCGGGCGGACCACGACTGGAAGCATGCGGACCCGTGGCGCGTCATGCGCATCACCAGCGAGTTCGTGTCGGGCTTCGACGCGCTGCATGATCTCGATTGGGCTGTGACCGTGTTCGGTTCCGCACGGCTCGGCGAGGGCACCCCGGAGTACGAGCAGGCTCGTGACTTGGGTAAAAAACTCGTGGAGGCCGGCTACGCCGTGATCACCGGTGGTGGCCCCGGATTGATGGAGGGGCCGAACCGCGGTGCGCACGAAGCGGGTGGCATGTCGGTGGGCCTCGGTATCGAGCTTCCCTTCGAACAAGGACTCAACCCCTGGGTCGACTTGGGTCTGAACTTTCGCTATTTCTTCGCGCGCAAGACCATGTTCCTCAAGTACTCGCAGGCGTTCGTGTCGCTGCCCGGCGGCTTCGGCACCATGGACGAGGTCTTCGAGGTCCTGTGCATGATCCAGACGGGCAAGGTCACCAACTTCCCGATGGTGCTGCTCGGAACCGACTTCTGGTCCGGCCTGGTGGACTGGATCCGCTCGCAGCAGCTCGCCCGCGGGCTCATCTCGGAGGGCGATGACCAGCTCTTCCTCGTTACGGATTCCGTCGACGAGGCTGTCGAGTACATCGTGAACACCCACCGCGAAATGTCGGACCCGCGGAACCTGCACAAGTACGAGAAGTGACGCAGGAAAAGGCCAGTGGACTGCCCCGCGTCATGGCCATCATCAACCGCACCCCGGACTCGTTTTACGACCAAGGTGCGACCTTCGCTTTCGACGCCGCCTTGGAACGCTGCCGGGAGGTAGTGCAGGCGGGCGCGAGCATCGTCGATGTGGGCGGTGTGAAAGCGGGTCCCGGCGACACTGTCGGCATTCAGGAGGAAATCGACCGCGTGGTCCCGTTCATCGCGGCCGTCCGCGAGCAGCTCGCCGGCATTGCGCCGGACGAGGCGGAAAACAGCGCTCCCGACAACGCCGCCGACGCTACCGCCAGGATCGACATTTCCGTGGACACCTGGCGCCCCGAAGTGGCGGAGGCCGCAGTGCAAGCCGGTGCGACACTCATTAACGACACGTGGGCCGGATACGAACCGGAGCTCATCGAGGTCGCCGGTGCACACAAGGTCGGGTACGTGTGCTCCCACACCGGCGGCGCGACACCGCGCACGCGCCCCCACCGCGTCCACTACGACGACGTGGTCGCGGATGTCATCCGCGAAACAACAGCCCTGGCCGAGCGAGCTGTCGCCTGCGGGGTCCCGGAGGAGAAGGTCTTTATCGATCCGACGCACGACTTTGGCAAGAACACCTTCCACGGGCTGGAGATTCTGCGGCGTATCGACGAGGTCGTTGCCACGGGCTGGCCGGTGCTGATGGCGCTGTCCAACAAGGACTTCATCGGCGAGACGACTGGTCGGACGGTTGGGGTGCGCGTCGCCGGCACTCTCGCCGCCACCGCGTGGTGCGCCGCCCGCGGCGTCGCCGCATTCCGCGTCCACGAGGTCGCTGAGACCATCGACGTCATCCGCACCACCGCGGCAATTCAGGGCACCGTACGTCCGCTCGACACCACCCGGGGACTCGCCTGATGATGTGCGCGAGCGGAACCGTCTCCGTCGTCATTCCCGCCCTCAACGAGGAGAGCACCGTCGCGGCCGTCGTGCGCGCGGCCCGCGCGTCCTGCGCCGACGAGGTCATCGTCGTCGACTCGGACTCCACGGACGCGACAGCCGCCAACGCCTCAGCCGCCGGGGCCACGGTGCTCAACTGGCGCGACATCGCCCCCGATATCCCCGTCCAACCCGGCAAGGGCGAAGCGCTCTGGCGTGGGGTCCGCGCCGCGCACGGCGACATCGTCGTCTTCCTCGACGCAGATGTGACCACGGTGGGGCCGGAGTGGGTGGATGGGCTGGTTGGGGGGTTCGTCGATAAGCGTGTGCACCTTGTGAAAGCGACCTATGCCCGCACGCTCGACGGTGCCCCGCGTGGCGGCGGGCGCGTGACGGAGCTGACTGCGAAACCGCTGCTGCGGCTGCTGTTTCCGCACCTTCCGCAGCTCGACCAGCCACTCGCCGGCGAATACGCCATCCGTCGCAGCACCGCACTCGAGGTGCCGTTCGTCGCCGGGTACGGCGTTGAAGCGGGCCTGCTTATCGACGTCGCCGCCCTCCACGGCCCCTCCTCCCTCACCCAAGTCGACCTCGGGCAGAGAATCCACCGCAACCGGCCTCTGTCCGAGCTGGCCGACATGTCCGAAACCGTCGCCCGGACCATCCTTTCCCGCGCCGGTGTCGCCGGTATCGGCGACGTTCCCCAACGTCAGCCATGGACGGAACTGCGGTAGCATCAGCTCATGCTGTCTTGGTTGATCCTCATCCTCGTCATCGCCGCGATCGCGCTGTTCGGCGCGTGGGTGTCCTCAGCGATCTTCGGCCGCGGTGAAGCACTGCCGCCCATGGACGAGCCGCAAGACGTCATTGCCGACAACCGCGCAGCCGTCGACGAAGGACGCTACGACGACATCGCCCTCGAAGTCGTTCCCCGCGGATACCGCCAAGACCAGGTCGACGCTCTCATCGAGCACCTGATCAGGGTGCAAGAGCGTAAGATTGGGGGAGAGTTTCCGGCGTCCGCACCCAAGGTGGAATCCCGCCTCGAGTCGGCCGGCGGAAAGCAGACAACCGAAGAGCCAAGGAGTAACACCACATGGCAGCAATGAAGCCGCGTACCGGCAACGGTCCGATGGAAGTCGTCGAAGAGAGCCGCAAAATCGTGATGCGCATCCCGTCCGACGGCGGTGGACGCCTCGTGGTGGAGCTCAACAACGAGGAAGCGGCCGAGCTCGGTCAGCTCCTCACCGATGTCGCAGCGCAGTAGAGCTGCGGGTAACATGATTCGCCATGCTCAAAGACATTGTTGATGTGCTGGCGGACCCCATTGACGGTAGTGCCCTGACGGGCGCGGACGATTTTAGCCGCCTCGTCTCCGAGTCCGGGCACTCCTACGACGTGGCCAAGCAAGGCTATGTCACGCTGGCCTCGGGAGCAGGGATCGCGCACCACGGCGACAGCCCGGAGATGGTGGCGTCGCGTGAGGCGTTCCTGTCCCGCGGCCATTTCGCGCCGTTCGTGGAGACGGTCACGGAGCGAGTCCTCGATGCTCTCCAGTGTCTTCCGCTTGACGACGTTTCTGCGACACCCCCAAGCATCCTCGAGGTCGGCGCCGGCACCGGCTACTACCTCTCCCACACCCTTGACGCGGTGGAGAATTCCCGCGGCATCGGTGTGGATATCGCCGTTCCCGCCGCGAAGCACCTGGCCAAGGCGCACCCGAACATCGGCGCTGTCGTGGCAGATGTGTGGGATGGCTTGCCCGTGCGCGACCGCTCCGTCGACGTGATCACCGTGATCTTCGCGCCGCGCAACCCGCAGGAGTTCGCCCGCGTTCTTGTCGACGACGGCGAGGTCCTCATCCTCACCCCCCAATCCGGCCACCTCGACGAACTCCGAGAGCCCCTCGGCATCCTGGGCGTCGAGGAAGGCAAGATGGAGCGCATGCTCGAGCAAGCAGCCGGCCACTTGGAGCCGGTCGGGGAGCCGGAGCTGATCGAGTTCCCAATGCACCTCGACCGCGAATCTATTGCCGCCCAGGTGGGCATGAGCCCGTCTGCGCGCCACCTCGATCCAGACGTTCTCGCCGAGCGCGTCGCTGGTCTGCCGGAGACGATGTCGGTGACCGCCCGCGCGCAGCTCACGCGGATGAAGAAAGCAGCGCGCTAGCCGCGGGTTTCGCCAGGGTAGCCCGCACGTTTGCCGCGCCCGTGACCTCGCGCTAGCCGCGGCTCCACTGGTTCACGATTTCTGCGTCGCCGTCAGCAGCGACGCGGAGCTCGCCGACGCCGTTTTCGGGCCAGAAGCGGCTGGCCAAGGTGACGGCACCGCCGCCGGCGAAGACTTCGATGGCCGAGCCGTCGACAAGCACGGAAATGTGGTCTTCGTCCTCGTCGGAAAGCTCGGCCGTGGCGGGAGAACCGTCCAATCGGTCGAGGGTGATCTGATCGCCGGAGTGGGTGATGGAAGCCGCAACGTCGCCGTTGGTGTCCAGCACCTCGACCGTCACAGACGATCCGACGGGGATGTCGCACATTCCGGTCCAGAGCTTGGCGCGTTCAGTAGCGCTCACAGCGTCGGGAAGGCCTTTCGCAGGTGTCTGGAAGAGCTCGCCGCCCGCGAGCGTGACCACTCGCGGCAGGGAAAGCGCGTTCGCCCAGCCTTCGGTCTCCCACGTGGGCTGCGCGGTCGGGTCGCCCCCGCGGCCGGTGGCGGCCAAAAGACCGAAGATGCGGGCTTCGGCGTAGCGCTCGTCGTCGGTCTGCGTGCCGCGCACGACGTTCGTGCTGCGAGGACGCGTGAAGTCGTGGCCGTGGTCGAGGCGGCGGAACGAGGTCCTCACGGTGAATTCGGTCTCGTGGAGCGTGCCCACGAGGTAGCCGGACAGGTCGCCGTCTTCGAGCTCCAAAGTGAGGAAGAGAACATCGTAGATGTCGCCGTCCTCTTCGTCCCGCAAGCGGATGATGCGGGGGGCAACGGTGACAGCATCGTCGTCGAGCCCGGTATCGCCGTTGAAGCGGAGCGGCCCGAGAAGCGACCATGAGGTGCCGTCGGAGGAATCGAGGACGACGGGAATGGGCTTTTCGGATGGGCCGCTGCTGGCCAGCATCACCCAGCCGGACTGGCCCCGGTTGCGGTCGGTGCTCTCAGTCCAGTCAGGCACGACGCAGGGGGAGCGGAACCGGGTGAAGCGTCCCATGTCTTTAACTACTGGTCCGAGGCGCCGCACACCCGTATCGATCTCGCCGGCTTCGTCGACATCGTCGCAAAGGGCCTCGATTTCGTCGATACGCGCTGCCTGGATTGTTGTTCCGGCGTTGGTGACGGATGTGAAGTAGAGGTCCGTGCCCTCCGACGTCGACACCACGGAGCCTGCGAGGACTCGGGTTTCGCCTCCGACGGGTGCGATGACGTCGTTGCACTCGTAGAAGTCGAACGGGTTCCCCTCCGAGAACTGGTGCGCCCACCGGGTGGGGGCGTCGAGCGTCGGCTCGTACTGGTAAAAGAGGTGCCAGTCGTCGCCGTCGCGAAGCATGCCTGCCGCAGCGTCGAGGATGCCTTTGTCAGCGGTGACATGCAGTTCGGGTCTCAAATTGCTCACAGTTTCGTCCTCCGGGTTACAGAAGCGACTTGTACACGTCGACGGTTTCTTGGGCGATCTTGTCCCAGGTGAATTCCTGCTTCACGCGGGTCAGACCGGCTGCGGCGAAGCGCTTTGTGGTCGCTGCGTCCTGGGCGAGCGCGTTGACGGCCGCGGCGAGATCCTTCTCGAACGCCTGCGTGTCGTCCGCGTCGTAGTGCACCAGGCTACCGGTCTCGCCGTCGACGACAACCTCCGGAATGCCGCCCACGTCAGATGCGACAACCGCCGTCTGGCACGCCATCGCCTCCAGGTTCACGATGCCCAGCGGCTCGTACACCGACGGGCACACGAAAATATCGGCCGCAGAATAAATGTCGCGGATGTCTTCCTTTGGCAGCATGTCCGTCACCCAGTGCACGCCGTCGCGCGTTTCGCGCAGCTTATCGACGAGACCCTGCGTCTCCTCCGCGATCTCCTTCGTGTCCGGAGCGCCGGCGCACAGGATCAGCTGGATGTCCGGGTCGAAGTCCTGCGCCGCTTTCACCAGGTGCGGCACGCCCTTTTGGCGCGTGATGCGGCCGACGAACGCCACGATCGGGCGCGACGGGTCGACACCGAGGCGCTCGATGACCTTGCCGTCCTTAGCGCCGTCGCCGTCGTTTGCGCCGTTGCCATTGGCGCTATTTCCGCTGTTCGCGTCAGCTGCGGCGCCTGAATCCCGCTGCTCGCCGCTCGCGTCGACGGTGGGGTACCAGAACGAGGTGTCGATGCCGTTGAGGACGACGTGGACGCGGGATTCGTCGATACGCGGGTAGGCGCGCAAGATAGCGTCCTTCATGCCGGAGGAAACGCCAATGACTGCGTCCGCGTTCTCCATGGCGTTCCTCTCGGACCAAGAGGAGACGTCGTAGCCGCCGCCGAGCTGTTCGCGCTTCCACGGGCGGTCTGGCTCGAGAGAGTGCGCGGTGACAACGTGCGGGATGCCGTGCAGCAGACCCGCCAAGTGGCCACCGAGCCCCGCGTACCAGGTATGGGAGTGCACGATGTCGACGTTGTCGGCGGCGTCCGCCATGCGCAGGCCCGTCGACATCGTCTTGATGGCGCCGTTGGCGCTCTCAAGCTCCGGGTCGACGCCGTGGACGTACACGTTCTCCTCGTCGCGGGGTTGGCCCATGCAATGGACGTCGACGGCGACGCTCTCAAGCTCGCGCATGAAGCGCGTCAGCTCTGTGACATGGACTCCCGCGCCCCCGTAAATCTCGGGCGGGTACTCGCGGGTCATCATTCCGACTCTCATGCCACCGAGAGTAGTAGCGATCGGGCACACGCGCAGGCACCCTCTGCGGTACCCACAGAGGGAGGTGGCGCGGAGCCTATTTATATGAAGTTTGCCAGAGCTTTGCTAAAGGGCAGTGCGGGGCCATCTGTTCTTACCTAGGCTTGGATGTGTGAACAACCAGCCGAATGTCCTCGCCATTGTCCTCGCCGGCGGAGAAGGAAAGCGCCTCTTCCCGCTGACCCTCGACCGTGCCAAGCCCGCCGTGCCGTTCGGCGGAAACTACCGTCTCGTCGACTTCGTCCTCTCGAACCTGGTCAATGCAGGCTACAACCGCATTGCCGTGTTGACGCAGTACAAGTCCCACTCGCTCGACCGCCACGTGGCTACCGCCTGGAATTTCTCGGGCCCGACGCACCAGTACATCGCGTCTGTTCCGGCGCAGCAGCGCCTGGGTAAGCGCTGGTACCAGGGTTCCGCGGACGCCCTGCTGCAGTCGCTCAACCTCATTTACGACGAGCAGCCGGATTACGTCCTCGTGTTCGGCGCCGATCACGTCTACCGCATGGACCCGTCGCAGATGGTCGAGGACCACATTGCCTCGGGCAAGGAATGCACCGTCGCGGGCATCCGCGTCCCGCGTAGCGAGGCCACCGCCTTCGGCTGCATCCAATCCGGCGAAGATGGCACTATCACCGAGTTCCTGGAAAAGCCCGCCGACCCGCCCGGTACCCCCGACGACCCCGAGATGACGTACGCCTCCATGGGCAACTACTGCTTCTCCACCGAGGCTCTGATCCGCGCCCTCCGCGAAGACAACGAGAACGACGAGTCCGACCACGACATGGGCGGCGACATCATCCCGTACTTCGTGGGCAAAGGCCAGGCCAACGTCTACGACTTCACCGCCAACGAAGTCCCCGGTTCCACCGAGCGCGACAAGGGCTACTGGCGCGACGTCGGCACCATCGACTCCTTCTACGACGCGCACATGGACCTCATCTCGATCCACCCGGTGTTCAACCTCTACAACAAGGCGTGGCCGATCCACTCCACCGAGGACGAGAACCTGCCGCCCGCGAAATTCGTCTCCGGAGGCATCGCGCAGGAGTCCATCATCGCGCCGGGTTCGATCATCTCCGGTTCGACAGTGCGCAACTCGGTTCTGTCCACCGATGTGCGCGTGGAAGAAGGTGCGACGGTCGAGTCGTCGGTGCTTATGCCCGGTGTGCGCGTCGGCCGCGGAGCAGTCGTGCGGCACGCCATCCTGGATAAGAACGTCTACGTCTCCGACGGCGCGACGGTCGGCGTCGACGAGGACAACGACCGCGCCCGAGAGTTCGCCATCTCCGACTCCGGTGTCGTGGTGGTGGGCAAATCCGAGGTCGTCGAGTAGCGCGCCCGCGCGGTCCGGCTGGAGGGGGCTAATGCGCCCGCGCGGTCTAGCCCTGGTGGCCTAGCCTCGGCGGGTCACCAGTGTCACGCCGGAATCGAGGGGCAGCCGCGTGACGACGGCCCCCTCAAGCCCATCCACCAGTTCCTCCGCCTCGCGGGCGGCGAGGGTGCCGCGGTCTTTGCGGGTGGGGTCGGTGATGGTGGCGTCGAGAAGCGAGCCTGCGAGAACGAGTGTCCCGCCGGGGGAGAGCAGCGGCCACGCGGCTTCGACGACGGCGGGCAGGTCGACGGGGTCAACGGCGGCGTAGACGAGGTGGTACGCACCCGCAGCCAAACGGCCAAGCACGTCCAATGGACGCGACGGCAGGAAGCGCGCACGCGAGCTGCTGAACCCGGCATCGCGGAACGCGGCCTTCGCGCGTGCTTGGTGGTCCGCCTCCGGGTCGATGCAGGTGAGCGCGGCTTTCGCCGGCAGGCCGGCGAGAATGTGCAATCCAACAACTCCGGCGGCAGGCGTCATCGCGACAGCGCCTGTAACACCGGCAGAGGTCGCGCCGGTACCCGCTACGCCAGCACTGCTCCCGGCGCTCCCGGCAGCGGCCAGGGTGCCCAGCAGGGAGCCCACCGCGACGCTCGGGGTGGGGAGGGAGTATTCGGAGGCATCGGAGCGGGCGTCGATAAGCGTGGTGTCCTGCTCTTTGGCCGTGATGTACTCGTTGAGGGAGGTAAATGCTGAATCGCTCACACGAATATCCTACGAAATGCACCCCGGCTGTGCGGGAACCAGCGCGGTACGCAACAATAGTGGACATGCAGGACGTGACGGGCACCGCAGCTTTCGATGCCGGACATGGCGCCATGCCCAGCTGGGGCGAACTCGTCGAAGAACACGCCGACAGCGTCTACCGCCTCGCATTCCGCCTATCCGGCGATCAACAGGATGCCGAGGACCTCACCCAAGAGACGTTCATGCGCGTGTTCCGCAACCTGAAAACGTACAAGCCCGGCACCTTCGAGGGGTGGCTGCACCGCATCACAACGAACCTCTTCCTCGACATGGTGCGCCACCGCAGCAAGATCCGCATGGAGGCACTGCCGGAGGACTACGAGCGCGTGCCCGGGACAGCGCCGACCCCTGAGCAGGTCTACACCGCCGCCAACCTCGACCCCGCGCTTCAAGCCGCGCTCGACGAGCTGAGTCCCGAGTTCCGCGTCTCCGTCGTGCTCTGCGACGTCGTCGGGATGAGCTACGACGAAATCGCCAAAACGCTCGGCGTCAAAATGGGCACCGTCCGCTCGCGCATTCACCGCGGCCGCAGCCAGCTCCGCGCGTCGCTCGAAGCCCAAGCTATCTCCAGCGAAGCCGCGCGCGAGCTCATCCGCGCGAGGTGACAGCCGTGCCCACGTTCGATTCCATCGACCACCTCAACTACGAAGCGGTCGCCGCGCTTATCGACGACGAACTGTCCCCCACCGCCCTCCACCGCGCCCACCAACACCTCGCGCAGTGCCCCGACTGTCGCCGCGAAGTAGCGCAGCAGCAAGCAGCCGCTGAAGCAGTCCGGGAACACAACACCGACGGATGTCTGCGCGCGCCGCGGTCGCTCGTCGAGAGGCTGGCGCACCTTGATGACGCTTCCCGCGACACGCGCCCATCCCGCGACGCTCAGAACACCCAAGACACCCAGGATGCGCACGATTCCAGCGAGATCCGGGGGACCACATCAGCCGGCACCCCTAATTCTGGCCGGAAATGGCCCATAGCCTGGAGCCACTTGCGTGACCGGCTAAAGTGAAGTCGTGTTTGACTCAATCGGCTGGGGCGAAATCTTTGTCGTCATACTTGCGGGACTTATCATTATCGGTCCCGAGCGCTTGCCCGGAGTCATCATGGACGTACGAGCCGCGTTATTTGCGGCGCGGCGCGCGATTAACGATGCGAAGGAAGAACTCTACGGTGAGGAGTTCGAAGAGTTCCGGAAGCCGATAAGCACCGTCACGGAGTACGCGGCGATGGGTCCGAAGCGCGCCATCGCCAAAGCGCTTTTCGACGAAGACGGCGATTACCTCGACCAGTTCGACCCCCGCCGCATGATGAATGAAGATCCTGTAACCGGCAGTGATGCTGCTGCTGCTGCCGCCGCAGCAGCCGCGGGCAGTGATCGGACGTCAGCCGAGGGCAAAGATGGGGCATCAACCGGTGGCAGCACTACGGTGCCGTCGCAGACACAGCAGTCCGTAGCGTCGTCGCAGCCATCATCACCTACGTCGCATAGCAATGCCGGGGCACCTGACCACTCGTCGACCGCCGGTGGCTCATCGAAGGCCGAGCACACGGGGACTGTCGGAGTCAATGGCTCGAGTGAAGCGGCAGTGCCTCGTCCGCCCCGGCGTCGGCGACGTCAGCCGGGCATCAATCCGCCGCCTTCTGAGTTCAACCCATCTGCCCAGTCCAGCGGAGGCGGCTTCTCGTGGGCTGACGTGACTTAGTCCTTCCGGCCGGCCAGCTTCGTCCTTCCAGCGGGGCGGGCGAGGTGCGCAGGCGCGGAGTTTAGTTCCGTGTCACACCGAGGTTCAGGCTCTTGCCGGCGAGTGAATCCCGGCGGATCTTAAGTTTCCCTGCAATGTCTGCGATTGCCTTCCCGGACGGCGAGTCGGGGGCTTGCAGAGCAATGGGGGTGCCTGCGTCGCCTTGGACGCGCAGTTGGGGGTCGAGGGGGACGGAGCCGAGGAGGGGGACCTCGGAACCGGTTATCGCGGTGAGGCGCTCGGCGACCAGCTCGCCGCCGCCGGTGCCGAAGATGTCCATGGTTGATCCGTCGGACATCACCATGGCGGACATGTTCTCGATCACACCGGCGACACGTTGCCCAGTCTGCTGCGAGATGGAGCCTGCGCGCTCAGCGACTTCAGCGGCGGCGGCCTGCGGGGTGGTCACGATGAGCAGCTCCGCATCCGGGACCAGTTGCGCGACGGTGATGGCGACGTCGCCGGTCCCGGGCGGAAGATCCATGAAGAGGACGTCAAGTTCGGACCAGTAGACATCGGCAAGAAATTGCTGGATCGCGCGGGTAAGCATTGGTCCGCGCCACACCACAGGCGCGTTGCCCTCGACGAACTGGCCGATGGAAATGTGGCGGACGCCGTGGGCGATTGGGGGCATGAGCATCTCGTCCACAACCGTCGGCCCCTGGTCCGCAGAGCCCATCAGGCCCGGGATGGAGTGGCCGTAAATATCGGCATCGAGAATTCCGACGGTGAGTCCCTGCGCCGCGAGCGCCGTAGCCAAATTCACGGTCATAGACGACTTGCCCACGCCGCCTTTACCCGACGCCACCGCATACACCCGAGTCGTCGACCCGGGCTGGGAGAACGGGATCACCGGTTCGGACTTGTCGCCTCTGAGGCGCTGGGCGAGGCTGCGGCGCTGCTCGTCGCTCATCGTGTGCATGGTCACGCTGACTTCGCCCACTCCGTCGAGCTCCTCGAGGACGGCGCGGACGTTTCCTTCGATGGTGTCGCGCATCGGGCATCCGGCAATGGTGAGGTAGATGCCGACGGCGACGTCGCGGCCGTCGATACGCACGGATTCAACCATGTCCAAATCGGTGATCGGTTTGCCGATCTCCGGGTCGTCTACACGCGAGAGCGCGTTACGGACAGCTGCTTCTGAAATCGGGGTTGTGTCAGTCATCGTCCGTAAAGTATATGGCTTGCGCTCTTGCGGTAGAAGACCGCACTACACTCGTGTAAGCAACCGAAAGCGAATAGAAGGAAGAGCACACATGAGCCAGCCTAACCCTGCACCTTCCAGTGCCCCCGCACAACGTCGCAACGACGCAGGCCTTCAGCGGCCCTCCGGCTGGCCCGTTGGAAGCTTCCAGAACTACGCCGACGCCCAAGCTGCCGTCGATGGGTTGTCCGACCACCAGTTCCCGGTGGAGAACATCACCATCGTTGGTGTTGATCTCGTGCAGGTTGAGCGTGTGACTGGCCGCCTCACGTGGGGCCGCGTTCTCGCCGGCGGCGCCCTGTCCGGACTGTGGTTCGGTCTTTTCGTCGGCTTGCTATTCGCCCTGTTCACCCCGGATGTCTGGCCGGCCCTGCTGTCCGCTCTGGTCATCGGCCTCATCTTCGGTCTCGTCTCCGCGGCTATTGGCTACGCATTTACCCAGGGACGCCGCGACTTCTCGTCCGCCACCACCATTGTTGCCGGCCGCTACGACATTCTTTGCGAGCCCGCGAACGCCCCTCAAGCCCGCGACCTGATCGCCCAGATGGGCCCGCGCCCGTCCCAGAACCAGACGAGACAGCGGGGTCAGCAGAAGCCGCAGCCGCAGCCGCATCCGGAGCAGCCTCAGCCGACACAGCAGCAGGAACCGCAGCAGGCACAGCCGGTACAGCCGGTACAGCGACAGCCGCATCCGGAGCAGCGGACGCAGGAGCCGACCCTGCGGAATAACCAGCTCGACGTCCCGCGTGACGGCACCCAGGACTAATGCGCATCCCCCACGCAAAACGCGCAGTGGCCGGGTTCGTTGTCGCAACGGCAGCGCTCGGCGGTCTCACAGCGTGTGCACCAGCTGAGGAGCCGGTGAAGATCGCCGTGGACCCGTCGGATCCGGAGCAGATGGTGCTTGCCGAGATCTACCGCCAGGTGGTGGAGTTGGCGGGTAGGGAAGTGGGGATCGTCGGCAAGCAATTTGCTGATGACGGTGAGAAGCTGGATGTCCTCCAAACCCGCGAAGCGAATTTCGCGGTGATGTGCGTGGGTTCGTTGGTTGTCGCGGCGAACCCCGGGGAGACGGAGACGCTCGAGGCGAAGAAGAAAGAGGCCGACGAGGCGGATTCGAACAACGTGGACCTCGCGCTCGCTACCTACGATGCGGCGGTAGGCACATTGCCGGGCAGCTTCACGACGATCGACCCTTCCCCCGCCCAAGGTTGCTCCCACGCCGAACACGCTGATCTGCCCCAGAACATCATTCCTGTCTTTCGAGAGGGGCTTTTCGACCGTGGCGTCCGCAACGCCATGAGCAAAGCCACCCGCGCCCTGGCGACTAATGATTTGGAGGAGCTCGTCGAGAAGACTCAGGAAGACGGCGACCCCGGTGCTGCCGTCAATGAGTGGATGCAGGAGAAGACCGGCATGGGCTCCGAGTTGCAGCGAATCGTTGACGAGGGTCAGGCGCGCGAAGCGTAGGCAGCACCTCACACTGCTTCGTGAGACGCGTAGCCTGAGCTGTCGTTTCCGTGCATGCCGATGCGGCCGCGGGGTGTGTTTCGCCCCCGGCCGTGCGGTGCGTCTGTGGTTGTTGCTGCCCCCCGCCCCCAGCACCCGCTCTTGGCACCGGTCCCTCGCTGACCGGGCTCATTGACCTGACTTGCTTTCCGGTTTTTGGCGTGGGTTTTGGCCCCGTCCCCGTTTGTTGTGTGTGGGGGTGGGGTCGTTGGTGTCGGTGTCTGCCTCCCGCTGAGTCTTCCCCCTGTCAGCGTGTCAGTGCTGCCTTCCGCTGGTTATTCCTGTTGTTTTCCGAACAGTAGGTGCATCGCTCCGTATTGGTGGGTGGTGTTCGCCACCGGTGTCCCCCTCGGTGAGACCCATACGGGTGTGCCGCCCCGGATCTGTATCCTGCCCCGGTGTTGATGTGCGGGGTCGTCGTCGTTGGTGCGGTTGTGATACCTGCACAAGATGGACAGGTTGTCCATGTTCGTCGGTCCGCCCCGTGCCCACGGTGTGACGTGGTGGACCTCGCAGTTATCCGCCGCGTGCCGGCACTCCGGCACCGGGCAGGTCGTCAACGTCGCCCGGGCTAAATCCCGCTGCTTCTGGTTCGCGAACCTGTGACCGGTGTACAAGTTCACCGGTCCTGCCTGCGGGTGGAACAACGCCACCTCAAGATCCTCCCCGCAGAACCGGGCCAAATATTCCGCACCGGTCATCGTGGTCCCATCCGACAACCCCACAACGGTCTCATCACCCTGCCCGGCAAGAATCTTCGTGTGCTCGTCCAACGGGACAACCACCAGCGGGCGGGGAACAGCATCGGCGACACCACCGTCGCCTTTCAGGATGCCGGTGAGTGCTTCATACATTTGCGGGCCCGCAGGACGCCGCGGATCAAGACCCTGGCGCAGGGCGTATTCCAAAGCGGCGATATCGCGCTCGTGACCGGTGGCGGTAAACGACCGTGTGCCTTTTCTTGTTTTGCTGAACCGGACCGTGGACTCCGGTGCTGGCTTGTCCAGATCGGGATCAGGGATGATGTCTTTGGCCCGGCGCTTGAGTGTGTCGTAGTTGCCCCGCACCGACAACAGCGCACGGCGTAGCCGCCACTTCTCGGACGGGTCTGACACAGCTTTGAGTTGGTTTTCGATCAGTACCAACTGATCCAACGACTTGTCCGTCTCACGGGCAGCACGCACCGCCTGGGCTTGCTTCCGGGTGAACCGGGTCGGGCCGAAATAGACCCGGTGGAGTGTGTCCCAGTCGTTGATGGTTGCAGGTTTGACGCCGGCAGCACGAGCTGCCTGACGGTCGAAACCAACCAGGATGTCCAACGGGCTACCAAGAGAATTCAAAAAAGCGTCAAACGTGGTCACGCCCCACACGCTAAAACGAACCCGCCAACCAGGAAAGGACACCACCCTGACACCTGTGGACAACTGCGTTGACACGTCAGCTTACTGTGGTAAGCGTCATGCAAGCCGAAGAAGAAACCACCCCTTGACAAGCACAAACAGAGAGGTTCCACCGAACAACGACGAAGGCACCACGAAACCGCAGAACGGCGTGGACAAAAACGCGGTTCCACCGGGCGGGAAGAAAAGATGGCGGGAGCGACGTCGCGGGCACCCCCTGTCAAGAAGACACCACCTCACCGCAGAAAGGCGCGGTGAGGTGGTGGGGGGAGGGGGTTAGGCGAAGGCTTCGTCGATAAGCGCCTTCTCTTCTTGCTGGTGGATCTTGGCCACGCCGGTTGCCGTGGTGGTCATTGCGCGGCGGGAGACGCGGCGCATCGGCGGGAGGTCGTCCACGAGGTTGGCCAGGTGCTCGTTGTAGAACGGCCACGGGCCCTGGTTTGCGGGCTCGTCCTGGACGAAGCGGACTTCCTTGGCGTTGGGGTAGTTGGCGAAGGCCTTGTTGAGGCGGTTGAACGGGATCGGGTGGAGCATCTCGATGCGGATGATGGCCACGTCTTCGCGCTCGTCCTTCTGGCGGCGCTTTTCCAGCTCGTAGTAGATCTTGCCGGAGCAGAGGATGATGGTGGTCACCTTGTCGGCGTCGCCGATGACCTTGTTCTTTGCGTCGACGATGTTGGGGTCGTCGATGACGGAGCGGAAGGACTTGGACTCGATGAAGTCGGCGGGCTGGGAGACGGCAGCCTTGTTGCGCAGCATCGACTTCGGGGTGAAGACGACGAGCGGGCGGCGCATGTCGCCGAGAGCTTGTCGACGCAGCAGGTGGAAGTGGTTTGCCGGCGTCGACGGCTGTGCGACGGTCATGGAGCCTTCGGCGACGAGCTGCAGGAAGCGCTCGATGCGTGCCGACGAGTGGTCCGGACCCTGGCCTTCGTAGCCGTGCGGGAGCAGCATGATCAGGCTGGACAGCTGGCCCCACTTGGTTTCGCCGGAGGAGATGTACTCGTCGATGATGGTCTGGGCGCCGTTGGCGAAGTCGCCGAACTGTGCTTCCCATGCGACGAGTGCGTCCGGGTTACCCACGGTGTAGCCGTATTCGAAGCCGAGGCCGCCGAACTCCGTGAGGGCGGAGTTGTAGATGCGGAATCGGCCGCCGTTGCCTTGCTCGATGGCGTGAGCGTCGAGCGGGTTGTACTGCTCACCGGTGTTCGGGTCGAACAGGACACCGTGGCGTTGGGTGAAGGTGCCGCGCTTGGAGTCCTCGCCGGCGAGGCGGACGAGTTTGCCTTCTGCTGCGAGGGAGCCGAAGGCGAGCAGTTCGCCCCATGCCCAGTCGATGTTGCCGTTGTCGAAGGAGCCGCCGCGGGATTTGATCACGGACTTCAGGCGCTTGTTGGCGGTGAAGTCGCCGGGCAGGTCGGCGTAGGCGTTGGCGAGCTGCTTGAACATCGCTTCGTCGATAGACGTGTCCAGGCCGCGGGTGAGCGACTGGGACTCGGTGATGCCGTGCTGCTCGGCGGGGGAACCGCCGTCTTCCTTGACGTCGTTGAACACGGAGTCCAGCTGGTCGTGGAAGTCCTGCTTAGCGATCTCGGCTTCGTCCTCGGTGATGTCGCCGCGGCCGATGAGGTCCTTGGTGTAGCGGGTACGCACCGACGGGTGGGATTCGATGCGGTCGTACATGAGCGGCTGGGTCACGGACGGGTCGTCGGCCTCGTTGTGGCCGCGGAGGCGGTAGCACAGCAGGTCGATGAAGACGTCTTTGCCGAATTCGCGGCGGTATTCAGTGGCCAGCTGGCCGACCCATGCTGCCGCTTCGGGGTCGTCGCCGTTGACGTGGAAGACGGGGCAGTCGAAGCCCTTGGCCAGGTCGGTGGCGTAGTAGGAGGAGCGGCCCTGGTCCGGGGTGGTGGTGAAGCCGATTTGGTTGTTCACCACGATGTGGACGGTGCCGCCGACGTCGTAGCCCTTGAGCTTGGACATGTTCAGGGTTTCCTGAACGACGCCGAGGCCGGTGAAGGAGGCGTCGCCGTGGAGCATCATCGGCACGACGGAGTGGTCCTCGACGTTCTTGCCGTGGTTGATGATGTCTTGCTTCGCGCGGGCGATGCCGACCATGACGGGATCGACGGCTTCCAGGTGGGACGGGTTGGCGGCGAGAGTGACCTTGATGTCGCCGTCGCCGAACATCTGGATGTGCTCGCCTTCGAAGCCGAGGTGGTACTTGACGTCGCCGGAGCCGCCCTGCTGGGCGGGCTGCAGGTTGCCTTCGAACTCGCCGAAGATGGTCTTGACGGGCTTGCCGACGATGTTGAACAGGACGTTCAAACGTCCACGGTGCGGCATACCGATGACCACTTCGTCGAGGCCCTGGCCGGCAGCGGTGTCGATGACGGCGTCCATGAGCGGGATCAAGGTCTCGGCGCCCTCGAGGGAGAAGCGCTTCTGGCCGAGGTACTTGGTCTGCAGGAAGTTCTCGAAGGCCTCTGCGGCGTTGAGTTTCTGCAAGATGTACTTCTGCTCGGCGTTGGTCGGCTTGGGCATGCCCACCTCGATGCGGTCGCGCAGCCATTCGCGCTCGTCGCGGTCCAGGACGTGGGTGTATTCGGCACCGACGTGGAGGGTGTAGGCGGCGCGGAGGCGGGTGAGCACCTCGCGCAGCGTCATGGTCTCCTTGCCGCCGAAACCGCCGACGTTGAAGGTGCGGTCGAGGTCCCACAAGGTCAGGCCGTGGGTTTCCAGCAGCAGGTCGCGGGAGTCCGGCTTGGGCAGGCCGGGCTGGTGCCAGTGCAGCGGGTTCGTGTCGGCCATGAGGTGGCCGCGGGAGCGGTATGCCTCGATGAGGTTCATCACGCGGGTGTTCTTGTCCACACCGCCGTTAGGAATGTCCTGGGCCCAGCGCATCGGGGCGTACGGGATCTGCATGGCATCGAAGATCTCGTCCCAGAACTTGTCGTCGTTAAGCAGCTGCGAGATGTCGCGGAGGAATTCGCCGGACTCTGCACCCTGGATGACGCGGTGGTCGTAAGTGGAGGTCAGGGTGGTCAGCTTGCCCACGCCGAGTTCGGCGAGACGGTCCTCGGACGCACCAGCGAATTCGGCCGGGTAGTCCATCGCGCCGACACCGACGATGGTGCCCTGGCCCTTGGTCAGGCGCGGGATGGAGTGGCGGGTGCCAATGCCGCCCGGGTTGGTCAGCTGAATAGTGACGCCCTGGAAGTCTTCGAGCTTGAGCTTGTTCTTGCGGGCGCGGTCGACGATGTCCTCGTAGGCCTTGACGAACTGGTCGAAGGTGAGGGTCTCGCACTCCTTGATGGCGGCGACGACTAGGGCGCGGCTGCCGTCCTTTTGAGGGAGGTCGATGGCCAAGCCCAGGTTGATGTGCTCGGGCGTGACCACGAACGGCTTGCCGTCCTTGACGGTGTAGTTGACGTTCATACCCGGGTGGAGCAGGGCGGACTTCACGATCGCCCAGCCGATGATGTGGGTGAACGAGATCTTGCCGCCGCGGGTGCGCTTGAGGTGGTCGTTGATCTGCGCACGGTTTTCGAACATGAGCTTGACCGGCATGTCGCGCACGGTGGTGGCCGTTGGGACGGTCAGGGACTCGTCCATGTTCTTCGCGATGGCCTTGAAGGTGCCCTTGAGCTGAGTCTCGCCAGCTTCCGGGAGCGGCTTCAGGCGGTCCATCGGGGAGTGCTTGGTCTTCTTCTTGTTGGCCGGCTTCTGGGACGGTTTGGGCACCTCGTTGACTGCGGTGTCGACGCGGGTTTCGCGGCCGTCCTGGCTCGGGGCACCGGTAGTCTCGGCGACCTTGGTTTCGGTCCGTGCCTTGTGCGGCTGGGAGTCCTGGACCGCTGCCTTCTTGGCGGCGGGGGAGACGAGCGGGGTGGCCTGGGTAGCGCCGGCGTCGCCCTTTTTGTCGAACAACTCGCGCCACTCGTCGCCGACGGAGTCCGGATCGTTCTTGTACTGCTGGAACATCTCATCAACCAGCCAGTCGTTTTGGCCGAATGTGCTCTCGCTGCTCACGGCAGGTACTCGCCTCATTTCCTAAGTTCTACGTGTGTTTTTGCTTGATTTTCATCAATGGCTAACAGCCCACAATACTGTATATTTTCCGCCCTGCTGGAGCAGGTCGGCGTGGGGACCGTTCTCAATGATACGTCCTTGGTCAATCACGAGTATTCGGTCGGCCTGCGCGGCGGTGGCGAGCCGGTGGGCGACGATGATGGAGGTGCGTCCGGAGGTGGTGTGGGCGGAGGCGTCGAGGACGGCGCGTTCGGTGGCGGGGTCGAGGGTGGCGGTGGCTTCGTCGAGAAGCACGACATCGGGCTGGAGCATTTCGGCGCGGGCGAGCGCGATGATTTGGCGTTGACCGGAGCTTAGGCCGCGGCCGCGTTCGCCGACGCGGTGGTTGAAGCCGCCGGGGATGGCGGCGATGATGTCGAGCGCACCGATCCGCCGCACGGCGTCCTCGATCTCACGTTCCGTCGCGTCGGGTGCGCCGTAGGCGATGTTCTGCGCGACGGTGCCGGGGAATAGATAGGACTCTTGAGGTACCTGTGCGAGCGCGCGCCGCCAGTCGGCGAGGGGGAAGTCGCGGATGTTCGTGCCGCTCGCGGTCACAGCGCCCGCCACAGGATCGTAGAAACGGGCGAGCAGCTTGATGACGGTCGACTTGCCCGCCCCCGTCGCCCCCACCAGCGCGACGGTTTCGCCGGGCTGGAAGGAGGCGGTGACACCCGATAGCGCGACGGGCGAAGAGTTGCTCGGGCTGTCCGCGCTGGGCGGTTCGGCTTCATCGGTGGAATCGGTTACATCGGCGCTCGTGGTGGTGTCCGGTTCAGCGGCAGTGGAAGCGTCGGTTGCGGCGTCGGGGCGGGCGCCGTAAGAGAAGGTGACGTCGTTGAGGGCGAGTGCGCCGCGGGCGGCGTCGGCCGCGCCCGGGGAGGTGCCGGTGTCGGGCACGGTGGTGCGCTCGTCCATGAGCTCCCGGATGCGGTCGAAGCTGACGGTGGCCTGCTGCCAGGAGTCGAAGATTTGGCCGAGCTGTTGGATGGGGCCGTAGAGCTGGCTCAAGTACATGGTGAAGGCCACGAGAACACCGACGGATAGGGTGCCGTCGGCGATGCGTCCCGCGCCGATGCCCACGATGATGGCCGTCATGAGTTGGGAGATCAGCTGCATGCCGTTGAAGTAGGTGGCGACGAGGAGCTGGGAGCGCATGCGGAGGCGTCGATAAGCCTCGCTCTCGGATGCGAAGTGGGCCTCGGCGGACGGCTCCATGCGGTGCATTTGGCTGATCCGGATGCCGCCGATGAGTTCTGCGAATTCTCCGTTGACGGCGGAGATCTGCGCGCGGGCGGCGGCGTGGAAGCGCTTGGAATAGTGGCGGAACACCACGGTGATCACTGCGATGACGGGCACGGCGTAGAGCGCGATGAGGGCGAGCGAGCCGTCGGTGGCCACGAGCATCGCGGCGACCCCGATGAGGGTGCCCACGGAGACGATGGCTTGGGCGAGGCCCGTTTGCAGGAAGCTGGACAGGGTGTCGATGTCCGTGGTCATTCGGGTCATGATCCGGCCTGACAGGTGGGATTCGAAGTAGCTCATGCCCAGGCTCTGCAGGTGGGCGTAGCTGCGCACGCGCAGGCCGTAGAGGAGGCGCTCACCGGAGCGGGCGGAGAGAACGGTCATCGCGGCATTGGCACCCCACGCGACGAGCACAACAACGAGCGCAGCCGCGGCAACCACCCACAACGTGTGGGGACTGCCAGCTTGAATGCCCTTATCGACGGCCGCGCGCACCAGCGTGGGGAAGCTCAGGTCCGCGAGCACACCCACCACCAGCAGGCCCGTGACCGCGGCGACGAGCCACTTCACCGACGCGAACATCTCGCGCAGACTCGCCGGGATTGTCCCCTTCGGCTCCTCATCGGCGGGAGGGAGGTGCTCGAGGCGCTCCATCAGCTCGGGAGTCGCGGTGACTACACGTGCGCCGCCTCCGCCGCCCCCGCCGCCGCGGGGTCCTCCGCCGACACCACCCCCGAGACCGCTGCTGGCGGAGGGCGCGAGCACGTGCTCGCGGGGTGCATTGTCACCGAGGTCCGGCCACAGTTCGTCGTGGGAGGGCTCGCGAGCACCCGGGGGAGCTGGGGCACCGGTGCCGGCTGGGACGGCAGAAGCGCCCGCGATCGACTCGTCGGCGGGTGCCATGAGAGCAATGTAGGAGGGGTGGGAGAGGGCGGGGGCCAAGGGGGCGTCGATAAGCAAGGTGCCGGTGTCCATGAAGATTACGCGCTGCGTGTGCTCGACCGTGGACTGGCGGTGGGCGACAGCGATGATGGTCACGCCCGGGAGGTTGTCGCGCAGGTTGGCCAGAATGTCGGCTTCGGTGGCGGCGTCGATGGCGGACGTTGCGTCGTCGAGAATGAGCACGCGGGGGCGCGAGAGGAGGGCGCGTGCGAGCGCGATGCGTTGGCGCTGGCCGCCGGACAGCGTGAGACCGCGCTCGCCGACAACGGTGCTGTAGCCCTCGGGAAGCGCGGCGATGAAGTCGTGGGCGCACGCCATGCGCGCGGCGTGCTCGATCTCGGCGTCGGTGGCCTCGGTGCCCATGGCGATGTTGTCGCGGATGGACAGCGAGAAAAGGAAGGCCTCATCGAAAACGCACGTGACTTTGCTGCGGATGCTGTCGTGGGTGAGTTCGTTGTACGGGAGCTCCCCGTCGGGCGCGACCAGAGCGACGTGCCCGCTGTCAGGGGTGTAGAACGCCCCGGCGAGCTGCACGGCCATGGACTTTCCGCTGCCTGCGGGTCCGACGACGGCGACTTGCTCGCCGGGCGCCACCGTGAAGTCGACGTGGTCCAGAACCGTGCGGCCACCGGTGATGAACGTGACGTCGTTGAACGCGATCCCGATCGGGCCCTCTGGTACGTCGCGGGGATCGGCCGGGTCTGGGCGCTCGGGCGCGAGCTGGAGGACATCGTCGAGCCGGTCCACGCCGCTCATTCCCATCTGGAGGGTGACGTACGTGTTGGCAAGCATGGACATCAGCGACGTCAGCGAGCTCAGGTACGCGGTGAATGCGACGAAGCCGCCGACCGTCATCCCACCGCCCAGGGCGATGAGGCCGCCCGCGACGATGGTGACCACGAGCGCCAAGTTGGGGAGTTGGCTCAGTGCCGGCTGGAAGTGCGCGGTGAGCTTGGCGGCGCGCATCTTCACGGCGTACAGATGCCGCGCCAGGCCGTCGAGGACGTCGACCTCGTGCTCCTCGCGGCCGAAAGCTTTGACCACGCGCACTCCGGAGACTGTCTGCTCGACGTGGCTGGTCAGGTCCGCCGCGGACTGCTGGTTCGCCCACGTCGCGGCGTAGAGCGACGTGCGTGAGCGGTTAGCCACCCACACGATCACCGGCAGGAAGGCCAGCGCCATCACCGTCAGCGGCAGGTCCACCCACGCCATGACTCCGACGGTAAGCACCAGCTGGACGAGGCGGGACAGTGCCATGGGGCTCATCGCCAAGACGGAGAACAACTGGCCGAGGTCGGTGATGGACCGGGAAACGATTTGCCCGGTGACAATGTCGTCCTGCCCCGGGCCGTCGAGGCGGTGGAGCGTTTCAAGCAGCTCCACGCGCACATAATGCTGGGAGCGTGTGGCCATGTTGCCCGCGGCCCAGCGCCGCAGCACCTGGAACGCGAATTGAGCGACGGCGATGCCAGCCATCGCCCACGCAATCCGGGCGACAGATCCCTCGCGGGCGCCGGTGGCCACGTCGATGGCCGCGCCCGTCAACCCCGGCAGGGATGTCTGCAGCACCGCCGCGATCACCGCGGTGATAAGCGTTAGCGCCGCGAACCCCGGGTTGGCCTTAAGCGACCGGGTGATCAGGTGGCCGCGCACCAGGTCGGCGGCACGTGCAAATGTGTTGATCCGCTACTCCTTCGACGCGCGTGCGTCATCGCCTTCGGGCGTGCTGTGTGCGTCTTCGGTGTCGTCCTCGGCGTCGTCCTCGCCGTCGCGGTTGCGGCCGAAGATGTCCAGGATGGCCTTGACGCGTGTCTTGGTGGCCTTCTCCGCCTCGTCGAATTCGTCCTCCACCTCTGACTTGGCGGGCAGCTCGTTCTGGAAGCTTGCCGGCGGCTGGCCTAAGTTGGGCCCGACACCCTCGATGACCTTCTTGGCCAGCGCCCGGTTGGCCATGGTGCCGGCCACGGCGCCGATGCCCAGCGGCATCAGTTTGCCGATCCACATGCGGCGCAGCCGGCGCTTCATGGACTTCACCAGCTGCCGGGTGAGCAAGCTATTGGCCTGGTTCAAGGTGGGGCCGGAGAACTTGGACAGCATCGCGGCGGACGGGACCTTCTGGGCATCGGGACCGACGAGGGTGTCCACGATTGCGGCGCCCTGGGAGCCGGACAGGACCATGAGGACGATGGCGCGGCGGCGCTCCGGGTCGGAAATGTCCACCCCGCGCAGGTAAGCGGAACCGACGGTGTAGATGGCTGCGAGGTCCACGAACACGAGCGACTCACCGGCGATCGCGGCGGCACCGGTGAAGAAACCGATGCCCGGAACAGCGGCGGCGCCACCTGCGCCGGCACCGGTGCCGGAGGCGGCGTAGAGGAAGTGCTTGTCCATGATCGCCTGGATCTCCGCGGGTGACGCGTCCGGGTTGGAGCGGCGCAGGTGGTCGACGTACGCGCGGATCACGCCGGACTGCAGGCGCACAGCCCGATCGAGCCCCCGGATGAAGGACCGGCCCATGAGGTTCGCGTTCTTCTCGACCGTCGCGGCGTCCATCTGGCCGGTCGCTGCGGCGGCCTTGTTGTTGCGGTCCTTGCGTTTACGGAAGAGGGCCATCGTGCGGATTCTCCTTGTGGGCGCATCGCTGTTCCGCCCCGGTGCGGTGGTGCGGTGCAGCGACTGCGCGGTGTGAGGTTGGTGCGGGATGCGGTGAAGCATCGTCGGCCGTGAAAGAGCCAATGCACACCAATCTATCGGAGGAGTAGATGGGCCGTCGTAGCCGGACCGGCCGCATTGGCCCACACCCGGTCACCGTCCGTCCAAAGAAGCCAAGAAACCCGCAGTTAGCCACTTATCAACTACTGCCACCGGACAGCTCCCGGTTCGACACCACGTCACAGCTGCTTTTACGGACGGGTGTCTAGAGTGGCGAGGCATGTCGGATGAACCCGTCGTACAGACCAGCGCTGGCCAAGTCCGCGGTGTCGTGGACCCCACCACTGGCATGCGCACGTGGCGGGGGATCCCGTACGGTGCGCCGACAGGTGGCCGGCACCGTTTCCGCGCACCGCGCCCGCGGGAGCCGTGGACCGGCGAATTCGACGCGACCCATTTCGCTGAGCCGGCCATGCAGGGCACGTACGGCTGGAATGACAAAGTCAAAGGCACCGAGGATTGCCTGACGCTCGACATCGTGCGGCCAGACACCGACGAGGAGCTGCCGGTGGTGGTGTACATGCACGGCGGGACGTTTCTGACGGGCTCCTCGCACGAGAAGGTGTTGCAGGGGCACCGGTTCGCACGCGCCACAGACATTGTCTACGTGTCGCTGAATTTCCGGCTCGGGGTGCTCGGGTATTTGGACTTGCGTTCGCTCGGCCCGGATTGTGAGGCAAACCCGGGCACATTGGACCAGATCCTCGCGCTTGAGTGGGTGCGCGACAACATTTCCGCTTTCGGTGGCGACCCGGATCGCGTGACCATCATGGGCGAGTCCGCCGGGGCCGCCGCGGTGACGACCCTGATGTGCTCGCCGGCTGCCCGCGGTCTCTTCCACGGCGCCGTCGCCCAATCCACCCCCGCCGCCGCAGTCCACTCCCGCATTCAGGCGGCAATGTGGGTGCGCAAGCTTCTCGACGGCATGGGCCTCTCCCGACTCTCCACCCTCGACGACCTGCGGCAGGTGGAGGGCGAAGAGCTCGTGCGCGTGGGCAATTCATTGCTCATCCGCAGCGGCGAGCTGCCCTACCTCAACCTGGCGTTCATGCCCACCGTCGACGGTGAGGTGATGCCGCGCCACCCGATCGACGTGTTCACCGACAATGAGGAAGCGCCGGTCCCGCTGATCATCGGCTCCAATTCCGGCGAGGCCAGCTTCACCAAGGCGATGTATGTATTCAGCCGTTCGCGCGAGCGGGCTGCCCGGCGCATCCTCGAGGTGTTCGACCCCGGCCACGCCGATGCGATCCTCGATGCCTACAACGGGGCGCAGACGCGGTCCGATTTCGCGGAGCTGGTGGCCGATGCCGTTTTTTGGGCGCCGTCGGTCCGTCTCGCCACCGAGCACCGCCGCGCCGCCGATGTGTGGATGTACCACTTCGACTACGCAGCCCCAGCGGTGAAAAAGCTCGGCATTGGTGCCGTCCACACTGCGGATCTGGAAGCAGTGTTCGGAGCGCAGTACTCCACTCCCGCGGGAATTTTGCAGCGTTTCGGGCCCAAGAAGGAATTCCAGACCGTGAGCGATCTCATGCAGAGGAACTGGGGGGCGTTCTTCCACACTGGGCGAGTCGGCGACGAGTGGCCCGTCTACGGATTCCGCTCCGAGGACGCGCCGGGCCGCGCAACCGCCGTCATTAGCGCGAACCCCCAGGTGGTGCGCGACCCGAAGGTGGAGAAGCGCCGTGCCTGGGAAGGCTTCAAGTTCACCAGCTGGGGTACCGGCCGCCCGGAGGTACTGGAGAGTGTGACCGACTTCCTCGGGCTCGAACCCGACGAGGAGCCCTAAAGGCTTGGCCCACGGTCATCATTGCCACGGTGTTGCCCCTGCACGGCGCGATAATGGCCTGTCGCGCACAAGCCGGTGTGAAAAGCGGTTGAACCGGTGCGTTGGGGCAGGAACGTGGCTAGGCTAGGTGCGGCCAGGCCGAACGGACCTGAACATCCAGCAGGAGGGAACTGCCGTCATGAGCTTTTTTGAGGACATCGCCGCAGGCCTCGACCGCGAAGGCATCGAGTCGCGCGTGCACGACGAGACGATGTTCGTGCCGATCACGTCCGATGTGGAGATTCACTTCGTCGAGATCGACCCGCACCTGCCAGCAGCCAACGTGTACATCGCCGCGGCAGATGTGGACGAGGACGACGACGAGTTTGAGACCGTCCTGGTGTCCGTTGTGTTCTCCGTCGAGGACGCTGTCCAGACAGCGGTCAAGCACATGGCCACCGATCAGGTGATCACGGTGCTCAGCGACCTGCTTGAGGGGACGGACGAGCGGATCGGGGACCTCGATTTCTTCCAGGACCCAGTCGACCCGAACCTGGTGCGCGCCGAGGTCGGCGACAACGCCGAATTGCACGTTCAGGTGGAGCTGAAGGATGGAACCCCGTGCGCCGCTGTCACATTCGTCGCTCTGCCGGAGTCCTACGACGACCTGCTGGATGACGCGATCGGTGAGCTGTGGGAGTCCGACGGTGACGCCGAGCTGACTGACGAGGACCGCGAGAAGCTCTTTGCCACCCTCCAGGCGGAAGCGATCAACGAGGTGGAGACCCTCGACCTGGGCACTTTCTTCGACTTCGACCGGCTCTTCGATGTCCTGTCGCTCGCAGCCGACCACGCCGAGGACTGGGAGGCCCAGCTTCTTCCGTTCGACGACGATGACTTCGACGAGCCCGACGTCTACGACATTTTCGGTGCCGACGACCCAGATGAGGACGACGACACCGAAGATGATGACGAAGACTTCGACGACGACCCAGATGGGGAAGACGAAGAAGACGAAGACTTCGATGACGACCTCGACGACGAGGACGATGACGACACCGTCACTGAAGATGTCGACTTCGAGGACGAAGTCTAGGCAAAACGCGCTCTAAGCGGCCGCGAGCCCCTCGAACATCGAGGCGGGCGAGTAGACGGGGGTGAAGGTGCCGTCGACAAGCCATACAAAGGTCGTGCCGGTGGGGGAGTGGACCTCGTGGACGGCGCCGGCGAGTGATGCGGGGACGAGAGCGCGCACCCAGGCTTCGGCGAGGTCGCGGTCGACGGTCATGCCGGAGACGTCGGTGAAGCGGATCTCGATGAGGTAGGCGGGGATGTGGCTTTCGCCGTAGCCTTTGACGCGGGCCTGCGCGCGCGGACCGACGCGCCTGCGGGTTACAGCAGCTTTGAGTTGCGGCCCATGGCCGGTGCGGGGTAGTTCGCGTGTCGGTGGGCGCCAGGCGGGTGTGGGCCGGGCGAGTGAACGCGGGTGGTGGATCACAGCCTCGAATCGGTCGAGGGCTTCGGTGTGGTTGGCGCGGATCTGGTTAGCGAGTTCTTGTGTGTTCGTCATGGCCCACAACCTACGAAACGGGTGTGACACCACCAGGCCTGGATCGCACAAGCGTTCGAATACTTGGCAGGGAACGAAACGGATACTGGCCATACCGGTGAGAACGGGTACCGTATGGGGCGCTATGACAACCTCATCCAGAGCCAGCCGCTGGTCTGCCCGTCGAGCAGAGCGCAGGCACTCCCGCGCAGCCGAGCGCGGCCCGGTTCCGCCAATCCCGCAGGAAATTTGGGTGCTTGTCGCGGCGGCATTCCTCATCGCGCTGGGTTACGGTCTCATCGCGCCGATCATTCCGCAGTTCGCGGTCAGTTTCGGTGTGCCGATGGCTGCGGCGGCCGCGGTGGTGTCGGTGTTCTCGGCGGCACGGTTGGTGGGGGCGCCGGGTGCGGGGTGGCTCGTGGATAAGCTCGGCTCGCGGAAGATCTACTTGTCGGGCCTGGTGATTGTCGCGGTGACCACTGGTTTGGTGGCTCTCGCGCAGGTGTATTGGCACATGCTGGTGCTGCGATTCATCGCGGGTCTGGGGTCGACGATGTTCACGATCTCGGCGCAGGCGCTGATTGTGAAGGTGGCGCCGCCGCAGATCCGCGGGCGGGCGAGCTCGACCTACGCCACAGCTTTCCTGCTGGGCAACATCATCGGGCCCGTTGCCGGCGCGGGACT
Source organism: Corynebacterium sp. P3-F1 (assembly GCF_030503635.1). Lineage (NCBI taxonomy): Bacteria > Bacillati > Actinomycetota > Actinomycetes > Mycobacteriales > Corynebacteriaceae > Corynebacterium > Corynebacterium sp. P3-F1. The sequence goes on from NZ_CP129965.1 coordinate 2,075,920, forward strand.
GTCGTTTTTGGGGATGCGCTGGCCGTTCGTGATTTACGGCATGGGCGTGGGGCTGGCGGCGTTCGTGGTTTGGGCGAAGCTACCTAAATCGGACCGCGATGTCGACCGTGCCGCGCGCCCGCCAATGCGGTTGGGGGAGGCGCTTGGCCACCCCAGCTACCGGAGTTTGCTCGTGTCGATGTTCGCGAATGGCTGGGTGAATATGGGCGTGCGCGTGGCCATCCTCCCGCTGTTCGCGGCCTCGGTGTTCACGCACGGCGCGGCGATGTCCGGCTTCGCGTTGGCAGCGTTCGCGGCGGGCAACGCAGTCACGCTGCAATTCTCCGGCCGCCTCGCGGATGAGATCGGCCGCAAGCCGATGATTCTGACGGGTCTTGCAACCACCGTCGTGGCGACAGCGACGCTGGGGTTTGCCACTAGCTTCTGGCCGCTGATCGCCCTGTCCGCGCTCGCGGGTGTGGGCGGCGGCATGCTCGTGCCCAGCCAGCAGGCGACGCTCGCGGACATCATCGGCAACGACCGTTCGGGCGGGAAGACGTTGTCCGTGTTCCAGATGTGCGGCGATGCCGGACAGGTGCTCGGTCCCATTATCATCGGCGCGCTTGCGCAGTCCCACGGCTTCCCTGTCGCTTTCGGGGTGTGCGGCGCCGTTGCTGCAGGTGCATTCGCGGTCTGGGCGGTGATGGGGCAGGAGACCCACCCGAAGAGCGCGGCGCAACCGGCCGGAGCCACAACCTCGAACACCGCAGCAAGCGAGCCTCACACGCCGAGAACCGCCGACCCCGCGAAGGAGAACTAATGCGCATCATCCTCGACTGCGACCCGGGCGTGGACGACACGTACGCGCTGATCTACCTCGCGGCCGCCGCGCACGCCGGCACGCACGAGCTGGAATGCGTGACCACCACCAGCGGAAACGTCGAGGCGGACCAGTGCGCGCGCAACGCCGCGTGGATTCTCACGCTGTGTGGCCTGCCCATCATCCCGCTCGCCGCCGGAATCCCGGAGCCCCTCGGCTGGGAACTGACCACCACTCCGGAGACTCACGGTGACACCGGCCTGGGCTACGCGCACGCCCCGGAGCGCCACGTGGAGCACGACTGGGACCGCCTGTGGATCGACGCGATCGACCGCGGCACCGAGGACCTCCACCTCATCGTCACCGGCCCCATGACCAACCTCGCCGCGTTCCGCCGCCTCCACCCAGAGCATTACGCGAAGCTGCGCCACATCACGGTCATGGGCGGCGCGTTCCATTACCCAGGCAACACCACGCCCACCGCCGAGTGGAATTTCTGGGTGGACCCCCACGCCGCCAAAGAAGTCTTAGCCGACGCGCCCACGCCGATCACCGTGTGCCCCCTCAACGTAACGGAGAAAATGCTCCTCACGCCCGAGCGCCTTCACCGCATCACAGACGCCCTCGGCTCCGCCCCCATCGCGGAGCACCTCGCCCCCATCACCCGTTTCTACTTCGAGTTCCACGAGGACATGGGCCAGGGCTACCAGGCGCAGATCCACGACCTATTCACCGTGCTCACCGCCACCAGCGCAATCGACACCGCGCCGCAGCTCGCCACCATCGACATCGAGGCCGACAGCGACCTCACACGCGGCACATCGCTTATCGACGCCTCCCACTTCTGGGACCGCACCCCCAACGCCCACGTGATCACCGACATCCCCGACGGAACCATCACCCACGCCTGGCAGCTTTTCGACGACGCCTGCCACATCCTCTCCCGCATCGCCTCCGGCGACGCCGCCCTGGAGAAACTCCGTCACCTGCGTGCGGAGGACTAGTTCGAGTTCAGTCGGTCGTAAACGGTGTCCGAAATCAGTTTGATTTTTTCGGCGTATCCGTCGCGCTGGTTGCCCTGAGTACCTTTGATGCCGTCCCCATAGACAAGCTCAGCGATCGGTGCATGAACGTCCTGTGCAGTCGCCGGCATGGAATGCATGTGAGGAACGTGGCCGAGTAGGTAGTCTTTTTCGCTCTGGCCCAGTGTGCTGCCGATGAGTCGGGCTTCGTCGGCGAACTTGTCACGGAAGCGTTCGAAAGCTCCGACAAGCTGCTCTTTACCGTTGGATTTCTTCTTGACGTATTCGAGCGTCGTGTAACCCAGGTACTTCAGGTTGTGGTCATTCTGGCCGCCGAGCCGTAGGTTTCGGGACTTCTTCTCAAAGCTCGCGGAGAACGACTTCCAGGTAGCGATATTCGCTTCCGACATCTCTGAGTACTCCGCGACCCATTCATCGAACCATCGGGCTAGGTTGCCGAACGCGTGGTAGCTGAAGAGGTCGGTGGCAGTAGGGGTGACAAAAGCGTCGCACCCGAGAAGCACGGTTCGGTTGAAGGGGCCGAGACTCGGACCGACGTCGAAGAAGACGTAGTCGTACCGGTCTTCATCCTCCATTGCGGTGACGAGCTGTCCGGCCCAGTGAACCCTGCGGAAGGCTGCCGTCTCTTTTCCGAGAGCCGTTTGCCAGGCGGCGGACATTACGTCTTCGATCTGTGAGAGCTGCGGGTGGCCGGCCATGACATCGACCTTGAATCGTTCGGAGCGGTGAACTGGAATGTCAGTTTCAATTTCTGGCTCACCTTCCCGCAGGGGGATGAAAACACCGTAGACGGTTTTCAACAGCGACTCTCGTCGAGCAATTTTCGGGTCGGGGTTGCCATCGTAGATCTCGTGGGTCTGCTGCTCGGTGAGCATGAGTTGGGTGGCATTGCATTGAGGATCGCAGTCGACGTAGAGAACCCGCTTACCCTTCATCGCAATGTTGTAAGCCACGTTCGTCGAAAGGGTCGTTTTACCGACACCGCCTTTGTTGTTGAACAAGCTGAGTGTCTTGATAGTCGACATCGTTCCTCCGAAAAACGTTCGCAAAAATTCAGACATAAACCTAAGGCTTAGAAACGTATTTCGCACCTTCAGAGGAGTCGCCCAATAAGCTGCTTCACAAAACAATGTTTGGAAGGCATTCATTATGACGACGACGCAATCTACTGAACACAGAACGGAAAGAGACAGAAACTGGCCGAAAATCCTCGCATGGGTGGGGATAGTTTTCGGTGCGATCGCGCTTCTCGGCAGCGTTGTTGGTGGTGAGACTGAAAACCGACTTTCAGGAACTTTGGCTTCAATAGCAATACTCATCCCGTCTGCATGGTGGTTCTTTTGCGAGAAACGGGATCATGAACGCCGCGATACGTATGAGACTAGTGTTCGCCGTAACGAGGAATTGACTAGATATCTGGGCCCGCAGGACCAAGTCATTCTCGATGGAATGGGCGAAGTTGAACCTCCAAAGAAAATCAACCGTCGATGGCCGCTGGTTGGGATGACAAGCTTCATTCTTTTCCTACTGGGCGGAATACTTGCCCCGCCGGCTGAATCGGGCTCCGAATCGAATGCTGAGACGTCTACCTCGCCTGCGTCCCATGAAACGACATCTTCAATGGCCACAACGCCTAGCCAAACGACAAGCGTGGCTGAAGATCCGAAAAAGTCAGAAGAAGCCAAGAGGTCGGAGGAGGCTAAACGGTCCGAGGATGCGCGACGCTCTGCAGAAGCGAAGGCTCGACAGGAAGAAGAAGCTCGTCGAGCTGAGGAGCAACGTCTGAGTGCGCAAGCTGAGGCAGAACGAGCACGATCGGGTGCAGTGCAAGAGGGCGTTCCGCCCGCGGAGCCGAATACTCAACCGCAGGGGCTCGTCGCACCGGCACCGCAGCAGCAAACTTCCTACGCGAATTGTAAGGACGTCTGGAATAGTATCGGACGGCCGATCTACGCGGGCGAGCCTGGCTACACCTCCGGCAGAGGCAAATTGGATGGGAATTCTGATGGTGTCGGTTGTGAAAGCGACCCTAGATAGAACGGAAAAGGGTTCTCACTCACCTAAGCGCGCGGTGCAGCAACGGTCGTCTTCGCAGTAAGGGCTTCAAAGAGCTCAGGTGGAAGCGGGACTTTCAGCTTGAGGTCTGTAGTGACCACATCGACTGGTTTGTTGTTCTTTCCCGGCATCGTGGTTTGCACCGGGTTCGTGGAGTCTGCTTGGCCGAGGTAGTAGAACTCGGTTCCCTCAGCGTCTTCGCGTTTAGCAAAGAGATGGAGATCAGCATTGCCATTGAGGATGGGCTTCAACTCGGGGCTCTCCAGGGTGCGCCTGTTTCTCGTGAACCAGTGCAGGGTGGAGCGATCAACGAGGGTGTCCTCGTAACGGATGCTTTCCGCGATATCGGCATCCTTGTGATAGGTCACGAAGATTGGGCACGTCATCGTCGCAAGATCGGTCTTGTATCCATAGACGGTAGATTCCCGGTTGTCGGCCCAATTGAGTAGCCGACAGACGTCGCGCCGTGAGTATCGCTTGCCCTGGATGAGTTGGTCGCTGCCATTGAAGTTCTTACGGTTCAACAGCAGACCGGTCTCGATGACATCATCTACGTGGTCGCGGAAACTCACGGGAGAGAAACTCTGAGAGGCTGCGTATGAGCCATAGAGCATTCGGAAGTCGTCGCTCAGCTTGAATAAGTTTCCTTCACGTACGGCGAGCGGGATGTCACCGAAGGCTAGTCGTTGTGCTTCGGTGAACCATTGGAGGTTCAGAACACGCTCGATGGAGTTCAAGCAGGCATCATCGTGCTGGAGGCCGCAGGAATCGAGGAACTCTGCGAATTCGTGTATCGGGATCGAACCCTTTTCACAAAGCTGTTTGAGCAGTAGAAGCTCTTGCGGGCGTTTGCCGCTGAGCAAGATCGCGGACAGCATGTTGAGGAAGCCGCGTTCCTTGTCTGATGGGGCTGCATCGACGAACTTCAGAGAGTGAAGAAGCGACCAGTAATTCTTGTACTTACTGGCCATGAGATAGGGGTTGATGGATTCGTGGGTTTCGAAATCGATCAACCGAGGGAGTTGGCCGAGGCGATATTCGAGGTTGAGAATCGCCTCCTTGCATTTGCGCTTGTCAATGAGGTTTGCCCGTTTCAGGGATTCGAGAATTCGCTCGGTAGTGACTTCGTCGAAACTGATCGTCGATGAACCTGCAACAGGGTGGGTGCGAGAGCGGCGTATTGTTTCTCGGGCAGTGTCTGGGTCGTCTGAACGGTCACCGGTCAAGGCAATAGGGATTAGGTAATTGTTCGCGTAGTTACCGATGACGTCGATGACCCGCAGGGTTTCCTTCGTCTTAGCTTTCCGTAGTCCGCGACCGAGCTGCTGGGTGAAAATGATCGAGGATTGAGTGCTGCGAAGCATCATGATCACGTTGACGTCGGGGATGTCGATTCCCTCATTGAAGATGTCGACGGTGATGATGAAGTCGATGTCGCCGGCTTGCAGCTTATCGACGATTTCTTCGCGCCTTTGGATGCTGTCCGCGCCACTGAGAGCGACGACGCGAAGCGGCTTACCGTACAGCGAGTACCGGTTCAGCTCCTCAGCGAGCCGCGTTGCTTCCTTGTTTGAACTACAGAAAATGAGCCCTTTGGTCCCGCTGGGGAAGCAGTAGTCTTCGAGGACGCGCACCAAATGTTCGACGCGTTCGCGGGCCACTTTCTCGTCGACCGTCGAATCATCTGAAATCGTGTAGCCGCTCATCGACTCATAGTCGGAGACTCCGTAGTAGTCGAAGGGGACGAGCATCCGGGATTCCAGAGCATCGCCCAACCTGATTTCAAATGGAACGTTGTGGTTGAACAGCTCATAGACGTTGAATCCATCGGTGCGTTCTGGGGTGGCAGTCAGTCCTAACAAGAACTCAGGCCGGAAGTGGTCGATGATGCGGCGGTAGGACTCGGCGCCCGAGCGGTGGACCTCGTCAATGATGATGTAGTCGAATTGTTTCGGAGATATATCGGCTAGATTGTCCATCCGCGAAAGGGATTGGACTGTCGCGAAGGTGAAGCGTTTGTCCAATTCACGCTGCTGACCGATGAAGAAGCCGGTGTCATCAGAAGTTGTTTGGAAGACTTTCTGGAACTCCGATGCAGCTTTGCGGAGGATTTGCGCAGTATGCGCGATGAATAGGACCCTTTCCGGATCAAATTCTCGGGCTGCAAGAGCCGCGAGAATGGTTTTGCCCGTTCCAGTGGCAGAAATGATGAGTGCACGATTCTGACCGGACTCAATCAACGCACGCAGTCGATCGAGTGCCTTTGTCTGCATCTTGTTAGGCAGAATTCTCGTGTGCGCTGCCGCATCACCAGGTATGGCTGCGGATGTGGACGACCGAAAAACTGGAGGCTTGCGACGCTTCGAGTAAGCCTGGATCCATTCTTCAGTGAGTGGCTCTGACGTCTCGACGTGACGCTTCAGCGCGGTGTTCAGCTGGTCCGCAATATCGCCATCGTGGTGAGTAGAGAATTTCAAATTCCACTCTGAATTATCGATCAGGGCATCACGCGTCAGGTTTGAGCTACCGACGAGCGCCGTTACGTGATCGTCGTGATCGAAAACGTAACCCTTGGCGTGGTGTGAGTGCCCGCTCATGATACGAATTTCGACATTACGGAGTTGCAGGAGTTCACGGAGCGCGTCCGGGGAATTGAAGTCTTGGTAATCCGAGGTGATGATCATGCCTCGGCCTTTAAACCCAATGAGAGTTTCCTTGAGCGCACCGATTCCACTGTTGGTGACAAATGCAACGGAAATGGTGAATGAGGCTGCGGTCTTAAGCTCAGCACGTAGAGCCGCCATCATCGTGTTGTCATCGGCATTTGCGATGAGTGATGGGTTTTGGATTCGCTCAGACAGCGTTTCGCGGTCGATGTATCCGAAAAACGTATCCGCCTGGAGGCTGCTGAGTGAATGTGATGTGCTCATGGCGTTTACTCAGCAATGATGTTGACAGCTGGAACGTCAGCCGGCGCCCAGTCGAGGTTCTTCACATCGGTCAAAGGCACCCAGCGGGAATCAGCGTGCTCGGTGAGAGTGGGGTGCGCATCGGGGGAGAGGGTGCAGTGGAACGTCGATAAGCGGACTGTGCCGAAGTCGTATTCGTACTCGGTCGTCGTGATGTGCTCGCCAACAGTGGCGTCCACAAGAAGCTCTTCTTTGAGCTCGCGTGCGAGGGACTGCTCTGGTGTCTCGCCCGGTTCGATCTTGCCGCCGGGGAACTCCCATTTACCGGCGAGAGCTTTGCCGGGGCCGCGCTGCGCGGCGAAGACCGCGCCGTCGCGGATCATGACGGCACCGGTGACGTCGATGAGCTTTGTCATGAAATTGAGATTAGCGGGATAAAACTGGATTCGCGCCGTTGTCTTCCTGCTTGTTCTTTAGACCGGCAGCTCACTGACGCGCTCAGGGTCCACGGCAACGACGATTTCATCGTTGTCGCTGGGGCCGCAGGAGGGGTGCTTGTTGAACTTCTGGGCTTCATCCCCGGGGAAGAGGAAGTTGTTTGCGCCGCACAGCCAACCGTTGGGGGCGTTCCAGAATGCGCCGGAGCCTTGCGGGGGCATGCCGGACGGGGAATCGGACATGTAGTCGAAGAAGACTTCCATGGCCTCGTCGCAGTCGATGCCGTCGGTCATGGCCACGACGGACAGTGGTTTGCCGTCGCCCATGGATGTCACTTGGCCGCACACGGTGCCGGCGGAGACGTTCGTGCGGTCTTCTTTCGGCTTGGCGTTTTCCTTCTTGTCGTCCTTGGTCTTGGTGGCCTCTGCGTCGTCTTCCTTCTTCTCTGTCTTCTCCGTCGACTTCTTTGTGCTGGTGGTTGGTTTCGCGGACGTGGTTGCCGTGCTTGTTTCGGCGGAGGATGTTTCCACGGTGGACAGGACGGGGCCTCTGGCGCCGTCCTCGTTGGAGGAGCACCCGGTGAGTGCGAGGGTGGCGGTGGCCAGGGCAGTGACGGCGAGGGTGGGGCGGGAAAGACGCATAGACACACAGTCTAGGGGGTCGGTGTGGTGGGGGAGGGCGGTCTGCGCGCAGCGGTGTTTGCGCTGCTGGCAGCGGAGGATGAGGTTAGTCTGTTCCAAACAGCTGCGCCGGGCACCTCGTCCACTGCATGGCGCAAAGGCCAGATGCGTGGACGTGCTGGAGGAAGGTGCGGGATGAAGAAGGCGGGAGTGATCCTCGCTGTGCTCGGCGCGGTGGCGCTGGTCGGGGCGATCATTTTGGGATTGGTCGGCGGATCCGGGCTGAAGGCGGCAATTGAGGCGCCGAAGGTCACCATTGAGGGCGGCAAAGGTGTCGTGGAGCTCGAGGAAGACACGGACTACAGGATCTTCAAAGCGGAGAATACGCCGGAGACGATGTCCTGCGAGGTCAGGTCGCCGGGCGGGGAGGTTCTTCCGCAGCAGACCAAGGGCGTCACGTTGAACCTGGAGATGGAGAACGGGACGTGGACGTCCATCGGCAGTTTCAGCGCCATTGAGGCTGGCGGGTATGCGGTGGACTGCACTGACGATGTCATGATCATCACCAAGTCCGCCACCGACGCGGTGGGCCGCGGTGTGGGCGGGATCCTGGGGTCGGTCTTCGCTGTCATGGGCGCACTGTTCATGATCATCATCGGTCTGCTGATGGCCGTGGTGGGCAACCACAGGGGCAAGCAGCGCCGCGGATAGCGCGGGTAGCGGGGGACGCGTCGTACTCACTCCGTACCCGCCACCACGGTCATTGCTGCTTGTGGGAGCCGTCACCACCGAGTTGTGCAAATGGCTATAGTGCCCGCTCTGACGTAGGCTTTGGCGGTGATGAGTATTGATGAGAACGCCGCTGAAGAGCAGCAGGCGAACACCCCGGCTGAGACGGAAAACGCGACCGATTCTGTGACGGATCAGGTGCAGTCCGGCCCCGAGGCGCAGGAGCAGCAAGAAACGGAGAACGTTTCAGAGGCTGAAGGCACTGCAGAAGAGAATGGGCACATGAACGAGAATGGGACCGCGGATGATGCCGCGGAAGAAGAACTGAACCAGAATTCTGCTGAGGAAAAGGGCGATGAGGGGGCTGATGCGACGTCGATAAGCAACGGCTTCGACGCGCTGAACCTCCCCGACGATGTACTGGGCGCGATCCGGAAGGTGGGCTTCGAGGAGCCGTCGCCGATCCAGGCGCAAACGATCCCGCTGCTGATGGAAGGCCGCGACGTGGTCGGTCTCGCGCAGACGGGTACCGGCAAGACGGCGGCGTTTGCGCTGCCGATCCTCGCGCGCATCGACAAGAAGGCCCGCCACCCGCAGGCGCTGGTGCTCGCGCCGACGCGTGAGCTGGCGCTGCAGGTCTCCGACTCCTTCCAGTCCTTCGCGGACCACTTGGGTGGCATCTCCGTGCTGCCGATCTACGGTGGCCAGGCGTACGGCATCCAGCTGTCCGGTCTGCGCCGCGGCGCGCAGATCATCGTGGGCACCCCGGGCCGCGTCATCGACCACCTGGAGAAGGGCTCGCTGGACATCTCCAACCTGCGTTTCCTCGTGCTCGACGAGGCAGATGAGATGCTCAACATGGGCTTCCAGGAGGATGTCGAGCGCATCCTCGAGGACACCCCGGACGACAAGCAGGTGGCGCTGTTCTCTGCGACGATGCCGAACGGCATCCGCCGGATTTCCAAGCAGTACCTCAACGACCCCGCTGAGGTCACCGTCAAGGCGGAAACGCGCACCAACACGAATATCACGCAGCGCTACCTGTTCACCGCGCACCGCAACAAGCTCGACGCGATCACGCGCATCCTCGAGGTCACCGAGTTCGACGGCATGATCGTCTTCGTGCGCACCAAGCACGAGACAGAAGAGGTCGCCGAGAAACTCCGCGCGCGCGGCTTTTCCGCCGCCGCGATCAACGGCGACATCGCCCAGCAGCAGCGCGAGCGCACGGTCGACCAGCTTCGCGACGGCCGCTTGGACATCCTCGTCGCCACTGACGTCGCCGCACGCGGTCTGGACGTGGAGCGGATCTCCCACGTGCTCAACTACGACATTCCGAATGACACGGAAAGCTACGTCCACCGCATCGGCCGCACCGGCCGCGCGGGACGCTCCGGTGAGGCGATCCTGTTTGTCACCCCGCGCGAGCGCCGCATGCTCCGTTCCATCGAGAAGGTGACTGGCGCGAAGATCGAGGAGATGGACCTGCCCACCGTGGACGAGGTCAATGTCTCCCGCATGGAGAAGTTCTCTGACTCCATCACCGAGTCGCTCGAGAATGACCAGATGGATCTCTTCCGCGGGCTTGTGCGCAGCTACTCCGCCGACCACGATGTGCCGATGGAGGACATCGCCGCAGCTCTTGCCGCGCAGACCTCCGGCGACGAGTTCTTGATGAAGGAGCCGCCGAAGGACAAGCGCGACCGCCGCGACCGCGAGAAGTGGGATCGCGATGACCGCCGTGACCGCGGTGGCCGGGGACGCGACCGCCGCGACCGCGATGACCGTGGCGGACGCGGGCGCTTCCACAACGACGACCCGAACTTTGACACCTACCGCCTCGACGTGGGCAAGCGCCAGCACGTCCGGCCGGGCGCCATCGTCGGTGCGCTGGCCAACGAGGGCGGCTTGACCAACCGCGACTTCGGACGCATCACTATCGGCGGCGACTTCACGCTCGTGGAGCTGCCGAAGAACCTCGACCCGTCGGTGCTGGACCGCCTGTCCGACACCCGCATCTCCGGCCAGCTGATCAACATTCAGCGCGACCATGGAGCGCCGCCGCGCGACCGCGGCGGCAACGGCGGACGTGGGGGCTACCGCAGGCGTGACGACGACCGCGACCGCGGCTTCCGCGGCGGCCGCGGCGGCGGACGTGGTCGTGGTGGCCGCGACCGTGATGACCGCGGTGGCCGTGGCGGCCGTGACCGCGGCTGGCGCGACTAAGGCCCAGCTTCGCCTCGCCCCACCGCAAACGAATACATAAAGCGCCCCTTCTCCCGCACCATGTAGATAGTGGGAGAAGGGGCGCTTCGTTGTTCGCATGTATGCCAGAAGGTGCTGGCATTCGACTAAGCCGTGGCCTGTGAGGCTGTAGTGCTGTGGGGCTATGCCGGGGTAGGCAGGAACATGAGGATCAGGACCAGGAACCACAGCAGCGAGAAGATGCCGCCGCCAGCAGCGGCCTTGACGCGTGCGGAATCGAAGCTGGTGGCGACGTCGCGCGGGTCTGCCTCAGCCGGGGACAGAGCGCCGAGGCTGCCCATCATCTTGCGCTGCTGCGGGATGACCATGGCGAACAGGAACCCCCAGGCGAGGACACTGAGGACAATCGCGGTGTGCATCCAGTAGTTGGATTTGTGGGCCTCCCAGTCGAAAGCGAGCAGGGCGCCGCCGAGCAGCGGCACCAGCAGGGAGATCATGCCGTAGGTGGTCGATGTGCGGTGCAGGAAGGATGCGCGGCCGACAGCCTCCTCCGAACCGGAGTGCGCTTGTTGGGCGGCCTTGGGGAACGCGGAGACGGCCACGGTGACCGGGCCGATCAACAAAACAGCGGCGGCAACGTGCAGGAAAAGCATAAATGTTGTCATGGCACCTCACTCTACGGAATGCAGCGGGATTGTCCCAGCTGAAATTAAAGGACCGATCAAGCCCCGCATACCGGAGCACTGGCGGCGCATCGTGCGCACATCGGGTTTCGGCAGCGCAAGGTCGTACGCCCTTGCGATGGCGGCGATCCGGCGGGAATAGCTGCACCGCACTTTCGTGTCGGGTGGGAGCCATTCGCTGGGCAGGGAATCGGACTTGGCCTGATTCGCCGTGCGGGAGGTGACAACAAGGTTGAGCGGGTCGTTGGCGAAGGCGAGGCGCTTGTCCTCCGACCACGCATGGGCGCCGGCATCCCAGGCGGCGCGAAGCGGAATGATGTGGTCGATTTCCACGTCCGCCGGGTCGAGCAGCTCGCCCGTGTACGGGTCGGTGAACGGTTCCGTGCTGGCCATATCCCACTGGCGGTACGGCACGACGCAGGATTCCACCTCCCACGCGCTGGCCATGACCGCTTCACGGGTCGTGCACCCGCTGCGCTGCGTGCCCCATCCGTCGCCGAAGAAGCTGCGTTCATAGCCCAAGACGGTGCGGCGGGGGTGGGGGTTGACGGGGACGTCGATAAGCGATCGCGGCGTGGGGAACGGAACGACCGCGATTGTGGCGAGAACGAGTGCGCAAAGATACGCGCGGAAATGTGTCATGCCTTATTGGACTGGGCCAGGCGGGCCGAGGTTCCTTTTCGGGCGCGAGAAAAAGGGGATGCAAGCGGCGTGTAAGCCGTGCATCCCCTGGGCGTGGGAGAATGTTAACGCCCGGTGCTTTCCAGCGCGTTGTCGAAGCTCTCCTGCGGGTGGGCCATGGCGTAGTCGAAGACCTGGTTGGCGCGGTCGAACTCGGCCTCGGACTTCGGGTTCGGCTTGGTGGCCAAAGACACGGCGACCATGGCGATCGTGGCGAAGATGACGCCCGGCACCATCTCGTAGATGAGCTCGGAGGTTGCGGGGACGTACCCCCAGATGAGCACCGTGAGCGCACCGACGACCATTCCTGCCATTGCGCCCGGCGCGGTGAGACGGCGCCAGAACAGGGAGGCGACGACGACCGGGCCGAAGGCAGAACCGAAGCCTGCCCAAGCGAAGCCCACCAGTCCGAGAATGGTGTCGGACGGGTTGAGCGCCATCAGGATGGCCACGACCGCGACAAGGACGACCATCGCGCGGGATGCCACGAGCAGCGTGCGGCCGGACAGCTCCTTCTTAGTCAGGCCGCGGAAGAGGTCCTCGATCAGCGCGGAGGAGGTGACCAACAGCTGGGAGGACATCGTGGACATGATGGCTGCCAGCACAGCGGTGAGGACCAGCCCGGCGAACAGCGGGTGGAACAGGACATAGGTCATGTCCAGGAAGATCGTTTCAAAGCCTTCGCGGTCGGTGACGTAGTGCTCGGTCTGGCCGAAGAAGCTCGCACCGATGATCGCGGTGAACACCGCGCCGATGTAGCAGATGCCCACCCAAATCATGCCCGCGTTGCGTCCGGAGCGTGCCTCGGAGGGGCTGCGCAGTGCCATGAAGCGGGTGACAATGTGCGGCTGGCCCATGTAGCCGAAGCCCCACGCCAGATTGCCGATGATGGTGGCGGCGGAGACCCCTGCGAAGAAGTTGAAGAAAGTCGGGTTACCGTCCGGGTGGGGGCCGTACGGGTTATCCAGCGGGTAGGCGAAAATGTCACCGGGGTTGTCGATGGCGAACAGCGCCATGACGGGCACGATGAGCAGAGCCGCGAACATGAGTATGCCCTGCGCGACGCCGGTGTAGGACACCGCGAAGAAACCGCCGATGAAGGTGTACAAAACGGTAATGACACCGACGATCAGCATGCCCCACACGTAGTCGCCGCGGAAGGTCGACTCGAAGTAGCGTCCGCCGGCGACCATGCCGGAGGAAACGTAGAAGGTGAAGAAGAAGATGATGATCGCGGCGGCGATGATGCGCAGCGCTCGCGTCTGGTCGTGGGTGCGGTTCTCGAAGAAGCTCGGCAGCGTGATCGAGTTATTGGCCACCTCGGAGTAGGCCCGCATGCGCGGTGCCACCCACTGCCAGTTAGCCCAGGCGCCGAGGAAGAGGCCGATGACGATCCACATCTCGCTCATTCCCGAGACGAACAGTGCGCCGGGCAGGCCCATTAGCAGCCAGCCGGACATGTCGGAAGCGCCGGCGGAAATTCCGGCGACGAACGGGGGCAAGTCGCGTCCACCGATGACGTAGTCGCCGTAGTGGGTGGTCTTGCGCCATCCGTAGTACCCGATGGCAACCATCAATCCGAAGTAGATGACCACCGCAAGGATCATCCAGGTGCTCTCGGACATTGCATCTCCTTTGCAGTTCTTACGGCCCGTAGCTGTGAAGGCTCGTGGTTGTCAGAAGCAACGGTTAAGAATAACGTACGGAAAGCACAGGGTGCGCAAGTGCACTTTTCGCTTGGGTGGTGGTGTAGCCCACCGGTGGTACAAAAGAGGTTATGCCTGAATTCCTTGTGCACGGCCTGTGGCTTCCCGCCACGGGGCTCAACCTGTGGGTTGAGCGTGTGGAGGGGCACAAGATCCTCATGCCGTCGCAGGTGCCGGCAGGAACATTCCCGCCGGTGGTGGAGAATTTGCTGCGGGACTCTCAGTTCCGGCGCCGCGACAGCATCACGTTGCAGACCCCGCGGGGAAAGCAGGTGCAGTTGCGGGCACCCACCGCGGCATTCTCACCCGAGGAGACGGTCGCGTTTTTGAGCAATATCGCGCTTCTTGACGACGCATCCCCCGCCGCCACCTCCGCCCAGCGCGAGTCGATCGCACCGGACCTGTACTGGATTATCCGCTTGTACACGGGGCTGACCCGATTCGTCCGCGCGGGACGGGTGAGCATCCGGGTCCGCCCGGCGGACGGCATGTGGTTCCCCGAGTGGCAGCTGGGCACCGGTCTGGAAGAGCGCGGCTGGTTGGCATCCATGGTGGCGGCGGCGCCCGGCGTGATCACCGCGAATAACCTGAACGTGGCTGAGGACGTGGCCACCACGCTCGTCCACTGGATCGCCAGCGCGCACCTGTCGCACCTGAAGGACCAGACACGTGCGTACCCGTGGCACGATTTCGCCGATGCTCTGCTGAATTCGCAGCCGTTACGACGCGGCGGGTCAAGCGTGTCCAAACAGATCGCGCACTGGAACGGCTCTATTACGGCGGTGAATGTGCAGCTGGTCTTCATCGTGGAAGAGCCGGCGGACCCGGTGCAGATGGCCGAGGACGCCGATCCGGCCGGGGCCATGCTCAGCGAGCTGGCGGATACCACCGGTTCCGGCACCGGCGCGCCCGCGGACCCCGCGAAGGTGCAGTGGCCGGTGCGCGCCCAGGTCCGCGCCGGGACGGACGCGCCCCGCCCAATCCACCTGGACGAGGTCGATGTGGCCACGCTGTCCAGTCTGCGCGACCAGCTCCGCCGCGCAGTCGAGGTGACCGATTTGGTGGACCCGGAATCCCACCCACGTCTGCCGCAGACACCGCTGACCACCCGCGACGGTGACTGGGACGCCTATCTGAGCACAGACGAGCTGATGCAGCTGGTGGCCCGCGATGCCACTCGGCTGCAGATGAAGGGCATCACCGTCATGCTGCCGCGGTCCTGGCAGCGGATGGAGACCACGGCCAAGCTCACCGTCGGCTCGCAAGATGACGGCGCGGACGGCGCCACGAGCCGACGGTTCGGGTTCGAGCAGTTGATCTCCTACGACTGGTCGATCTCCGTCGGCGACACCGAGTTGACCCAGGAGGAGATGCGGCAGCTGGTCGATTCCAAGTCAGGGTTGATCCAGCTGCGCGGGCAATGGGTGATGGCGGACGCGCGCTCGTTGGCCAAATCCCGCAAATATATTGAGTCCCTGTCCGAAAAGGAAGTGGACGAAGGCGTCATCACCGCCGAGGAGCTGCGCCAGTTGGCGCTTGAGGCGGCTGCGGAATCGGAAGGTGGAGCACTAGAAATCGCCGGCGACGTGGATTCGCCGGCGTGGATGGACGCGCTCATCGGCGGGACGGACCGTCCTGCGCCGGAGCGCCAGCCCATCCCGGACACAGTGGCGGCGGAACTGCGCGATTATCAGCGCCGTGGCGTGGACTGGCTGTACTTCATGTCCCGTAACCAGCTCGGCGCGGTGCTCGCCGACGATATGGGACTGGGTAAGACACTTCAACTGCTCGCCCTGCTCGCCGTCGAGGAGGAGACAGGGCTGAAGACTGGACCCACTCTCGTCGTGGCACCTACGTCGGTGGTGGGTAACTGGGCCCGCGAGGCAGCGCGCTTCGTTCCCGGCTTACGCGTCGGGGTGCATCACGGCCAAGGCCGTCTCAAAGGCGACGCGCTCATCGAGGAGATCGGTCAGCTGGATGTGTTGATCACCTCCTACGGTGTGGTCACCCGCGACTACAAGCAATTGGGGCTTGTCGAATGGGACCACGTGGTGCTCGATGAGGCGCAGGCGATCAAGAACGCGTCCACGAGGGCATCGCAAAGCGTGCGTGCGATCGGTGCGCGCCACCGCATCGCGCTGACGGGCACCCCTGTGGAAAACCGCTTGGCAGAATTGCGCAGCCTCCTCGACTTCGTCAACCCCGGCATGCTGGGTTCGCAGAGCTTCTTCCGCAACCACTTCGCCAAAGTGATTGAGACGCGCTGGGACGAAAAGCTTGCCGATGAGATGCAGGAGCACCTTCAACGCCTCACCGCGCCGTTCGTGCTGCGCAGGCTGAAGACGGACCCGGCAATCATCTCCGACCTGCCGGAGAAGAGCGAACAAGTGGTCACCGTCGACATGACCGACGAACAAGCCGCGCTCTACACCGCTCTCGTCGAATCGATGCAGAAGGAACTCGAACAGCGCACCGGAATGGCGCGAAAAGGTCTCGTGCTGTCGACCATCACGCGTATCAAGCAGATCTGCAACCACCCCGCGCACTTCCTCGGCGACGGTTCGCCCGTGGCCATCAAAGGAAAGCACCGCTCGGGCAAGGTGGAGAAACTTGTGCAGCTAATCGACGAAGCCGTGGAGACCGACCAGCGCGTCCTGGTCTTCACCCAGTACAAGGCTTTCGGCGACATTCTCCAGCCGTACCTGAGCGACCGGCTGGGCCAGACTATTCCGTTCCTGCACGGCGGGGTGTCCAAGACTGCCCGCGACGCCATGGTGGATGATTTCCAGGACGCGAACGGCCCCCGCGCGATGATTCTCTCTCTGCGCGCAGGCGGCACCGGCCTGAACCTCACCGCCGCGTCCATGGTGATCCACATGGATCGCTGGTGGAACCCTGCGGTAGAGAATCAGGCCACGGACCGCGCGTTCCGCATCGGCCAGGACAAGAACGTGCAGGTGCACAAGATGATCACTCGAGGCACGATGGAGGAATCCATCCAGGACATTCTTGACGGCAAACTGCAGCTCGCCGGCGCCGTCGTGGGGGAGGGCGAAGGCTGGATCACCGAGCTGGACACAGAGGACCTGGCAACACTCATGAGCTACCGGACAAGCGAGTAGGGGAGGGATAGAGCATGCCGCGCCCGAAGCTGGACAACGTCACCTGGGTCAATTTCGCCGCCCGCCAGAAGGTGGGAAGTGCCGCGGAGACAACGACGCCGAACGACGCCTCCGAGACCGCCCGCTCGCAGATTCTGCGCTACAACGAGGCGGCGCGAACGATTTACCGTGCGGCGGTTCAGGGCACAGACCAGGGGCGTTTCTCCCGCGGCCGCAATTACGCCGACCAAGACAATGTGCTGGAGGTGCGCCCCGAGAACGGCCGCTTCACCGCGACGATCGCTGGTTCCCAGAACGAGCCTTTCACCACCCTGGTCATCCTTCCGTATCGGGACTCCGCGACCATCCGCGAAGCGCTGGGCATTATGGCGCACAATGCCAACGCCCTCGCCGAGGTCCGCAACGGTATCTTCAGCCGCGAACTGCTCGACTGCCTCTTCGCCGCCGAAGACGAGAAGATCCGCTTCCGCTGCGACTGCCCGGACGACTCCCGTGTGTGCAAGCACGGTGTCGCCGCAGCCATCAAAGCAGCCGAGCTTATCGACGCCGACCCGACCCTCCTTTTCCGCCTCCGCAACCTCGACCTGAATACCCTGGAGAGGCAGCTCCGCGAGTCCGCCGGCGAGAGAGCGAAGGAATCGGCCCGGGAAGGCTCCGAGTTCTTCTGGGAGGGCCATGTACTCCCGAACCTGCCGGAGCCGAAGATCGCCCCGATGATCGAGGACTCCGACCTGGACCTGCTGCACAAGGCGATGCAGACCATCTCATTCACCAACATCGATCAGCTGCGTGCCGTCTCCGATCTGGAAGACCTGTACGACGAGCTGACCCGCAGGTGAGCGAACACACGTTTGCCCGTGTTCCCCCACCTCAACGCCGTGGTTCACACTGGCTGGTACTACTGAAGCCATGACCTTGAGCCCGCATCCCGGACAACCCGATCCGCGCCACGTGACGTTCATCCACAGCTCCGATTTCCAGCTGGGCATGACGCGCTGGTTCTTGGACGATGACGCGCAATCGCGTTTCGACGATTCACGGCTCCGCGCCATTTCCCGTCTCGGCGATGTGGCTAAGGAGACCGGCGCCGAGTTCATCGTCGTCGCCGGCGATGTCTTTGACGCGAATGCCCTGAAGGCCCAGACCATGGACCGCGCGTTGGATGCCCTGGACGCTCTGCCGGTGCCGGTCTACCTCTTGCCGGGCAACCACGATGCGCTGTTGCCGGGCGCTGCCCTGGAGCGCGCCGGGCAGCGCTCGAATATCTCGGTGCTCGGGGATTTCGCCCCCGTCGAGGTCCGTCCCGGGGTGGAGTTAGTTGGCGCACCGCTGTTGGCCCGCTACGCCACCGAGGATCTCGCCGCGAAAGCACTGGACGGATTGGAGCCGACCGATGCGATCCGCATTCTCGTCGCTCACGGCCAGTGCGAGGACCGGAGCGGAGGGGAAAAGCCCGACGTGATCGACCTGTCCGGCCTAGAAACGGCGCTGGCCGCCGGCGTGATCGACTACGTGGCGATGGGTGACACCCACTCCGCGGGACCGATCGGTACCACCGGCCGCGTGTGGTTCTCCGGCGCGCCCGAGGTCACCGACTTCCACGACCGGCGCGAGGGCGTGGAAGGCGGCGAGGTCAACTCGGGCAAGGCTCTTGTCGTGAACGTGGATAAGCGCTCTGCCCGTGAGTCGGATGTGGACGTGGATGAGCGCACCGTAGGCGAGTGGACCTTCGATGCCCTGCACTTCGAGGTCGCCGACGCCGCCGATGTGGAGGATCTGTTGGCTGAGCTCGACGCGTACCCGGAAAAGACCCGCACCGTGGTGAAATACTCCATTTCCGGCACGCTCGGCCTCGAGGCGTCGCGCGCGCTCGAAGAGGGGATCGCGGCGAAGGAGAACTCTTTTGGTGCCTTGTACGAACGGGAGCGGCTCATGGACCTCCATCTCGAACCCAGCGACGAGGAGCTGGCTAACCTCCCCCTGACCGGCTACGCGCGCGATGCGATGGCGGCTCTGCTGGATATGGCAGCCACCCCTGTCGGGTCCGCTGGGTCCGCTGCCGGGTCCGGATCCGGAGCTGCGACCGCCCGCGATGCCGTCAACCTGCTGTTCCGCCTGAGCAAGGAGCCGAAATAATGCGCATCCACTCCCTGATCATCGACAATGTCCGCGCGGTGGAGCACCTCGAGCTCACCGACCTTCCGGACACCGGCGTCATCCTCATTCACGGCGACAACGAGGCAGGCAAATCCACGATCCTCGACGCACTCGATGCCGTGTTGACCGTCAAGCACGACTCCTCCGCCGCCAAGATCCGCGCGTTGTACCCCATCGGCCGAGACGAGCAGCCGGAGGTCACGCTCGGCGCCACCATCGGCCCCTACACGTTCACCATGCACAAGCGCTTCGGCAAAGGCGCGAAAGGCAAAGCTGAACTGTCCATCACAGCACCTCGCCGCGAGGCGCTGACAGGGGAGCAGGCCCACAACCGGCTGAATGAGATCCTCGCCGAGCACGTCGACCAGGAGCTTTTTGACGCACTTTTTCTCCGCCAAGGTGCCTTCACCGAGACCATTGAAGCCGCCGGCATCCCGTCGTTCACCCGGGCTCTAGAGGCATCCGGTGAGGGCGGAGGTGCCAGCAGCGGCGCAAGCACCTCGTCCGAGAGCGTGCACGAGGACTCCGCCCTGATGCAGCGGGTGGAAGCTGAATACAGCAGGTACTTCACTGCGAAAGGCAACGACAAGCAGATCCTCACCAACGCGGACAAGGCAGTGTCCGTAGCCGAAGAGGCTATGGGCGAGGCGGAGGCGAACCTCGAGTCTTACGAGCGCGACGTGGATGAATTCGCGCAGTGTGAAACCGCGATGACGGACATTGAGGCGGAGCTGCCGTCCGCCGAGGAGGAGTTGGCGGAACGGGAGGAAGAAGTGGCCGCTGCCGCCGAGCTGGCCGGCAAACTCGCCGCCGCCCAAGAGCGGGCAACCCGCGCCGCTATCGATGTCGAGCGTGCCGCTGAGGACCTGGAACGCCGCACTGCCCTGATCGCTCGCGTGGAGGAGGTCGACGCCGAACTCGCCGCCGTCGCCGAGGAGCTCGAACCCGCCAGAGAACGCACCCGCGTGGAAGCCGAGGCACTCGCCGTGAAGGAGAAGGCCCACGAGCAGGCCCGCGACAAGGAGACCGCCGCCCGCGAGAATCTCGCCGCCGCGGAGAAGACGCTCGCCGCTGCCCAAGCCGCATTGCGCCTCAACGACTTGGCCGACACCGTTTCACGCCTCGACGAGGCCGACGCCGACATCGCCCGTCTGCGCGACACTGTCCCGGAGCGCCCCGTTACCGACGACGATGTCCGGGCCTTGGAGTCCGCCGCGAACGAAGTGGCCCTTCAGCGCCGGCTCCGCGATGCCACCGCCGCGCGTGTGGACGCCGCGGCTCCGAACGGCACGATCATCGGCGTCGACGGTACCGACCACGAGATTGATGAGGAAGGGGAGTCCATCGCGCTGCACCACGGCACCGAGCTGACCATTGGCGAGGTCACCTTGACCTATCGCGCCGCCGCTGACACCGACACGGCCTCGGACGCCGTGCGTGAGGCCGAAGCAGAGCTTGCCCGCCTGACCGAGTCGATCGGGTGCGGCGATGTCGCGGATGCCCGCGCAATGCGCGATGCCCACCGTGATGTCGCTGCGTCCTTGACTGCCGCCCGCGACCGGCGCCGTGAAGTGCTCCGCGGACGCGATGCCGACGAGGTGCGCCACGAGCACGCCCGGCTGGCCGAGCTCGCCGAGCAGCATGCCGGCTCTACCGATTCCACCGACTCCGCCGAAGCGCCCCTCGACTCCGCCGAGACTGCCGTCAATACCGCTCGCGCGGAAGCGGAGGAGGCCGCTCAGGCTGTCCACGACCTGGCCCTTGAGCTGGTGCAGCTGCGCACCAAGCCCGAGCACGCGAAGCTCGTGGCGCTCGAGGCCCGTGTCGCTGGCCTGACATCCACAGCACAAGGTGCCCGCGCCGACCTCGCCGCCGCCCGCGAGAAGAGCAGCGACGACGCAATGTCCGCCGCCCGCGATGCTGCCGTAGCCGCCAGTGACAGGGCTGCAGCCGAGGCCTCCGCTATCGCTGCGGAGGTTGAGCAGGCGGACCCGAAGCAGGCTGAAAATCTCCGGGACGGTGCACGAAACCGAGTGGACAACCTGGCAAAGCGCTACAACACCGCGCGCGACCGTCGCCTCCAGCTCGAGTCCCGCGTTCGCAGCGCGGAAGGGGAAGGCGAAAAGCTCGATGCCGCCCGCTCCGCTCTCGAGGTGGCCCGCGTGGGGCGGGACAGACTGCGTAGGAAAGCGGATGCTGCGAAGCTGCTTCACTCGACGCTCGTCGCGCACCGGGATGCGGCCCGGGCGAAGTACGCCGCTCCGTTCGCGCAATCCCTGCAGCGCTACGCCAGCCAGATCTTCGGGCCGGGGACCGAGTTCACTCTTGATGATGCTTTGCGTGTCCAAGCCCGCACCGTCGGCGGTACGACCGTCGACCTGCCTCAGCTGTCGGGCGGCGCCAAAGAGCAGATGGCCCTGTTGACTCGATTCGCCATCGCCGACATGGTCGCCGGCGGACAGTCCGGGCAATCCCCCGATACTGGTGTCCCCGTCGTTGTCGACGATGCTCTCGGGGCCACCGATCCGCAGCGTTTGGCTCTTATGAATGCGCTGTTCTCCCAGGTGGGTGAGAACTCTCAGGTATTCGTGCTCACGTGCTTCCCCCAACGCTTCGACCGCGTCGCCGCCGCGAGGAGCGCGTCCATCCAGGAGCTCAAGACCCGCCGCTGAACGTGCCCGCGCGACACATGATTGTCGGCGACTGTTTCGCTGGCTCCACCTGCGTTGAGTAACCTCAGCTTCATGACGGAAGATCCCCGCTGGCTCAGCGACGACGAGCAGGCATTCTGGCGGCTTCTCCTCGCCGCGCGCACGACGCTCATGCGCACGGTTGAGGATTCACTGCTCGCCAGCTCCGGGTTGTCCAGTCCTGAATATGCTGTGTTGGTCGTGTTGTCCGAGGCGGATGATTACTGCATACGGCTGCGCGAACTGCGCTCCCAGCTCGGGTGGGACCGCTCCCGCATCTCTCACCAGATCACCCGTATGGAGCGGCGCGGACTCGTGGTCAAGGAGAAGAGTCCGGGTGACGGGCGCGGTGTGATTGTCCGCCTCACCGACGCTGGGTTCGAGCGCCTAGAACGCGCCGTGCCTGACCATGTGGAAACGGTGCGCCACCTTGTTTTCGACCATCTCGACCCGGCTGATATTCCTGCCATCCGGCGCTTCCTCGAGGGCGTCGTGGCCACTGAGACTGGCGATGAAGACGGCGCAGTCGCAGGCCCCGCTGTCACCGATTAGGCGCGGGCCCAATGTGAGGGCGTCCGCCCGTTTCTTACCGTGGCGGCCGTTGTCGCCAATCGGAGATCGGAGTTGAATGGGAGCCGTAGGAACGAATCTCCAAAAGCCACGACATCGGCGACGA
Organism: Corynebacterium sp. P3-F1; assembly: GCF_030503635.1. Taxonomy (NCBI): domain Bacteria; kingdom Bacillati; phylum Actinomycetota; class Actinomycetes; order Mycobacteriales; family Corynebacteriaceae; genus Corynebacterium; species Corynebacterium sp. P3-F1. The sequence goes on from NZ_CP129965.1 coordinate 2,098,433, forward strand.
GAAAGGATTCAGTATGTCCACACCGATTAACCCGAATAACAATAACGGCAATGGCGCCGCACCGAATCAGGGCGACATGAACTATGCGCCGAACCAAGGTGCCATGAACCCCGGCGCGTACCAGCAGGGCCAGCTTCCTCTTGGGTCGCGCAAGCTGCACCGTTCGGCGGGCAATCGCATGATCGGCGGTGTTTGCGGCGGTATCGCCGAGACTTACAACCTTGACCCGACTCTGGTGCGTGTCATCTTCGTCGCACTGACGCTTCTCGGGTTCTCCGGCATTCTCCTGTACATCATCTGCTGGATCGTCATTCCGGACCCGCGGTACTAGGAGAAACATAAACACGGCCGCGCAGCGTTCGATATCTGCACGGCCGTGTTTTTGTAGGGGAGGGGCAGCGGAAATGTCTGCCACCCTGCTAGCGGTTAAGCGCGCTTGATGGCGGAGCCCTCAATCTCGATGTTGATCTGCTCGCCGACGAGTGCGCCGCCGGAGTTCAGCGGTGCCTCGAAGTCGATGCCGAAGTCCTTCCGGTTGATGCTCGTCTTCGCTTCGAAGCCCAGGCGCGTGTTTCCGAACGGGTCTTCCTCAACGCCGAAGGTCTCCACGTCAAGGGTGACCGGCTTGGTTGTGCCCTTGATGGTCAGGTCGCCGGTGACGGTCCCGTTGCCGGAAGCGTCGACGTCGAAAGCCGTGGAAGCGAACGTCATCTGCGGGTACTTCTCAACGTCGAAGAAGTCCTCGCCCTTGATGTGGGCGTCACGGTCGTCATTACGCGTATCGACGGACCCCGTCACCACCGTTGCCTCCACGTTGCTCTCGCCAGGGTTCTCCTGATTTGCGGTAAGCGTGGCGGTGAAGTCGGTGAACTCTCCGCGTACCTTGGTCACCATCGCGTGGCGGACGGTGAACCCGACGGAGGAGTGGGCGGTGTCCAGATCGTAAATGCCGCTGAAGTTCGTTGTGGACGTCATTGTATTTCTCCTTAATTTCGCTATGAACGGTTGCGCTTCGATTGTTGGTGACACGTCTACAACATGTCGTGCTCCACCCTACGACGCATTCTGCGAACTCGCCACCACCCGCCAGCGGCGACGGCCAACAGCTCTGCCGAGCCAATTACCGGCTCCGGTTTTTCGAGTGCTAGATTAAGGGGCGCTGTTACAGCGATGTCTCCGTAGCTCAGTGGATTAGAGCATCGGTTTCCGGTACCGAAGGTCGCAGGTTCGAATCCTGTCGGGGACACTTTTGTCATCGGGAGTTTCGCTTTTGCTTGCGATTCATTTCGCAAAACCTCCGTTGAAAGTCGAGATTAGCGGCCGCGAGGCCTGATTACGAAGAAAACTAGCCTCGGAACACAAAAACCGGCCCGAAATTTAGGCTTCGGGCCGGTTTTTGGAGCTTTTTTGCGTGTCTCCCCCACGACTTGCAGGCCACTCGGCGTGTGCCGGTGGCCTGTGGGGCTATGCCGCCTGGGGTGGAGCGTTCTCGTCAACCCTCCACTGCTCTAGGTCGTCGTGGGTGAGCTTGTCCGTCGGTGGCGGAGGGGTCGGCTTCTGCGACGTCTTCTTGTCCTTCTGCCACGAGAACGTGTCGAGCATCTTGATGTTCACGCCGACACACGCCATCGCGATGGCAAAGACTTGTGCCGCCCAACCGCGCATAAGCCGCGTTGTCGGGTCACCGGCACCCTGGTAGTTGCCGTTCTTGAGCAGAGAGTTACGGGACTCGATGGTGTTGCGGCGGCCGTACTCCTTGCGCCAGTCTGCCGACATGAACGCAGGCCCGTGCTGCAAGAACTTCGCTCCGTCCTCGACGGAGTTCTTGATCGTCACGGTTCGCTGGCGGCAGACCTTCGGGCAGGAACCGGGGCTTGGAACCTCGTCCTCGGACAGGGCTTCCTTCTGGAAGCCCTTTGCCTTCTTGCCCTCCTCCGAACGCGGAACAAGCGGGCAGGTAATCTCGGCACCCTCGGCGCGAGCAGGACAGCCCATACGCATGTCACCCTTGGCATTCGGCTTGCCGTAGGCGGACAGCTGGTACTTCGAGCGAGCCTGCAACAGGTTGATGAACGCCTGGTCGCTGAGGTCACCGTCCTCCCACATCTTGTAGGGGTCGATAAGGGCGTGCATGTTCAGGATCGCAGGACAGTACGCCTTGCCGTCGATGATCGGCGCACCGGAGGCCGTCACGGTCTGCAAACCACGGGTGTCACGGCGGAGGTCAGCAACAAAACCGTAGCCGAGCTTGCGCATCGGAATCTGGAACTTCTCGGGGTTCTGACCAGGCGAATACAGACGGTCTGCGATGAAGTTGCGACGCGGGAGCTCCGGGCGGTAGGTGAGGTTTTTCAACGACTCGAACACGCGAGCACTCGGGTCGACACCGGGAACGCCGGCGGACATGCCGAGAATGAGCCCCGGGTGGCCGCCCTTTTGCGCGAAACCGTCTCCAACCATCGCAACGAGGGTCGCTTCGAGACCCCAGACGCTGTCTCTTTTACCCTCGCCGTTGTGGTCTGGCGTCTCTTTACTGTGCCAACCGAGTGTGGGAGTGGAGGCCATCTTCCTATCCGGCTTCACGCTGCCGTCTTTCATGGCCTTGATAGAAGGGTTGCCCTCATTGGTTACTTTGATCGGGGTGCCGTCAACAACAATGTCGCCTTGCCACTGGTCGAGGTGCTTTTTGTCCATCAACTCGACGGTGGCCCAAATAAGACGGTTAGACACCTCTAGGCCGCGCTTCTTCTTGAGCTCGATCTTTTCAAGCACGTCTTTGCTGGCGGTCTCAGGGTTGAAGAGCGCGGAGATAGTTCGCCACTCCTCGAAGGTGTAGCGCTTCTTCTTTCGTACCGTGGGGAAGGGTTCGCACGTCGCGAGTGCGCGGTCGATTGCCTTGGAGATTCGGTTGTACCAGGTCTTATAGACGTGGAGGTGTGCTGCGGCGCTCGTGATGTCGAAAGGCTCCTCTTTCAGTCCGAGGAGACCCCAGAGCTTGCCGTTAATGCGGAAAGCCACAGTGCGAGCCATGTGCGACTTGAGAGACGGGCCTTGAATGAGCGCTTGGTAGACCCACAAGGTCAAAGCAGTACGTGTCGAGACCTCGGCAGGCCGGCCGCCCTGGCCGACGCGAAGCCCGTCGTCGATACGCCACTGCTCGATGAGAGGAACCACGCCGGAGGCATCAACAATGCGCTGTGCCCGCTGCATGTGAGAGAACACAACGGGAGCCTCTTCGATCAAACGAATGTTCTCGGCCTTGCGATTCTGCCGGCGTATCAGCTCGTTCTTGCGCTGCGTGATTTTCTTACTAGCGGCTTTGCGTGTGTCCGTGGTCGTGGTCATTGTTGACACCTCCTTTCGTGGGTTTCGTATGGAGTTTTTGGCAATAGAAGACTCACCCTGTGTCGTGAACAGGGTTTTTATGGAGTTGAGTGAAGGCTTCGGTGCTTAACCGGAGCCGTTGATGACGGTCAGTTTCCGCTCACCCGGCTTCTCTCTAAGAGCGCCCGCAAGCATCGCGCGAGCCTGCCTCGCCGAAACGTTCTCCGGATCGAGAAGGAACCGACGGTAGTGCTGCAAGTCGGTCAGCCCCGCGGCCTCGCACACCGCGGACTCCGGCACGCCCTTCTTGCACTGGTTGACGATCCACGTCGTGCGGGCACGGTTGACGTCGATAACAGTGCCCTTGTGCGGAGACCGCTTTGTGAACGTGGCCACCGTTCCGGAATCCGCGGTTGAGCGAAGCGGGCGGAATAACCAGGCGTTGTCGCTTTCAGCCTCGACAACGGCCGCCCGGAGAGTCGGTGCCCACTCCTCCTCGACGGGCACGAAGCGCTTCTCGGCGCCCCGGTAGCCCCAGGGGAAGATGACCGTTCCGATCCGGTCGGTCTCGACGTCGCCGGCAGTCACGTTGGCAATCTCCTTTGAGCGCAAGCCGGCACCCAGCGTCAGAGCGAGAAGAAGGTGGGCCTGCTTGCGTCGGGACTCGTTGCGCTCGGCGCTTGCCCAGATGCGAAGCCCCGTGATGTCCTCCTCGGTATACGGAGGGTGCTTGGAGTCGCTGCCGTACTCAGGGCGCTCACGCGGCCCGTCGAAGTTCGGGTTCACGGCCTTGGCGATTCGGCGAAGCGTTGCGCGGGAGGAGCCCTGGACGTGGTTCGCTCCGGCGTTCAAGTGGTGGTGGCAAAAGGAGTTGATCGCGCTGTCGGTGAAGACTGCCCCCACAGTCAAAGAACGGCCGTGGCTGACAACGTGTGCTGCCAATCGGGTCACGAGTCGCAAAGCTCCGCGGGTGGTGTCTGGTGTCCAGGTCTCGTCAGCGACAGCAGCGACGTGCTCTTTGACGAAGGGGGCGAGAAGCGCCCACTCGTCGGGGCTGACGACGGTCGGTGTGTAGGACGCGATGACCTCGTCAGCGGTCACGCGCCTGCGTGTGGTGGACATGGTGAATTGTCCTTTTCCGCCCACGCCCAAGGTGGTGGTGGCATGAGCTGTTTCTGTGGTGGTTAGAGATACCTCCAGTGTGTGCAAACTTGCACAGGTCGTCAAGGTCCACCCTGTGCATCATTGCACAGATACTGCCACAATGGGGGCGAAAAGTGCCTGGCCAGTGTGCTTAAATGTGCTGTTCATAGGTTGTTTCACCTCCTCACTCGTTGCCCTTGTCGAGGTTCCGCACGAAGTCCAAGAGACGACCCTGTTCGGGGGCAGGCAAGTCGGACCAGTTCGGGGTCCGCGTGCTGTGAGCGGTGAAGTCGACGTGGGTCACCGTTGCGGTTCCCGCGTCCGGATCGCTCGCTTCTTCGCGAGAGTCCAACCCCGCAGCAGCCGGTCCACCAGTACGATCACGAGGCAGCATCTCGACCACATCAGCAGCAGTTCCCGGCGTCGCCGGTCTTGCAGTGGCTCCGAACGCTCCCGCAGCGAAGTCCTCCGGCTTGTCGAGGCCGGCCCACCGGGAAAGCGGGTTCGCCAGCACGTCAAGCCGCTCGGCAAGGGTATCGGGGCGGGAAAGGGTCAACCGAGCCCTCTTCTCGTAGCGGCGCATGTCGCCAAAAGCGGACCCGGCAGCGGCGGCCGCGGTCTCGCGCGGAAGGTGGCGGACCACTTCACGCACCCACGTTGCTCGCAGACGGTTGAGCTCCACCCGGAAAGGCTGGCTTATGCTGAGCCGCTTCATAACCTCGCGCAGATCAGTTGCTGCCCCTCCCAGGAGCATCTCGTCAGGGTCGCGGCGCTGGGAGATAGCGAACACGATGTCGCCGAATACGGAAGCGACAGGAACCTCTGGCGCGACACCTTCGGGAGCTCGATGAGATACATCAACCCACACCACGCCGTGAGAGTCTTTCCGAATGCTTTTCGCCTGAATGTGGCCAATCTCTGCACCAATACCCGCGCCAAGCCCCAGCCCCACAATCACGGCCGCACGCTCGAAGCGGAGCTGAGTGGATTGGGACATCACCCAGCGGCGAATGTGCTCCCAGTCTCGGGGCGCGTAGGGCGCATCGGGCACCTGGTCGGTGTCCCGACGGTGGTAGATGGACAATTCCTGCCCGTCTATCGCCTCGCGGACGAGGCGGAGCAAATACGCCTCGGTATACCGCGATTTTCCAGCCTGTCGGCTCGCCACCACGGCCTCGACGTTTTCCCTGCCGAGGACTTTGCCGACCGTGAGCTCGCGGCCGGACGAAAACGCGTGAGCAGAAGCTCGCGTGAGCACACGAAGCACCCCTCGAACGTCAAGGCTCGACGTGTTGTTGGAGACGAACACTTCCGACCCGGTCTCCGAATCGACGGTCGCTGCGATGGCCGTGGCGCGAACGAAGTCAGAAATGTTGTTCCACGTTCCGCGGTCTGTGCCGCGAGGGACGTAGTTGTTGATCCGGCGCAGTGTTTCTTCCCGCTGTTTGTCGGTGAGGGTCATCGCGCACCGCCCTCGTTCGGTGAGGCGCTGGACGCAGCGGTGTTCGATGCGGGAACCGATCCGGTACCCCCGACGCGTGCCGGACCTTGGGGGAGCACTAACCACCCAGTAGCGTGAAGGTCATGCCTCGCCTCGCCCCGCCTCGACACGCCTACCCGGCGTGGCCCGACGTTGACGTGGCCGAGCTCCCGGAGGTCTACCGGAAGGCTTGGTCGCTGCGGGAGAACTTGGAAAAGACCGTCGCGGAGTACGTCGAAAATGGCTGGGCGAAAAATCGCACAGACTTTGCCCGCAGATGCGGGCTGCACCCGTCGGTTTTGTCCCGGTGGATCACCGGCGACGTGTGGCCGTCTGCCGACACGATTGCCGCCGTCGAAGCTGCTGTCCACGCGCCCATGTGGCCGTACCAAAAGGCACCGTCGCGGCGAGGGCTCAAATCCAAGGGCGGCTACGACTACCCGTGAGAGCCGGCGGGTGAGCTGGGGAAAATCGAGTTCGTTCTGCATGGCTAGAACGTTTTCACAGTCGAAAAAGTGACCCCCTCGGTGAGCGCAAGCCGGTCCGATTCGATGCGTCGACGCGGAGTGTGGCCATGACGACGACCGGAAGAATGAAATGTGTGCATGATTGCACAGATGGTCACCCTAATTCGGGGGTGGGTATTACCCGAATACGGGGGTGTTATGCGTAAACGCTTATCGGATTGTGTTCCGCATCGCTACCCGGCTCGGGGACCGTCGGCTACTTCGCTTAGGAGGTGGCCTCCAACCGCTGCTTCAAGCCCTCCAACTCCGCTTGAGGGTCGTTCGAACCGGCATACGCCACGAGCTCAACGTAGTTCGGGTCATCAATGCCCAGACTCGGCAGCGGGTGCTCCCTAATCCGGCACAGCACGAGACCGTGGCGCAACAAGTCGTGCGACTTCACCGTGTCCAGTTCAGTTTTGTCCTTGTGCCAGTACGACCCGTCGTACTCGATACCGAGTGTCCGGCCGTCCGGTAAGTCCACAAGCACGTCAACGCTCCACGACGCCCGACGGACGAAGGCGTTGGACTTAATCCGGGTTCCTGACGCGGCGTTACCCCATAAGGACTTCGCTGCCTGCGCATAGCGTTGTTCGACCGCAGACTTTCCTACTGTCTGGCATTGCGGGCACGTTGACCCGTTGACACGGGAGGACGGCATTGCCATCCAGCTATGCGCGGGGTCGTTAGGACACTCCCACCACGGAGTTTCAGGTAGAAGCGCGGTGGTGGGGCGTATCTGCCACGGGCTCAAACGGTTCTTGTCCGACCATTCCTCCGCAATCTCCGGATAGTGGTAGGCCAGCGAGTCGAGAATGGTGTCGCATTCCGGGCACCGGTAACGGTCGTATTTGTCGCGGTCGCGCACAATGTCTTTGAACTCGTGCTTGCACACCGGATCGAGCCACCACACTTCCCGCTTCGAGTTCGGTGAGATGGTCGCCAAGCTCAAACCAACGTTCTTCGTCGGGTGCCACTGTGAAGCGATTTCAGGCTTCAAACGGGTTGAGAACGGGTCAGCCTTGGCTTTCGCCAGGTTCTTTTTCCGGGTCTCGTTACTCCTGCACGCTGGGCACTGCCGTTTGAGGAACATCTCTGGCCAGTCGTGCCGTTTGTGCCCTTCTGGACAGCGGAAGTGGTAACGCCTTCGGTCTCCTAGCACCGGAACTGTCCACGGGTCGAGTTCCGGTTCGTCCCACGCTTCGGCCAACTCCGGGACCTCAGCGATGGTTAACGAACTGTACTTCGCCTCGAACGCCGCTTCGCGTCGAGCGCGTTCCTGTTCGGCGAAAATGTAGCACTGCGGGCACCGCGAGTAGTTCTTGACGACGTGGTCAATTCGTTCCTCGAATGAGTGTCCCTCGGGACACACCCACCACACGACCTTGCGGGAGCCTTTCTTGGCGGTGTTCCAGAGCTCCTCGCCATTCTTTTCTCGGTCGAACCAATCCTTAACGTCAAGGTCAGATTTCTTGAGAAGGTTTTCACCTGTTGCCTTCTTCGTGCCCACCGTCGCAGTTTTTCCAGACTTCCTGCACAGGCATGGGAGCCACTGATTGTCGCCGTCAAGCTGTTGCGCTGTGATGTTCTCGCAGCGGACGCACTTAACCGCATGGGGGTCGCCATACAGGCTTGGGCTGGTTAGAGGCCCGAGGTATTCGTACCCCGCGTTCTCTGCGACCGTGCGAGCCTTGTCAACGTCGCATTCGATCTGCCCGTAGTACTTTCGCTTATTCTCAGCCTCCAGGCGCAGTAGGCAAGCGTGACAGCAGGGCATCTGCGACCTCGCAGCGTGTTGAACGTTCTCAAATCGGTTGTGGCCCTCGAACCCGCAATCTTTGCACCTTGTCAGTACGTAATCCGTTGGGCGCGTAAACGGTTCCAGCATCTCGGCATGAGCCTGCTCGTAGAACTCCGCGACGTGCCTCGCACACCACGTCGGCTTCGTCCTAGTTCTGAACATCGCAGGGTTCGTGCAGCCCGCAGTGCTGCATACCTGGGTAGTGGACATGTCTTGAGCTTAGAAGGAACGAGCTCTCCCCTCTACAATGACGCACATGTTCGACCCATCCGAGCCGACCGAATTGGAATTGCTCGCAGCCCAAAGCGTCCCTCTCGATGAACTGCGAGCACAGGCTAAAAGAACAGCGGCCGAGATGGGCGATCCTTTCCAGGACGTCGCCGGGTTGATCCGAGCCGTCCACGCCGAGAAGTTGCTGCAATACGAGATTCAGAACTGTTGTTCCAAGCCATCGCCGACGCCTACGAACAACGCAGCCTCATCATCACCACAAACCTGGCGTTTTCCCAATGGGGCCAAGTCTTCGGCAACGACGACATGGCAGCCGCCGCAATCGACCGCATCGTCCACCACGGCCGCATGATCACCTTCACCGGACAGTCCTACCGCATGGCAAACGCCCTCATGAAATAACCCAAAACCCCAGCAACGCTCACACGGCCCAAAACCACGCCGAACTGGCCCAAAAATCCGCGCTGAAATGGCCTACACCAACTTGACAAAACACAGGAAGCACGAGCCTCCGCGATACACGTGATCTGCACGGCGCGAGTGACAACAGCCCACGGATTCCCCGCGTTCCGCGTCGAGGGGGCGAGCATGACCTCGAACGCCATCGAAGCGACCTCCCAGGCATCCATCCTGTATCTGCGAGCCAGCCGCCGATACCTCACTGCCGTGTATCGCATCAGTTCCGCCGCCTCACGATCACCCCGCCAGGCCCCAGGCCCGGCTTCATGCAAGCGGATCAACAGGGCACGTAGTCCCTCGGGGCTCTCGAATCCGTGGCTGGCCGGGCCAGCCGGTCCCGCCGTATCGTCGCTGGCAGGGGTGATGTGCTCGTCCACGGTGACGCCTCCCAGAAGGGAGGTGCGCCACCAGCACCCACGCCAGGACGCGCGCCAGGACGCCGCTGTACCCGCCGCCCGTCAGCAGATGCACCACGTTGCTAGGGGTCAGGGCGGGCGAGGGGAAAGTTGCTCAGGCGACGGATATGGGTTACCCGAGGATGTCGCGGCGCGACAGCGCCCAGGCGGTGATGCCTATGAGGACTGCGGAGAGACCCCAGAGGAGCGCAAGCCCGGCCCAGTCGAAGCCGTCCGCGAGCGGGGTGTTGTCGAATGCCCAGTGGTAGGGCGAGAGGTTCGATAGCCAGGCGAAGTCTTCGCTGGTGCCTCCGACGGCATCGAGTCCGTAGCCGAGGACGGCGATCCCGGCTCCGGCTCCGATCGCCCAGGATCGCCGCCCGGTGAGGGCGCCGAACGCGAGAGCGGCGACACCGGAGAGGAGGCCGAGACTTGTCCAGGCGATCGTTACGGCGAGGAGGTTGGTGGCGGAGAGGTCGAGTTCTGCGGGGGTGTTGATTGCGAGGATCAGCAGGAATGCCACCGCGCCGAGGGCGAGCATCTTGACGATGAGTGCCGCTGCACTTTCGAGCGCGTACTGGGCGCGTCCGACCGCGTGCGCGAGGGTGAGTTCGAGTCGCCCGGTTTCCTCCGTGCCTGCGATGAACGCCGCGCCCCAGGAGACGCTGGCTATTGCGGCGAGCACGAAGCCGAGCAGGCCGAAGAACGTCGCTTGCGCGTAACCTGCTCCGCTGGCGATCTGGTTGAACCCGAGCGTGCTCACCAGTTCAGCGGGCAGGCTGTCGATCAACTGCGCGAGTTCCGGGGATTGCAGCGAGGGGAACAACGGCAGGTACATCCCGATCACGGCCGCGATGCCGAGCGACCAGCCGAGTTGCCCGCGCCAGCCGTCGAGCAGGTGCCGGGAGAAGATCGGGGCGGTGGGTCGGGAAACCGGGGCCAGTGCTGCCGTGGTCATCTGGTGCCGTTCGTTCGCGCGTAGAGGTCGAGGATCGACTCTTCGAGGTCGGGTTCTTCGATGGTCAGGTCGCGCACGGTGAACTGCGCGAGGGCTTTCACGACCGTGTCGGCCTCGCCTCGGATGGTGGCCTTGAGCCTCACGAGATCGCCCGAGGCGGTCGCTTCCGCGTCGAGGTCATCCAGTATCGGCAACGTGGCGAGCGCCGCCCGTGCCGCGTCGGCGGTGGTGTCTGCGAGCACGGCGCTCAGCCGGGCGACGCGGGAGAGTCTCAGCGAGGACACGTCGCCCTGGGCGACGATCCTGCCGCCGGCGAGAACCGCCACATCATCTGCGGAGTGCTGTATCTCGGTCAGGATGTGCGAACTGAGTAGAACCGACTGCCCGGCTTCGCGTGCCTCGCGCACCATCGCCAGGAACTCGCGCTGCACCAACGGATCGAGGCCGCTGGTCGGCTCATCGAGAATTATCAACTCCGGCCGATGCATGAACGCTTGGATCAGGCCCAGCTTCTGCCGGTTCCCTTTCGACAACGCCCTCACAGGACGGTTCAGGTCAAGACCCAGACGCTCTGCCAGGCCCTCGATCGTGCCCGGCTCGACCGGACCGCTGATCTGAGCCAGGTGATGCAAGAGCGTGCCGCCACGGATGCGCTCGGACAGCTTCAGCTCGCCCGGCAGGTAGCCGATACGACGACGCAGCGCCGTACCGGAACGGCGCGGCACGGAACCGAGCACGCTCAACTCCCCAGCGGTCGGGCGGATGATGTCCACCAGCATCCGCAACACCGTCGTCTTGCCCGCACCGTTCGGACCGATCAACCCGAACACCGAACCCCGTTCGACGCGCAGGCCGATCCCATCGACGGCGAGGTGCTTGCCGTACTTCTTCTGCAACTCGCGTGTCTCAATGACGGCGGTCATGCGCCATCCCTTCCGTCGTTCGACTCGGCGTCGCTCTGCCCTGCGAGGGCGCTTCGAGCCGCTTCAAGCAGCCCCGTATCGGCATAGAGGCCCTCGGTGAAAATTTCGAGAGTCGGGAGCGTGAGCCGTGCCGCCCCCTCAGCCGAGAACGGGTCAGCCCCCAAGACCTGCGCGAAGCGATCACGCACCAAGAACTGCGCGACCCCGAACACGGTGACCAGCATCGCGGTCGCCTCGGGATCAGATGCAGGCCTGATCGAACCAGACTCGCGCCCCTCGGCCAAGTTCTGCCGGGTGCTCGCCACCAGCCGGGCGAGCAGTTCGTCACCGGCCTTACCCGGTTCGATCAGCAGGCGGGCGAGGTAGTTGAACATCGGGCCCGCGCTCGAGGCTTCGGCCAGAAGCGCTTGCACCAGGTTCGGGGAGGGAGTCTCCGCTGAGGCGAATCGCTCATCGAGCAGTTTGGCGATCACATGCTCATCGCAGACGCGCTTCAACTCGTCCTTCGACCCGTAGTGATGGATCACCAGTCCAGGACTGACCCCGGCAGCCTCCGCGATTGCCTTCACGCTCGTCTTGTCGAACCCCCGTTCCGCGAACAACTCGATCGCCGCATCACGGAGACGGGCACGCCCGGTCAGATCGGAAGACTCAGAAACTGAATTCATGTTTAGCATCCTATATGTTAATTTAGTAACCGTCAAGACCACACCCCCCACCTGAAGTGTCCTGGGTTTAGTTCCGATCATTTCTAGAGAAGGATTGGAATCATGCCAAGGAAATACAGTGACGAGTTCAAGGCCAAGGCAGTGCGTTTGGCTGAGGACCTCGTTGAGCTCGAAGGGTGTTCGAAATGGGGTGCAGCCGTAGAGATCGGTGAAAAGCTCGGCATTCCAGCGCACACGCTCAACGATTGGTTGAAGCCGAATATGGTCTCGTCCGATGTTGAGATTGGCGCCGGCGAGTCAACGGCTGACGAACTGAAGCGGTTGCGGAAAGAGATTAAGGAGCTACGCAGGGCGAATGAGATCTGGAAAACCGCGTCGGCTTTTTTCGCGGCGGAACTCGACCGTCCCACCAGAAGATGATCGAATACATCGATGCGTATCGCGATCGCTTCGGGGTCGAGGCTATCTGTCGCACATTGAAAGAGACAGAATGTGGGTTCATCACCTCTCGCGGCTACCGAGCAGCGAAAACACGAGCGCCGTCGGCGAGGAGTTTGTCAGATGCGCTGCTTATTCCTGAATTGGTGAGGGTCTATGAGGACAACTTCAGCGTCTACGGGATACGCAAGATGTGGAAGGCTATGCAGCGCGCTGGCTGGGATATCGGCCGTGATCAGACCGCGCGGTTGATGAAACAAGCCGGCATACAAGGCCGCAGGCGGGGCCGCACACCGATTACGACACTTCGGGCTAACGTGCCGGATTGTCGTCCTGATCTGGTCAACCGTGATTTCACGGCCTCGGCTCCGAACCGGTTGTGGGTCGCTGACATCACCTATGTGCGCACCCTGTCTGGTTTTGCTTACACCGCGTTAATCACTGATGCGTACTCCCGAAAGATTGTCGGTGTCGCCACTCGAGCGAGCATGCGTACCGATGAACTGCCGCTGGAGGTCTTTAAGCACGCGTTGTATCACGCTGGTGATCTTCGTTTAGAAGGGCTTGTCCACCACAGTGATCGTGGCTCGCAGTATGTGTCGATCCGCTACGGTGAGGCACTCGCTCACGCTGGGATCGATCCGTCCGTTGGCACTGTCGGTGACTCCTACGACAACGCGTTGGCTGAAACGGTCAACGGCCTCTACAAAACGGAGTTGATTTATCCCCACCGGCCGTGGACGTCAGTTGGGGAGGTCGAGATCGCGACCCTTCGTTGGGTGTACTGGTGGAACAACCAGAGGCTCCACGAATCCCTCGGATATATCACTCCACAGGAGATGGAGTACGCCTACTATCAACAATCAGACGTTCAGTCGCTGGGCGTTTAGTAAGCGGAACGGAACCCAGGACGCTTCAATACCCACCACACCGTTACTAAACACGAGGTCTAAACACATTGCCCGGGCCATTTTGATTGAATCTCATTAGCCCCGGCCAGAACACTGGAATATTACTGGCAGGAGCTACTTCCTTGAGCCGGACCCATGTTGCTGGAAACCTGCCAGTGCGGCCTCCGGGCAATTTTCAGACACTGATTGCCGTTCGGAGCTTCGTAAGGGGAGGGGGTTTCCCGGCCGATGGATCGGAAGGATTGGATGAGATGCCGGGACGACCCCGTGGGGCCGGACGGCAACTGGGACAAGTATTAGCGTAGCTGGAGATGAATGCATGGCTTAAGCTCAATATAAATCTTCGTTAAAGAGGTTCGAAGGGATTTGTGAGGAGATATGCGGTGTCTTTCAGTGACATAAGGCCAGAGTTCAATGTGATCACGGACGAAGAGCTGAAATCGAAATTCCAGGAGGGGCTTCCTGTCTATTTCGACACAAACGTGATTCGCGACCTGTGGAGATTGCACTCTGCACCCAGGAAGAGCGTAATGGAGCTCATTGGCGACCTGAGTGAACGTGTATACCTACCTTTTCAGACACAGGTTGAACTAAAGTCGCAAGCTTTTAGAACGAGTTTGCTGAATGCGATTCCCCGCCCGAGTACGAACAAGATTGAGGGGTTGATCAGCTCGGCGAGGTCCAAGTTGGAAGAGGAGATCGGGTTCATTCGGCCTTTGCCCGGTGCAATTGGCGGTAGTGAAGAGGACGTGGCGCAAATCTTGGATGAGGTTGCGGAAAAGTTTGGGGCTTTTCTGGATTGGTTTAACGATGTCGACGGCCGAGTGCGGCAGCTCCTGGGTGCGCCGATAGACGTCGGAGCAATACGGTCAGGCGCGAGAAATCATGACCTCTTAGACGAGCTTGGCGAAACTTTCCAAACTGATCATTTCATGTCGGAGCCGGCACCGTCGACGAGGGACGCGTGGACGGTGGAATACGACCAGCGCATAAACAAAGATGAGCCTGTTGGGCCGGGATTAACCGATGTAGGTAAAGCAACAGTAGAAAAGTCTGCTGGCGATTATTACATGTGGCAGGAAATGCTCAATCACTGCGTGGAGAATGGATTCTCTAAAGGATTCTTCTTTGTAACGCAGGAAAAGAAGAAAGATTTGTGGGAACAGAAGCAGGATGACGAGGCCGTTCGCCGGATTGATCCCAGAATTCAGAAGGAGTCAATTGATACCACCGGAGGCCCAATGATCGTTATTGACCTAGAACATTTTCTGCGGTTAGCGGCGCCTCAAGAATCTGCGGACATGTATTCGTCAATCGCGCGAGATGCGGTTTCCGAATCGGATGAATGGACCTATGAGGCATACTCGAGTCTTCTTAACCTTCTTGCAGAACGGGGTAGAACAGTTCAACAAGAGGTAATCATGGAGGCCGCCAAACGTGGTGGCTACATTACCAGAGAAGAGATTGGGAACATCCTGGGTTGGGAGGATGGCGCTAAGAATTACCTGACCCGATTCAGGATGCCTGCCGATAGCGTAAAGAATATTCTGGTAGACATGAAGCTTCTTCCGGACTCTGCCTCCGACCCCTTAGTGGCGGTTTACCGGGGTCCCGGAGAGGCGGTCGGGTACAGAGTTCCTCCTGAATTCTCAGATTTTTGTGAGACTTCGGAGAGTGTCGCTGGCTGACGTGACCTGTCGGTGAAATCGACCAACCGCCCGCAGGGCGCACGGCCTGAAGTTGCATGGATGAACGACGTGTATCGACATCTCTGCACGGGTCGCACATTACTGGGTTTCCCGCGAGGCAGGCGAGGATAAGCCGTGGTTGGTGTTCCTGCACGCCATATTTGCCGCCTGCTTTCTCTTCACGACTCAACTGGAGTACCACCTCGCAGGCCTATGCAATTTGATCGCCAGGGATGCTCTTGCGCACAACGACTCGCGCCCCTACGAACTAGAGGCAGTGAGCGTGCTCCGGGTCGCTGCGAAACTCGCCGCGATCCTTGACGCTGAGAGCGTCGATTCGCCAATCCTGATCGGCCAGTTCTTCGACGGCATTGTTGACCAGAGGCTCATGCAGCTGAGCCCTTCGTTGAATAGCGGCTTCCTCAACGATAGCTCGGCGGCAAACAGACGGGATTTTTGGCTTGCGGTTGCACTCTTCGAGCTGCCTCGAACTGGTCCGCTCCTACGCCTGCGTTCCATCAAGGGCGTCCTCGAGAATGCGCCGGAAGGAACCTCGTAAACACCTGACGGCCAGGTAGTCACCCGTGAGATGTTGCAAGAATACTCCCGCAATAAGAACTTCAATCTAGCCAAACGCACTTTCGCCGCGATCTTGGAAGCAGTCGCCCTCGACTTGCCCTACAGAATTACCAGCCCAACGCTGCTCATCGTCGGCGAGTGCGACACCACCAGGGGAGCGAAGCGCTTCAGCCGTCGCTGGGCCGAAACCGACGGCCTGTCGCTGGCGTGGGTGCCGGAGGCTGCACACAACACCAACGTGGACAACCCCGAGGCGGTGAATAGGTTGATTTCCAGCTTGTCAACGGGCGTATGAAACCCCTGGATTTATTGGGCTTTATCCTGGACTTGGCCATCCTCTACATCATCGTCAGAAGGCGCAGGGCCCAGTTGATTCTGTGATCCTTCGCGGCCAGTCTCCTCGTCGTTGATGAGTTGGCGATTATCGGGTTCTACCTTGAGGATGTGGCCATCGATCTTCTCCAAAAAGCGTTTCCGTTCTTCCTCTTTATCCGGAAACGCTAGCCCGTTCTTTCGCATAGTTCGGTTGACCACTACATGTATTAAACCGAAAGACAGAGCTGCGACGATGGTCAGTATTACGAGATAGAGAAGACTTGCATACCATCCATGAAGGTGGTCGAGCCAGACTGCAGCAAGAAGGCTTCCGGAAATTACTGGAATGGCCACAAGGCCGACAAGTTGAACACGTTTTGTCCAGCCGGCAGCAACCGCCCAGTCCGCGCGGGACCTTATATCCGTGTAGCGCTCTACATAGCGGTCGATGAGCTGCGGCTCGTTCTTGCTTGGATCCCAGCTTCGATCACGCTCGGGCAGTCTCTCGCCTAGGTCCTCGAGCGCTTTGAGCTTGTCCGAAAGCGCTTTCGGCGACATCTGGTTGTAAGCGGCCAGAGCGAGGGTTATGAAGCCAAACAAGATAGTAATTAGCTGCGCTGCAGAAATAGTAAAGAATCCCATATGCGAAATATATGATGTTAACGGGTTGGGGCAAAGTGTCTGACCCGAAACCACCCCATCTTCATGTTGCGCACAGCACACCCTCAGGTGAAAAACAACCTAGGCCACACGGCCTCCACGAATCCATCATCTGGGGGAGCTCATGACCACATCTTTTAGCCGCGCTAAGGCGCTGCTTGCCATGATCCTTTCCGCGATCCTGGTGCTTGCGGGTGTCCACGCTATGCCTTCGGCACAGGCCGCGTCCTCTTCAGACAGGGACGTGAAAGTCGCTAAGCAGAGCAAGGAAGTCCCCGTCCTGTCCATGAACCTCTGGTACGGCGCGCAGGTCGTACCGAACGGCCCGGCGTACAAGGACGTTGCGAAAACCATCGAGGAAGTCGGCGCGGACATCGTCTTCTTCCAGGAGACCGTCCCCTACAAGGGCGACCCGATTGGCGCAGCGAAGCCGATCGCAGTGGAGCTCGGGTGGGACGCGTTCTCCTCGCGCGACAACGAGTTCTACCCGGGCAGCGCCTCGGTGATCTCGCGCTTCGACATCATTGACACCAAGCACTTCATCGACGCCGGTGAGAACAACCGCTGGGCCAAGGCGCGCCTGAAGGTCGGCGACGACATCATTGCTGTCTACTCCGGCCACCTCGAGTACAAGGACTACGCCGTTTACTGGCCGCGCGGCTACGCAGGCATGGCCCAGGGCGACGAGTGGCCCGAGAACTACAAGAAGTGGGACAAGCTCGAAGGTCCGGTCACCGACACCGAGACCATCCGAAGGATCAACCAGCAGTCCGGCCGCCCCGATGCCGCGAAGCAGCTCATCGAAGACGCCAAGAAGGAATCCGAGCGGGGCAACATCGTCATCTTCGGCGGCGACTTCAACGAGGCCTCCGCACTCGACTGGACCGAGGAAACCAGTGTTCCTCGAGATATTCCGCCAGCTCGCCTACGGTCGCACATTTCTCGTACACGCGCTCGTCGATGCGCACTCCGAACTCCTCCTCTATCTGGATTGCCAGTTCGATCCGATCGAGCGACGACAGCGCCGAATCGGTCAGGAGCGTTTCGGGGGAGAGGTTGGCGTTGAAATGGTCGTCGATAAGCTAAAGCAACCTTGAACCCGTGTCTTCCTGCACAAGAAGAGTTGCGAGACTGCACGGTGGTCACCGACCCATGTGTTGCGTTCCTGCCAGTCACAGAAAGTAGAGGCGCAAAGCCCAGGCCGACACCAGTGCGAGTATCAACTCACACTTCTGGCACAGAGCTTAGAACCACAGACGCGTAAGCGTCAGGCCTTGCAGACCGACGGAGGAAGCCCTCACGCTCAAGGCTGCGGCGACATGTCCGGCGCGCTACATCAACGCCTACCCCCAGCGGCCGGCACGGTGGCAGTTTCTCCGCTTGGTCCACCGCCTGGCACCCAGGAGCAACTCAAGCCCCTAGCACCTCGACCGAACCGCAGTCCACGTCCAGAGCCCTGTTACAGAAGATACTGGTGCGGAAACTCAGGCGTAATTTGCTACCAGGAAGCTTCCTTGGGCCCACGAGGTGGCTCACGGGCGAGGCTTGAGAAATGTGTAAGCAACAGCCGTAGGAAGTGTAAGCGGCAAAAGCGGGCGGAGAAGAAACTAGATGATGGGAGGTTTAGCGAGAGTGTCTCATCATCGGGGGTTTGACGAAACTGTTCCAATCTTTTCACGAAACCCCCTGCCTGCCGAAGAAAAACGGCCGCGAACACAAAAATGACCCGCTCCGTTCGTGAACTGCTCCCCATTAGTTGGACTGAGAAATCAGTTATCGACTAGTGGGGAGTAGTTTTCGTTGAGAGCACGAAGTTCGCTGAGTGAGCATCAGCGCGAGCAGTTGGTTGAACTATTTGAGCAAGGCATGGGCTATAGAGCCGCTGCCATTGCTCTTGGTGTCTCCAGATACGCCGCCCGTATGCTCTATCGTCGGTTTACGCTGCATGGCAGGCTATGTCTTGTGGAGAAACCGACTAAGCAGCAGTATTCGTTCGAAATCAAGAAGGAAGTTGTCCAACGCCACCTTGCCGGTGAGACGGCGATGGATCTTGCGCGTGAGTTTGGCCTGTCATCAGACCAGCTAGTTAAAGGGTGGTCGTGGAAATGGCGTAAAGGTGGCGATGAGGCGCTAAAACCGGAGCCGAAGGGTAGGCCCAAAGGCTCGGTCGCACCGAAGCCGCTCTCGGAGGAAGAGAAGCTGCGTCGCCAGATCGCACGGTTGGAAGCGGAAAACGCCTACTTAAAAAAATTGCGGGACTTGAGGAACCAGGGACGCGCCTGAAAGTTCAGGCGATTGTCATCCTCAAGTCGCACCACCGCTTGGAGTACCTCTTGGATGCGGCGGGTATGCCACGGT
Source organism: Corynebacterium sp. P3-F1 (assembly GCF_030503635.1). Taxonomy (NCBI): domain Bacteria; kingdom Bacillati; phylum Actinomycetota; class Actinomycetes; order Mycobacteriales; family Corynebacteriaceae; genus Corynebacterium; species Corynebacterium sp. P3-F1. The sequence goes on from NZ_CP129965.1 coordinate 2,117,270, forward strand.
CGACGTTCTTCTACCACCAGAAACGCCTGCGCGAGCCGGATAAGCACGCTGCGCTGAAGCAAGCAATCCGGGAAAGTTTCGAGCGTAATAAGCATCGCTACGGTTACCGGCGGGTGCTGCTGGACCTGCGCAACCAGGGCTGGGTGGTCAACCACAAACTTGTCTTCAAGCTCATGCGCGAGATGGGACTTCGAGCCAAGGTCCGCCAGCGCAGGCCCTATGTTTCTTACGCTGGGACGATCAGCCACATCGCTGACAACAAACTTGACCGCAAGTTCACTCCGGACAAGCCCAACACCTTCTTTGTCAGCGACGTCACCGAGTTCAGGGTCGCAGGCAGCAAGGTATATCTGTCCCCGGTGATGGATCTGTTCGACCGCTCAATCGTTGCCCACAGCGTGGCTACATCGCCGTCGACAGCATTTACCGCCGCTTCTTTGACCAACGCAATCGTGAATTGTGCACCTGAACCCGGGTGGATGATGCACACCGATCAAGGCTTCCAGTACCAGCATGCCTCCTGGCGTGACCTGATCGGCGATAACGGTGGTGTTCAGTCGATGTCGCGTAAAGCCAACTGTTACGACAACGCGGTCATGGAGAATTTCTTCGGGCACTTGAAAGCCGAGATGTACCACGGAGAAATCTTCGACACCGTCGCAGAGTTCAACCAGGCGATCGACGAGTACATCCAGTGGTACAACACCGAACGCATCCAACAACGACTCAAGGGCCTGACCCCGATGCAATATCGAAATCAGACCCTTGAAGCCCTAACCGCCTAGAGTTAAACCAGTCCAACTTTCGGGGGCCAGTTCA